>CABKMN010000094.1 GCA_902373525.1 uncultured Bilophila sp. | reverse complement strand
CCATCCCTCCCACCCCAAAGACTTTCAAAAACGGGACGGAACACGGCTTTGGAGACGCCGGAATCAGCCTCCGAACGCAAGTTTCCCGGAGCGGACTGAAGAAGGAACGTCTGGACACGAAGTATCTGTCTCTCAATCAGACTGAAACGCTTATACGGGGCATGGAAAACCATTCACGTGTTGGCGCTTCACGTTTGACGCCCCCTCAAACGAGGCATCATACAAGAAACGATTGAAGCGGTGGAAGTCGAAATCCGTTATCCGGGTATCCCGGCGCTGTCCGGTGTCGTGAAGGGGGCATGCCGAAACACCACGCGCGCGTTGACGCCGTTCATCACCGGGTTTTTACGGTGCGGGGAACCCAAGAACTCCGCACGCGTGGTAACGTCGCCTCGACATCTTCAAGAAGACGTAACAATGCTCGCAGGAGCGCATGAAAAAAGGGTCCCGCATCCAGATTGGACTGGATGCGGAACCCTTTTCGTTCGCTTTTAAAGGAATCCGGGGGGGAATCCACCCGGAATAGAAAGACGGCGAAACCGTAATTGATAGGGAGAATGAGGCTTACGGGCATCGTATGAAGAACGATCTGCCCTTGACGGGACAAGGGGAAGCGGCAAGCCTCTTGCCTGCGGAAGCCCTCTAGTACGCGCCCTTGCGCCCGAGAACCACGGGCAGGGTCTTGGCGAGGATCAGCAGGTCCAACCATGTGGACCAGTTGCAGATGTAAAAACGGTCGAGGTGTACGCGCTGTTTGTACGAAAGATCGTTGCGCCCGGAAACCTGCCACAGTCCGGTCATGCCCGGCCGTACCCGCTTGTAGGAGGCGAACGCCGAACCGTAACGTACGATTTCATTCTCGACGATGGGGCGAGGGCCTACAAGGCTCATCTCGCCCTTTAACACGTTCCAGAGCTGCGGCAGCTCGTCCAGACTCGTGCGCCGCAGCCACGCCCCTACCCGGGTGATGCGCGGATCATTGCGGAGCTTCTGGTCCGCCTTCCACTCTTCGCGCAACTCCGGATTGGTCTCCAGATACTGCTGGAGCACTTCCTCGGCATTGCGCACCATCGTACGGAACTTCAAAATATGGATGGTCTGCCCGTCCCGTCCGATACGGCTTTGCCGGAAAAACACGGGGCCCCGTGATTCCACCTTGATGGCAAGAGCGATGAGCACGAGGAACGGCAGAATCACGATGCCCCCGAGCAGGGAAAGCACAAAATCCATGCCGCGCTTGAGAGCGAGCCGCCGGGGATCGAGCAGGTTCTGCCGGACCTTGAGACACAAAACTTCGCCGATTTCCAGCGGACGAACCCAGAAGGGAATCTCCCCTTCCGACAAATCTTCGGGGACGAGGATGACGGAATGGAACAACAGGCTGGCCAGATCGATCAGTTCCTGACGGCAGGCCAGAGGCGCGTCCCTCTCCATCACCACCAGCGCGCAGGTTTTGGGATAAAGCCGGACGAACGTCTCAAGGTCCGAACGGTTGTACAACGGGTCCAGCGTCTTCTCGGCGTCGGTAATCGTACCTTGGGAATCGTGATCCAGTTCCGGGCAGGCCCGGCTGACGAACCGGGCGCACAGGCGCAGACCCGCTTCGGCGTGCCTGTTCAGATAGGCTTCCACGCGCGGGACCAGTTCGCCCGAGCCGAACAGGACGGTCGGCACCCGCCACCAGCTTTCGCGCGAAAACCGGGTACGCACCGCGCACCGGACCAACGGCACCACGCCGAGGCTCAATCCCCACGAAAACAAGTAGACCGTGCGCGAAGGCAAGTGCCCACGCCCGAGAAACAAAAAAATGGCGATGCTGAAATAGGCGATGGACGTGGAAATGCCGAGCATCCGCAGTTCCTCCGGCAAAGCCGGCGGAATTTCGCTGTACAACCCCTCGAAGGCGTTGACGATGGGCGCCACCAGCAGGAACAGCGCCAGCGGGACATGCTGCGACAACGAGATTTCCCCGCCCGTCAAGACACGGAGAAGCCCTATCAGGAACATCGTCCCGAACAGAGCCGCACAATCCGCCGCCAGCAACGCTACCGTACGCCGGGAGCAGAGCAGATGGGGTTTTCCGGGCGTATGGCCGGGAGAAAACAAACAGGACATACCGGGCTCGAATGGTTACAGGTCCAAAGGAGCGGCTATGGTAGCGCACCGACGCCGTACCTGTAAACCGGACGATTCCGGGCCTTCCGCGCGAAAAACGGTTGCCGCATGTCCCGGCCTGCGCTAGAAGGGAGTATCTTTCGTCGTCCTTTGGGGCGGCACGTTCCGGAGTCAGCATGTCCCCATTTGCGATCGGCCGCCTGCTCGGTCCCCCTCCGCTGTTTCGCGGCCTGTTCCGCTGGAGCCTCGCGGTCCTTTTCGCCTTCGGAGCCTGGCACCTCTACCTCTGGTCGCCCATGCCCGGCCTCGTCGCCATCGGCGTCACGCCGGTGATCGCCATTTTTCTGTTTTTCAGGGGGCTCAATCTCGTTGCCCGCACCGCGCCCTACTGGAAGACGCGGAGCCTCGTCCGCAGGCTCGGCCTGTCCCCCACATGGTGGGACACCGGAGCGGGGTATCTGCTCATGGACGAAACGCGGGGGCTCTGGATCGTCAACGGGACGGGCGGGAACATTGTCGACATACGCCGCCTGCACGGGCGCAGCGACTGGCAGGGGCACCGGCTGGAAATCCATATGAATGACGAACGAAAACCCGCGGCCTTTTACGGATTCGGCAGCGCCGAGGACCTCCGGGACGCCGCGGAACGTTTCGGAAGGGCCTATGCGGGGCACACGGGCAAAACGCTCGACATGACCTTCGAGGACCTGCGGGCGGAGGAGGATGCGGAAGAGAAAAACGCTTCCAAAAGGTGCTGATCGGTCCCCTTCCGGGAAAGACAAAACGCGCTTTCTTGGTGTGCATCTTGATCTTCTTGCATTTTCATATTAGAGCCATATCGGATGAAAAAAGTTTTCCCAAGGAGCTGACCTGAGATGAAACGACTGTTTGCCATGTTTATGGCGCTGGCGCTGACGGCGCTGGTTCCCCTGTCTGCCCAGGCTTCCGGCGGCCATGACCTCAACGGCGCGGAATTGTCCATCATGTGGGCCATCCCGTTCGTGTGCATGTTGCTGTCCATCGCCATCGGACCGCTGGCCCTGCCCCACTTCTGGCACCACCACTTCGGCAAGGTGGCGATTTTCTGGGGCCTCGCGTTCCTTGTCCCCTGCGCGATGGTCTACGGGCTGCCGCTGGCGACCTATCAGCTCGTCCATGTCCTCTTCATGGAATACATCCCGTTCATCGTCCTTCTGTTCGCGCTGTTCACCATCGCGGGCGGCGTCCGTCTCAAAGGTCAGCTCGTGGGCACGCCCCTCGTGAACACCGGCCTGCTGGCGCTCGGCACCATCCTCGCCAGCTGGATGGGAACGACCGGTGCGGCCATGCTGCTCATCCGTCCCCTGCTCCGGGCCAACGAGCACCGCAAGTACCGCATGCATTCCGTCATTTTCTTCATCTTCCTGGTCGCCAACATCGGCGGCTCCCTGACGCCCCTCGGCGACCCGCCGCTGTTCCTCGGCTTCCTCAAGGGCGTGTCCTTCTTCTGGACGACGGTCCACCTGTTCTGTAAAACCGTGCTCCTGTCCGTCATCCTGCTCGGCCTCTTCTTCCTGCTGGACACCGTCCTGTACGGCAAGGAAGGCAAGCCGAAACCGGCCGACCAGTCCACCGAAAAGCTCGGCCTCGACGGCAAGATCAACCTGCTGCTTCTGGTCGGCGTCATCATCGCCGTGCTCGTTTCCGGCGTGTGGAACCCCGAATCCGGCTTTGAAATCTACGGCACCCACATCGACCTCCAGAACGCGGCCCGCGACGTCGTCCTGCTTGCCCTCGCCGGAGCCTCTCTGGCCCTGACCACCAAGGAATGCCGCAAGCTGAACAACTTCACCTGGGAGCCCATCCTTGAAGTCGCCAAGCTGTTCATCGGCATCTTCATCAGCATGATCCCCGCCATCGCCATCCTGCGGGCGGGCACCGAAGGCGCGCTTTCCGGCGTCATCAACATGGTCTTCCATGAGGGCCAGCCCGTGAACGCCATGTTCTTCTGGCTGACCGGCATGCTCTCCTCGTTCCTCGACAACGCTCCGACCTATCTGGTGTTCTTCAACACCGCGGGCGGCGACGCCGCGCACCTGATGACCGACTGGACCGAAACCCTGTCCGCCATCTCCGCCGGTGCGGTGTTCATGGGCGCCGTGACCTACATCGGGAACGCCCCGAACTTCATGGTCCGCTCCATCGCTGAAGATCAGGGCGTGAAGATGCCCAGCTTCTTCGGCTACATGGCTTGGTCCGTGGGTATCCTGTTCCCCTGCTTCGCCCTCATCACCTACCTGTTCTTCGTGTAAGACGGCATAACGGAAAAGCCCCTGAAAGCATCGGCCTTCAGGGGCTTTCTTCATTTCGGGGCCGTCGCCGCATCGGAACGGACCGCGCGAAAGGCTCAGCTCAGCGTAAGCCAGAGCACCACGACTCCGGCGGCGAGGGAAAAAAGCCCCATCCGGCGCAATCCGGACGCGCCCTCTTCCCCGAGAGATTGCAGAACCTGCCGCATCCGTTCGGGAAACAGCGTATAGGGAAGGGCCTCCAGTATAAAGGCCAGCCCGAGGGCGCTGAAAAAAAGCCTGCTGTCGAACTCCATGCGTTCCTCGCTGCAAGAGGTTGTCGAAACAAGGTCCGTTGTAGGAAAAGCCGCGGAAGGTGTAAAGCTACTTGCACATCAACCGGCTAACAGCTATGTAGAACGGATTCGCGACGGAACCGCGTCGTGCGACCGCAACCCTATCCTTATCCGCCCATGACCACACTTCGCACCTTTCTCGCCCAGGAACAGCCCAACATCAACGCGGCTCTGGCCGGAGCGGCCGCCGAGCTTCCCCCCTCCGTCGTCCCCATCGCCCAATACGCCATGGGAAACGGCGGCAAACGGCTGCGCCCGCTGCTGACGGTCCTCATGGCCCGCCTGCTGGGGTATGGCGGCAACGACATCTACGCGCTCGCCGCGGCGATGGAAATGTTCCACGTGGCGACCCTGCTCCACGACGACGTCATGGACAACGCGGAACTGCGCAGGGGCAGCACGGCGACCCACAAGGTCTTCGGGGTTACGGAAACCATCCTCGCCGGGGACGCGCTGCTGGCCAAGGGAAACCAGATGGTGGCGGGCTTCGGCGACCCCCGGCTGACCGCCGCCACGTCGGACGCCATCGCGCAGACCGCCTACGGCGAAATCCTCGAAATCGCCAATCAGGGCAAACGGGCCGACGATCTCCGCATTTATGACGAGATCATCGCGGGCAAAACCGCATGGATGATCCGCACGGCCTGCAACATCGGGGCGATCCGCGCCGGAGGCACGCCGGACCAGATCGAACGGGCCGCCGCCTACGGCTTCAGCCTCGGCATGGCCTTCCAGATCGTTGACGACGCGCTCGACTTCGCGCCCTCCAGCCGCACCGGGAAACCCGAGGGCGGCGACGTGCGCGAAGGCAAGCTGACGCCGCCCATCTTCTTCTACGCCGACTCGCTCGCTCCCGCCGAACGGGAAACCTTTTTCGCCCAGTTCGCCGCGCAATCCTTTTCCGACGAAGACGTCCGGCGCATCATCGACGCCGTCCGGGACAACGGCTTCGACGACAGGACGCGCGGCATAGCCGATACGTATCTGCATCAGGCTCAGGAAGCCCTCGACGGACTCACCGCCGGGCTCCCGGCTTCGGACTACAAGGACATCCTCGCCGGACTCATCGGCTACGTCCGCGATCGCGACGCCTGATCCTTTCCGTCCGCCCCACTCCGCCCACAACGGTTACAAAACAGTTCAGGAGACAGACATGCTCTATCGCATTGAAGCAGGCCTTTTCCCCCATCTTGACGACACGATCGGACGCAAGACCGCGGCCAGCATCCGTGAAGCGCTCGGCATTCCCGTCAAGGGCGTGCGTACGGTCAAGGTGTTCACGCTGGAAGGACTCGACGCGCAACAGGTGAACACGCTCATGGAAAAAAGCGTGCTGCACGATCCGGTCTTGCAGGCCGTATCCCTGTCTCCCCTGCCGCTTCCCGAAGAGGGGACCTCGTGGATCATCGAGGTGGGGTACCGTCCCGGCGTCACCGACAACGAAGGCCGCACCGCCCGCGACACCGCCGCGCTCGTGCTCGGCATCGAAGACCGCAACAGCCTCGCCGTGTACACCTCGGTCCAGTACCGCCTCAACGGCGCGCTGACCGAGGAGCAGGTTACGCACATCGCCCGCGACCTCCTCGCCAACGAGCTGATCCAGCGTTTCGAGATCAAGAGCCGCGCCCAGTGGGACGCCGAACCGGGCTTCGCCTCCAAGGCCGCCCGCGTGACCGGCGCGTCCTGCGACGAAGTCAACGTCGTGGCCCTTTCCGCGATGAACGACGCCGAACTCATGGACGTGAGCCACAAGAACACGCTGGCCCTCAGCCTTGAGGAAATGACCAAGATCAAGAACTGGTTCTCCAGCCCCGAAGTCGCCGCCCAGCGCAAGGCCTTCGGCCTGCCCGCCGACCCCACGGACGCGGAACTGGAAGTCCTCGCCCAGACGTGGTCGGAACACTGCAAGCACAAGATTTTCGCATCCAAAATCACCTATACGGACAAGGACGCCGGAACCACCGAGACGATCAACAGCCTGTACAAGACCTGCATCATGAACACCACCAAGGAAATCCGCGCCGGCCTCGGCGAAAGGGACTTCTGCCACTCGGTGTTCAAGGACAATGCGGGCGTCATCGCCTTTACGCCCGACTACGACGCCTGCATCAAGGTCGAAACCCACAACAGCCCTTCGGCTCTCGACCCCTACGGCGGAGCCCTGACCGGCATCGTGGGCGTGAACCGCGACCCGATGGGCACGGGCCTCGGCGCGGAACTCATCTGCAACACGGACGTGTTCTGTTTCGCCTCTCCCTTCCATGAAGAGGCCATACCGCCCCGCCTGCTCCATCCCCGCCGCGTCTTCGAAGGCGTGCGCGAAGGCGTGGAGGACGGCGGCAACAAGTCCGGCATCCCCACGGTCAACGGCTCCATCGTGTTCGACGAGCGCTACCTCGGCAAGCCGCTGGTCTACTGCGGCACCATCGGCCTGATCCCCACGGAAGTGCCCCCGAGCAAGTCCTCCACGGACGGCAAGCCGCGCAAGGGCTATGAAAAGAAGGCGCAGGTCGGCGACATCGTCGTCATGACCGGCGGCCGCATCGGCAAGGACGGCATCCACGGCGCGACCTTCTCCTCCGAAGAGCTGCACGAAGGCTCTCCCGCCACCGCCGTGCAGATCGGCGACCCGATCACGCAGCGCAAGATGTACGACTTCATCATGTACGCCCGCGATCTCGGCCTGTACAACGCCATCACCGACAACGGCGCGGGCGGTCTGTCCTCGTCCATCGGCGAAATGGCGGAGGACACCAACGGCTGCCGCATCGACCTCGCCCGCGCGCCGCTCAAGTACGACGGTCTGCGTCCGTGGGAAATCCTGCTTTCCGAAGCGCAGGAGCGCATGACCCTCGCCGTGCCGCCGCAGGCTCTCGAAGAATTCCTCGCCCTCGCCAAGCGCATGGACGTGGAAGCCACGCCCCTCGGCGAGTTCACCGACGACGGCGTGTTCCACGTGACCTACAACGACAAGATCGTGGCCCATCTGGACATGGCCTTCATGCACGACGGCGTGCCGCAGTACCAGCTCAACGCCGTATGGGAAGCCCCGCAGCATCCCGACGCCCGCATCGAAGATACCGGCGTGGATCAGGCGGAACTCATCAAGGCCATGCTCGGCCGCCTGAACATCTGCAGCAAGGAATACCTCATCCGCCAGTACGACCACGAAGTGAAGGGCGGCAGCGTGGTGAAGCCCCTCACCGGCGTCAAGCGCGACGGTCCGTCCGACGCGGGCGTCATCCGCCCCATCCTCGAATCCGAAGCCGGTCTGGTCATCAGCCACGGCATCTGTCCCAAGTACAGCGACTACGACGCCTACTGGATGATGGCGAACGCGATGGACGAGGGCATCCGCAACGCCGTGGCCGTGGGCGCGGACCCCGACCGCATGGCGGGCGTGGACAACTTCTGCTGGTGCGACCCGGTGCAGTCGGAAAAGACGCCCGACGGCGAATACAAGCTGGCCCAGCTCGTACGCGCCTGCAAGGCCCTGTCCGAATACTGCGTGGCCTACGGAGTGCCCTGCATCTCCGGCAAGGACTCCATGAAGAACGACTACACCGGCGGCGGCAAGAAGATTTCCATCCCGCCGACCGTGCTCTTCTCGGTCCTCGGCGTCATGGACGACGTGAAGAAGGCCGTGACCTCCGACTTCAAGAAGCCGGGCGATCGCCTCTACATCCTCGGCTCCACGGCCCGCGAGCTGGCCGGGAGCGAAATCGCGGATCAGCTCGGCATCGCCTGCAACACGGTGCCGCATGTGGACGCCAAGTCCGCGCTCGCCAACTACCGGAAGCTGCATCAGGCCATCAACGGACGTCTCATCACGGCCTGCCATGACCTTTCCGACGGCGGCCTCGCCGTGGCGCTTGCCGAAATGTGCATCGGCGGCCGTCTCGGCGCGCATCTGGCCCTGAACCGCGTTCCCGTCGTGGGGGCGCTCAGCCTGACGGAAGCCCTGTACAGCGAATCCGCGAGCCGTCTCCTCGTCTCCGTCGCGCCCGACAAGGCCGCCGAGTTTGAAGCGCATTTCGGTTCCGCCGCGCCCTTCATCGGGGAAGTGACCTCCGACGCCCGCCTGACCGTGGCCTCCGCCGACAGCGCCCTGTTCTCCGTACCCGTCGAAGCCTTGGCCCACGCCTTCAAGGCGACGCTGGACTGGTAAAAGATTGGGGAGGGGAGAGGAAACCTTTCTGAAGAAAGGTTTCCTCTCCCCTCCCCAAAC
>CABKMN010000093.1 GCA_902373525.1 uncultured Bilophila sp. | reverse complement strand
GGGTGGGGTTTGGGGAGGGGAGAGAAACTTTCTCTAGAAAGTTTCTCTCCCCTCCCCAATCTTTTCTTAGCGCTTCCGCCTTTTGACGGGGTGCTTCTCAGGCGCGGGAGCGGTGACTTGGGGCTCGTCTTCGGGTTCGGGCGGGAGCGGCGGCGGGTTGGGCGTGCCGAGGTGCTTGAGGAAGAAGGCTACGGCTTCGGCGGCCATCTTGTCCTGTACCGCTTCTCGTCGGGAGGCCTCCACGGCGAGGCACATTTCGGGGAGTGTCTGTTTGAGGTTGTCCCCGCAGGAAGACATCAGGGCGGCGGCGTTCGCGTTGGGGAGCATCCCGAGCTGAGGAGGCTGCGGCATGGCGCTCAGAAGGCGTTCGGCATGCTGGAGCGTGTAGAGGTGGCTTTTCTCCGCACGGAGCAGGAGCAGCGGAATACGGATGCGCGACAGGCTGCTCTGGGTGAACATCATGGGATAGTAGGGAGAGACGGCGGCGACGGCGCGTACACGGCGATCCCGGTAGGCCGTGTTGAGCTTGGGGGTGGCGGCGAAGACGTCCATGCGCTGCCGGGCCCACGGCGTACAGTAGGGGTCCGGGGAGTCTTCCTTGCCCGCGCAGTAGATGGGCCAGCCCGTGGCGTCCAGCCGCGCTCCGGCGAGGAGCAGGGCCGCCGTGCCGCCCGGACCGACGCCGAGGACGCCGATGCGCTGGGGATCGACCATCGGGGCCATTTCCGGGTGGCTCAGGGCAAGGTCCAGCGTCAGCGTGAGCTGCCCGGCCCGGTTCGTCGCCTGCGCGGCGGTGAAGAGGGTGTCCATGCCGTCCACGTTGTCGCCGGGATGGGTGGGAGCGACCACGACGAAACCGTTGCGGGCCAGCTCCGCCGCCAGTTGATGCAGGGAAAAGCGGGAACCGGCGACGTCGTGGGACAGCACGATCAGTGGGTGCCGGCCTTCGAGCGGTGGCCTGCCGCGCGCCGCCGAGAAACTCCAGTCCCCGTAGTCCACCTGAAACGGCGAGGAATGGGTGGGGTACCAGACGGCGAGGTCCAGCCGCACGGCGGTGGTCGGGTCCCAGATGCCCAGTGTCTTGAAGCCCGGCTGAATGCTCGGCGCGGCGAAGGCCGGACAGCTCAGGGCGAGCAACAGAATAAAGAGAAAAATGAAACGGCGCGTCACGATGGCTCCGAGCGTTCGTCAAGGATGGTTGCGGGAAAAGACGGAAGGCGCACCTCCGTCGTGTCGGGCACCCTACCGTGAATGCGGGGAAAAGGGAATTGCGCCGGATGCCGGGGGAAGGCCCGGCCCCTTTCTTCTTCTTCTTCTTCTTTACCTTTCGCCGGAGAGCGAACAGGGGGTGGAATAAGGAATTGGCCGGAGCGGGGCGACACCGTTTTCTCTGGATATGTCGGCTCTGCCGTGCATCGCCTGTTCTTCACCCTTGTCGTCTTTTCCTTTCAGTGGAGGAACACCGACTTTCCTCCACAGGAAAAACCGAGAGCGGGGATTCAATACGGTCAAAAGTCTTTAAGGAGGATGGGGTGGACGCGAGCCGCGTTGGCAGGTTTGGGGAAGGGGAATTTTCTGGATGAAGTTTCCCCTCCCCGATTTTTGATGGCTCTGTCATGGGATGCGGTTGTTTTATTTCCGCAGCATGCTGAAAATACGGACTGTTATCCAGTTTTTCGTTGGCGGACTCCATGATTGAGGCATTTCATTGGGTCTTCCTTTGGCATTTCGAGCAATAAAGCCTCAACCATTTATGACGCAGCCTTTTTTATTTCCCCTCCAGATACCGCCGGAACAGACGGACGGAGGGACGCGAGAAGACGTCGAAGTCCGCCGTCAGCTCAAGGCCGGGTACGACGGCCCGGACCACGGGGATTTCCAGATCGTCCCGCGTCAGGTCCACGTAGACGGGGACGTGTCCGTGGGAAATGAGCACGGCCTCCAGCAGACGCAGGTTCCGGGCGGGCGAATCGAGACGATACTCGGGCAGGTCTTCGAGACGCCGTTGTGCGAGCCCCGCCGGAACGGGCGCGGACGCCGGACCGTTGGGGTACGGGTAGGGCGTTTCGGTCAGGGCGGAGAGCAGCGCGCCGGGACCGGAAAGCCCCGCGCCCGCGCCGCGGACTACGGAACCGTCGCTTCCGGTTACGAAACTCTGATAGCAGGGCACGCCGAATTCGGTGGTCATGTCCCGGAACCAGACGTGGATGCCCCGGCGGGCGTAGTCCGCAAGCAGGACGGCGAGAGGATGATCGCCGTGCGCTTCGAGCGTGAAGCACTGGTCGCGCCGCCACGGGACCGTGGCTTCGGCGTCGCGTTCGAGGATTTCGGTGAGCGCGCCGACCTTGGCTTCGTCGAGGGTGTTGCCGGAGGCCATGCCCGTCGAACCGGGAGAGAGGAACAGGGCGGGTTCGTCGAGATTGCAGAACAAGCCCACGGCCTGCACCGGAACCAGCACCGCGTCTCCGGCGGCGTCGCGGCCCTCCATCCAGTAGAGGGACTGTTCGCGGTACGCGGCGTCGATGGGCAGGCTGCGCGGGTCCAGCGCCCTGCGGCCCTGTGCGAGCAGATCGGCGTGGCTGGCCCGGATCAGCGGGCAGGGGTGGAGGCGGTCGGTGATCGCGTTTCCGTCCACGGAAAGGTAGGCCGAGGCGCGTTCGACCATCTCCATCGAATAGGAGGCGCGGGCCGTGGCGATGGAAACGCCGCGTCCCCATGTGGTGGCTTCGCCTTGCAGGGTGTAGTCGAGCCCGCCGCAGCGGACCGCGATGTCCACGTTCCAGTTCCGCAGCAGGCCCACCGGAGCCAGCGAGGATTCATGCCGCATTTCCGTGCCCGCGATGACGCCGCAGGTCGCCAGCGAGGACAGCGCTTCCGCCGCCGTGTTCTGGGCCGGGGGGCGCGTCCAGACGGGCTGTCCGGGCACGGCGAGTTCGGCGTGGACGTCCGCCGCCGTGCGTCCGGGCTCGGGAACGGCGGCGTCGCGTACATACTCGGGCAGGGGACGTTCGACGTCGTCGGGATGGGGCAGCGGATGGTGGTTGGACAGGTTGCCCTCGAACAGGGCGTTCCATGCCGCGAGCGTTTCCCGTTCGCGCCGTCCGGCTTCCGAAAGGCTTTTCCGGGCGAAGCCGAGGTAGGGCAGGGGGGTGACGGCCTCCAGCCGTTCCAGTCCGGCGTCGTCGGCGTCCTCCAGAAGCGCGGCGAAGGCCGTATGCAGGAACCCCGTCTCGCGGAGCAGGGCCATCAGTACGGGGCGTTCGGGATCGCGCAGGGAGGCCGCCTCGTCCGGCGTCATGGCGGCGATGCGGCGGAGCAGGTGGCGGTGGAGGAATTCGTCGAGCGGCGCGGCCTCAAGGCGGGCGAGGGCGTCCTCGAAGGACAGGTCTTCCGGCGGCTCGCAGGAAAAATAGCCGGTCATGGATTCGGTGGAGGCGTGGGCGTAACGGTAGGGGAGCGTGGATGTCGGCATGGGAATCCTCAAAAAAGAAGTGAAATCGGCTTGCGCTACGTTGCCCAAAACGGCAAGAAAAGGCAAACTGGCGGGAGCCCGGAATGCGGGGCGCGCCGTTCAGGCGTCTTCGAAAAGGGCGGGAAACGGGCCGACTTGTCGCCGGCAGGCGGTGACGGGTCTTGACATTTCTGTCCATATGGATAAAAGAGTTCGTTTCTTACGTAAAAAATCGCGCTCCGGCGCGCAGGAGGTTATCATGAGCGACGAAAAAACCCTCGTGGGTGCCGTCAAGACTGAGCAGGGCGTTGAAATCAAGGGGATGCTGGTGCAGCCCATCATTGATAAGTGCGAAGGCTGCGACCGCGTGCGCTCCTTTGAAGAACAGAAGTTCTGCAGCAGCTACCCGAATCCCGCCAAGAAGTGGTTCGACGGTCGTTGCAACTTCGCCACCCACGTGAAGACGGAAGGCGGCAAGTCCGCGAAGGTCAACCCGTTGAAGGCGTCCAAGCGTGCCGCGAAGGGCCGTTAAGCCGCACGGGGTTTGCTGCGGGCCTTTGCCCGCGTCCGTATTTTTTTCCGGGAACGTCCGTCAGGATCGGTCCCGCAGGGAAGGGGGAGGCGTCGTCTTCCCCCTTCCTGTTTTTTGAAGTCGAACCGCGAGGAACAGCATGGAAAATGATTCCCGGCTTATCGAGGCCATCGGCAGGCAGCGGGACAGGATCATCGAGTATCAGACCCGCATGACCGAAATTCCGGCTCTCGGGCCGGAAAACGGCGGCACGGGCGAAATGAAGAAGGCGCTCTATCTGGAAGAGGTGTTGCGCGGGATCGGCGTGACCGATATCCTGCGCATCGACGCCCCCGACGCGCGCGTGCCCGACGGCGTGCGTCCCAATGTGGTCGCCCGCATTCCCGGCGCGTCTCCGCGTCGGCTCTGGATTCTGGGTCACATGGACGTGGTGCCTCCGGGAGAATTGTCTTACTGGAAGACCGATCCGTGGAAGGTCGTCGTGGACGGGGACAAAATCCGCGGGCGCGGGGTCGAAGACAACCAGCAGGCCATCGTCTGCGGGCTGCTCATCGCGCAGGAGCTCAAGGCGCAGGGCATCACGCCCGATCTGTCCCTCGGCCTGATCTTCGTTTCGGACGAGGAAACCTCCAGCCGGTACGGCATCCACTACATCCTGAAACACCATCCCGAGCTGTTCGGTGCGGACGACTTCGTGGTCGTGCCGGACTACGGCGTGGCGGACGGCTCGTCCATCGAGATTTCCGAGAAGGGGCAGCTCTGGATTCGGGTGGAAGTGCTCGGGCGGCAGTGTCATGCCTCACGTCCGCATGAAGGGCGCAATGCGCTGGTCGCGGCTTCGGAGATGATCCTGCATGTGCGCGACCTCGAATCCCTGTATGCGGATGTGGACCCGCTCTTCCAGCCTCCGTGTTGCACCTTCGTGCCCACGCGGCACGAGGAGAACGTGCCGAACATCAATTCCCTGCCGGGCAAGGACGTGTTCTACATCGACTGCCGGATTCTGCCGGGCATCAGCCACGACGCGGTGCTGGCCTCGGTGCAGGAGATCATGGAGCCGATTGCGGAGCGTCACAGCGTGACGGTGGAGCTTTCCACGGTCACGAACGCGCCCGCCTCTCCGGCGACGTCGCCGGACAGTGAGGTGGTGCGGCGTCTTTCGGCGGGCATCCGGGAAATCTACGGCATTGAGCCTCACTGCGACGGCAGCGGAGGCGGGACCGTGGCCGTGGGGTTCCGCGACATGGGCATCCCCGCCGCGGTCTGGGCCAGCGTCGTGCCCACCTACCACCTCGCCAACGAGTATTCCCTCATTTCCAAGACCATCGGTGACGCGCAGGTTCTTGCGCGGATGCTGTTCGACTAGCGAAGAGTGGGGAGGGGAAAGGGAACCCTACTGAAGAAGGGTTCCCTTGCCCCTCCTCAAACCCCTCCCCTTTCCTTCCGAAGACGTTCGGAAGGGTCGACGGAGGGACGGGCGGCCCCGACGGCTGGAACGTGCGTGGACGTCTCCCGGCGTCGCGTGGGGAAAGGCGGTTGGGGAATGGACGCGTTCGGGCGTGATGTGGTGGACAGAGGATGCCTTTTGCCTTCTCCGCCGGTCGAAGGACTGGGCGGGAGGAGAAGGGGCTTCTCGCGGGGAAGGTTCCTTCCCTCTACGTTTCCCAAGGAAAAAGTATGTTCGATTGTATAGTCGTAGGCGCGGGGCACGCGGGTTGTGAAGCCGCCATGACGTTGTCCCGGTTCGGGCGGCGCGTGCTGCTGATCACGGGGAACGTGGACCGTATCGGTCATCTTTCGTGCAACCCCGCCATCGGCGGCCTCGCCAAGGGGCACATGGTCCGGGAGATCGACGCCCTCGGCGGTATGATGGGCCTGTGGGCGGACCGGGCGGGCATCCAGTTCCGCACTTTGAACGCCAGCAAGGGCCCCGCCGTGCGGGCCACGCGCGCGCAGATCGACCGCGACAGCTATATGGACGCGGTGAAGGCCACGCTGTTCGCCGAGCCGAACGTCACTCTTTGGCAGGACACCGTGGACGAGGTGCTGGAGAAGAACGGGCGCGTCGCCGGGGTCCGCACCGAGCTGGGGCAGACCTTCGAGGCCCCGCACGTCATCCTGACCACGGGCACCTTCCTGCGCGGGCTTATCCATGTGGGCCTCACCCATTTTTCCGGGGGCCGTCTCGGGGACGCCGCCGCCATGAAGCTGTCCGATTCGCTGCGGAAGCACGGGCTCACCCTCGGACGGCTCAAGACCGGCACCACGCCGCGCCTGTTGCGGTCGTCCATCGATTTTTCGCAAATGGAGGAGCAGCCCGGCGACGATCCGGCTCCGAGTTTCAGTTTCCACGGCCCGAAGCCCGGACAGCCGCAGGTGTCCTGCTACGTGACGTGGACCAACGAGCGGACGCACGACGCCATCCGTTCGGGCATGGACCGCTCTCCGCTGTTCACCGGGGTCATCGAAGGCACGGGCGCGCGCTACTGCCCCTCGGTCGAGGACAAGGTGGCCCGGTTCCCCGACCGCGACCGGCACCACGTATTCATCGAGCCGGAGGGGCTCAACGGGCAGGAGTGCTACGCCAACGGCATTTCCACCAGCCTCCCGCTGGACGTGCAGCTTGCCATGATCGCGAGCATCCCCGGCCTTGAGCACGCCAAAATGGTGCGGCCCGGCTATGCCATCGAATACGATTACGTGGACCCGGTGCAGCTTGAGCCTACCCTGGAAGCCAAGGTCCTGCCCGGCCTGTGGCTGGCGGGGCAGATCAACGGGACGTCCGGCTACGAAGAGGCGGCGGCGCAGGGCCTGTGGGCCGCCGTCAACGTGGGGTGCCGGCTGACGGGGCGGCCTCCGTTCCTGCCGGGCCGCGACAAGGCGTACATGGCCGTACTCGTGGACGACCTCGTTACGCGCGGGACCAAGGAACCTTATCGCATGTTCACGTCGCGGGCCGAATACCGTTTGCTGCTGCGCGAGGCCAATGCGGACGCGCGGCTGACGCCCCTCGGGCGGGACCTCGGGCTGGTGGGCGACGAGCAATGGGCCGTGTTCCGGCGCAAGCAGGACGAGCTGGGCCGGTTGCTGGACCTGCTGCGGGAAGTCCGGGTTTCGCCGGACGCTTCGACCTGCGGCACGTTCCGCGAACTGGGCGAGGCCGTGCCCAACAAATCGCTGACCTTGGAGGAAGTGCTCCGCCGTCCGTCCATGACGCTGGAGCGGCTGGCGCGTTTCCATCCCGGCGTGACGGACTTCCCCGAAGAAGTCCGGCTGGAGGCGGAAACGTCCGTAAAGTACGCGGGCTATCTGGTCCGGCAGGACGAGCTGGTCAAACGCTCCGCGCGGCTGGAGGAAGTGCTCCTGCCCGCCGATCTGGCCTATGCCGCCGTTCCCGGCCTGTCCGCCGAGATTGTGGAAAAGCTCTGCGCCGTGCGTCCGCATACCCTCGGGCAGGCGGGCCGCATCTCCGGCGTGACCCCGGCGGCGCTCTCGTGTCTGGAAATCCATCTGAAAAAGATGGACCTGCTGCGTTAGCCATGCGGAAGCGTCCACTCGAAAGCCTGTTCGCCGGACCGGACGGGAGAGTCCGGTTTCCCCGCGTGACCGCGCTGGTGGGAGCCGGAGGCAAGACGACCCTCATGTACGCCTTGGCGGATCGGATGGTGGCGGCGGGATTGCGGACGATCTGCACCACGACGACCAAATTGTTCCCGCCGGATGCGGGCGTGCCTCTGGTCCTGCTGGAAGGGGAAGGCGATCCCGCCGAAGCCGTCCGCAAGGCTTGGGGGTCGGCGTCCCGCATGGTGGTCGCATGGCGACGGCTGCCGGACGTGGGCAAGCTGGAAGGCGTGCCTCCCGAAACCGTGGACGCGCTGGCGGATGCGTTGCCGGAAGCGTGGTTGCTGGTGGAGGCCGACGGCGCGGCGCGCAAGCCGCTCAAGGCTCCGGCGGCGCACGAGCCCGTGTTTCCCCGGCGTCCGGGGTGTTGTGTGGCGGTCGTCGGGTTGGACGCCGTAGGCCGCCCGCTGGACGACGCGCACGTGCATCGTTCGGCGCTTGCCTGCGCGGTGACCGGGCAGGAGCCCGGCGGTCCGGTGACGCCCGGCACGCTGGCCCGGCTGGTCGCGCATCCCGAGGGACTGTTCCGCGGCTGTCCTCCCTGCCGCCGTCTGGTGTTCGCCAACAAGGCGGACAGGACCGGAGCGCCGGAGGCGGCGTTCGAGGCCGCGGCCCTGTCCTTGGCCCTTGCTCCGTCCGTGGAATGGTTCGCGGGCAGTGCGGCGCAGGGCTGGTGCGTGCCGTTGGCCGGGGAAGTCGCGGCGGATGCTTGGCATCCTGCCCTCACGTGATCTACCATAACGGAATGGAAAGCAGAGTGGCGAAACGATGGTTCGGGATGGGGGCGGCGTGCCGGTGCGCGTTGCTCGCCGGTCTGTGTCTGATGGCGCTGCTGCTTTCCGGCTGCGGCGTGACCTATATCACCGCCCCCAACTACGGGACGGGCGGCACGCGGTACGACGGCTCCGTCGGCGCGCGCGTGGCGCAGACCGCGAAGTCGCAGATCGGCGCGCACTACCGGGCCGGGGGGACCACGCCGAGGGGCTTCGACTGTTCCGGCCTGATCTGGTGGGCCTACCGTCAGCACGGGATCAACGTGCCCCGCGTGACCGATTCGCAGGCCAAGGCCGGGTACGAGGTCGGGCGGAGCCCCATGCGTCCCGGCGACATCCTTGTTTTCGACACCAACCGGGGGCGCACCGGTCTGCATACCGGCGTGTATACCGGCAACGGGCGTTTCGTGCACAGCCCCACCAGTGGGAAGCGCGTCCGTGAGGACAGCCTGAATCAGGAATACTGGAAGAAGCGCCTCATCCGCATCCGTCGCATTGTACGATAGCGGTGAGGCGAAAAGAGTGGAGGGGGAAGGAGGGCCTTTCTGAAGAAAGGCCCTCCTTCCCCCTCCAAACCTCCCCCCTTCCTC
>CABKMN010000092.1 GCA_902373525.1 uncultured Bilophila sp. | reverse complement strand
GGGTTTGGGGAGGGGGAGGAGAAACTTTCTCAGAAAGTTTCTCCTCCCCCTTCCCAATCTTCTATTTCCTCACTTCTCCGACCAGGGAATGTTTCTTGTCGGCAACAATCCGCACGGGAAGGATGAGGCCGGGCGCGCCGACGCCGGAGGGCAGGGAGACGTTTACGGCGTCGCCCCACGGATCGCGGCCCTGCCAGCTTTCGGACCCGGCGTCCTCGCCGTCCTGCTTGCGGCTGACGCCTTCGAGCAACACCTCGGTCTCACAGCCCACGCGGGCCTTGAGCCACTTGGAGGAAAGCCCTTCCTGCAACGCCTGCAATCGTTCCAGACGGTGCAGTTTTTCGGCGGGTTCGACCTTCTCCTCATGGCGGCTGGCCGCCGTACCGGGCCGGTCGGAATAGCAGAAGGAAAAACTCGACATGAAATCGACCGCGCGCACCGCCGCCAGCGTCTCCTGAAACTGCTCCTCCGTCTCGCCGGGGAACCCGACGATGAGGTCCGTGGAGAGCGCGATGTCCGGGCGCGCCGTGCGGAGCGCCTCGACCAGCGACATGTAGCGGGCCATATCGTATTTGCGGTTCATGCGGGCGAGGACGCGATCCGAACCGGCCTGAAGCGGCAGATGCAGACGCGGGCAGAGATTCGGCAGTTCCGCGAACATGGCGATGACGTCCGGGGACAGGTCCTTGGGATGCGGCGTCACGAAACGCAACCGCGCCAGTCCCGGCAGTTCGGCCACCCGGCGCAGGAGCTGCGCGAACGAGGTGTCGCCGGAAGCGTGCTTGTCCAGCCCGTAGGAGTTCACGTTCTGCCCGAGCAGGGTGATTTCCTTCGCGCCGTTGTCGATGAGCGCGCGGCACTCGTCGAGAATGGCCTCGGGGCTCCGCGACTTCTGGCGGCCCCGCGTAAAGGGCACGATGCAGTAGGTGCAGAAATTGTCGCAGCCCTGCATGATGTTGACGTAGGCCACGGGCGGGATGTCGCCTTCGCCGTGCGCGGGCAGGGCGGGATCGCGTTCCGGGTAGACTTCGGAAAAATCGGTGAGGTTCAGGCGCAGGGCCGGATCGGCGTGCAGGCGTTCGATGGCGTCCGGGGCCATCGCGAGGCCGTCGCCGCCCACGACCAGCCGGACCTGCGGGAACCGCTCGAAAAAGCCCGCGCCGATCTGCTGGGCCACGCATCCGGCGACTACGGCGAACGAGTTGGGCACGCGGCTGGTTTCGTATTTGATGCGCCCGAGCGCGGCGTAGACTTTCTGTTCGGGCTTGTCGCGCACGGAGCAGGTGTTGAGGATGACGATCTCCGCCTGTTCGAGCGGCGATTCGACGAAGCCCCGGCGTTGCAGGGACCGGGACAGCCAGAACGAGTCGTTGACGTTCATCTGGCAGCCGAACGTGATGATATGGAAAGTGCCTTGCGCCATCGGGAAATGCTCCATGTGCCGCGTTTTGCGGAGATGTTGTCGGATTCGGGGAAGAAATACGGTATCCCGGCATCAGGCGCAACCCCGCTTCGTTGCGCTCGGGCGTCCGTCGGCGTATCCTGCGGCAATCCCCAAATGGAAACAAGGAGCGCTTATGCGGGTCATACGGGTCGAACACGGCGGCACATCCTACTACGGCATCCTCGAAGACGGGCTGGTATTCCGCCTGCACCGCCAGCCGGGGCGCATGGAACCCACGCCGCTTTCGGAAACGACGGTGCTTCCGCTGGTGACGCCGTCGAAGGTCGTTTGCGTCGGGCTCAACTACAAGGCGCACGCCGAGGAGCTTGGGTATCCGCTGCCGCAGATGCCGAGTTTTTTCCTCAAGCCGCCGAGCAGCATCATCGGTAACGGTGAAGCCATCGTGCTGCCGTCCGGCATGGGCCGCATCGAGCATGAGGCGGAGCTGGCGATGGTCGTGGGCAAGGTATGCCGCAATCTGACGCAGAAGGAAGCCGAGGAAAGCCTGTTCGGGTTCACCTGCGCCAACGACGTGACGGCCCGCGAGGTGCAGAAGGCCGATCCGCTCATCGGGCACTGCAAATCCTACGACACCTTTTGCCCCATCGGCCCGTGGATCGAAACCGAGCTGGAAAACCTCGACGATCTGTTCATCCGCTGCACCGTCAACGGTGAGGTGCGGCAGTCCGCGAGCACGGGCGACATGATCTTCCGGCCTTTTGATCTGCTCTGTTTTCTTTCCCGCGTGATGACGCTCATGCCCGGCGACGTGATCCTGACCGGGACGCCGCCCGGCATTTCGCCCATTCGCGCCGACGACGTGGTGCAGGTGTCCATTGAAGGCATCGGCACGCTCTCCAACCCCGTCGAAGGTCCCGCCCCCGAGGAAAAGATTTTGCAGTAACCGAGCAGGAGGTGGGAAGGAGGAAGGGAAGATGAAGATTGGAGGGGGAGGAGAGGACTTTCTGGAGAAAGTCCTCTCCTCCCATAGTTAAAACCCTTCCTCAAGCGGCGGGCTGACCAGCACGCCGGGGGTGGGATCGGCGAGGGAGCGGGAGCCGGGCAGGAGGTGCAGCGAACGCCCGTCCTCGTCCATTTTGATCCGGCCCTCGGCGAGCCACTGGAGCGCCTGCGGATAGATGCGGTGCTCCTGCGCGTGGATGCGGTTCTGGAGGTCGTCGAGCGGCTCGCCCGCGACGGCGGGCACGGCGGCCTGCACGATCACCGCGCCGTGGTCCATGATCTCGTCCACCAGATGCACGGTGCAGCCCGTGATCTTCACGCCCCACGCCTGCGCGTCCGCCGCCCCGTGGATGCCGGGGAAGGAGGGGAGCAGCGCCGGATGGATGTTGATCACCCGGTGTGGGAAGGCGTTCAGGAAACCGGGCGTCAGCATCCGCATGTACCCCGCCAGCGCCACGGTGTCCGCGCCCGATTTGCGGATGGCGTCGGCCACCGCCAGATCGTAGGCTTCGCGGCTCGGCCACTGCTTGTGGTCCATGACCGCGCAGATGACCCCGGCGGCCTTGGCGCGGTCAATGACCTTCGCGCCGGGCCGGTTGCAGATCACGATGCGGATGTCCGCGTCCAGCACGCCGCGCCGGACGGCGTCCGCCATCGCCTGAAAGTTCGTGCCGCTTCCCGAGGCGAGGACGGCGAGTTTCAAGGACATGGCTCAGGCTCCCTGTTGTTCGTAATAGGCGACCAGCGCCTTGACCAGCGCCGGAATGGTGAAGTCATCCGGCTGGATGTCGCAGGCGAAGCCGTGCTTGGCGAGCGTTTTCGTGGTCACGGGGCCGATGCTCGCCAGCTTCACGCGTTTGCCCTCGGGCTGCGCCTTGACGACGTCGGCGGGAATCTGGGCGAAGAAGTTGTCCACCGTGGACGAGGAGCCGAAGGTCACGACGTCGAGCGTTCCGGCTTCGAGACGCTGGAGCACGTCGTCGCGGCGCGCGGCGGCGGGCACGGTTTCGTAAACCGGGAGCACGCGCACGTCCGCTCCGGCCTTGCGGAGTTCCTCGGGCAGCACTTCGCGGGCTTCGCGGGCGCGGGGCAGAAGGACCTTCTTGCCGTCCATGCCCTTCTCGATGAGCCCCTTGGCGACGCTTTCCGCAATGTACGCTTCGGGCACGAAGTCCGGCGCGACGCCGTGGGCGCGCACGGCCTGCGCGGTGGCGGGGCCGATGGCGGCGACCTGGAGACCGGCCAGCGCGCGGGCGTCGAGCCCCTGCGCCTCAAGACGGTCCCAGAAGCATTTCACGCCGTTGGCGGAGGTGAAGATCAGCCAGTCGTATCCCTTGAGCCCGCGGACGGCGGCGTCCACCTCGGCGGAGTCGTCAAGCGGCTTGATGTCGATGGTGGGGAACTGGATGACTTCGGCCCCGAGTTCGGCGAGCCGGGCGGCGAGGCCGCTGGCCTGTTCGCGGGCGCGGGTCACGACTACGCTGCGGCCGAGGAGCGGCTTGTGCTCGAACCAGTTGAGGCGGTCGCGCAGGGTCACGACCTTGCCTACGATGATGACGGAGGGGTTGGTGAAGCCCTGCCTGACGGCTTCCTCGGGCAGGGTGCCGATGGTGGCGGCGAGGCTGCGGTGCTTCGCCGTGGTCCCCCAGTGGACGAGGGCCGCCGGGGTATCGGCGGGCAGACCCGCTTCGATGAGGTTCCGGGAAATGTCCGGGAGGTTCTTCATGCCCATGACGAACACGAGGGTGTTCGCGCTGGCGGCGAGGGCCTTCCAGTTGTGGACCGAACCGGGCTTGTCGGGGTTTTCGTGGCCGGTGATGAGGGTCACGGAGGAGGAGAAGTTGCGGTGCGTCAGCGGGATGCCCGCGTAGGCCGGTCCGGCGATGGTGCTGGAGATGCCGGGGATTTCCTCGAACGGCACGCCCGCGTCCAGCAGTTCCTCGGCCTCTTCGCCGCCGCGTCCGAAAATGTAGGGGTCCCCGCCCTTGAGGCGGGCCACGATTTTGCCTTCCTTGGCCTTTTCCACGATCAGCCGGTTGATGCCGTCCTGCGACAGGGCGTGGTTTCCGGCGATCTTGCCGACGTAGATGCGCTCCGCGTCGGGGCGGGCGTAGCCGAGCAGCGTATCGTTGGCGAGGTAGTCGTAGACAACCACGTCGGCCTTTTCGAGAACTTCCTTTCCTTTAACGGTCAGCAGGCCGGGGTCGCCGGGTCCGGCGCCGATGAGATAGACTTTCATGCGATCCTCGTTTCCTGTCCGGAGCCGGAGCTCGACAGGTTGGCTTTTGGGGAAAATCGTTCGCCCCGCAACGGGAAAAGGCCCCGGCGGGAGGCACCGCCGAAAGCGGCCCGCCCGGCGGGAGCGGCCCCGGAGTCCGGGCAACCGACAAGGTATAGTCAATCGGCGCTGATGAAAAGGGTTTTCCGGCCTCAATGCCCGGAATAGGCCAGAACGTGGTTGAGCCCCACGGTCTTGGTCGTGATTTCCGCGCCGGAGAAGGCCGCGCGCGTCAGCGTCCAGTTTTCCATGTCGATCAAATCGATTTTACCGGAACTTTCCGCGCAAAGCAAAGGCCGCAGCGCGTCGAGCACGTCGTCCAGCGGGAAGAACACGCCTTCGAAGCTGATGCGGAAAATGTCGCCTTCAAGCTCCGTGCATTCGGGGATGTTCCAGTCGGCGAGCACGGCGTTGACGGCGTCGAGGACGCGCCCGTCGGCGGGGAAGAGGTGCCCGTGGGTCTTGCAGGGTTCCTGTCGCATGGCGTCACCGGGCGGAAGGGCCGCCGGAAGAAGGATCGAAAAAGGGAGGGAAAGCCCGACGGTTTCCCCTCCCCGCATCAACGTATTTCAGGCCGCTCAGCGGAGCTGGCCCTGAATCTTCTTCGCCGCCGGGACCAGCAGGTCGCGCAGCGTATCGGAGAGCAGGCTTTCGATGGCCGAGCCGGACGGGATGAACTGGCGTTCCTGCGACGAGCTCAGGTTTTCGGAGTACACCACGCCCTTCTTGCTGGACAGCGCGATCTTGGCCTTGATGGTGCACTGCACGCGGGTGGCGCTCAGTTCCTGCATCCAGACGTCGGTGATGTCGCCGGTTACGATGTAGTCGGGCTTGGCGGCGCGGGCCTGCTCCAGCGTGGGCGCGAAGGAAACCTGCACGCCCTGCCGTCCGAGTTCGTCGGCGAGCGAGCGGCTGAACCAGTCCGCGATGGTGGAGCTTGCGGTGAAGACCGAGCCGTCCTTGCGTTCCCCGATGTACTGGCGGGTTCTCTGGTCATTGAACATGACCACCGCGACGCTGGGCGAACCGGGCAGCGGCAATACGGCGTTCGTATTCGTGTTGTAGATGAGGCGGACGTTGTTGCTGGGGCCGCAGGCGGCGAGCAGCGTCAGCGTGGCCAGCGTCAGGACGAGCGTAAGGACGCGGCGGACCTGTATGGACATGATGAACCTCCGAAACGGGCTGTCTGATGAAGAGAAATCATAGCCTGTTTGCGGACGGGATGCAATCCGGGAAGTCCGGGACGCGGTGCGGGCTTCCGCACAGGTTGACGGGTTTCGGGAACTTGCCTAAACTGAAAAATTCAAAACGACGGAGTGAACGTTTCCCGGACCGCCCGCAGCCGGGGAAAAGGGCGGGGCGTCCCTCGGGACGTCCGGGACGCCGGGCCGGGACGCCGGGTCCGGCGGTTTTCTTTATCATACAGGACGACAAGGAGCGCCGAAGTGCTTGATCTCAAACTGTTGCAGAAAAATCCCGAAGTGGTCGCCGCGGCTCTGGCGAAGCGTCATTCGCCCCTGAGCATGCGGACCTTTGAAGAACTCGACAACAAGCGCCGCGAACTGCTTGCCGAAGTGGAGGCGCTCAAGGCCGAGCGCAACCGGGCTTCCGGCGAAGTGGCCCGTCTGAAGCGCGCGGGCGAGGACGCCTCCGCCCTCATCGCCGGTCTTTCCGATCTTTCCGCCCGCATCGGCGCGCTGGACAGCGCCACCGACGCGGTGAAGGCCGATCTGGCCGACTGGATGCTGACCGTGCCGAACATCCCGGACGCCAGCGTGCCCGACGGCGTGGACGAAAACGACAACGTGGAACTCCACCGCTGGGGAACGCCCCGCGCCTTCGACTTCCCGGCGAAGAACCATTGGGACCTGAGCAACGACAACGGCGGCCTCGATTTCGAACGCGGCGCCAAGCTCGCGGGGAGCCGCTTCACGGTGTCGTGGGGCTGGGCCGCCCGTCTCGAACGCGCGCTGGTCAACTTCTATCTCGACTTCCACCGCGAAGAGGGCCGCACCGAAATCCTGCCGCCGCTCATGGTCAACCGCAAGACCATGCAGGGCACGGGCCAACTGCCCAAGTTCGAGGAAGACCTGTTCAAGATTCCGGCTTGGGAATACTACCTTATCCCCACCGCCGAAGTGCCGGTGACGAACCTGCACGCCGACGAAATCCTCGACGAGGCCGAACTGCCCAAACGCTACTGTGCGCAGAGCTCCTGCTTCCGTTCCGAAGCCGGTTCGGCGGGCAAGGACACGCGCGGCTACATCCGGCAGCACCAGTTCACCAAGGTGGAAATGGTGTACATCACGCACCCCGACGATTCCTTCAAGTATCTTGAGGAAATGCGCCGCAGCGCGGAAACCCTGCTGGAGCGCCTCGAACTGCCGTACCGCACGATCACCCTCTGCGCCGGGGACATGGGCTTCTCCGCCTGCAAGACCTACGACGTGGAAGTGTGGCTGCCCGGTCAGGAGACCTACCGCGAAATTTCTTCGTGCTCCAACTGCATCGACTTTCAGGCCCGCCGCGCCAACATCCGCTTCCGTCCCAAGGGCGGCAAGCCCGAGTTCGTGCACACCCTGAACGGGTCCGGCCTGCCCACGGGCCGCTCGCTGGTCGCCATTATGGAAAACTACCAGCAGCGGGACGGCTCCATCGTGGTTCCCAAGGCTCTCGTGCCCTACATGGGCGGTCAGGAACTCATCGAACCGACGAAATAACCGAGCCAATCGGGGAGGGGGACCTTTCGGAACCGGTTTCCCTCCCCCGTTTTCCCTTTCCAGCCTTTTGCCTTTGGGGGCGATGATCCCCGAAGTTTCTCCGTCCGCATCACGGCGGGCGTCACCCGATATTTTCTGATGAGGAAGTCGCATGCTCCCCAAAATAGCTTTGCTTGGCCGTCCCAACGTGGGCAAGTCCACGCTGTTCAATCGGCTTATCCGCAGTAACCGGGCCATCACCCATGACCGTCCGGGCGTGACCCGCGACCGCATGGAAGGCGTGGTCCGTTCGCGGAGCGGGCGATCCTTCACCTTGATCGATACCGGCGGCGTGACGCTCGACAGCCATTATTCCGTGGCCGACGGTCCCGAAGGACTCCGCGGTTTCGAGGCGGAAATCCTCCAGCAGACGCAGGCGGCCATGAGCGAGGCGGCGGTGTTCTGCCTCGTGGTGGACGGACGCGACGGGCTGATGCCCTTTGACGAGCATCTGGCGGCGTTCGTGCGCCGGGCCGGAAAGCCCACGCTGCTCGTGGTCAACAAGGTGGACGGCATGGAGCACGAAGACACCATGCTGGCCGAATTCCACGCCCTCGGGTTCCCGATGCTGGCGCTCTCCGCCGAGCACGGGCACAACATCCGCGCGTTGGAAGAGGAGCTGGTGGACTTGCTCCCCGCCGAGGACCTCGACGCCGAGGCCGCGCCGGAGAACATGCTCCGTCTCGCCATGCTTGGCCGCCCCAACGCGGGCAAGTCGTCGATGGTCAACGCCATCGTCGGCGAGGACCGGATGATCGTCAGCGACGTGGCGGGCACGACCCGCGACAGCGTGGACATCCCCTTCGTGTACGGCGGGCAGCCCTGCGTGTTCGTGGACACGGCGGGCGTGCGCCGCAAGACCCGCATCACGGATACCGTGGAGCGTTTTTCGGTCAACTCTTCCCTCAAGAGCACGACCAAGGCGGACGTGACCCTTTACGTCATCGACGCGCTGGAAGGCGTGACCGCGCAGGACAAGCGGCTTATCGACCTGCTTGACGAGCGGAAGACGCCGTTCATGATTCTGGTGAACAAGATTGACCTCGTGGGCCGCAAGGAGCAGGCCGCGCTGGAGAAGTCCTTTAAGGAAGTGCTCCAGTTCTGCAACCATGTGCCCGTTCTGATGGTGTCGGCGGTGAAGCGCGTGGGGCTTGACCGGATCATCCCGCTTGCGGAGCAAATCCGCGAGGAGTGCAACACCCGCATCGGGACCGGCGCGCTCAACCGGGCGATGGAGGAGGTGCTCGCCAAGCACCAGCCGCCCGTGGTCAAGCGTGTGCGTCCGAAGTTCTTCTATCTGACGCAGGCCGAGGTGGCCCCGCCGACCTTCGTCTTTTTCGTGAGCGACGCGGATCGCGTGTCCGAAACCTACGCCCGCTATCTTGACCGCTCCCTCCGCAAGCTCTTCCGCATCGAGCACGCCCCCATGCGCGTGCGTCTCCGCTCTTCGCACAAGAAAAAGAGTGCATAGGTAAGGAATGAAAAACCGGGGGAGGGGAGGAGAACCCTTTCTGAAGAAAGGGTTCTCCTCCCCTCCCC
>CABKMN010000091.1 GCA_902373525.1 uncultured Bilophila sp. | reverse complement strand
GGGTACGGGGGAGGGGAACCTTTCTTCAGAAAGGTTCCCCTCCCCCGATTTTTTACATGGCCATCCGGGGCAGGAACAGCACGATGTCGGGCACGAACACGCAGAGGAGGATGACGCCGACGGTGACGCAGACGAAGGGGAAGGCGTGGAAGGAGATGTCTTCGAGCGTGGTGTCGGCGATGCCCGAGGCGATGAACATGTTTTCCCCGAGGGGCGGCGTGGAGAAGCCGACCCCGCAGCAGCAGACCAGCACCACGCCGAAGTGGATGGGGTCCACGCCGAAGGCCGTCATGATCGGCAGCATGACCGGCGTGACCAGCAGAATGATCGCCAGCGTCTCCATGAACATCCCGAGGAACAGGAGCACCGCGACCACGAACATCCAGACCACGGTCACGTCCGTGGTGATGCCGAGGACGCGCTCCACCAGCATGTCCGGAATGCGGTACTGCACCAGCAGACGCTCGAAGGCGTAGGCCGTAAACATGATGATGAGCACCCGGCCCGTCATCCACGAGGTCGTCTGCAACGACCGGCGGATGCCGGTGAACGTCAGCTCGCGATGGATGAACAGACCGACGAATATGCTGTAGAAAATGGCGATCACGGCGGCTTCGGTCGGAGTGAAGTACCCGCCGTAGATGCCGCCGAGGATGACCACGGGGGCCATGAGCGACCACAGGCCGTCGCGGAACGCCGTCCAGAGCGTCCCGTCCGGGCGCTCTCCGATTTCCTCGACGGGCATGTTCCGGCACAGGAAAAGGTGCATCGCCGCGAGCCCCATCGCGATCAGCATGCCGGGCACCACCCCGGCGAGGAACAGCTTGGTGATGGACTGCTGGCCTGACACGCCGTAGACGACCATCGGAATGCTCGGGGGAATGATGATCCCCACGCCCCCGGCCGTCGCGGCGGCCGCCGCCGCGTAGCCCG
This sequence comes from uncultured Bilophila sp., assembly GCA_902373525.1. Lineage (GTDB taxonomy): Bacteria > Desulfobacterota > Desulfovibrionia > Desulfovibrionales > Desulfovibrionaceae > Bilophila. The sequence continues at coordinate 8,477 of CABKMN010000091.1, read as the reverse complement.
GCGTGAACCCCCGCCGGATCATGGCCGGGATCATGAGCATGCCCACGGCGGCCGTCGTCGCCGGTCCCGACCCGGAGATGGCTCCGAAGAACACGCAGGCCAGCGCCGTGGACACGGCGAGCCCGCCCGGAATGGGGCCGACGACCTGCTCCGCAATGGCGACGAGCCGCCGGGAGATGCCCGCGTGCTCCATGAGCGCCCCCGTGAGCACGAAGGCGGGCAGGGCCATGATCGGAAACGAATTCACCGAGGTGAAGGCGATCTGCACCATCGTCACAAGGTTCTGATCCACGGCGTAGAGCGTTGCCATCGCCGCGGCCCCGAGGGCCACCGTGATCGGCGCTCCGAGCAGCAGCAGCGCCCCGAAGGTCACGAAAAGCACCCCGGCCGGACTCATACGCGGACGTCTCCGTCGGGGAACGCCTGCTCCACCGCAGCCTTTTCCGGGGAGGGAATGGCTTTTTTCAGGACGAATTTCATGATGTTGACCTGAATGACGCGGATGGAGATCAGCGTAAAGGCGATGGGAAAGATGAAGTAGATGGAGGAAAGCTGCCAGTCCAGCGCGGGCGTGGCGTAGGGGAATTCCCGGAGTTCTTGTATGACTTCAAGGCTTTCCACAACCATGACGGTATTGAAGACGAGCCACGCCGCGTCGCCGAGGAGCATGCAGGCGTCGCCCACCCATTGGGGGAAAGGCCGGAACTGGATGGTGACGCGGTTGTGCGCCGCCAGCCGGGCCGCATAGGCCGCTCCGAAGAACACGAACCAGACGAAGGAATAGCGCGCGAGTTCTTCCGTCCAGTAGAGCGGATGGCCGAATTCGCGGAGAAAGATTTGCAGCAGCAGAGTGCAGACGAAAAACGCGAGCAGGAGCTGGCTGACGTAACCTTCGAAGTTGTCCAGAAAGGCAAGCAGGGTTTTCTTGGACATCGTGTTCCCTCCCGGAACGGGGGTCTTCGTCTTCCACTACAGGAGCGCGCGGGAAGAGACAACCCTCCGAAGACGGCTCCGGGAATCCGCACCCGGCTATTTCCAGGGACGCTTTCCGATGGCGGACAGGAAGGCGTTGATGGCGTCCCTCCCGCCGACGAAGGCTTCCATTTCCGGCCAGACCTTGGAAACGGCGGCCCGCTTCCAGTCGGCCTCATCCTCCAGCTGGCTGACCAGCACGCCGGATTCGATGACCCGCTGCCGGGCCTTCACCCCTTCCGTGAGCTGGAAGGCGAGACAGTATTCCTGCGCGTCGCGGCCCGCGTCGATGACGAGCCTGCGGAGTTCCGGGGACATTTTTTTATAGGCGCGCTGGCTGAGGATCATGGGCTGGAGCTGGTAGGTGTAATGCACCTCGGTGATGTACTTCTGCACCTCGTTGAAGCGACAGGCGAGGAAGGTGATGTAGCCGTAGCATTGCCCGTCTACCACGCCCTGTTGGAGCGCGGTGAAGGTTTCGGCCCACGAAAGGGGAATCGGATTGGCCCCCCACGCCTTGTAGCTGGCGAGGAGCACGGCGCTTTGCGGCACCCGGAACTTCATCCCCCGGATGTCGTTCAGGTTCCTGATGGGTTTGCGGGAGTTGGAGAGGTAACGGTAATCGGTGTAGGTCCAGCCGAGGATGCGGAAACCGCCTTCGTTGACGGCGTAGCCGTTGAGCAGGTCGTGGGCGGGGCCGGTGGTGGCCCGGACGACGTCGTAGAGGTCGTCGAAGATGTAGGGCATGGTCAGGATGCCGAGCTTCTTGACGAAGGGGACCGTGTTGGCGATGCCGACGACGGCGATGTCGAGATTGCCGGCCCGGACGTTCTGGATCATTTCCGTTTCGTCGCCGAGCTGGCCGGAGGGGAAAAGCTGAACTTCGACCCTGCCGCCGGAACGGGCCTCCACGATTTCCCTGAAGCGGGTGCCGATGGCCCCCATTTCGGAGTCGATGGGATCGCCGAGGCCCACTTGCAGGATCGTTTTTTCCTGTGCGGAAGCGATGTTGGGTGTGGCGAGGAAGGCAATCGTCACGACGGCGGCAAGCAGGTTCTTCAGCATGGAAAACTCTCCATTACGCGTTACAGACGACGTATTCACCCCATACCCGAGCTTGGGCTTTATCTCACGCGGAGCGAATGTGTCAACCTGAGCCCACCGGGAAAAGGCTGGCAAATCCCGGTGTTGGAAAAGGGGAGGCGTTCCCGGCGCGGAGGTTTTTTCCCTTACGGATGGGAGACTTCCACGAGGCCGATCTTGTAGCGCTGCGCCTTTCTGACGATGGTGGACTGGCTGACCTTGAGCCGCCGGGCCGCCTTGTAGGTGCTGCCGGTTTCGGCCAGCGCCGCCATGATCATGTTGCGTTCGAGTTCCGCGACCGCCTCGCGCATGGGCTGCCGAAAGGACACCGCGCCCTGCGGCTGGAGGGACTGCGCCCGCATGTACTCGGGAAGGTCCTGCATGGTGATGGTTTCCTCCTCGCTCATGGTCGCCAGCGACTGGACGAGGGCGCGGAGCTCGCGGACGTTGCCGGGCCAGCGGTAGGTGAGGAAGCAGTTCAGGACCTGCGGGTCGAAATTCTTTTGCAGCCCGTTTTTTTTGATGATTTCGTGGAGGAAGTGCATGGCGAGGACCGGGATGTCGTCCGGGCGCTCGCGCAGGGGAGGGATTTCCACGGTCAGCACGCGGAGGCGGTAGAAAAGGTCCTCGCGGAACTGCCCCGAGGAGGCCATGTCGGCAAGCGGCTTGTTGGTGGCGGCGATGACCCGGACGTCCACGGTGATGGGCTTGGTGCCGCCCACGCGGTGGAAGGGGTGCCCGTCGAGCACCTGAAGGAGTTTGGCCTGCATGGGCATGGGCAGTTCGCCGATTTCGTCGAGGAGGAGGGTGCCCTTGTGGGCCAGTTCAAACATGCCGGGCTTGCCGGTCTTGGCCGCGCCGGTGAACGCGCCCTTTTCGTAGCCGAAGAGTTCGGACTCCATGAGCGACATGGGGATGGCCCCGCAGTTCACCGCGATGAAGGGTTCGGCGCTGCGCTGGCTCATGTCGTGGATGGCCTTGGCGGTGAGGGTCTTGCCGGTGCCGGTCTCGCCGAGGATGAGGGTGATGGCCTCGGTGCGGGCGGCCTTGGAGGCTTCCTTCCGCAGGCGGCGCATGGGCGCGCTGTGCCCGACGAATCCGGCGTCCATCTCGGTTTCGAGGTTTTCCAGCCGCGCCTTGTAGGCGAGGGTTTCCATCTCCAGATCGGTCAGCTTGCGCTGGAGGGTTTCGAGTTCGGTCATGTCGCGGATGGAGGCGATGACCCGCCAGACGTTGCCCTTTTCATCGAAGATCGGCGTGCTGGTGTTCAGGCAGCGCTTGCCGTTGGAGTAGTCGTCGAACATGGTGACGGAACGCTTCTCGATGAGGGCGCGCAGGGTGACGCAGGTTTCGAAGCGTCCCTTGTGCATGGGTTCGGTCACATGCTTGCCGATGACCTCCTCGGCGCGCAGCCCGGCGATGCGTTCCATCGCCTTGTTGACGCGCAGGGTGATGCCGTCGGCGTCGATGACCCAGATGCCGTCGTGAATGGAGTCGAGAAGGACCGTCAGTTCCTGCCAGGGCAGTTCGGCCACCCGGTTGATCTGATCCACCGGGAGTTTCGACATTGTGACGAGACGCACAAGACCGCCGTCCCCGGAATCGTCCAACGGGACGGATTTCCAGCGGATAATGTACATGGAACCCCCCGTATGGTGGGCGATCAGCTCGCCCGAGTGGGGTTCGTTCCGGGTTTCCTCCATCTCGTCAAATCCGCATCGCACGAGCCGGGCGAGCAGCGGCTGGCCGTCGACTTCGCCTGCGGGAAGTTGAATGATTTCTCCCAACATATTGTTTATATATGCTAAATTCCATGTGTCCCCCCGACAGATTCCGGCAGCCGCAAGCTCGTTCCGATGAAGAATTTGGTCATAAAGGTGTGGCTGTGACGTCATGGAAACCTCTCTCTAATGCGAATATGAATTGCGATGCAAAAAAGACTCGCCTATCGCCTTGATTCCACGAAAAACGATTCGAGAATGCATTGTACCAAAAATACCGTTGAAGAGAACAAAATAAAAAGAACTTGAAAAATCATGAGTTATGAACTTTGAGAAAAATGGAACGCTAATTGCTATAAAGAGGGCATGAAGTACAACCCCACCCTGAATTTCAAAACGTACTTCAACATACTGCTCTCGGAGGCACTCAAATGCGTGTAGGTATCCCCACCGAAATCAAAGTTCAGGAATTCCGCGTTGGCATCACTCCCGCTGGCGTTCATGCTCTTAAAGAAGCCGGTCACACCGTTCTCGTGCAGAAGGGCGCTGGCCTCGGCAGCATGATCACCGACGACGAGTATGTCGCCGCCGGCGCTCAGATCGTTGACACCGCCAAGGAATGCTGGGACTGCGACATGGTCGTGAAAGTGAAGGAACCTCTGGCTCCTGAATACGACCTCTTCCACGAAGGCCTGATCCTGTACACCTACCTGCACCTCGCTCCGGAACCGGCCCTGACCAAGGCTCTTCTCGACAAGAAGGTCATCGGCATCGCTTACGAAACCGTGCAGCTCGACAACGGCTTCCTGCCCCTGCTCGCCCCCATGTCCGAAATCGCCGGCCGCATGGCCACTCAGGTTGGCGCCCAGATGCTGACCAAGATTGAAGGCGGCATGGGCCTCCTGATGGGCGGCACCGCCGGCGTGCAGGCCGCTCACGTCGTCATCGTGGGTGCCGGTACCGTGGGCCTCTCCGCCGCCAAGGTTGCCATGGGCATGGGCGCTCGCGTGACCATCCTTGACAGCAACCTGTTCCGTCTGCGCCAGATCGACGACCTGTTCGGCGGTCGCATCCAGACCCTGGCCTCCAACGCCTTCAACATCGCCGCCGCCGTGAAGGACGCCGACCTCCTCGTGGGTTCCGTTCTCATCCCCGGCGCTCTGACCCCGAAACTGGTCACCGAAGCCATGGTGAAAACCATGAAGAAGGGCGCCGCCATCGTTGACGTCGCCATCGACCAGGGCGGTTGCATCGAAGTGACCGCGAAGCACGGCGCCACCTACCACGACAACCCGACCTTCATGTTTGAAGGCATCGTGTGCTACTCCGTGGGCAACATGCCCGGCGCCGTGGCCCGTACCTCTACCTTCACCCTGACCAACGCCACCATGCCTTACATGGTCGCTCTGGCCAACAAGGGCTGGAAGAAGGCTTGCCAGGACGACAAGGCTCTGGCTCGCGGCATCAACACCTATGACGGCAAGGTGTACTTCAAGGGCGTTTCCGATGCTCTCGGTTACGAACTGCACTGCACCTGCGACATCCTGAAGTAAGCAGCATTGAAAAAAACTGGCCGGTTTCCTCGCCGAGACTGGCCAGTTTTCCCGCCAAAGTCAAGGGTATGGGGTAGGGGGCGCTTCGCGTCGGTCTATCCTGCTGTGGAACTCTTTTATTTCATGAGGAATACACGATGACCTACGATAAAGCCAAGTATGTCGAACTCGACAAAAAGTATGTGTGGCACCATCTGACCCAGCACAAGAACTTTGAGCCCGCCATCTATGTGAAGGGCGAAGGCATGCGCATCACCGACATCGACGGCAAGACCTACATCGACGCCGTGTCCGGTGGCGTGTGGACCGTCAACGTCGGCTACGGCCGCAAGGAAATCGTTGACGCCGTCGCCAAGCAGATGCTCGAAATGTGCTACTTCGCCAACGGCATCGGCAACATCCCCACCATCGAATTTTCCGAAAAGCTGATCTCCAAGATGCCCGGCATGAGCCGCGTGTATCTCTCCAACTCCGGTTCCGAAGCCAACGAAAAGGCTTTCAAGATCGTCCGTCAGATCGGCCAGCTGAAGCACGGCGGCAAGAAGACCGGCATCCTGTATCGTGACCGTGACTACCATGGCACCACCATCGGCACCCTGAGCGCTTGCGGCCAGTTCGAACGTAAGGTTCAGTACGGTCCCTTCGCTCCCGGCTTCTATCAGTTCCCTGACTGCGACGTCTATCGTTCCAAGTTCGGCGATTGCCCCGACCTCGGCGAAAAGATGGCCAAACAGCTGGAAGAAGTCATCCTCACCGTGGGTCCCGATGAACTCGGCGGCGTGATCGTCGAACCCATGACCGCTGGCGGCGGCATCCTCGTGCCCCCGGCAGGCTACTACGAAACCATCCGCAAAATCTGCGACAAGTACGAACTGCTTCTGATCATGGACGAAGTCGTGTGCGGCCTTGGCCGTACCGGCAAGTGGTTCGGCTACCAGCACTTCAACGTCCAGCCCGACATCGTCACCATGGCTAAGGGCGTTGCTTCCGGTTACGCTCCCATCTCCTGCACCGTGACCACCGAAAAGGTCTTCCAGGACTTCGTGAACGACCCGGCCGACCACGACGCCTACTTCCGCGACATCTCCACCTTCGGTGGCTGCACCGCCGGCCCCGCCGCCGCTCTTGCCAGCATGAAGATCATCGAAGATGAAAACCTGCTCGACAACTGCACGAAGATGGGCGAACGCCTCCTCGCCGGCCTGAAGGGCCTCATGGACAAGCACGCCATCATCGGCGACGTCCGCGGCAAGGGCCTCTTTGCCGGTATCGAAATCGTTAAGGATCGCGCCACGAAGGAACCCATCGCCGAACCCATCGCCAACGCTATGGTCGGCGCCGCCAAGCAGCACGGCGTGCTCATCGGCAAGACCTCTCGCTCCTTCCGCGAATTCAACAACACCCTGACCCTCTGCCCGGCCCTGATCGCCACGCCCGCCGACATCGACGCCATCGTTGCCGGTATCGACGCTGCCTTCACGGATGTCGAAAAGAAGTTCGGTCTGTAAGATTCCAAACGCCCGATGCCCTCGCTCCCGAGGGCATCGGGAATCCGGTCGAAAGCAACGGCAGGGCAAGGCGGCGCTTTGCCCTGCCGGTCCGCTATCTACGTTTTAACACGCGAGGATATGACAATGGCTTTTACGCACTATACCGTTAAGAAGATCGTGCACGGCCTCGGCGCCATCAAGCAGGCTCCGGTTGAAGTCAAGAACCTGAAGGGTTCCAAGGCCTTCATCGTGACCGACCCCGGTCTGGCCAAAATCGGCGTTCAGAAACCCCTCGAAGAAGCCCTGACCGCTGGCGGCGTCGAATGGAAGCTGTATGCCGAAGCCCAGCTGGAACCCAGCATGGACTCCATCCAGCACTGCACCGACGAAGCCAAGGCTTTCGGCGCTGACGTGATCATCGGTTTCGGCGGCGGTTCCGCCCTCGACACCACGAAGGCCGCTTCCGTGCTGCTTTCCAACGAAGGCCCCATCGACAAGTACTTCGGCATGAACCTCGTGCCGAACCCCTGCCTGCCCTCCATCCTGATCCCCACCACCGCCGGCACCGGCTCTGAAATGACCAACATTTCCGTGCTCGCCGACACCAAGAACGGCGGCAAGAAGGGCGTGGTTTCCGAATACATGTACGCCGACGTCGTCATCCTCGACGCCGAACTGACCTTCGGCCTGCCCCCGAAAGTGACCGCCATGACCGGCGTTGACGCCTTCGTGCACGCTATGGAATCCTTCTGCGGCATCGCGGCCACCCCGATCACCGACGCCCTGAACCTCCAGGCCATGAAGCTCGTTGCCGGCAACATCCGTCAGGCCTATGCCAACGGCAAGAACGCCGCCGCCCGCGACGCCATGCTGTACGGCTCCGCCCTCGCCGGCATGGGCTTCGGCAACACCCAGAACGGCATCATCCACGCCATCGGCACGACCCTGCCCGTGGAATGCCACATTCCTCACGGCCTCGCCATGTCCTTCTGCGCTCCCTTCAGCGTGGGCTTCAACTACATCGCCAACCCGGAAAAGTACGCCATCGTGGCCGACCTTCTCCGTGGCGATGACCGCTCCGCCTGCATGAGCGTGATCGACCGCGCCGCCGACGTCGAAGACGCCTTCCGCGATCTGCTGAACGACCTCGACATCAAGACCGGCCTCGCCAACTACGGCGTGAAGCGCGAAGACCTGCCCGCCTGCGCGGACCGCGCCTTCGCCGCCAAGCGTCTCCTGAACAACAACCCCCGCGCCGCCAGCCGCGATCAGATTCTCGCCCTCCTCGAAGCCAACTTCGAAGACTAGTCGAGAAGCATATTCTCGGGGGAGGGAAGAAGGAACCCCTCTGAAGAGGGGCTTCCTTCTTCCCTCCCCCGAACCCCCTCCCATCATCCTCCCGAGACTTTCGTAACGGACTCCGGTTCGCCTTCGAGAGCCGGACGGGGGCCGAACGGGAAGAAGCCCTGAGCGTGTCACGTTCGGGGCTTTTCTCATGGGCTTCAGCCTGTTGAGGATACGAAGTGTCCGAAACAAGAAACCACCCGCTATGCGGGTGATTATTCTTTTTGGCGGTGTCATAGAAAATGGTTGATGCTTTATACCTTGAAATGCCAAAGGAATAACCAATAAAATGCCCCAAGCATGGATTCCGCCAA
>CABKMN010000090.1 GCA_902373525.1 uncultured Bilophila sp. | reverse complement strand
CTTCAAAGACTTTCGTCCTTATCGAATCCCTCTTCCCGTCTTTCCCCGCGCCCGTGGGTGGAACGGAAACGGTCGCCAATACCGGATACGCTCCCGACGTTTTTCCCCGCGCCCGTGAGTGGAACTGGCGAACTCCGGGCACCTGACCCGCCGCCTCGCGTCTTTCCCCGTGCCCGTGGGTGGAACTTGAGGCGGTATGGGACTGTTTCGTACATTGATGCGGCTCGTTCCGATGGGCGGCGCGTGGGCGGAACCGGTCCATGCGGAGAAGGACGCGTTCGGATTTCGAAAGGTTCCTTGTCGGGGAACGTGTTGGAAAGGTTCGGCGTCCGCGGGATACTTGGCGTCCGTTTCGGAAAAAGGCGTTCAGGTATGGAGCCGCCCGCGTTTGCCAAACGGGGCGGCTCCTTTTATGCTTTCCGTCGCCATACGGCATACGCTGTTTGCGAGCCGTAGAAGAGGCGTTGGGGATTCGGTTGCGGGCGCATGCGAAGGGTGCGCCCCGTACGATCATACCGGAACGGTACGCGGCGGTGCGCGCGTGACCGGACCGGCCAAACGTTCCGGGTACGAATCATGGAAAGGCTCATTGTTTTGGGGACCGGCAATGCCGGAGCCGTGCGGTGTTACAATACCTGTTGCGTCCTGCACGACGGCGAGGAGCCCGTGCTGGTGGACGGCGGCGGAGGCAACGGCCTTCTGGTGCGGCTCGAACGGGCGGGCGTCCGGGTCGAGGACATCCACCACGCCTTTCTGAGCCATTGCCATACGGATCACCTTTTCGGGATGATCTGGATGATCCGTACCGTGGCGCAGCGCATCCGGTCCGACGCCTACGCGGGCAGCTTCACGCTGTATTGCCACGAGGAACTGGCCGGGGTCGTCCACTCCATCGCGGACATGACCCTGCCCGTCGGCATGACGGACTGCATCGGGGACCGCATCCGCATCATTCCCGTGGCGGACGGCGAGGAACGCCCCTTCGGCGGCTATCGGGCCACCTTTTTCGACATCGGCTCGACCAAGGCCCGGCAGTTCGGCTTTACCCTGCGCCTCCGCAACGGCGACAAGCTGTCCTTCCTCGGCGACGAACCCTGCACGCCCGCCGGACGGCCCTACGTCACGGACAGCGACTGGCTCCTCAGCGAAGCCTTCTGCCTGTACGCCGACCGCGACCGGTTCAAACCCTACGAAAAGCACCACGGCACCGTCCGCGAATCCTGCGAAACGGCGGCGGCACTCGGTGCGAAAAATCTCGTGCTCTGGCACACCGAAGATACCCGCCTCGCGGAACGCAAGGCCCTCTACACCGCCGAAGGCAAACCCTTCTTCCCCGGCAACCTGTTCGTCCCCGACGATCTCGACGTCATCCCCCTCTCATCCCCCTCCATCCTCCGCACGCCCCGCCCTCACCGTCTCCAATATCCTCAAAAAGGGATTCGATAAAAGCAAACGTCTTAGGAAGATGAGGGATGGGGGTCCGGGGGAAGGGAGAAGGAAGCCCTTCTCCAGAAGGGTTCCTTCTCCCTTCCCCCGGCACTTCGCGTTCCCTCCTTCCCACCTTCTCCCGTTCCCCCTTGACGATCCGCCCTCCGGGCTTATCGTTTGGGACGGACGACCGGACCCGGCTCCGGACAAGCATTTTTGAGGAGGAAAACCATGCCTGAACAGACCAATCACGAATTCCGTGCGGAAACCCGCAAAGTCCTGAATATCCTTACCCACTCCCTCTACTCCAACCGGGAAATCTTCCTGCGCGAACTGATCTCCAACGCCTCCGACGCGCTGGACAAGCTGCGCTTCCTCCAGAACCGCCAGCACGAGGGCATCCGCAACCCCGACCTGCCGCTCGAAATCCGGATCACTTCGGACAAGGTCCAGAACTGCCTGACCATCACCGACACCGGCATCGGCATGACCCGCGACGAGATGATCGAAAACCTCGGCACCATCGCCCACTCCGGCTCCGAAGCCTTCCTCAAGGAACATTCCGGGAAGGAAGAGGGCGAAGCGGGCGACGCCTCCAACATCATCGGCCGCTTCGGCATCGGCTTCTACTCCGTGTTCATGGTCGCGGACAAGGTTGAAGTGACCTCGCTCTCCGCCACCGGCGACGGCCCGGCCTACCGCTGGACCTCGGACGGCACCGGCACCTTCACCATCGAGGAAGCCCCGGATCAGGCCGACATCCGGCGCGGCACCACCATCCGCGCCTTCATCAAGGAAGGCGACAAGGAATTTCTGGAAAAATACCGCCTCGAAGGCATCATCCGCACCCACTCCAGCTTCATCCCCTTCCCGATCATGGTGGACGGCGAGCGCGTGAACACCACGCCCGCCCTGTGGCGCGAGCCCAAGTTCTCCATCAAGAAGGAACAGTACGACGAATTCTACAAGTTCCTGACCTACGACCAGAAGGCCCCGCTCGACGTGCTGCACCTGTCCGTGGACGCGCCCGTACAGTTCAACGCCCTGCTGTTCATCCCGGACATCACCAAGGACTACTTCGGCGCCTACCGCGAACACTGGGGGCTTGACCTCTACGCCCGCCGCGTGCTCATCCAGCGCGAGAACAAGGAGCTGATCCCCGACTACCTCGCCTTCCTCAAGGGTGTGGTGGACACCGAGGACCTGCCCCTGAACATTTCCCGCGAAACGCTCCAGGAAAACATCGTCCTCCGCAAGATCGCCCAGACCATCAGCAAGCAGACCATTTCCCATCTCGAAAAGCTGGCGAAGGACGATGCCGAAAAGTACAACCAGTTCTGGAAGCTGCACGGCAAGGTCTTCAAGCTCGGCTACAGCGACTTCGCCAACCGCGACCGCATCACGCCGCTGCTGCGCTTCAACTCCTCCGCGATGGAGGACGCCGACGGCCTGACCTCGCTGGACGACTACATTTCCCGCGCCCGCGAAAACCAGAAGGAAATCTGGTACGTCGCCGCGCCGAGCCGCGAGGCCGCCAAGGTCAATCCGCACAGCGAAGTGTTCCGCCGCAAGGGACTTGAGGTGCTGTACCTCTACGAACCCGTGGACGAATTCGCGCTGGAAACGCTGGGGACCTACAAGGAGTATGCCTTCAAGGCCGTGGAGCACGCCGACGGCGCGCTGCTGGACTCCTTCGCGGATACGGACGAGACGCCCAAGGCCGCGCCCCTCTCCAACGACGACATGAACGCCTTCGACAAGCTGCTGGAGACCATCCGCAAGGTGCTCGGCGACCAGATCAAGGACGCGCGCGTATCGCATCGTCTGGCGGACAGCCCGGCCTGCCTCGTCTCTCCCGACGGCGGCGTGACCTCCTCAATGGAACGTCTGATGCGCGTCATGCAGAAGGACGACTCCATCCCGCAGAAGGTGTTCGAAATCAACCGCGACCATCCGCTGCTGCGGACCATGCTCAAAATCTCCAAGTCCAATCCCGACGATCCCCAGCTCGCCGAGATGATCCAGAACCTCTTCGACTCCACCCTGCTGCTCGACGGCTACATCAAGGACCCCCACGCCCTCGCCAGCCGCGCCACCAAGCTCCTTGAGCAGGCCAGCGCGTGGTACGCCGACGTCAAGAAGCTGTAGAATGAAGATTGGGAGGGGAGAGGGAACCCTTCTGGAGAAGAGCTTCCCTCTCCCCTACCCCGCTTCCTCCCAAGGCTTTTGTATACGGTAGCCGGTTTCGTCGCCGGATGACGAGACGGGCCGCACGACAGGCATTTTTAGGGAGAGAGCGGGGGGAGAGAACAGCAAGAAAGCCGGTCCGTCCGGCAAGGTTGCGCGAACGCCGTTTGCGCCTCCCGAAAAGCCCCGCCCGAGCGACGGGGCTTTTTCTTTGTTGGGATTCCTTCCTGAAAGGACTTGAAGAAAATTCCCTTTGCTGAGAGAACGGAAGCGTTGCGCTTTTTCGGAACCGCGCCCTTTTCACCCCCGACGACGCCCCGTCCCCGATGCGCCGCACGCTCTCGGAACAGGGATTCGATAAACACGAAAGTCTTGGGAGAGGGAGAGTTTTGGGGGAAGGGAGAGCGGCCCCAGACTGCCTTGCATAGGTCGTGCCCGTCAGGCTTCCTTACGGGCATCGAGCGCAGAGCAGCCCGGGTTCCCCCTCTCTTTCCCAAGGCCTCGCCCTCCTCTCCGGCAAGGAACGCCATGAACAGATTGCTGGTGCTCGGAATAGGAAACATGCTGCTCACGGACGACGGCGTGGGCGTATTCGCGTCGCAGGAACTGATGAAGGAGGAATGGCCCGCGCAGGTGACGATCCGCGAGGGCGGCACCTTCACGCAGGACATCTTCTACAGCTTCAAGGGCTACTCCCATCTGCTGGTGCTGGACGTGGTGCACTGCGGCGGCAAGCCCGGCTCCCTCTACCGGCTCACCGAGGACGCCCTGATCAAGGACGAGAAACAGCGCCTGTCCATCCACGACATCGACCTCATCGACTCCCTCGGCATGGCGGAAAAGCTGTTCGGCGCCAAGTCCGAACTCGTCGTGCTCGGTGTGGAGCCCAAGGACTACACGACGTGGAACATCGGCCTTTCGGACGAGGTGCGGGCCGTCTTCCCCGACTTCCTTGCGCTGGCGCGGAAAGAAATCGGGGCATGGCTGGAACGCTACGGAGAACAGGCATGATCCCCGTCGGAGCCGTCGTCAACGCGTCGGGCATCGCGCTGGGCGGCCTCGTAGGGCTGGCCTTCGGTTCCCGTCTGCCGGAACGCGTCCGCACCATCGTCTTTCAGGGACTCGGCCTGTGCGTGCTCGTCATCGGCTTCAAGATGGCCCTGCCCACGCAGAATCCGCTCATCGTCATTTTCAGCATCGTCATCGGCTCCGTGATCGGCGAACTGCTCAGGCTGGAAGCCCGCCTCGTCCGTGTGGGCGACTGGCTGAAACAGCGGCTCAAATCGTCCAACCCGCTGTTCACCGACGGCATGGTCAACGCCTCGGTGCTGTTCTGCATCGGCGCGATGGCGATCATCGGCTCGTTCGACGAGGGCCTGCGGGGCGACCGCGCCGTGGTTCTTTCCAAGGCCATCATCGACAGCTTCGCCGCGCTGGCGATGGCCTCGGCCTACGGGCTCGGGGTCTTGTTCTCGGCCCTGCCCGTGCTTATCTATCAGGGGTCGCTCACGTTGCTTGCGGGCAGCCTCCAACAGTGGCTCGACCCGGCGACCATGACGGAACTGACCGCCGTCGGCGGCACGCTCATCATCGGCATCGGCCTCAACATGCTGGAAATCACGCATATTTCGCTGTCCAACATGCTCCCGTCCCTGCTGGTCGTGGTGGGGCTGTGCGCCGCGACGGCTTCCTTTGCCGCCTCTTTTTAGAACGGACCACCACCGCCCTCCGTACCGCCGACGCAAAACGGCGGGGGAAGGGCCGCGAACATCCCCCCCGTAGGGGACGCCCCGCCGAAAACGGCGTTCACTTGCAAGACACCCCAGTCTGGACAGACTTCAAGGAAACCATGAGTCACTCCTCCATCCATATCGAGGGCGCGCGCCAGCACAACCTCAAAAACCTCACGCTCGACATCCCCCGCGAACAGCTCGTGGTCGTGTGCGGCCCCTCGGGGTCGGGCAAGTCCACGCTCGCGTTCGACATCGTATACGCGGAAGGCCAGCGCCGCTATGTGGAATCCCTTTCGGCCTACGCCCGCCAGTTCCTCCCTCAGATGGACAAGCCGGACGTGGACAAGATCGAGGGCCTTTCCCCCGCCATTTCGCTGGAACAACAGACCACGGGCCGCAATCCCCGCTCGACCGTGGGCACCGTCACCGAAGTCTACGACTTCCTGCGCGTGTTCTTCGCCCGCCTCGGCAAGATGTACTGCCCCCAGTGCGGCCGCCCCATCGAAGCCCGCGCCGCCGATGAGATCATCGCCGACATCCTCGCCCTGCCCGAAGGCACGAAGGTCATCATCATGGCCCCGCTGGTCGAGCTCCAGAAGGGCACGCACGCGGACCGCTTCAAGAAGCTGAAGGCGGAAGGCTTCGTGCGCGTGCGCGTGGACGGCCAGCTCTACGGCATGGAAGACCTGCCCGCGCTGGACAAGAACAAGAAGCACACCATCGACCTCGTGGTGGACCGCCTCGTGATCAAGGACGGCATCCGGGGACGGCTCGCGGACTCCGTGGAGCTGGCCCTGCGCTACGGCGAAGGCCGCATCATCGTCAACGAACCCGACAAGAGCGCCGACGGCGACACCCTGCACGCCACGGAATCGGTCTGCCCGGTATGCAAGATCAGCCTGCCCGCGCCGAGCCCGCAGCTCTTTTCCTTCAACAGCCCGCAGGGCGCCTGCCCGCGCTGCGCCGGTCTCGGCACCGTGGAATATTTCGAGCCCATGCTCATCGCGCCCAACCGGGGGCTGTCCCTGAACACCAAGGCCATTCTGCCGTGGGCCAACCCCAAGGCCTTCGCCCGGTATGAGGACGCGCTCACCGCCCTCGGCAAGCGTTTCGGCTTCACCCTTTCCACGCCGCTTTCCGACTATTCGAAAGAAGCGCTGCACGTCCTGTTCTACGGCGAAGGCGACGCCACGGCCAACTCCAAGAGCGGCCTGCGGCGCAACCGCCTCGGAGGCTCCGTAGCCCTCGAAGCGCCCGAGTACGACGACAACCTGCCCGCTCCGGTCAAAGCCTACGACGGCCCCTATAAGCTCTCCACGGAAAGCTGGCCGGGCATCATTCCCCTGCTCGAACGCGGCATGCAGTACGGCGACATGTGGCGCGACATGCTCTCGCGCTACCTCCAGAGCATGGACTGCCCCGCCTGCCACGGCGCGCGCCTGCGGCCCGAATCGCTGGCCGTGCGCGTGGACGATCTCAACATCCATCAGTTCTGCTCCATGCCCGTGGAACGCGCCCTGCGCTGGCTCAACGAACGTACCTTCGACGGACGCCACACCCTCGTCGCGGAACCGCTGCTCAAGGAGCTGAACCACCGCCTGTCGTTCATGACCAACGTGGGCCTCGACTACATCTCGCTGGGCCGCACCATGACCACGCTCTCGGGCGGGGAAGCGCAGCGCATCCGCCTCGCCTCGCAGCTCGGGTCGGGGCTGGTGGGCGTGACCTATGTGCTCGACGAGCCCTCCATCGGCCTGCACCCGCGCGACAACGAACGCCTCATCGCCACGCTCCGCAGCTTGCAGGGCCGCGGCAACACCGTGCTGGTGGTGGAACACGACGAAGCCACCATCCGCGAAGCCGACGACATCATCGAACTGGGACCCGGCTCCGGCGTACACGGCGGAGACATGGTGTTCCACGGTTCCTTCCCGGAACTCATCAAACGCTCGGACACGCTGACCGCCAAATACATGCGCGGCGACCTCTCCGTGCCGATCCCGGACGAACGCCGCGAACCCAAGGGCTGGCTGACCCTGCGCGGGGTCACGACCAACAACCTCAAGGACATCGACTGCCCCATTCCGCTGGGCACGCTGACCTGCGTGACCGGGGTTTCGGGTTCGGGCAAGAGTTCCCTCGTGGTGGACACGCTGTACAAGCACCTCGCGCTGGCGCAGGGCATCCGCGTGGACCAGCCCGGCAGCATCAGGGGCATCGACGGCGTGGAGGCCATCGAACGCATCGTCGCCATCGACCAGACGCCCATCGGCAGAACGCCCCGTTCCAACCCGGCGACGTACACCAAGATATTCGACGAAATCCGCAACATCTTCGCCATGACCCCGGACGCCCGCAAGCGGGGCTACCAGCCGGGACGGTTCAGCTTCAACGTGAAGGGCGGGCGTTGCGAGGCGTGCAGCGGCGACGGACAAATCCGGGTCGAAATGCACTTCCTGCCCGACGTGTACGTCACCTGCGACGTGTGCAAGGGCAAACGCTACAACCACGAGACGCTTGAGGTGCGCTATCGCGGCCTGAACATCTCGGAAGTGCTCGACATGCCGGTGCGCGAGGCGCGGCAGTTCTTCTCAAGTTATCCTGTACTGGAACGCCGTCTTGCCGTACTGGAGGACGTGGGCCTCGACTACATCCGGCTCGGGCAGCCCGCCACCACCCTCTCCGGCGGCGAAGCGCAGCGCATCAAGATTTCGCGCGAGCTCGGCAAGCGTTCCCTGCCCGGCACCATGTACATCCTCGACGAACCGACCACCGGCCTGCACATGCACGAGGTCGGCAAGCTCGTCACCGTGCTGCACCATCTGGTGGACCTCGGTGCGACGGTCGTGGTCATCGAGCACAACACGGACGTGATCCTCGCTTCGGACTACGTCATCGACCTCGGCCCCGGCGGGGGTGAGAACGGCGGGCGCATCGTCTCCGCCGGGACGCCCGAAGCCATCATGGCCGACCCCAACTCCGTCACCGGCAAATTCCTCACCGAGGAACGCCGGACGCGGCGGAAACTCGGGGAGTAGGAAAATGGAGGAAGGGCGAGGGAAGGCTTTCTTCAGAAAGGTTTCCTCGCCCTTCCCCAACCCCATCCTTTCCCTCCCAAGGCTTTCATAACGGGCGTCAGGCCGTCTCCGTATGAAGGAAGGGTCCGCTGAAGGCTGTTCGGGAACGGATTTTGGGGTGCGGAGGCGAATGCTCGTCCGGGGGCCGGTTCTTCCCGGTATGAAGAAAAGGGAAAGAGGAACGCGGCGCGTTCTCCGCAAGGGTTCGCATCAACATCTTTCCAAAGGAGTTCCCATGAACACTCTTGAACTCGATCAGGATCATTGCATCCGGTGCGGGCGTTGCGTGAGCGTCTGCCCGCAGCGTATTCTGGGACGCCACCCCAACGGCGGTATCGGCGTTCTGCACGGTGCGATGGTCCGGTGCATCCGGTGCGGGCACTGCGTGGCCGTCTGTCCCAAGGCGGCGCTCACCCTGAACCACGAACCGCCTACGGACCTGCCCCTCATCGAGGACGCTCCGCTTTCCGACATCCAGCGGGACATGCTCTTCAAGAGCCGCCGCTCTATCCGCGCCTACCGCGACGAACCGGTTCCCCACGATCTGCTGCGCAAGGCGCTGGAGGAGGCCCGCTACGCGCCCACGGCCTCCAATACGGAACAGGTCGAATGGCTGCTCGTCGAAGGCCGCGACCGGCTGCGCGATCTGGGCTCCCGGGTGGCGGACTGGATGGTCAACATGACCGGCCCCTACCGCCACGTCGCCGACGCCTTCCGCGCCGGTCAGGACCCCATTCTGCGCGGCGCGCCCGCCCTCATCCTCGCGCACGGCAGCGCCAACGTTCCGTGGAGCGCGCTCGACTGTACCGCCGCGGTCAGTTATCTGGAGCTGGCCCTGCACAGCTACGGCATCGGAAGCTGCTGGAGCGGCTTCGTGCTCGCCGCCGCCGGCAGCGGCGTTGACCTCGGCATCCCCGTTCCTCAGGGCCGCAAGCTCTGCGCCGGACTCATGATCGGCTACCCCGCCGTCCGCTACGCCCGCATTCCTCCGCGCAAGCCCGTGCGGCTGACGATTGTGGGCTAGACGGAATTGGAGGGGGAGAGGGAACCTTTCTGGAGAAAAGTTCCCTCTCCCCCTCCAAACCTCCCCC
>CABKMN010000089.1 GCA_902373525.1 uncultured Bilophila sp. | reverse complement strand
CTTCCGCTTTCATCACGAAGAATCGGGCTTCCTCCAGCACGTCTATGGCGTTCGTTAGAAGCGAAACGATCTTTTCTCTCCGTTCGTCGTCATCCTGCCTGATCTGGCCCGCCATCCAGTCCAGCAACAACGTGTTGCCCAGAACGACGCACAAACGCGGGAGCATGTCCAGCCGCGGGGAGTAGACGTCATCCTCCTTGAGATACCGCTTGACGACCGAGGTTGAGACGTTGAGCCTCCGGGCGATTTGCTCGATGGTGAGGCCGCTTTCCTCCTTGGCGGCGCGGATGGCCTCCTTCGCCGTCATGTTTCTGTAATCGGGCATAACGCCTTCTCCTTCTTGAAAGGTTAAAGAATTCCACCCCATTGGACAGGGCAGACCACCTTTCACCTTAGAAAGAAGAGGAGCGGATAACAATAACTCGAAAAGGACATTCCCGGCATGGAAAGGAATCGAAGCGCAGGAATGCGCATCATGGATTTGAACCGTTGATCCCTGAAAGGACGCTGAAGGGAAAACCAGTCTGGAGAATCATCGTTCTTCCAGAATGCATAGTATGTACCAAGGGATACTCTCCCCCCATTTTTCCATACCAAAACGAAGCGGCGTTGTACGCAAAACTGTCCGGCGCGGTACATTGTTGTTTGTGGTGTGCCGGTTTGTTCAGAATGGAGGAACGGTTGTGGAGATGCAGAAGTAAAATTGACATAATTTTTATGATTATGAGCTTTATTGCGTGTCCATAAAAACATGCTCCCGTTTACGGCTGCCGAAGCGGGGCAGAACGCCATCCTTGCCCTTTCAGCGCTGAAGGTGTGTATCCCTTTGTATCGACGGGTATTGTTGGGCAACGTACGATGGCGGATTTCCAGCCTTTCCCGCATCGACCGCTTTTGAGCAGAGCCCAGAAAAAAGCGGTCGTCGCGACGACCGCTCGTCTTTCCGAAAGGGTTGCGTCCGCGTTTACGGGTGAGCATTCGGGAAACGGAAATCCGTCCCGCGTTGAAAGCCTACCGGCCTCCGCGCGGCGGACAACGCCGGAACACGCGCGGGGCGGATGGCCTCCGCGCGTCAACCGTTTTCCGAGCACGGCCTCCGCAAAACCCTCGGGGCATTGCGCCGGTCCGGACGGACGCCGCAGGGGCCTCCCCGAACCACCGGCCCCCGCTAATCCAGATGCCGTTCGGTGTATTCCGAAAAGTCGTAGGTGGAACCGGGGCGTTCCCCCAAGGCGGGCGAGGAGACGAGGCAATTGGCGGTGGCGACGTTGCAGGCCGTGGGGATGTTGTACAGATTGGAGATGCGGAGCAGCGCCTTGACGTCCACATCGTGGGGCTGGGCCTGCATGGGGTCCCAGAAAAAGATCAGCACGTCGATCTGTCCTTCCGCGATGCGGGACCCCATTTGCAAATCGCCGCCGAGCGGGCCGGATTTCAGGCATTCCACCGGCGTGGACGGGCTTTCGTCACCGAGCAGATCGTGAAGCGCCTCCCTTACGAGCCGCCCCGTGGTTCCGGTGCAGATCAGGCGGTGGCCCTTCAGCTCCCGCACATGTTCCCGAGCCCACCGGACCAAATCCTTCTTGCAGTTGTCGTGCGCCACCAGCGCGATATTCATGGGAACTCCTTTTGGATGAAAGACGCCGCGCCGCCACAATGCGGAACGAATGTCCTCCAACCATACGAAATCACGGCGCGGAGTCAAGCGCGGGCGGCATGGGGGAAAAGGGTGCCTCCCCAAAGGGAAACGCCCCTCCCCCACGGAAGGGGAGCCGCTAGAGGCCCCACTCCGACGGCGCGACGCGGTGGAAATCCTCCTGCTGCGCGGCCATGTCGAGCGGCAGGGATTCGAGGTCGTCCAGCGCGGCGAGGAACTCCCGCCCGGTCAGTTCGCGGAAGTCCGCGATCTTGATGTAGCTTTTGCACGAGCGGCAGGTATGCACCTGATAGCCCGGCTCGGAATCGACGGTGAAGTAATCCAGCATCTTGGCATCCTCCTCAAGACAGAAGGGACACTGGATGCGCTTGGCTCGGAACGTGGTCCGGCAGTACGAACAGGTATGCAGCCGCTTGCCGCCCTTATTGATGTCCCGGCCCTCGTTGCGCGACGGCTCGGGCGCGCTCAGATGTCCGATGAAGGCGGGGCTCCCGCACACCGGACAGTGCCCGTGCTGCCAGACGTCGGCCAGCGGGTACGCGGCGGAAAGCGTCTCGCCCACGGCCTCCAGCCACGGTTCCATACTGTTGTAGATAAGGAAGGGCAGCAGATTGGGCGCATCGGGCGCTTCCGTAGCCCATGCGGTGAACGGTTCGGCGTTCTCCAGCGCGTAGGCGCGGAACAGCTCGGGCAACCGGATTTCGCCGCGCACCAGCTTGTCGCGGAGCAACTGCGAAGGCGTGCGGAGCTGCGACAGGGATTCCGTCACGTCCAGCAGTTTGCGGAACAGCGTTTCCGCTCCGGCCTCGTCCACGGGAAACAGGTCGCGGGCCAGCAGCGGCGCGCCCTGCCGGTGCTCCAGATCGCCGCAGACCTGTTCCGGGGCGACGGCGATCCTGAGGGACGCCTTCACCTCCCGCTGAAGACGACATATCGTCTCCACAAGCGTCAACAATTCGTGAGGGAGCCACGCCTTGTCGCCGAGCTCCGCTATCTTCCTTTCCAGACTATCCTTTTTTCCGGCTGCTTCCATCCGATCCTCCTGTACGCGATCAGCGTTTCAAACCATAGTCCATACGGCCCGTCCGGGCAACCGGCCTCCGGGCCTTCACGTCCGGCCTCGTCCCCTGCCCTTCCGCCGATCCTCTTCCGGGAGAAACGCGGAAACGACGGAGGGATGGAGAGCGCCGTACATCCAAAGACAAAGCCCGCCCCATTTGCCGCGGACAGGGGGAACGTCCGATAGGACAATCCAAGCATAGGCAATCGCTACACCATTTGCCGTGGCAGAGGGAGCCTCCAAACGCCCTGTGGGATGCGGATGCCGCCGACGGGGAAAGGTCGCGGCGGGGACGGACATCCCCTGCGGCGCGCCCCCCCCCGCGCGGCGCAAGGTACCTCCGATGCCGGGCAGTACCGTCCCGGCATGCGCGCCCCACACCGCGCGCGGCGCAAGGTTCGGCGTCCGGGCGTCGCTCAGGCGCACGTCGGCGCGCCCCCTCCGCACGCGGTGCAAGGCCCCCGGCCGTATCCCCCGCCAAAACGGTATTCCCCACAAAAAAATGAACAATCCCCACTCCGGCGCATTCCCGCCGTCCCCTTCCACAAAGGATTTATTCCACAAGCGCACGTTTTGCGCGCGACGGGATTGACACAACGGCGGCTGTGGCATAGCACTAACGTATTCGTAACAAAATTTTATAATGATTTAAACGATATATGCTCATACAAGCATATATCAGAATACCTGCGGCGGACCACGGTCCGCCATGATGGGGAGGAGTTCCATGAGCGTATCACGCCGAGGTTTCCTGAAGCTCGGGCTGGGCGCCGCGGTCGTCGGCGCCGTTTCCGGGCTCGGATTCGACCTGCGCCCCGCTTTCGCCCAGGCGAAGGCCTTCAAACTCAAGTGGACGAAACAGACCACGTCCATCTGCTGTTACTGCGCGGTGGGCTGCGGGCTCATCGTCAGCACCAGCACCTCCGACAACCCGCTCGGCAAGGGCCGCGCCGTCAACGTGGAAGGCGATCCCGATCACCCGATCAACGAGGGGTCCCTCTGCCCCAAGGGCGCGTCCACGTGGCAGCTCACGGTCAACGACCAGCGCCCCAAGAAGCCGCTCTACCGCGCCCCCCACGCCACGGAATGGAAAGAAGTCGAATGGGACTGGGCGATGGCCGAAATCGCCAAGCGCGTGAAGGAAAGCCGCGACAAGTCGTTCACGGTCAAGAACGCCAAGGGCGAGCTCGTCAACCGCACCGAGGCGATGGCCTCGTTCGGCTCGGCGGCGATGGACAACGAGGAGTGCTGGGCCTATCAGGCCATCCTCCGCAGCCTCGGCCTGGTGTACATCGAACACCAGGCGCGTCTCTGACACAGCGCCACTGTTACGGCTCTGGCAGAGTCGTTCGGACGCGGCGCGATGACGAATCACTGGAACGATCTCGCGAACAGTGATTGTGTGTTGATGATGGGCAGCAACCCTGCCGAAAACCATCCCATTTCCTTCAAGTGGGTCCTCAAGGCGCAGGACCGGGGCGCGAAGGTGATCAGCGTGGACCCGCGCTTCACCCACTCTTCGAGCAAGGCCGACCTGTACGTCCAGCTCCGCGTGGGCACGGACATCGCCTTCCTCGGCGGGATGATCAACTATATCCTGAGCAACGACAAATACTTCAAGCAATATGTGATCGACAGCACCAACGGCCCCACGGTCGTGGGCGAGGACTTCGGGTTCAGCGACGGCCTGTTCTCCGGCTTCGACGCGGACAAGAAGGCCTACAATAAAAAGACATGGGCCTTCGAGATGGACGCCAACGGCATCCCGGTGCGCGACGAAACCCTCACGCACCCCCGCTGCGTCTTCCAGCTCCTCAAGCGGCATTACGGCCGCTACACGCTGGACAAGGTGTCCGAAACCACCGGCACGCCCAAGGAAGACCTCCTGAAGGTCTACGAAGCCTTCTCCGCCACCGGCAGACCCGACAAGGCCGGAACCATCATGTACGCGATGGGCTGGACGCAGAAGAGCGTGGGCGTGCAGAACATCCGCGCCATGTCCATCGTGCAGCTTCTGCTCGGCAACATCGGCGTGGCGGGCGGCGGCGTCAACGCGCTGCGCGGCGAATCCAACGTGCAGGGTTCCACCGACCAGGCGCTCCTCGCGGACATCTGGCCCGGTTATCTGCCCGTGCCGGTCTCCACGCTGCCGACTCTCGCGGACTACAACGCCACCACGCCCAAGACCAACGATCCCAAGAGCGTGAACTGGTGGGGCAACCGGCCCAAATACACGGCGAGCTTCCTCATGTCGCTCTACCCCGGCGTGACGCCCGAGACGGCCTACGGCTACGTCCCGCACCTCGACGCCGACAAGAAGAAGACCGACTACATGTGGATGTCCATCTTCGACCGCATGGTCGAGGGCAAGCTCGACGGCCTGTTCGCGTGGGGCATGAACCCCGCCTGCTCCGGCCCGAACGCCAACAAGAGCCGCAAGGCGATGGAAAACCTCAAGTGGCTGGTCAACGTCAACCTGTTCGACAACGAAACCGGCTCCTTCTGGCGCGGCCCCGGCAAGGACCCCGCCTCCATCGCCACGGAAGTCTTCTTCCTGCCCTGCTGCACGTCCATTGAAAAGGAAGGTTCCATCGCCAACTCGGGCCGCTGGATGCAGTGGCGCTACGCCGGTCCCGACCGCTACGGCGAAACCAAGCCCGACGGCGACATCATGGTCGAAATGCTGCTCGCCATCCGCAAGCTCTACAAGGAGCAGGGCGGCGCGTTCCCCGAACCGATCCTCAACCTCGGCATCGAAAAGTGGATGGAAGGGCACGAGTTCTCGCCCGCCAACACCGCCAAGGTCATGAACGGCTACTTCCTGCGCGACGTGACCATCGGCGGCAAGCAGTACAAGGCCGGACAGCAGGTCCCCGCCTTCTCGCTGCTTCAGGCGGACGGCTCCACCGCCAGCGGCGACTGGCTGCATACCGGCTGCTGGACCGACGCGGGCAACATGATGGCCCGCCGCGACAAGACGCAGACGCCGGAGCAGGAGAAGATCGGCCTGTTCCCGAACTGGTCCTACGCGTGGCCCCTGAACCGCCGCATCATCTACAACCGCGCCTCCGTGGACAGGCAGGGACGCCCGTGGAACCCGGACAAGCCGGTCATCCAGTGGCGCGACGGCAAGTGGGTCGGCGACGTCGTGGACGGCGGCGGCGATCCCGGCACCAAGTATCCCTTCATCATGCAGAAGGACGGACAGGGCGCGCTGTTCGGGCCGGGCCGCGAAGACGGGCCGTTCCCGGAATTCTACGAGCCGCTCGAATCGCCCTTCGCCGGCCACGTCTTCTCGGATCAGCGCAGCAACCCCGTAGCCTTCAAGGCCAAGGGCGAAGTGCTGGCTCCGGCGGACGACCGCTTCCCGTTCATCGGCACGACCTACCGCGTGACCGAGCACTGGCAGACGGGCCTCATGACCCGCCGCTGCGCGTGGCTGGTCGAAGCCGAGCCGCAGGTCTTCGCGGAGCTTGATCCCGAGCTGGCGAAGGAACGCGGCATCGAAAACGGCGACGTGGTCAAGGTCAGCAGCGCCCGAGGCGGTCTGCTCGCCAAGGCCATCGTGACCAACCGGTTCCAGCCGGTCGTCGCCAACGGCAAGACCGTCCACATGATCGGCCTTCCGTGGCACTTCGGCTGGCTCGTGCCCAAGCGCGGCGGCGACAGCGCCAACCTCCTCACCGCCGCCGTCGGCGACCCCAACTCCGCCATCCCCGAGTCCAAGGCCTTTATGGTCAACATCGAGAAGATGCCGGACAAGGATTTGCCGGAATAGTTCGCGTATGACGACCCGGGGGAGGACGCTTTTTGAAAAAAGCGCCCTCCCCCGGACCCCCACCCGCAAAAACTTCGACCGGTGGGGAGGCGGCGCGGCGGAAGTTCCGTTGGGCGGCGGACAAAGAGACGGCGGGCATTCCATCGAATTCCCCGTCAGGCTTTCCGTCTTTATGAAGGAAACGCCCGCAGGACGAGAGATTGCGTTGAACACCGGCCTTCCGCACGGCTGCACCCGGCGTCTCCGGGAAACTTCCGCCGGGGAAGATCCGCCGGGCCGCCCCGAACGCCGCCCGCCCCGTTTATGAAAGTCTTAGGAGAGGAAAGGGGGAGGTTTGGAGGGGGAAGGGAGAACCCTTCCTCAGAAGGGTTCTCCCTTCCCCCTCCAAGGTCCGCACCCCTCCCTCCCATAGAAGGAGTCCATCATGGCGAAAGCCTTTTTTGTCGATTTGACGCGCTGCACGGGCTGCCGAGGCTGCCAGATCGCGTGCAAGCAGTGGAAGAACCTCCCCGCCGAAGCGACGACGAACCGCGGCGGGCACACCAACCCGCCGGACCTGTCGAGCGTGACCTACAAGACGGTGCACATGCGCGAAGTGGGCAAGGGCAAGGACTTCCGCATGCTGTTCTTCCCCGAACAGTGCCGCCACTGCGAGCTGGCCCCCTGCATGACCGCCTCCACCGTCGACGGCGCCATCGTACAGGACGAGAAGACCGGCGCGGTGCTGTTCACGCCTCTGACCGCCCAGATCGACGGTCAGGCCGTGCGCGAAGCCTGCCCCTACGACATCCCGCGCGTGGACCCGCAGACCAAACAAGTCCACAAGTGCGACTTCTGCAACGACCGCGTGCAGGAAGGCATGCTTCCCGCATGCGTCCTCTCCTGCCCCACCGGATGCATGCACTTCGGAGAACGCGAGGAAATGGAAGAACTCGCCGAGAAGCGGCTCGGGGAAGTTAAAGAACGTTTTCCCAATGCCGTACTGGGTGACATCGGGACCGTCCATGTGATATACCTCTACGCGGATGATCCCAATCTGTACCACAAGTTCGCCGTATTCGCGCAGAACGACGCCAATCCCATGACGCGCCGCCAGCTTTTTGCGAAACTGCGCCGACCTGTGGCCTAGTCCTCAGCCCCCGGAGTTGTAACGTGAAGAAGGAACTCTTGACCCTTGCCGTGGCCTGCTTCCTGTGCGTCCCCGCCGTCGCCGCCGATGACGACGCAGCCAAAGGCGTCAGCGACATCAAAGAAGTCGGCAAAGTTATCCGCAATCCGCTGACCATCGAAGCCAGCGGCGGGAACGAAAAGATGAACGTCGTGTTCAATCACAAGTCCCACAAACGGGTCCGTTGCGTCACCTGTCACCACGCGCAGCCCTCGGACATCAGCGCCAAGTACGTCTCCTGCGGCGCGAGCGAGGAATGCCACTCCGTTCCCCGTGGCGACGACGGCGTCGCGCCGAGCCTCTTCAAGGCGTTCCACGCCAAGGACAGCGATCATTCCTGCTACGGCTGCCACATGAAAAAGCGCAAGCAGTACACAGGGTTCCAGAAGGGCTGCCTGCCCTGTCACGAAAAGGCCAAGAAGGACCCGAACACTCCCGCCGTCGCCGAAAAGACCCTGAAGTAAGGCTGGCGGGCTTCCCCAAAAGACGAACGGCAGCTTTCCGCGAGGAGAGCTGCCGTTTTTCATGGCGGTTCCCGGCCTCCCGGAGGCCCGCCTGCGGGAAACCGGAACTTTTTTCGAAAAAAAGTTTCCGCCGGGACGGCGTCTGTTCCCTTTGTCACGAACGCCTCTTTTTTCCCGAAACGGCTTGCCCGCATCCGATAACATGATACATACAATCATCATCCTGACAGAGGCCGCCCCCCGATCCTTCGGAGCGCGGCCGGAGGCGGCGTGTACGGAATAGTCATGGCGGGAGGGCTTTCGTCCCGCATGGGGCGCAACAAGCTCCGTCTTTCGATCCACGGCGACGGCGGGCCGGATATGCTGGAGCGCACCGTGGGGCTTCTCAAGGGCTGCACGGACGACGTGTTCGTGTCGTGCCGCGACCCCGAGGACGCCCTGCCGTTCCAATCCATCCCCGACGAGGTGGACCGGCAGGGGCCGTTCGGCGGGGTCTACTCGGTACTGCGCCGTCTGCGGAAGCCGGTGCTGGTGCTTTCCTGCGACCTGCCGTTCATGGACCGGGCGACGCTGTCCCGGCTGCTCGCGGCGCGGGCCGCGCGCGAACGGGGGACGATCATGACCACCTACCGGCAGGAGGAGACGGGCTTCATCGAGGCGCTGGTGTCCGTGTACGAGCCCGCCTGCCTGCCGTGGTTCGAGCTGGCATGGGAAAAGGGCATCCGCAAGTTCAGCATGGTCATCCCCGAGGGCCTGCGTACCCATGTCCCCTATTCCCGCTCCGAAGCCCTGCCCTTTTTCAACATCAACTATCCCGCCGACTTTGAAATCGCCCGCCGTCTCGCGGCATTGATGCGGATGAAGGAAGAAAGGGAAGGAACACTGGAGGGGGAAGAGGAAACGTTCTGAAGAACAGTTCCTCTTCCCCTCCAAACCTCCCTCTTCAAAGACTTTCGACCTTATCGAATCCTCCTCGGAGGAATTCCCCGTGGGCGGCATACGGGGGTGGCCTGTTTTTCCTTCTTGAAGGAGAAAGGAAAAGCGACTCTTCATGGAAAAGGAAAACGCGTCCCACCGTCCTCCCGGAGCGGGCAACGCGAAGCTCCGCACAAACGCTTCCTTCCTTTTTCACGGCTTTTTTACACGGTTTCCCCCATTCCCTTAACGAAGGAAGGCTCTGTCATGGGATGTGGTCGTTTCATCTCCACAGTATGGTGAAAATACAGCCTTTTTTTCCATTTTTTCCGTTGGCGGACGCCATGACTGAGGCCTTTTATCGGTTATTCCCTTGGAACTTCACGCAATGAAGCCTCAACCATCTCCCATGACACCGCCTTAAGGAACAAACGCACCGCCCCATCCTCACGCATCCGGGGAACGTCGGCAAGAGGGATTCGATAACGTCAAAAGTCTTAGGGAGAGGAAGGATGGGGGCTTGGGG
>CABKMN010000088.1 GCA_902373525.1 uncultured Bilophila sp. | reverse complement strand
CCCCTCCCCAAACCCCACCTCCTTCCTTTCAAAGACTTTCGACGTTATCGAATCCCTCCCGTCGAATCGTCGCGTGGGCGAGAGGGCGGGTGAGCTGTTTTTTCTTATTGAAGAGTGAAGAGTCGAACAGGCGTTCGGCTTTTTTTGTCGTGCCGCCGGGAGACGTCCGCCTCCGAAACGGAACGGCGCGTCTCCCGGTCCGACAGTGCCCCCTATGAAAGTCTTTGAAGAGGAAGGGGGTGGCTTGGAGGGGGAACGCAAAAGCCCCACGCCGAGGAGGAGCGACCGGCGTGGGGACTTTCGAGGGGTATGGAAGGAAGCGCCCTCGGAGGGGGGTGAAGGCGCTTCAGGGAGAGGGCGTTATTCGGCGTCGACGAAGCCGCGGCTGGGGATTTCGGGCGAATCGCTGCCCGCGATCTTGGACAGGTAGGTGTCCCCAAGCGTCTTGATGTGGTTGGCCATGTTCGCGAAATAATTGTCGTGAATCTGCTCTTCGTCGAGAATGCGCTCGAACAGGCGGGCGCTTACGCTGTCGCCGTTGGCGCGACAGATTTCCAGAAGGGCGTTGTAGGTCTCGATGGTGTCGTCCTCAACCTTCACGTTGAAGGGGAAGACGTCCGCGACCTTCTGACCCTTGGTGATCTTGGAGGAAAGTTCGCTGACGGGCTCGCCGTCAAGTTCCTTGATGCGCTCGGCGAAATTTTCGGCATGGCGCATTTCATCAATGGCGATCAGTTTGATCTTGCTGGCGAATTCGCCGTAGTCCAGGTTGTCCAGATTGTAATGCTGGTTCATGTACTGGTGCACGGCGTACAGCTCCATGCTCCGAGCCTTGTTCAGCGCTTCGATAACCTTGGTCACACGTTCTTTTTTGGCCGCTTCCTGTGTCATTGCTTTCTATCCTCACTGAATGGTGTTCAACTCCTGAACTGGTTTCAGTCTGGGGCAGAAAACCTACCCTTTCAATGATTATAACAAATTACGATTTGAAACTCTCATGGGGGGACGTAAGCGTTCGGAACGCCGCAAAAAAGCCCGCCGGGAATCCCGACGGGCTTTGAGCGTCTTTCAGGTTGAGAAATTGAAAGGTGAGGCGGAGGGTGGGCCGATCCGTCGCAACGCGGCGCGCAGGCCGCGTTTTGGGGCGGAGCGGACCTTTGAAAGGCGGAGCCCTTCAAAGAAAGGCCGCTCTCGGGACACGGTGAGGCGCGGCGTCAGCGCGGGGTGTTCGCGTCGTATTCCTTGAGCGCCATGCCGACGACCTTGGAAAGGCCGATGAGGGCGATGAGGTTGGGCAGGACCATCAGACCGTTGAACATGTCGGCCAGTTCCCACACGAGGTTCACCTGAAGCACGGAGCCCAGCACGATGAACGCCATCACGATGATGCGGTACGGCGTCGTGCCCTTGGTGCCGAACAGGTACTTGATGTTCTGCTCGCCGAAGAAGTACCAGCCGATGATGGTGGAGAAGGCGAAGAAGAACAGGCAGATGGCCACGAAGCTGATCCCGAAGGAGCCGAGGCCGGTTTCAAAGGCCTTCTGGGTCAGGGCGATGCCGGTGGTGCTACCGTCGATGGCGCCGGTCACGAAGATGACGAAGGCGGTCATGTTCAGGACGATGAAGGTATCCACGAACACGCCCATGATGGCTACGAAGCCCTGCTGGGCGGGGTACTTCACGTTGGCGACCGCGTGGGCGTGCGGGGTGGAGCCCATGCCCGCCTCGTTGGAGAACAGGCCGCGGGCCACGCCGTAGCGCATGGCTTCCTTGACGCCCGCGCCGATGAGGCCGCCGGTGGCGGCGGCGGGGTCGAACGCGCCCACGAAGATCATCTTGAAGGCCGGGAGAATCTGGGAGGCGTTGGTGATGAGCACGATGAGGCCGCCGAGCAGATAGAGCGCGGCCATGATCGGCACGACCTTTTCCGTGAAGGAGGCGATGCGGCCCATGCCGCCGAAGAACACGAAGGCGGCGAGCGCGGCGATGATCACGCCCACGGCGATGGGCGGCACGGCGAAGGCGGTCTGGAACGCTCCGGCGATGGAGTTGGACTGTACCATGTTGCCGATGAAGCCGAGGGCGATGATGATCGAAATGGAGAAGAACACCGCCAGCTTCCGGCTGCCGAGGCCCTTGGAGATATAGTAGGCCGGGCCGCCGGTGACGTGGCCCTGATCGTCCTTGGTCTTGTAGGTCTGGGCGAGCACGGCTTCTGCGAAGATGGTGGCCATGCCGAAGAAGGCCGCGATCCACATCCAGAAGATGGCGCCGGGGCCGCCCATGGCGATGGCCGTGGCCGCTCCGGCGAGGTTGCCGGTGCCGACCTGCGCGGCGATGGCCGTGGCGAGGGACTGGAAGGAGCTCATGCCGTGTTTGCCCGCCCGTTCGCCGTGCAGGGTCAGCCCGCCGAACGTCGATTTGACCACAAGGCCGAACCGGCGGACCTGGATGAAGTCCAGTTTCAGCGTAAAGTAGATGCCTACGCCGCACAACAGCGGAATGAGGCAGTACATGCCCCACAGAAAGCCGTTGATGTCGGATACGAGCTGAGTCAGTTGATCCATCGCTTCTTTCCCCCTGCGTCATCAAAA
Source organism: uncultured Bilophila sp. (assembly GCA_902373525.1). Classification (GTDB taxonomy): domain Bacteria; phylum Desulfobacterota; class Desulfovibrionia; order Desulfovibrionales; family Desulfovibrionaceae; genus Bilophila. Next base: position 7,052 of record CABKMN010000088.1, on the reverse strand, counting down.
GGTTCATCGTCACCGTGCCCGCCGCTCCTCGACGGCGGACACGTTTCCCCGGAAGGAAAAGACGTTTTTTCTGTTATAGGGGGTCTAAGCCTTTGTGCGCTGCAAGTAAACAGCCGATTTTTTTAGATTCATGCGAAAAAGTTGTGCAAAACGAAAGCCGATTCCGAAACCCGCCGGGATATCATGGGAAAAAAGAGCGCCGAAACGCGCCGGCGCACGCATCATGCAGATATTGTTCTTGAATTCACAATTGTCGACACCCCCTGCCGCCGGTTTGGGAGAGAACGGTCCCGGCGTCGCCGGAGGCCGCGACGGCTCAAGGGCACCCCGCTTCCGCCGCGGGCGGGGGCCGGGGGAAATGCGGCCTCCCCGTTGCGCGGACGCTGCGAACAGGCCGGTTTTCTGTGAGAAAAACGGTTCCGGACACTCCAAAAGGCCATCGGCGGCGGGTCTCGAGCGGAGCCGCTATAGATTATCATCTTGACGTCCCTAGCTCCGGAATTCATTATGCCGCCATGCTTGTATCCGTCATTCGTTCCTGCTCTCTTCGGACCGTCCGCGCGTTCGCGGCGGGACTGGTCCTGTGCCTGCTGCTGTCGGGATGTCTTTTCGGTTCCGGAAACAAGAAGGATACGCTCCATGACGGTCAGGCTGATGCGCCCCCGGCCAAGGCCGTGCGTTATGCCGTGGACATCCGGTCCAAGCCCGAAAACGCCGGGCTCGTCTCGGAACTCCGGGAAAACAGCCAGCTCGTCTGGCTTCGGAGCGATCTGCCCGACAGCCGGGTGGGGCTGGAGCGCCGGATGCTGGAGGATGTGGAGACGGCCCGCAAGATTTTGCATTCGCAGGGCTATTACGACGGGACGGTGCGCCGTCACATCGACTGGGAGGCCCAGCCCCCCAGGGTGACGCTCACGCTCATCCCCGGCGAACGGTACGTGATCGGCCCGACGAAACTGCGCTATGAGCGCACCGGGCAGGCGGATTCCCTCGTGGACGCGGACCTGCCTGAATCCATCCGGGGCGTCGATTTCATGGACAAGGCTCCTGAAACGCTGGAGGCGTTCGGGCTCGCCGAGGGAGCCCCCGCCGAGGCGCAGGCCGTGCTCGACGCCGTGGCCTCCGTGGTGACGCGGATGCGCAAGGAAGGCTATCCCCTCGCGGAACAGGGCAAGGCCAGGTACGTCATCGACCGCTCCACCCATACGCTGGAGGCGGACGTGCTCATCAAGACCGGGCCGCTCCTGCGGATGGGGCCGGTCCACGTCAGCGAACAGAAACGGCTGGAGGACACGCCCGAGGTCAGCGACGACTACCTCAACATGTTGAGCCCGTGGATCGAGGGACAGTACTGGAACGACGATCTGTTGAAGGAATACCGGACCACGTTGCAGGAAACCGGCCTGTTCAGCTCCATCGACATGAAGCCCGCCCGGCTGTCTCCGCAGCAGGCGGAGGCGGCGGGATGGAAGGTGGAGGAGCGCGGCGGGAAGGCCGCCGGGCCTGCCGGGCACGCCGATCCGGCGGTTCCCGGCGCACCCGGAAGCGGTTCCGGGACGGGGGCGGCGAAGCTCCCGATCTGGGTGACGACCAAGGGCACCACGCCGGTATCTCTCGCCGTCCGCGACGCGCCCCCGCGCACCGTGAGCGGCGGCCTGCTGTATTCCACGGACACCGGCTTCGGCGTGCGCGGGGCGTGGGAAAACCGCAACCTGTTCGGCGGCGGGGAACAGCTCCGCATCACCGCGCCGGTTTCGCGGGATTCGCAGTCCCTGAGCGCCTCGTTCCGCAAACCGGCCTTCGGCATCCGGGATCAGGCGCTGGTGGGCGAGGCGTGGGCGATCAACGAGACTACCGACGCCTATGATCAGAGCGCCATGTACGTCGCGGCGGGCCTTGAGCGGCGTTTCCGCAAGGAGTGGCGCAACTGGTGGGCCAGCGCGCGCGTCTCTCTGGAGGCGGGCAAGCTCAGCGACAACTACCGGGGCAGCCGCACGTACAGCCTGCTCGGCGTTCCTCTGGCCGTGCGCCGGGATACGACCAACAGCCTGCTCAATCCGACTACGGGCACGCGCGTGAACCTTGAAGTCACGCCGTACACGGGCACCTACAATGGTCCTTTGACCACGGTGCGGACCCGGCTGGACGCCAGCGGCTACTGGTCGCCCTTCGACTGGTCGCGCCTCGTGCTGGCGGGCCGGACCGGGGTGGGCACCCTGACGGGCGAGAACGTGCGGGACATCCCCGCATCCCTGCGGTTCTACTGCGGGGGCGGCGGGTCCGTGCGCGGCTACAAGTACCAGTCCCTCGGCCCGCACGACCGCAACGGCGATCCTCTCGGCGGCCTGTCCTTCACCGACATGAGCCTTGAGGCGCGGTTCAAGATCACCGAAACGTTCGGCATCGTGCCGTTTGTGGACGGCGGCATGGTTTACGAATCCTCCACGCCCGACTGGGGCAAGGACCTTTCGTGGGGCGTGGGACTCGGCTTCCGCTACTACACGGTGATCGGCCCCATCCGTCTCGACATCGCCACGCCGTTGCAGGATCGCGACAACAACAAGGCGTTTCAGATTTACCTCAGCATCGGGCAGGCGTTCTGATGACCGTACACCCTCTTCTTCGCCGCGCGGGGCGCGTTTTCGGCTGGGGCCTGCTGGGGCTCGTGCTGGTGCTGGCCCTCGCCCTCGCCGGGGGCTTCGTGTTCCTGCGCAGCCAGCCCGGCGAACGCTGGATTGCGGATACCGTGGTTTCGGCCCTGCACGGTGCGGGCATCGACGCCCGCGTCGGCGCGCTGGACGGCCCGCTGCCGTTCACCCTGCGCCTGCGCGGCTTCCAGTTGGCCGATGCGAAAGGCGTCTGGCTGGACGTGCCCGAAGCCACGCTCCGGGTCGGCCCCGCCGCACTGCTGCGCGGGCACCTGCTGGTGGAGGAGCTGTCCGTACGCGAACCGGCGTTCCTGCGCGTACCCGAGTTCCCGCCCGCCGATCCTCCGCCCCCTCCCTCCGATCCGATGGAGTGGCTCCGTCCGTCGTTCCTCAAGCCGCTCGGCTCCGACATCGCGGGGTATCTGAAGCTGGCGACCGTGGAGCGTCTGCGCGTCGAAGGGTTCCGGCTCGGGCAGGACGTGATGGGGCTTCCGCTGACCGCGACCCTTGAAGGCGGCGGCCCGCTGACGGATTTCCGCAACAGTGTGGACGTCGTGCTGTCCCGCCCGCAGGAGGGTGACGGCCCGGCCCGGCCCCTGCTGGCTGTTTCGGGTTCCCTGAATCTCGGCAACGCGGGCGGCTGGCTGGCGGACGCCGGGAAGGACGCCCATCCCGATCTGGCGGCGGAGCTTGATCTCCGGCTCGCTGTCCACGGCGCGGCGGAACCCCCGTCTTCCCCGGAAGAAGGCTCCTTGCGGGCGCTGCTGACGCTGACGGAAGGCCGCTTCGGCGTGCCCTCGCTGGCCCTGTCCGCACCGGGAGCGACTCTTGCGGCGACCGGGCTTTCTCTGGACGGCGACCGGATCGGCGGCGGGCTGAACGCCGCGCTGAACGATCCCGCCGCGCTGATGCGGCTGGTCGCCCTGTTCACGGGCGGCGAACCGGTTGTGCCGCCCCTGACTTCCGCGACCCTCGACACGACGCTTTCCGGCACGCTGGAGGCTCCCGAACTCGCGCTGGAGGCCGCGGTCCCCGGCATTCTCCCCGACCCGGCCCGGAAAGACGCCCGGCTGGACGCGTCGGCCTCGCTGCGGTTCGCCGCGCGCGCCCTGTTCACCGAACCGGCTCTGAGCGCCGACGGGACGGTGCGCCTCGGCGGGCCGTTCGTGGCCCCGCTGCTGCCGCGCAAGGACGCGGACGCGCATCCCGGCACCGCCGAAATCCGTCTCCACGCCGAGGCTTCGGACACGGCGGGCGCACTGGCGGTCAAGGAACTCCGCATCGACTCCGAATGGCTGACGCTGGCGGGGGACGCCTCGCTGGACAACGCGACCGGCAAGCTCGCGGCGGCGCTGCGGATCGACGTGCCGTCCCTGCGGGCGCTGACGTTGTTCCCGCCCGTGGCGGCCTCTCTGGCCTCCTCGCCGCTCCGCGAACTGGCGGGTGCCCTGAACGCCAAGGCCGAAGTCCGGCGCGACGCCGCCCAGGCCCCGCTTGAGGGTTCCCTCAAGCTGCAACTGGCGTCCATGCGCTGGGGCCTTCCGCAGCTCCAGAACACCGTGGGCGAAACCGCGTCCCTCGGCCTCGCGTTTTCCGCGCAGCCGGAAACCGGTGCGGTGGCGGTCCGGGACCTCGCGCTCAAGGCGGGCCGGATCGACGGCAAGGGTGAAGCGAGTCTGTCCGCGGATCACCATCTGGAAACCACGCTCGCCCTCGCCCTGTCTTCGCTGTCGGGGCTTGATCCCTCGCTGTCCGGGCCGCTCGACGTGAAGCTCCGCGCCTCCGGACCGTTCCTTTCGCCCGGCGGGGAGCTCACCGTTTCCAGTCCGCGTCTGGGCGTACAGACCGCCGAACTGGAGGGCCTGCGCGTGCGCCTGCATACGCCCTCCGTGGGCGAGAAGGGCGGCAAGGGCACGCTGGAGATGGCCGCCACCCTTCGCGATGCGACCATCAAGACGTTGCAGGCGGGCGCGCCCCTGCGCTTCGTCACGGACTGGCGGTTCACGCCGGAACTCTTTCAGCTCCACAAGACGACGCTTGACGCGCCCGGCCTCGCGCTGTCCGGCTCGCTCGACGCCTTCCTCGCCCGGCAGCGGCTGGACGGCGGCTTCCGGCTGGCGGTCACGGACTGGGCGGCCTTGTCCTCGCTCACCGGCGTGCCGCTCAAGGGTTCCGCCGCCGTCGTGAACATCGCCCTGTCGCACGACGGGACGCAGCGGCTTTCGGCGGACTGGTCCTTCGGGACCCTCGGCTCGGAAGGCTTTTCCGTCCGCTCGCTGAACGGCAGGCTTCGGCTCGACGATCTGTTCGGCAAACGGGGCATCAGCCTGACTTCCTCGCTCGGCAAGGGGACGGCGTCCGACTTCCGCTGGAACAGCGGCGCAATCGACGTATCCGGAACGCTGGACCGGCTGCGGGCTTCGGCCTCCCTTCAAGGCAAGACTTCGGCGGACATCCGGCTGTCCCTTGATCTCGCGGCGCAAAAAGCGCTGGTGGAACGGCTCACGCTGACCGACCGCCGCAAACGGACCCTCGTGGGCGTCCGTCTGAACCGGCCCGTAACCGTCGCTTTCGGCAACGGCCTGCACATCGACAACCTTGATCTTTCCGTCCTGCCGCAAGGTACGCTGACGGCGCTCGGCCACCTCGACGGACGCGGCCTCGGGCTCGAAGCCCGCCTGCGCGACGTGGCCGTCAACACGGCCCGGCTGTTCACGGACACGCCCGTTCCGGACGGACTCCTCAACGCTTCCGTCGCCCTGTCCGGCACGCCGTCGCGTCCGCAGGGCGCCCTGTCGCTGGCGCTGACGGACATCGCCTTCCCGGACAGCGACATGCCGCCCGCCGCCGTGCGGATCGACGGCGCGTTGCGGCCTTCCGGGCTTGTCCTCAACCTCAGGACCGACGGGATGGGCACGTCGCCCGCTACGGGCACCGTGTCCCTGCCCCTGTCCTTCTCCGCGTCGGGCGTGCCGACCCTGCCCCTGAACAAGCCGTTCAACGGCTCCCTGTCGTGGGAGGGCGCGCTGGCGTCGCTGTGGCGGTTCGTGCCGCTCGCCAACGCCAGCCTCACAGGGCAGGGCTCCCTCAGCGTCCTGTTGTCCGGCACGCTGGCCGCGCCCGACCTGTCCGCGTCGCTCCGCATCGAGAACGCCGTGTTCGAGGAGGTGCTCGTCGGTCTTGCACTGTCCGACATCAACGCCAGCGCCTCGCTCCGGTCCGGCGGGCTCTCGCGCGTGTCCCTTTCCGCCACGGACGGACAGGGCGGCGCCGTCGGCCTCAACGGCACCATCGGCCCGCTGGCTTCCGGGTTCCCGCTGGCGCTGCACGGCACCATCAGCGAACTGTCCCCGCTGCACCGCAACGACCTGTCCATCACCCTTTCCGGCACGGCGGACATCGTCGGGCCCCTCGTTTCGCCCGACGTCCGCGCCGCGATCACCGTCAACAAGGGGCAGTATCAGATCGTCAGCTCGTTCGGTACGAACATCCCGACCCTGAACGTCGTGGACGCCGGGCAGGATGCGCCCGCCTCGTCGTCTTCCGGCGCGGGGCCGCATCTGAACGTCGGCATAAGCATCCCGAACCGGTTCTTCGTGCGCGGCAAAGGGCTTGAGAGCGAATGGCAGGGCAATCTGCACGTCGCCGGTCCGGCCTCCAGCCCCGTGGTCACCGGGAGCATCAATTCCATCCGGGGGCAGTTCGGGCTGCTCGGCAAGCAGTTTACCCTGAGCCGGGGCGACGTCGAGTTCAGCGGAGCCACGCCGCCCGATCCCCTGCTCAACGTGCTCGTGACCTACGAGGCGGCGAACATCACCGCCGAGGCCACGGTTTCCGGTCCGGCCTCCTCGCCCACGCTGACGCTGTCCAGCCAGCCGCCGCTGCCGCAGGACGAAGTGGTGGCGCAGGTGCTGTTCGGACAGAGCGCGTCCAGCCTCGGGCGTATGGAGGCGCTCCAGCTCGCCGCCGAGCTGGCCTCGCTCTCGGGGTTCGGTTCGGGCGGGCTCGGCGTGCTCGGTGAAGTGCGGGACACGCTCGGGTTCGACGTGCTCCGGTTCGGCAGCATGCAAAACGGCCCCCGGCAGCAGAACAACCGCAACGTCGGCCTGTTGCAGCCGCCCGGCCAGTCCGGCGTCGGGAACGCCGAGGACAACTCCATCCCCTCCCTCGAAGTGGGCAAGTACGTCATGGACAACGTCTACGTCGGGCTGGAACAGGGGATGACCGGCGACGCCAGCGGCGTGCGCGTCGAGATAGAACTCGCTCCCAACCTCAATCTCGAAGGCGTCTCCACCCCGCAGGGCTCGGAAGTCGGGCTGAACTGGAAGAAGGATTATTAAATTGATATGATTGTGAAAATTGGAGGGGGAAGGGGAAACTTTCTGAAGAAAGTTTCCCCTTCCC
>CABKMN010000087.1 GCA_902373525.1 uncultured Bilophila sp. | reverse complement strand
GGTTTGGGGGAGGGGAAGGGGGAACTTGCTACAGCAAGTTCCCCCTTCCCCTCCCCCAATTTTTCATTCCTTCATCAAAAACGCTTTCAACGCCTTCAGAAGCGAAAGATCGGGCAATTCGCGGGGGCGGGGCCCCGGAACGTCGTGGGAGGCGACGATGCCGCGCCCCGGCGCCATGATGCACACCGTGTCCGCGAGAAGGAGCGCCTCCTCCACGTCGTGCGTCACGAGTACGACGGCCATTGGAGCGCGCGCGTGCAGGCCGACCAGCAGCGACTGCATCTGCGCCCGCGTCAGGGCGTCCAGCGCCGCGAACGGCTCGTCCATCAACAGCACCGAGGGCGAAAGCGCCAGAACCCGCGCCAGCGACACCCGCTGCTTCTGCCCGCCGGAAAGCTCGGCGGGAAGCCGGTCCTCCCGGCCCGAAAGCCCTACCTGCGCCAGAAGCGCCCGCGCCCTGCCCCGCCGCTCGGCGGGCGGCACCTTCGCCGCTTCCAGCCCGAGCTCCACGTTTTCCCGCGCCGTCAGCCACGGGAACAACGCGGGCTCCTGAAACACCACCGCCCGATCCGGCCCCGGCGCGCCGCAGGGCCGCCCCTCAAGCTCCACCACGCCCGCATCCGGCACGTCGAACCCCGCGAGGATGTTGAGAAGCGTCGTTTTGCCGCACCCGGAGGCCCCGAGCAGCGCCAGAATCTCCCCGCGCCGCAGGGACAGCGAAACCCCCGGCAAAACCGGAGACGCCAGACCGGGAAACGTCCTGCGGATGCCCGTACAGACGAAAAAGGGCTTCATTGCCGCCTCAGACTCAGCGAAACCGCCGACAGCAGCCGCACAAGCAGCACGTCGCATAGCCACCCCACCAGCGCAATCAGGATGATGCCCGAAACGAGCAGGTCCACCCGCCCGGCCAGCCGCGCGTCCATGATCAGCGCGCCGAGGCCGTCCGGGACGCCCGTCAGCTCGCCGAGCACCAGATACGAAAAACTCATGCCCAGCGCCACCCGCAGCCCCGTCCGCACCTGCGGCATCGCCGAGGGCACCACCACCCGGAAAAAGACGGCCCGACGGTCCAGACCGAGCATCCGACCCGCCCGGATGAGCACCGGAGGCACCGAGGACGCCCCGGCCGCCGCGTTCAGGTAGGCCGGGAAAAACCCGGCCAGCGCGATCAGAAATACCGTGGCCCGGAAGCCCACGCCAAGCCAGAGCAGCGCCAACGGCAGCCAGCTTATGCCCGGCACCGCGCGCACGCCGTTGATCACCGGCGACAGCAGCGACGCCAGCGCCGGGCTCCGCCCCGAAGCCAGCCCGAGCGCCACCCCCGGAATCACCGCCAGCAGGTAGCCGCCGCCCACGCGAAACAGGCTCGCCGCCAGATCGTCCCGGAAACGCCCCGCGTAGGCGTCGGTTCCCGAACCGCTTATGTAGGCCGCCACCGTTTCCCAGACCGTGGACGGCGACGGCAGCAGATATTCCGGCGCGAATCCGCTTTCCGTTACCGCATACCAACAAAGAAAGAGGAGCAGCGGCAGAAGGCAGGGCAGGAGGCGTTCCCGAAAGGAACGTCCCCCGAAACGCCCCCACATCATTCGCCCCGGCGCAGGGCGTCCACGAAACGGCGGTCCACCAGCGCGGCGTAATCGGGTTCCTTCCTGATGATGCCGAGTTCCTTCATCCGCTTGCCGAGTGCGGCGAGCCGGGCGACGAAGGCGTCGTCCATGTCCCAGACCAGTTCGATGTTGTCGGCGGCGTCACGCAGCACGTCCAGTTCCACGCCGAACATCTCCGAGGCGTTCTTGAGCCAGAAGGCCTTGTCCGCCATACATTTTTCGGTGGCGGCCTTATGCGCGCGGACCATGTCCATCACCAGATCGGGGTGCTTTTCCGCAACATCCCGACGCACGAGCATGCCGCTGTTGATCGCGCCTATCCCCTCACCGTAATAGGGATAGGCGAGGATGGAGCCGTACCCCTGCCGCACCGCGAGCGTGGGCAGCGGTTCGCCGGAAAGGTAGGCGTCGATGTCGCCCCGACTGAGCGCGGTCCCCATGTCGAAGAAGTCGATGCGGACCAGCGTCACGTCCCCGTTCGGGTCGAGTCCCGCGCGGGTCAGCGTCTCCCGCAACAAAATTTCGTGCATGGTTCCGGGGACGTAGCCGATCTTCTTGCCGCGCAGGGAGGCGACGTCCGCCACTTCCCCCTTCCTGACCACCAAGGCCGAACATTTGTTGCCGAGCGAGCACACCAGCACGATGGGCTCGCCCCGCGACGCCGCTTGTATCGCCAGAGCCAGCGTGGTCCCGGTCATGTCGAGACTGCCCGCCAACAACGCCGCCTTCTGATCCGCCGGGTTGGTGAAGGGGTGTACCCGCACCTTCACCCCGCCCGCGAACGGCTCATACAGGAAGGGCTGGATCGTCTGCGCCGTCTTCCAGGTGCCCACATTCCAGACGTCCGCCGCCCATGCCGGTACGGACACCGCCAACGCCAGAACCGCCGTCAAAATCCATTTCAGCATCTCATTCCCTCTCTTCACTTTTTTATCCAAAATCCACACCGCCACCTTCCCCTCCGGCATCCGGCCCCGCACCCCCAATTCCATGTTCTATTCCCGCACCGCATACCCGGCTTCCCGGAACAGCGCCTGCGCGTCGGCCACGGTGAAGCGCCGCCATTCGCCGGAACACTCGCCCGTGTCGCGGGGCACCGCGCCCGTCTCGACGACCACGACGTTCGCGCCCCAGTCGAGCGCCTGCCGCACCGGCGGATGCACGCAGATGTCCGGTACGCGTACGCCCCCGCACAGGCGGGTGATCGCCACGATCTGGGCCAGCCGGAGATCGGAAAGCGGCTCCCGCGACTCGAAGGGCGTTCCCTTCACGTTGATCCGCGCCATCGCCCCGCACAGCTCGGCCCGGTTCGCAAGGGCTTCCATGAGCACGTCCGCGATTTCCTCGTCCGTATGCTCGGGGCCGACCGGCTCCACCAGATGGGCCAGCTTGAGATCGGAATCCCGTACCGACGCCAGCGTGGCCTTGCGATCCTCGGGACGGAAACAGGTCGCGCAGCCTTCTCCCAACCGCAGGGAATGATAGACGATGTTGATTCCTGACGCGAGCATGGCCCGCGCCTCTGACGGCCCGAACTCCCCGGTGTTCACAACGAGGCCGTAGCCGCCGGGAACGGCGGCGCGCACCTTTTTCGCCAGCGCGCAAAGCCGGTCGAGGCCGTAAAACTCGGTGGTCCGCAGCGTCACCCACGACGCGCCCGCGCCGACGAAGGCCCGCGCCGCGTCGATGATCTCGGCGTCGCTCCATTCGTGCGGCTCCGTGATCAGCCCCCACCGCTCCCCGAACGCGCAGAACTCGCAATTCATCGAACAGGGCCGGCAGTCGATGCCGATGGCGCTCCAGACCCGGCCCTCGTTTCCGGCGACGATGCGGGCGAGGTCCCGCGCCGTCCGGCCAAGGAACGCGGCCTCTTCGGAATCCGGCGGGATCGCCAGCAGGCGCAGGATGTCTTCACGCGAAACCGGCGCGCCGCGCAGGGCCCGCGCCTTGAGCGTTTCTATAAAGGTATGGGTGTCCATTTCCGCTCCTGAAAAAAGACGCGCGGGATCGCCGCCGGGCGACGCCTCTCCAGCCGCCGGGAAGAGGTTACCGAACGGTTCCAGTGCGGAACAGTCCGTGCAGAAAGAAGAAGGCTTGTCCGCGCTCCGAAGAAACACCAGCAGATCGGCAAGGAACGTCTGGTGCGCGATCAGGGTATGCCCCCACTGCGCGAGACAGCTCCGCCCCTTGTCGGTGAGCGCATAGCGCCTGCGGGCCGCCCCGCCGTCCTGCTCCCAGTCCGACCGGAGCACGCCGTTTTGCTCCATCGCCTTGAGGACGCGATACACGCCCGTGGCGTCCGGGGGTTGTTTGCGAAAAAGCGGCGTCTCGGCAAGCTGTTGCGCCACAAGGTACCCGTGCAGCGGGCCTTCCGCGAGCATCGCCAGAATCACGGGCTGCACGAACCGGGGAAGGTTCACGCCCGAACAGGGACAGTCGGTCAGTTCAACCATTGGATCAGCTCCAGTATTTGATATATCAAATTCCACATCACAAACGGACTGTCAAGCCGTTTGCGGAAAAAACGTTGCCGACGAACGCCTTTCGGAAACATAACAGTAAACCTGAACAGCCGAAAATCTCCTTATGGGGTCCGATTCACTTCCTGCTCAAGGAAGCTCTTGTTTTAAGATATATCAATTTCTGTATGGGACACCATCCGGCGCCTCTCTCGGTCATCGGAACGGCCACCCGCGGCCTGCCTTCCGGTAACGGTGCGAAAGCCGTTTCCGAAGATTCGGCAAAGTGCCCACTTTCGGCAAAATGTTCCCCGAGATACGGAGGAATGCCCACTCGGATGCGGCAGGATGCCCGCTGAAACACGGCAAAATGCTCACCGCGATCCCCCGAAAAGCCTTGAGTACCAAGGGATTTCAGACCGCACTAAGGATTTCAGGATCAAAAAGGAGTTCAATAAGAAGGCGTATGCCGACGGAAGAAAGCAAAGAACCCAAAGGCAACAAGCCGGAAGGCTCACAGCCGGAAAGCCGGAATCCGAAACACGAATGGAGGGAAACGGCAGAGAAAAGAGCGCGGGCGAGGTTCCGGGACTGCCGGGAAGCCGACTCGGATAATCGCCGAATCCCCTCAATGTAGACATGCCATAAACAGTCATCAACTGTCATGGCGCGACATGGGGCTCAGTACGGCCTGCATTTTGATGCATCGAGGAAATGTGACCGTCACAAGCTGTCACTGACAGTCGCGACAGACCCTGCTCCGCACTGCGGAAGGAACACCGGGTGCGTGCTTACGGGATGCGTTCTCGGACCTTCAAGCAGGGAGAGGCCGTCGGGAAGCCGGACGGACGTTCGTGTTACCGATGGGTACGAAAAGAGCCCCCGTCCGGCATGAAGGGGGCGGGAGAAGGAGCGGAGAGCGGAAGAGGGGGCGCTACTTGAAACGGGCGCGGGCTTCGGCGAGCTCGCGTTCTTCCTCGGCCTGCTGCCGGAGACGCAGGACTTCGGGGTCCACATAGCCTTCGGGGCGGGGATAGTGCCCCTGCCGCTGCATGACCCGGAGCCACGCGGTGACGTGTTCCGGACCTGCGGCGATGCCGTTGGCGAGTTCCCAATCGAGGTAGCGCAGGCAGCGCGGCACGTTCTCGGGTTCCCATCCCTGCAACTGGTAGGCGCGCCGGAGCTGCGCCAGATGAGCGGGTCCGAACCCCGCGTTCGCCGCGTTGGGCCAAAGGATGGAGATAAGGTCCCCGTCCGTATTCCAGATGCAGGTGTCATCAGTCGTCATGATTTGTTGATGTGATGACTGTGTAGTGACGGTCAATGACGGTTGTTGACGAGTCATTGCCTGACGTACCGGTTGTGCGATGGCCGTCAGTGACGGTAACGGACTGTCATCAAGGAACTCGATGCAGACGCCGTGCGCATCGCCGGTGCGGACCTGCGTCGTGCAGATGACGCCTTCCCGGACGAGGCGGCTGATGGTGTTGCGGACCGTGCCGTAAGACAGGCCGATGGCCGGGGCAAGGCGTTTGAGGTTCACCACGACCTGCGGAGACTGCTGGCGGAGCTCCGTAAGGGCATCCAGCAGCACCTGCCGCGCGCCGCCGAGATGGGCCTCCTGCAAGGTCGCTGAGGCGATGGATGGAGGAACGGAGGCTGCGGGAGGCGTTGGGGGTGAAGTTCTTTTGGGAAAATCATGTGCAACGACAGGTTGTTGCCTGTTGTCGGTGACGGTCATTGTGACTGTTGATGACTGTTGACGCACTGCGTTGGGCGTACCCAAAGACGCCTCTGCGGTTTCGGAAAAATACCCCACACCCGGAGTATCCGCAGGCTTGTCGGGGATGGAACGTGTGGGGTCCTGTTCTTTTTGGGGTACTGCAATATGACTGTCAGTGACAGTTGGTGCACAGTCATCATGTGGCTGTTCCGACACGGGAGACGTGCTGACAGCGGTCAATCTTTCCGGCTCGGGAAAAACGGGTACAGATGGTTCGTGATTGTCATGAACAGTCATTGATGGGTGATCTTCTGTCAATGACTGTGGAACTACTGTTTGTGACTGTTGATGACTGCTGTTGACTGTTTCGGGGCCGTCAACGACGTGTGATGTGATGATTTCGGTATGACGGTCATTGACTGCATCAAACTGTCCATGACCGTCAATGACGGTTGATGACGGTACTTGTTGAGCCGTTTCTCCGGAAGCGACAGACTGTTCCGCCGTCCGCTCCGGTTCAAAGGCGAGCGGTCCATTGTCCCGCACGGGGTCGAGCGCGGCGGTACCATCGGCAGATTGTGCGCCGGTGAATGCTGCCGGAGTCTCCGGCGCTGCGGGGGAAACAGTAGCCGCCGGGGCAGAATCTCCAGCAGCAGCAGCAGCAGGGATGGTTTCGGCTCTCGGGCTTGTTTCAGGCGTGTTTTCCCGTTCAGGCAGGGCGGAAGCCGTTTCCTCAGCTTTCGGGGCCGGAGCCGGGCTCTCAGGCGCAAAGACAGGCGCTTCCCCGGTCGGTTCCGGCAGCGTTTCCGGATCGGCTGGTTCGGCGGGCCGGGGCTCCGCGGTTTCGGACTGGAGTTCTCCAGAAGGTTCCGGGGCCGCAGGTTTGGAAAAATCCTCAGCGGTGACGGAAGGTTCCGATACTTCCTTCGGCATTGGGTCCGGAGACGGCGGATTCGGAATGGCGTCTTCCGGTGTGTGGGGCACGGCGTCCGCAACCGGTTCCGACGCGTCGTGCTTCGGCGGGCGGCTCATTTCGCGCATTTTGGCGGCGGCTTCCCGAAGGTCCGCGCCGAGGGCGAAGGTAAAGTCCGGCATGCTGTTTTTTTTGGCCATGGCTGTTCCTTACGGAAGGGAGAGTTCCGGTGGGCCGTTTCGGGCTTGCGGACAGTGGGGAACGGTTTCCCCAGAAACGTTTCTAATGAGTAACATTTGGGAAGGCGAACCGGTCGTTCGTCCGCAAGTCGTTCCGGATTTCGGAACGGAGATCACCTTGGATGTTACTTTATGTTCACAATGTAAAACCGAAAGGGCGCGTGACGGCCCGGAAAGGCCGCCCTGCGCTCAGGCTTTCGGTTCGAGTCGCGCCTCGATCTCCTGCGTCAGTTCGCGATAACTGCGGCAGGAGGAACAGCCGTCGTCGTAGTCGCAGACGGCGAGGTTGCTCATGACGGCCTTGTTCAGGGTGGTGTTTCTCGGAATGGTCGTGCGGAACACCATTTCTTCCCCGAAGGTGCCGATGGCGACATTGCGTATTGTTTTCGCGGCGTTGTTGCGCCCGTCGTACATGGTCAGCAGGACGCCCATGATGGCGAGGTTGGATTCCGTGTCCGCGCGCAGCGTCTCCGCCACCTTGATGAGGTGGCTCACGCCGGAAAGCGCATAGGTATCCTCAACCCCGACCGGGATGATGATATAGTCGGTGATCACAAGCGCATTGGTGAGCAGCGCGCCTTCGATGGTCGGCGGGCAGTCCAGCAGGATGTAGTCGTAGGTTTCCAGCGCCGTCTTGTCGAGGGCCTGCCGGAAGCCGAAAAAACGCTTGATGGAATTGGAAAGCGTACTTACCGTAGCGTAGACGTTCAGGTTTGCCGAAATGAGGTCAAGGCCCTCATATTTGGACGGCACAGCGGCCGCCGAAAAGGAAAACCCCGTAAACAGGTTCGCCACCGTGCGGGGCTGCTCGTAGGGCGAGACGGTCCCGAGGGTAAGCGAGGCGTTTCCTTGGGGATCGCAGTCCACAACAAGCACGCGCCGTTTGCGTTTGGCAAGGCAATACGCTACGTTAACGGTGCTTGCGGTCTTGCCGACGCCGCCCTTGTGGTTTGCAAAAGCAATGACTTTCGCTGCCATGAGACCCTCCGGTTTGCGTATGATGTGTCGAATTTTTTGCATGATAGCCCAAAAAAGTCAATGATCATCCTCGATAAAAGCGGGAAAATGCATGCGGAAAGATTTCCGCATCGGCTTTTCTCAGGATGGGAAATGGAATCGGCGTCTGAAGGAAGAATCATCTCATGGGGAATCTTACACCTTTTTCTCTTGTGGATACGCGCCCGGACATGCCGGGATCGCGCGCTCTTCGGCGGTTTTCCCGCCGTATCTGGGGCAATGCGCGGGCGATCCGGAGCGGAATGCCGTTATGAGCAACACCATGAAGCCCGTGGGCGAAGCGTTGCGCCGGTTTCTCGAACAACCCGCCGGAAACGCGCCGCTTTCCGATGAGGAGCGTGAGCGTCTCCGGCAGTACAATCCCACGCTGGCCGCGCAGGTCGAAGCCTTCGACTGGGAGGCGCTCCCTTCTTTCCTTCGTGATATTATTGAAGAATGGCGGCAGGAAGGCGGCCCGTGCGCCAAGTCCGCCCCGCATCCGGCGGCGGTTCCCGAGGCCCGCAGACGTCCCGCGCCCGTGAGCCTTGAGGAGCTGGCGCGCGAACAGGCCGTGGAATCCGCCCGCGAGGTCGTGCGGGCCGCCAAGCCCGTACCCGCACCGGTGCCGTCCGAGGCCGCTCCCGGCCCGCTTCCGGTTCCCGCGCCGCAGGAGCGTCCGGCTGTCTGGTGCGGCTATCCTACCAGTATCGCACGCGTTTCGCCGTTTTTTCCGATGGGCAACCGCGACAAGGGCCACCGGGACAAGCTCATCCGCGATCTCGACGTTTCGCCGCAGGAAAAAGCCCGCATCGTGGCGTCGGGAGCGTTCTTCTTTAAGGAGCGGATATCCTCAGGGCCGTGGGGGGACATCCTGTACACCGGGCCGAAGCTCAGCGTTGAGGAAGAGGACGTGCTCATGGCGCTTCTGGCGATCATCGAGTCCGGGTTGGAAGGCTTTGGGGCGCGGCACGGGCGATCAGCCAACATGGCGGCATCAAAGGAAAACCCGAAGGATGCCGACGAAGGTTTCGTGCCCGTGGTGCCGGGTGTGCCCGAAGCCCCCTACGTTTCCGGCGGGGTGGAGGCCTTCCCGGAGCCGGTGCGTTCGGCGTTCCCGGACAGCGGCACGGGCACGTTCACCTACAAGGGGCCGATGCTGCCGATTCTCCAGCTCATGGGGAACAAACGCCCCGGCCAGAATCATTACGCGCGGCTGGTGATGGGCCTCAAGTGTCTCGCGCACGGCACCATCGAACTTGTGGTCCGCGAGCGGGGCGAGGAGACGCTGTACGACCTCACGCACATCATCTCAAACCTGCGCCTCAAGGGCAAAAACGATGCGGAACGCGACATTTCGGTCACGATCAGTCCGTTTTTCCGGGAAATGTACGTGGCCAACCGTCTCACATGGATCGACGTGGCCAAGCGTTTCCAGATTCGCGGAAGCATCGCCAAGGCCATGTACCGCTTCTGCCAATCGCATCGGGAAAACCCGGTATTCCGGGGGTATATCCAAACGCTGGCGCAGGCCCTGAACATGGACTCGCACGCGCCGCTCAAGGAAACCCGGCGGCAGGTCCGTGAAGCCATCGCCGAACTGGTGGAAAAGAAGGTGCTCGAAAAGACGAGCATCCTCACCAGAGGCAACATGGTGATCCTCAACCGTACCGCCGAGGCGCTCCCGCGCAGGCGGGCGAAGAAGTAGCCGTCTCCGTCAGGCGGGGTTCCTCCGGGGACTCCGCCTTCCTTCTATAAGGATGTATGATGGAGGTGGTCCGCCACCACCACCACCACCAC
>CABKMN010000086.1 GCA_902373525.1 uncultured Bilophila sp. | reverse complement strand
CATCAACAAGATGCAGTAAACGAATGTGGGGGAGGGGAGAGGAAACCTTTCTCCAGAAAGGTTTCCTCTCCCCTCCCCCACATTCGTTTACTGCATCTTGTTGATGGGCGTGCCGTAGCCCTGCAGGCGGCGGACGGCGAGCTTGTGCTGGAAGGTGCGGGCGTTGCAGCCGCCGGGCTGGTCGTCGCGGTAGTTCTCGTGGAAGGCGCGCAGACGGCGCTGCATGCGGAGGATGCGGCGCATGATCTCGCTCATGCCGAAATAGGCGGCGGAGAACAGCACGCTGCAAAAGAGCAGCAGCACGGCGGCGTAGGCGAACAGCTTGTTCGTCTCCGCGTCGGGAGAGTCCGTCTGCCACAGGAGTATGAGGAACCCGATGGTCCCGACGAGCCAGAGCAGATGGCCGCAGGCCTTCAGGAACGTCTCCATCGGCATCCGGGTGTAGGGGTTGACCTCCACAAGGCCGATCCACTCCTCGCTTCCGCATTCGGGGCAGCGGGCGAGATAGTCCGGAAAGATGGCCTTGCAGCGGGAGCACTGCAATTCCCGCTCGATCCGTACCTCGGTGACCGGAGCCTGCGTGACCGTAGTCTGGATCAGCCGTTTGCGGCGAAAGGGCGTCTTCGCTTTCATGCTGCCGCCTCCGTAGCCTTGGGGGTTCGCGAATGCTGCATGAACGCGAGCAGGGCCATGACGATCATGCCGACGACGTAGCCCCAGTACCGCTGATCATGCGGCAGGAAGAAGCCCGTCAGCAGCGCCGGATAAAGCATGATGATCGTGGAGAACAGCAGCAGGAGGGCGTCCGTCAGCGTGTTCTTGGCGATGAACCAGCCCTGCGTCAGCGAGGCGAAGGCCATGCAGCCGAGGACCGTCATGAAGTAGATGAACAGCGCTTCGGGCACGCTGTCGATGCCCCAGAGGATGATATCATGGTTGAAGATGAACATCAGGGGCAGGATGGCGGTGCGGATGTCGTAGAGGAAGCCCTGAACGCCCGTGGCGATGGGCGAGGTGTCCGCGATGGCCGCTGCGGCGTAGGCGGCGAGGCCGACCGGCGGCGTGTCGTCCGCGAGGATGCCGAAGTAGAAGCAGTACAGGTGCGCCGCGATCAGCGGCACGGCCAGCGCCACGCCGTGGATGACGAAGCCGGAGGCGAGCTGCACGAGGATGGGCGCCGTCAGCGAGGCCATGATGATGTAGTTCGCCGTGGTGGGCAGGCCCATGCCGAGCAGGAGGCTCGCCAGCGCCGTGATCATGAGCAGCAGGAAGATGTTGCCCGCGGAAAGGATTTCCACGAAGGACGTGATCTGCTGCCCGAGGCCGAGCGAGACGCAGCCCACGATGATGCCCGCCGACGCGGTGGCCATGGCGACGCCCGCCATGTTGCTGCCGCCCGCCGACATGGAGAGGAGCAGCGTCTTGACGCCTTCCTTGAATCCCTTCCACTTGGATTTCTTGTGCAGGACGGCGAGGACGACCGGCTGCCCGAGCATGATGAGCGCCAGCACCACGATGGCCCGGAATACGGACAGTTCGGCGGAGTGCTGGAGGACCACCAGTTCGTAGAGAAGCATCCCGATGGGGATGAGGAAGTGCAGGCCCTCGCGCATCGTTTTCCAGAAGGGCGGCAGCTCGGATTTGGACAGGCCGCGCAGGCCGAGCTTGCAGGCTTCGACGTGGGTGATCCACAAAAGGCCCGCATAGGCCGCGAACGCCGGAATGGCCGCCGCCTTGGCGACTTCGATGTACGGGACGTTGACGTATTCCGCGATGATGAACGCGGCAGCGCCCATGACCGGCGGGGCGAGCTGGCCGTTGATGGAGGAGGCCACTTCGACGGCGGCGGCCTTGTGCGCGGGGTAACCCACCTTCTTCATCAGCGGGATGGTGAAGGTGCCGGTGGTGACCACGTTGGCGATGCTCGAACCGGAAACCACGCCGGTGAGCGCGCTGCCGAGGACCGCGGCCTTCGCCGCGCCGCCCCGGAACCGTCCGAGCCCGCTGATGGCGAGCTGGATGAAGAAGTTCCCGCCGCCCGCGCGCTCCAGCATGGTGCCGAACAGCACGAAGAGGAACACGACCGTGGCCGAAACGTGCAGCGGCACACCGTAAATGCCTTCCGTATCCATCGTCATCTGGGCGATGAAGCGGGACAGGGACGCGCCCTTGAAGGCCAGAAAATCGGGAAGGTGCGGCCCGGTGAAGACATAGACGATGAAGACGCTCGCGATGACCGGCAGGGCGGGGCCGATGACGCGGCGGGTGGCCTCCAGCAGCAGGACCACCAGCATGAAGCCGAAAATGATGTCCCGGGTGGTGGGCACGCCGGCGCGCGAGGCGATCCCCTCATAGTCGACGACGATGTACAGCGCACAGAACGCCGCGATGATGCCGAGCAGGTAGTCGAGGATGGTCACCCGGTTCATGGCGAGCAGGATGCGCAGGTCCCAGCGCCACGACGTCCCCGAAATCTTGATCATCGGGATGTTGAAGTAGACGAGGCTGATGGCGAAGGCCAGATGGATCGCGCGGATGTACACCGTATCGAGAAGCAGAAAACTCGCCGACGCCAGCTGGAACAGCGACCAGCAGAGCGCGAGGACCATTGTGATGATGCGGGTGATGCCCACGGTGTCGCCGCGCAGCCCGTGTTCGGCCGCGACCAGTTTTTCCCTGTAGTCATCCCCGATTGGAGACTGCTCACTATGTTTGTGGGGCATGTGAATCCCTAGAAATGAAGCTGAGGTGACGGCGGCGCGGGAGCGCGGCCGGGGCAGACGGACGCCCGGAAGAAGAGTGCAAGGATGCCGGGATCGGACGAACGCCCAATCCCGGCCGGAACGCTTCAGGAGGAAGCGAAGGACGGACGAATCCGCCCCTTGCCTACTTCATCAGGCCGACTTCCTTGTAATACTTCATCGCGCCGGGATGGATGGGCGCGGTCAGGCCCTGGAGCATGCCTTCGCGGGTGAGGCCGCTGAGGGCGGGGTGCAGCTTCTTGAATTCGTCAAGGTTTTCAAAAACTTCCTTGGTGACGGCGTACACGACGTCGTCCGGCACCTTGGCGGAGGTCACGAAGGTGGCGAGCATGCCCACGGTCACCACCTTTTCCTTGGCGTTGGTGGCTTCGGGGTACTGGCTCATGTCGATTTCGGTGAGGGAGTAGTAGGGGAACTTCTTGACCAGCGGCTCGATGTCGGGGATGGAGACGATGCGGCACTTGCGCTTGCCGGCGGTGGCTTCCTTGATGTTCCCGTTGGGATGGCCCACGGTGTAGAAGAAGCCGTCGATGCGGCCGTCCTGCACCATGCGGGGTGCGTCGGCGGCCTTGATGCTTTCGGCCTTGAGGTCCTTTTCGACATTGATGCCGGCGGCTTCAAAGACGTCGATGGCGTTCTGGCGGTTGCCGGAGCCGGGGTTGCCGATGTTGACGCTCTTGCCCTTGGCGTCCGCCAGCGACTTGATGCCGGAATCTTCGGCGGCGACGAAGGTGACGGCTTCGGGAGCCAGCGCGAACACGGCCCGCAGGTCCTTCTGCGGCTTGCCTTCCCATTCGGAAAGCCCGTTGTAGGCCTGATACTGACGGTCGGCCTGCGCGATGCCGAATTCGAGATCGCCGGACATGATCGCGTTGATGTTGAATACGGACGCGCCGGTGGATTCGACCGTCGCCCGGATGTCGTACTTGTCCTTCTTGGCGTTGACGATCTTGGCGATGGCGCCGCCGGTGGGGTAGTACACGCCGGTGATGCCGCCGGTGCCGATGGTGACGAACGTCGTTTTGGCGTGTGCTTCAAGGGCGGAAGCGCCGGTCAGGGCCACAGCGAGGCTGAGAACAGCCGCGATCAAATGTTTGTGCATGTCGTTTGTCTCCCTTTTTGTCGACATTTTCTTGTCAATTATATGAAGAACGGGCGCAACGCAAGGGAGGTTTTTGAGGTTTCAAAGGAAACGGATATTGACGTTTTTGTCAATATCGGGACGGGTCCTGCCCGAAAAGGAAACGATTTCAGGCTTGCCGCACGATTGACGGCGAAATTGACAGCCCGTTTCCTTTGTCATACCCCGTCAGTATCTTGTCCCTTCTGGCCCGCTGGAGCTTTCCGGCGGCGGAACTTTGCAAGGAGTACAGTGCGTATGGCAGGCGGCTCTCTGTCTTTTCTGGATGAGGCCCTCGCTTCCGCGTCGGCCCGGCTGACGGGCTGGCGGCGCGATCTGCACCGTTTCCCGGAGGCGGGCTGGACGGAATTCCGTACCGCCGCGCTGGCGATTGCCCGGCTGCGCGAATGGGGGTTCACGATCCGTATGGGCAAGGCGGCGTGCGTTCCGGAGAAGCGGATGGGTGTGCCGTCGCCCGTCGCCCTCGCGGCGGCTCGGGAACGCGCCCTTGCCGAAGGGGCCGACCCCGAACTTGTCGCGCGCATGGGCGAAGGGTACACCGGATTCTGGGCCGATCTGGATTGCGGGCCCGGACCGTCGCTGGCCTTCCGTTTCGATATGGACTGCAACGAGGTCGCCGAGTCCGGGGCGGCGGAGCACCGGCCCCGGCGCGAAGGGTTCGGATCGGTCCATCCCGGGCTCATGCATGCCTGCGGGCACGACGGGCACGTCGCCGTAGGTCTCGGCTTCGCCGCCGTGCTGGCGGCGATCCGTCCGCATCTTCGGGGCAGGCTGCGCCTCGTCTTCCAGCCCGCCGAAGAGGGCGCACGGGGCGCGTTGCCCATGACGGAGGCCGGGGCCGTGGACGGGGTGGACGCGCTGTTCGGATTCCACATCGGGTTCCGGGCCGGGGAGAGCGGGACGCTCATCTGCGGCACGGAAGGATTTTTGGCGACCACCAAGCGCGACGTCACGTTTGCCGGAGCGGCGGCCCATGCCGGAGCCGCGCCGGAGGAAGGCCGGGACGCGCTGCTCGCCGCCTGCGCCGCGACTTTGAACCTGCATGCCATCGCACGGAGCGGAAAGGGGGCCACCCGGATCGCCGTGGGCAGGCTGGAAGGCGGGGAGGCCCGGAACGTCGTTCCGGCGTCCGCGCGGCTCGCGATGGAAACGCGCGGGGAAACCACGGCGCTGGACGCCTACATGGTCGCGGAGTCCGAGCGGATTCTTCGGGCGGCGGCGGACATGTGGGGGTGCTCCTGCGCGTGGACGACGGTGGGCAGCAGCGGCGGCGGATCGAGCAGCCCGGAGCTGGCCCGGACGGTTGCCGAGGTCGCCGCGGAGATGGGCGGCTGGAATGCCCTTATCGAGCGGGACGCCTTCGGGGCGACGGAAGATTTCGCCTGCCTGATGCGGCGGGTGCAGGACGCCGGGGGACTGGCGACCTATATGCAGGTGGGAACGGAACGGGCGGCGGGGCACCATAGCGACCGTTTCGATTTTGACGAGGCGTGCCTCGGGCGCGCCCTTGAACTGCTGGCCCGGCTGGCGTGCCGTCTGGCGGGCCGGGACGGATGACGGGAGAAACTACATGGAATTCCTTAAGAATGTGGTGGAAAAGCGGGGCGTGCATCTGCAACTGTGGCTGGAGGGCGAAAACGGCGAAGGCTTCGGCCGCGGGCGCGTGGAGCTGCTCAAGCTGGTGGAGGAACTCGGCTCGCTGAGCAAGGCCGCCAAACAGCTCGGCATGTCGTACCGGGGCGCGTGGGGCAAGCTCAAGAAGGCCGAACACATCGTCGGCGCGGCCCTCGTGGAGGCTTCCGGGACCAAGCGGGAAGGCTACGTCCTTACGCCCGAAGGCAAGGAACTCGTCCGGCGCTTCCAGCAGTGGTACGAGGACGTCGAATCCTTCGCCAATAAGCGCGCCGCCGCCTTGTTTAGTGATTTCGACAAACAATGATGATTCATTGTTCGAACAATCTATAATTCATTGGTCAATCAATCGATATTCATTGAATAACCAATCGATATTCCTGCCAAAAGAAGAACTTTTTCACATGCGAAAAAGCTTGCGCTGAGATATTTTTTTGACTAACACTACGCAAGGCGGGTACTGAATGGAGAAGGTCCCGCCGTGGGAACCGCGTATTGCCGGAAAAAGATGTCCGCAAGGTCGTCAGAGTATCTCAAGCGTTTTGTGCTTCTCAAGAACAGGCTTTTGGGGAAGAGTGTTCTTATGAAAAGCAGGCATGTTTTGATGTTGAGAGATAACGTCGAATGCTGAAAAATGCTTGTCCGGCAAGAAGTGTTTCAGGTTTTCTTGATTGTCTTCGCCGTACGGTTAACGAAAAGATAACAAGGAGCTTTTTGTTGCCGGGCAGAAATGCTTACGGGCGGCGGAAGACGATCGATTCGCAACGTTATCCTGATTAGGGGGAGACATGGAAGGTTTCATGAACTGGTTGAAGGCCGTCAACGACGTGGTTTGGGGACCGGGGATGTTGGTGCTGCTCGTCGGCACGGGCCTGTATCTCACCATCGGGCTGAAATTTTTTACATTCCGCAACTTTTTCCGCGGCCTTAAAAACCTTTGGGCCGGTCGCAACAACCAGTCCGAACAGGGCGAAATTTCTCCGTTCAACGCGCTGATGACCGCGCTGGCCGCCGACATCGGGACCGGCAACATCGTGGGCGTGTCCACCGCCATCTACATCGGCGGCCCCGGCGCGCTGTTCTGGATGTGGGTGACCGCTCTCGTGGGCATGGCCACCAAATTCAGCGAAGTGCTGCTTTCCGTGCATTTCCGTGAAAAGACCCCCGCCGGCAACTGGGTGGGCGGCGCCATGTACTTCATCAAGAACGGCCTCGGACCCAAGTGGATGTGGCTCGGCTCCTGCTTCGCGCTGTTCGGCATCGTCGCCTGTATCGGCACGGGCGCCATGGTGCAGGGCAACTCCATCGGTGAAGCCATGCAGGCCAACCTCTCCATTCCGACGTGGGTGAGCGCCGTCGCCATCTTCATGCTGGCCGGCGCCGTGCTCATCGGCGGCGTGAAGCGCATCGGCGCGGTGGCCGGCAAGGTCGTTCCGGCCATGGCCATCGTCTACGTCATTATTTCCCTCCTCGTCATCATCCTGCACATTGATCAGGTTCCCCGCGTTCTCGCGTGGGTCATCGCCGAAGCCTTCACGCCCACGGCCGCCGAAGGCGGTTTCGCCGGCGCGACCGTGATGATGGCCATCCGCATGGGCATGGCCCGCGGCGTGTTCTCCAACGAAGCCGGCCTCGGCACCGCGCCTATGGCCCACGCCGCCGCCACCAGCGCTTCCCCGCTGGTGCAGGCTTCCATCGGCATGCTCGATACCTTCATCGACACCATCATCGTGTGCTCCATGACGGGCTTCGCGATCCTCGTGACCGGCCAGTGGACCTCCGGCCTCACCGGCGCGGCCATGACCTCCGCCGCCTTTGAAACCACGCTGCCCGGCATCGGCGGCATCGCGGTCACCATCTGCCTGACCTTCTTCGCCTTCACCACGGCTCTCGGCTGGTGCGTGTACGGCGAACGCTGCGCCATCTACTTCTTCGGCGACAAGGCGCAGATTCCCTTCCGCATCGTGTACTGCATCGCCATCCCGGTCGGCGTGCTCACGCAGCTCGACGTGGTGTGGCTGCTCGCCGACACCTGCAACGCGCTCATGGCCATCCCGAACTTGATCGCCATCCTCCTGCTCAGCCCTGTTCTCTTCAAGCTGGTGAAGGAAGACGAAACCAAGGACAGCATCTTCAAGCACTAAAACGGATGGGGAGGGGCTTTCCCTCCCCGTTTTCTCCCGCAGTTCGCGGGGAAACGAAGCCGGAGGCGTCGTCTCCGGCTTTTTTCGTTCTCGGGCCGGGCGGTGCGGCGTTTTTCCGGCGCAGCGAGCCTTTCCGCGCCGGAAAACGGAAAATATGTCCAAACCGATTCTCATCCCCTTGCCAAAGAAGAGAAGTTACGCTAGGTAAACCCCTGCGCCGTCTTTCGGCGCGTGCCTGCCCCTTTATTTCCATACATCTCCCAATATACCATCCTGCGTTTGATACGGCTGTGCCGTAATCGTCCCGCCGCAAGGCGCGGATATATATTGTCCGGTTGTCCGCCGGACCTATTTTCATTCACTCCCAAAAACAAGTATCGGAACCTATGCGGAAGAAGAAAGTTGCCACGGAGGAGGTTCAGGAAGGCGCAACCATGAGCCTGACCGAACTGAAGAACATGAGCATGTCCGTGCTCATGGAGCTTGCGGAAAAGTACGAGATCGAGAACGCCAGTTCCATGCGGAAGCAGGAACTCATCTTCGCCATGTTGCAGGCCTGTGCGTCGCGGAGCGGAGCCATCTACGGGGACGGGGTGCTGGAAATCCTGCCGGACGGCTACGGCTTTTTGCGTTCTCCCCTGTCGAGCTACATGCCCGGTCCGGACGACATTTATGTATCCCCCTCCCAGATTCGGCGTTTCTATCTGCGCAAGGGCGACGTGGTTTCCGGGCAGATTCGGCCTCCCAAGGAAGGGGAGCGTTACTTCGCGCTGCTCAAGGTGAAGGAAATCGGGTTCGAGCCGCCGGAAAATGCCCGTCACGTAGTCCTGTTCGACAACCTCACGCCCATCTATCCTGATCGCAAGCTGATCATGGAGAACGGCGAAAAGAACCTTTCCTGCCGGGTCATCGACCTCATGGCGCCCGTCGGGCGCGGCCAGCGCGGGGTCATCGTCGCGCCTCCCCGGACCGGCAAGACCATCCTGCTCCAGAGCATCGCGAACTCCATCAACGCGAACCATCCCGAAGTCTATCTGATCGTGCTGCTCATCGACGAACGCCCCGAAGAAGTGACGGACATGGAGCGCACGGTCAAGAACGCCGAAGTCATCAGCTCCACCTTTGACGAGCCTCCGCAGCGGCATGTGCAGGTCTGTGAAATGGTGCTCGAAAAGGCCAAGCGTCTTGTGGAGCGCAAGCGCGACGTCGTGATCCTCCTTGATTCCATCACCCGTCTGGGCCGCGCCTACAACGCCGTGACGCCCTCCTCGGGCCGCGTGCTTTCCGGCGGTCTCGACGCCAACGCCCTTCAGCGTCCCAAGCGTTTCTTCGGCGCGGCGCGCAACATCGAAGGCGGCGGCAGCCTGACCATCATCGCCACGGCGCTCATCGACACCGGCTCCCGCATGGACGAAGTGATTTTCGAAGAATTCAAGGGCACCGGCAACATGGAAATCTATCTTGATCGCCATCTCGCCGAAAAGCGCGTGTTCCCCGCCATCGACATCAACCGTACCGGCACCCGCAAGGAAGACCTGCTGCTGTCCGACGACGTGCTCAAACGCGTCTGGATTCTCCGCAAGATACTTGCGCCCATGTCCTCCATCGACAGCATGGAATTCCTCCTCGACAAGATGCGCGGCACCAAGTCGAACGAAGAGTTCATCAACGCTATGAGCAAGTAGGAAAAAGGCACGCAGGGGGGAAGAACTTTCTGGAGAACGTTCTTCCCGCCCCCCTGCACCCCCTCCCATCTCAAAGACGTTCGACCTTATCGAATCCCTGTTCCGCGTTTCTGTCGCCTCCGAAAGGACGGAGCGTTGAAAGGCGGATAAAGAAGGGCATCGGAAAGGATATGAAAAGCGCCTTTTCCTCTCGGGAAAAGGCGCTTTGTTTTTCGTTGCCGTCTTCATCAAAGGTGGTGCAATGCCTACGTTCAGTCTTCCTAAGGGCATTAAGAAGCAAACTTCCGCTCTTACAGATTTCAATAACCGCCTTTTCAGATTCGACACGGAAACGACAATCCCTCGCAAAGCGGGAATGCCGCCGCGAGGGATTCGATAAGGTCGAACGTCTTTGAAGGGGAAGGGGCGGGGTTTGGGGA
>CABKMN010000085.1 GCA_902373525.1 uncultured Bilophila sp. | reverse complement strand
CGGGGGATGGGGTTTGGGGAAGGGAGGGAGAAACTTTCTCGAGAAAGTTTCTCCCTCCCTTCCCCAATGCTTTCCCCTCTCATAAAAATAACGCGCGATACCTTGCGGGGAACTTGCGCTGCGGGCGAAGACAGCGTAACGGAAACGCGCACCTTCTTTCCTTCCCGAAAACGCCCCATGACAGAAAACAGCGCACCAGACACCTCCCGATCTCCCGAACAGCGGGAGACGCCTCAGCGGCCTCCGCAGCCTTCGCTGGCGCGCCGGTATATGGGCAAGCTGCTGGCGAACATCGCCACGGTGCCCGTCTACCTGATCATGGAAGCCGTGCTTCCCCGCGCGCTCGGGCCGCAGGTCTACGGCAACTTCAACTTCTCCACCAGCGTCTTTACCCAGCTCACCGGCTTTCTGGACATGGGCACCTCCACATGCTTCTACAACGCCCTGTCCCGCCGCCAGTACGAAATGCCCCTCGTGGCCTTCTACGGGCGCGTCTCCGCGCTGGTGTTCCTCGTCACCATGCTTTCGGGCGTGTTTCTGCTCATCCCCGATCTCGGGAACATGCTGCTGCCCGACGTGCCGCTGTGGTACGCGCCGCTGGCGGCCTTCTACGGCTTCCTGCTGTGGGGGACGCGCGTGGTGCGGTCCATGAACGACGCCCTCGGCCTGACCGTGCCCGGCGAACTGCTCCGAAGCGGCGTCAACCTGCTCGGCGCGCTGATGATCCTCGGGCTGTTCTGGCTCGGCATGCTCAACGCGGGGAGCCTGTTCGGTCTGCAATATTTCATGATGGGCAGCATCGTGGCCGGATGCCTCGTGATCATGAAACGCTCGTGGACGAACATCGACCTGAGCCTCACCCGCGACCAGCGGCTCGCCTACACCAAGGAATTTTCCGACTACAGCATGCCCCTGTTCGTTCAGGCCCTGCTCTCGGCGCTGGCGCTCTCGGCGGAACGTTGGGTGCTGCAATGGTTCGACGGCAGCACGCAGCAAGGGTATTTCGCCCTGTCGCAGCGCGTCAGCGCGGCCTGTTTCCTGTTCGTATCCGCCATGACCCCGCTCATCATGCGCGAACTCGCCATCGCGTGGGGCAAGGACGACAGGGAACACATGGGCCGCCTGCTCACCCGCTTCGCGCCGCTGCTGTTCGGCATCGCCGCGTGGTTCTCGTGCTTCACCGCCGTGGAAGCCTCGGTGCTCGTGCATATTTTCGGCGGGGCGGAATTCGCCGCCGCGCTCATTCCCGTCCAGATCATGGCCCTGTACCCGGCGCATCAGGCCTACGGGCAACTGGCGAGTTCCGTCTTCCACGCCACCGGAAAAACCAAAACCCTGCGGAACCTCGCCTTCATTGAGCATTTCGGCGGATTCGTCCTCGTGTGGCTGCTGGTCGCGCCGCAGGACCTCCTCGGCATGGGCCTCGGAGCCACCGGACTCGCCCTCAAGACCGTGATCACCCAGTTCATTATGGTCAATCTGCTCTTCTGGATGGCGGCTCGCCTCATCCCTCTGAATTTTTTCCGTAACCTGATGCTCCAAGGGCTGATTCTCGGCTCGCTCCTCGGCCTCGCATGGGTCTGCAAGACGGCGACGGGCATCTATTTTACCGACGACGCCCACCAGATCATCCGCTTTCTCCTTTCCGGCATCCTCTATTCCTTCATGTCCTTGGGACTCGTCGTCACCTGCCCGTGGCTGTTCGGCTGCTCGTGGCAGGACTTCCGCGAAATGCTGATCCGCCTCCGCCTGATCAAACGTAAAACATAACGCCCCTCCCCAACAACAAAAGCGTCTTTCCAGATAAGGAAAGACGCTTTTGTTGCGTCCCGCCGCCATCGGAAAAGACGCGGAACAGGGATTCGATACGATCAAAAGTCTTTGGAGGAGATGGGGAGGGGTTCGGGGAGGGGAAGAGGAAGCCTTTCTTCAGAAAGGTTCCTCTTCCCCTCCCCGATTCGTCAGTCCTCTTCCTTCATCATCCACTCCACAGCCGAGGCGAAGTCCGCGGCGACGACGCGGCGGGGGGAACCGGGCACCTCGGCGCAGCCGGAAACGGGCACGGGCAATCCGGCCTTCCGGGCCTGCTCCGCGCCCTTGCCGCTGAGCACCAGCACCCCGGCGGACAGGCCCGCGTTCGCGGCGAACGCCAGATCATCCAGCTTGTCCCCGATCATGACCGCCGTTTCTGGCGAAAGGCCGTGCCGGGCGCGCAGGAGATCGAACATCCCCGGCAGGGGCTTGCGGCAACGGCACCGCGCTTCCGGCGCGTGCGGGCACCATACCGCATCCGTAAACGCCACCCCGTAGGACTCCAACAGCGCCTCCAGACGCCGCTGACAGGCGAACACCGCCTCCTCCGTAAAATATCCCCGGCCCACGCCGGACTGGTTGGACACCAAAAACAGCCGATGCCCGGCCCGGACAAGCCGGGACAGGGCCGGGCCGACGCCGGGCAGCAGCACGACCCCGGCGGGGTCCGCAAGATAGTGCCTGTCCTCAATGAGCGTGCCGTCCCGGTCGAGAAGCACCGCGCGCGAAACCGACATGAAAAATCCTCCGGGAAAAAATGACCGAACAAGGACCCAGAAGAACACGGGAACGTTGCGAAAATCAAGCCATACGGCCCCTCGAATCGGGAAAGCCGTCTTGACACGCTGTACATCTTCCTGCAAAAGAAGACGCTTAGATTACGGTATACGGAACAAGCCGCGCGAGGGGAACGAGATGCGCCTTTTCCGTTGCGGCTTATCGCCGCGGAACATCAACTCTGGAGGAGCTGTCGGTATGATCCGTCTTTTCAGTGCGACCCTGTTGTCCCTGCTCTTGTGCGCTTCTCTGGCCTATGCCGCCGAAAAACCCCTTATCGTGGCTTCCGACGCGACGTGGCCCCCCATTGAAATGCTTGACGAAAACAAAAACGTGGTCGGATATTCCATCGACTACCTGAAGGCCGTCGCCAAGGAAGCGGGTTTGAACGTCGAGTTCCACAACACCGCGTGGGACGGCATTTTCGCCGCGCTGGAATCCCGTCAGGCCGACATCATCGCCTCTTCCGTGACCATCACCGAAAAGCGCAAGAAGGCCATGGGGTTCTCCGATCCCTACTGTGAAATCCGTCAGGCCGTCGTGGTCCCCGTCGGCGTGGACATCAAGACCCTCAAGGAACTGGACGGCAAGAAGGTCGGCGGCCAGATCGGCACCACCGGCCTCGTGGAAACGCTGCCCAAGGCCAAGTCCAAGGCCGTCGTCAAGACCTACGACGAAGTCGGCCTCGCGCTCGAAGACCTCGCCAAGGGCAACATCGACGCCGTGATCTGCGACGATCCGGTTGCCAAGTTCTACGCCAACAAGAAAAAGGAATATCAGGGCAAGCTCAAGGTTGCCTTCATCACCGACGATGTGGAATACTACGGCTTCGCGGTCCGCAAGTCCGACACCGACCTCGTCAAGAAGATCAACGAAGGCATCAAGGCCGTGAAGGCGAAGGGTCTCGACAAGCAGATCGTCGAAACGTGGATCGGCAAGTAAACGCCGTAACCACCCTCACTTATCGTCCTGTTGCGATTTTTGCCGGCAGGGGAGTCCGCTCCCCTGCCGCCCGTTTGGTAAGGCCCCCGTTTCGCGCGCCCGGCGGCGCGCCGCACCCTGCAAGGCCATCGCGGCGCACGCGGACAGCGCGCGTCTGCCGGAACCTGACACAGTAGGAAACCCCGTATGAACAACGCTCCCAACATTCGCATTGAGGTCACGGAGGGCGCACAAATCCCCGATCCGGGGGATCGCAGACTCCTCAATGCCTGGACGCTGGCGTTCTGCGTCGCGGTGATCACGCTGATCACCCTGTGCGCGACCCAGCCCGAACCGTATCTGGAAATCGTCAAATTCCTTCCGGACGGTCTGATCATCACTTTTGAAGTGACGATCCTTTCCCTGCTCTGCACGCTGCCCATCGGCCTGCTCACGGGCCTCGGCCGCCTGTCGCGCAACAGCGTCATCAATCTGATCGCGTCCACCTATGTGGAAATCATCCGCGGCGTGCCGCTGCTCGTCCAGCTTTTCTACATCTACTATGCCCTCGGCCGCATCATTCAGGTGCCGCCCATGGTTTCGGCGGTCATCGCCATCAGCTTCTGCTACGGCGCGTACATGGGCGAAGTGTTCCGCGCGGGCATCCTTTCCGTTCCCAAAGGCCAGACCGAAGCCGCCCGTTCGCTCGGCTTCAACCGCTTCCAGACCATGACGATGGTCATCCTGCCGCAGGCCATGCGCACCATCCTGCCGCCCATCGGCAACGAATGCATCGCCATGCTCAAGGACACCTCGCTGGTCTCCATCATCGCCGTGGCCGACCTTCTGCGCCACGGACGCGAATTCGCTTCGCAGACCTTCGACTATTTCGAGACCTATACGGTCATCGCCCTCGTATACCTCATCATCACCCTGCTGCTCTCCAAAGGCGTGAGCATGATGGAAGGGAGACTCACCTACTATGACCGCGACAGAAAGTAACGCCGCCCCCATCATCAGCATCCAGAACGTGTGGAAGTTCTTCGGGCAGCTTACCGCCCTGCACGACGTCAGCTTCGACGTGCAGCCCGGCGAACGCGTCGTCATCATCGGACCCTCCGGGTCCGGCAAGTCCACGCTGCTGCGCTCCATCAACCGCCTGGAAGTGATCGACAAGGGCTCCATCCTCGTGGAAGGGAACGACATCAACGCTCCGGAAAACGACATCAACAAAATCCGTCAGGATTTGGGCATGGTGTTCCAGAGCTTCAACCTGTTCCCCCACAAGACGGTGCTCCAGAACCTGACCATGGCCCCCATGAAGCTGCGCCGCCTCTCCAAGCACGACGCCGAGGAGCGCGCGCTCCAGCTCCTCAAGAAGGTGGGCCTGTCCGAAAAGGTCAACGTCTACCCGTCCATGCTCTCCGGCGGGCAGCAGCAGCGCGTCGCCATCGCCCGCGCGCTCGCCATGCAGCCGAACATCATGCTGTTCGACGAGCCCACCTCGGCGCTCGACCCGGAAATGATCGGTGAAGTGCTCGACGTTATGGTCAAGCTGGCGCAGGAAGGCATGACGATGGTGTGCGTCACCCACGAAATGGGTTTCGCCCGCGAAGTGGCCGACCGCGTCGTCTTCATGGATCAGGGGCAGATTCTTGAAGTGGCCCCGCCCGCCAAGCTGTTCTCGTCGCCCGAGCATCCCCGCCTTCAGCAGTTCCTCAAGCAGATTCTGTAAAAAAAACGGTGGAGTGGGAACCTTTCTCCAGAGAGGTTCCCACTCCGCCGATACTTCTTCAAGACCTTCATGTTTATCAAATCCCTGGTCAAGGGGAGTGCCGTGAGGGACTCCAAAGGGGAGACAAACGCTATTTGAAGGCCCAAAAAACCGCCCGGACGGAATGCGTTCGGGCGGTTTTCGTGTATCGGAGGTTCGGAGGCGCTATTTTTTGCCGGAACAGCCGCAGCCGCACGTTCCGTCTTTTTCGGGCTTCCCGGAAGGATTCTTCTGGCTATAGGTGACTTCGCCGGTTCCCATGTTGAAATGGACTTCCACGTCCTCGCCTTCGGGAGTGGTGACGACCGTGCTTTTGCTCGCCATGCAGTCGGGGGTCTGTCCCTTGTCCGTTTTCTTGTCGTTGCAGCAGCATCCCATAACGTGCTCCCTGGGTAAAAGGTGATCGTCTCTACGCGACGGGCGCGTCATCGTCTCTTCGCTTGAAATAGGATTGGTTCGCAAAAGGTCAAGTCGTCGGCGCATGATTCTTTTCACCGGGCCGCAAATCTCTCACGCGGGCGGCGTTTCGGCTCCAACCCGTCAAAAAAGGTGCAGAATCGCCTTCCGCCCGGAGCGGGCACCGCTTCACAGCCCCACCGAAATGGAGTATTCTCGCTTCACGCTTTGAAACCTGCACACAGCCCCGCGCCGCGGGGAAAGAGACGGAGGGAGGCATGAGCAAGCCGAACCGCTATCGGACAGACAACGACGAACGGGAGGAGGAAGCGCGCAAAGGACACCACCACGGTCTGGCGTTGCTGATCCTCGTTCTGCTTGCAGGCGTGGTGGGCTGGTTCTGGCTGGCGAGGGACCCCGAATCCCGGGACGCCTTCACCAGACGGGTCTCCGAGCTGGAGCAGTCGGCCATCACGCTGATGTCCGATCTGGTAAGCCGGACCTCCACCCCGCCCTCCCCGCCGGACGTCGGTTCCGTGGCCGGAAACAGCCTGCCCGGCGCGCCGCCCAAATACCGTTCGCCCATCGAAACGCCCGCGGAGCTGGATGAAGCGCTGTCGGAACAGCGTCCCGTCCAGCCCGGAGGAGCCGAAGTGCGCGGCCCCGTCGCCCCGACCGATACCGGGGCCCCCGCCGACGCCGGACGCAGGGACGATCCGGTGGTCCGCATCGCCTTTATCGACGATCTCGCGTCATGGCTCGTCTCCCACTACGTCCCCGCCGCGACGCAGGGACGCAATGGCCGCATTTCCGCCAGTCTGCAAGGGGCGAACCTGCGTTACGGCCTCGGCATGACCGGCTTGGCGTGGATCGGCGACGACCTCCCCGCCGGACGGAGCGCCGCGCTCGAACATGTGTTCACGCCGGACATGCTCAACGCCATCTACCGACTGTACGTCGATCGGTTCATGGAAGCCGTCACCCGCAGCGCAACCGCGCCGCTTCCGAGCGGAAAAACGCTCACCCCGGCGCAGCGGAGCGAATTTTTCAGGCTGTACGCCCGGCATTTCCGTGGAGTCGCCGGAGCCTTGCAGGCCATCGCCTCCATGCCCGACTTCAACCGCCAGATGGAAGAACTGCACGCCGCCGCGCAACGGGTGGTGGACGCCAACGCCCAGTATTCCGAGCTGACCTTCGCGGCGGATCAGGCCCGTTCCGACGGCGAACCCGCCCGCTACGCCGCCCTGCGCCAACAGATGGAAGCCAAGGGCAAGCAGTACCAGCAGGCCGTCATCGCCCGCGAGCAGAGCCGCGCGGCCTTCGTGCAGCGCCTCAAGGGCACGGCGGACGCCCGGTATCTCGATGACGATTCGCTGCTCTACGCCGCCTCGTGGATCGAGCGGCGCGTGCACGGCAACCCGGGCAAACTCGCGGCCGCCGGACAGGCCGCCAACCTGTTCCGTGATCTGGCGGGACAATTCGAGGCAGCCGAAAAGGCCGTCTCGTCAGGAGCCTCCTCATGATTTCCCGCTGCCTTCGTCTGTTTTTGTTCCTGCCGTTGCTCCTGCTGACGGCGGTCCCGAGCTTCGCCGCCCGACAGGCCCCGGAGGCCGTGCTGACGGAAATCCAGCGCGCCGTTGACGCCGGAGACCTGCCCGCGTTCGAGCGCTATGTGGATGTGGACGCCCTGCTCGACCAGAGCGCTTCGGTCCTGATCGCCAGCCTGCAAAAAGCCGGAAAGGTGGATACGTCGGGCCTGCCGCCCATGCTCTCGCTCATGGTGGCTTCCGTACAGGACCCCTCGATGGCGAAGCAGATCAAGTCGCTCCTCGTGCAGGAAACCGGCACCTTCGCCCGTTCGGGCATCGAGTCGGGTTTCTTCGCCGGAAAGCCCAAGGCCGACGCCAAGCCCAAGGGCCTCCTCGCGCCGTTGTTCGGAGACGTCTCCACCGGGCGCAAGGAGCTGCGTGCGCGCGGCGTGTCCCGCAAGGTCAACGGCTCGGTCGTCCTGCCTGCGACCATCCACGACTTCGGCAACGGCCGCGACTACAAGGTGGACCTCGGCATGGTCCCTTCCGGCCAGAGCTGGAAGGTCAACCGCATCGCCAATATGGACAAGCTCGTTTCCCGTCTTCAAAAGGAGGCGGCTGAATAAGGACGTGGGGGGAGGGGGAACCTTTCTGGAGAAAGGTTCCCCCTTCCCCCACACCCCCATCCTCTCCGCCTCCCAAGACGTTCATCCTTATCGAATCCCTGTTCACGGGCACCGGGGAAAACGGAGTATCGGCGTGGGGAGCTCTTTCTGGAAAGGCAAAAAGGAAGGCCGACGGTGCGTCGGCCTTTTGTTTTGGTCATTGTCAGTAAGAAGATTTGGAGACGGGGGAAACGAAAAAGGATTGTCCGCATGAGCCCCGCAAATCACGTTTTGACGGCATTCCTTGACCTCGTGTCTTTCTCCCCCGTTTCCGTCCGCCAGCACGCTTTCAAACGCGTTCGTTCCGCGAGCTATGCGCGTTGCTAACAATCTGTTCTGGTTATACGATCACATCCGCGTTATCTTCAGGCAAGTAAAAATTGTCACCATGACAATCCGTATTGTCACGCTCTCCAAAAACATTGATCCATGACCAGCCGGATCGCTACCGTCTTTTTCCCGAGGGCTGCTAGGTTGTGTCCATCATCAACGCAACCAATGTTCCCTCAAGGAGATAGATCATGGAAAAAGGTACGTTTCAGCTCAAGTCCGGTCTGGCGGAAATGATGAAAGGCGGCGTCATCATGGACGTCACCACCCCCGAACAGGCGAAGATCGCGCAGGAAGCGGGCGCGTGCGCCGTCATGGCGCTCGAACGCGTCCCCGCCGACATCCGCAAGGCCGGGGGCGTGGCCCGCATGGCCGATCCGTCCATCGTGCTCCGCATCATGGACGCGGTGACCATTCCGGTCATGGCGAAGGCCCGCATCGGGCACATCGTCGAAGCCCGCATCCTCGAATCCCTCGGCGTGGACTACATCGACGAAAGCGAAGTCCTGACGCCCGCCGACGACCGTTTCCACATCGACAAGCGCGACTTCACCGTGCCGTTCGTCTGCGGCGCCCGCAACCTCGGCGAGGCCCTGCGCCGCATCGCGGAAGGCGCGTCCATGATCCGCACCAAGGGCGAACCCGGCACCGGCAACGTCGTGGAAGCCGTACGCCACTGCCGCATGGTCCTCGGCGAAATCCGCGCCCTGTGCGCCCTGCCCGAAGAGGAAGTCGCCAACTTCGCCAAAGAACACGGCGCGCCGCTGGAACTCGTGCTGAAAATCCGTTCCGAAGGCCGTCTGCCCGTGGTGAACTTCGCCGCCGGCGGCATCGCCACGCCCGCCGACGCCGCTCTGATGATGCAGCTCGGCCTCGACGGCGTGTTCGTGGGGTCCGGCATCTTCAAGTCCACCGATCCCGCCAAACGCGCCAAGGCCATCGTCGCCGCCGTCACGCACTACAACGACTACAAGGTGCTCGCCGAAGTGTCCCGCGATCTCGGCGAGGCCATGCCCGGACTGGAAATCTCGACCATCGCTCCCGAACAGCGCATGCAGGAACGGGGCTGGTAGGCAATGGGCTCTTCCGCACCGCGTATCGGCGTGCTGGCCATTCAGGGGGCCTTCCGAGAGCACATCCGTTCCCTGCGGCGCTGCGGGGCCGAAACCGTGGAAATCCGCAAGCGGGAAGACCTCGAAGGGCTTTCGGGCCTCGCCCTTCCCGGCGGGGAAAGCACGGTCATGGGCAAGCTGCTCACGGAATGGGGCATGATGGACCGTGTCCGCGAGCTGATCCGCAACGGCATGCCGGTCTTCGGCACCTGTGCGGGGCTTATCCTGCTGTGTACGGACATCATCGGGCATCCCGAGCAGCCGCGCATCGGCCTGTTGGACGCCTCGGTCCGCCGCAACGCCTTCGGACGGCAGATCGACAGCTTCACCACGCCGCTTGAGCTGAAGCCGTTCCCCGCCGTCGGCGCAAAAGGCGAGCCTCAGCCCCCCATCGAGGCCGTCTTCATCCGCGCGCCGCTGATCGAAAAGGTCGGCCCCGGCGTCGAGGTTCTCGCCCGGGTCAACGGCCTCCCCGTCGCCGTGCGGCGGGACAACATCCTCGCCGCCTCCTTCCACCCCGAGCTGACGGACGACCTCCGGCTCCATCAGTGGCTCGTGGACACCGCGCGGATGCGGTAACGGCGGGAAAAGGCATTGAGGAGGGGAGAGGGAACCTTTCTAAAGAAAGGTTCCCTCTCCCCTCCTCAAACGCCTCCCC
>CABKMN010000084.1 GCA_902373525.1 uncultured Bilophila sp. | reverse complement strand
GACCCAAACCCCATCCCCTCCTCTTCCAAAGACTTTCGACCTTATCGAATCCCTCTTCGCGGCTTTCCGCACGGACAAAGACTCCGGTGACCTCCACCGTCTACGCAAGCCGTTTTCACACGGCGTTCCGTGCGGACGGAGATTCCGGTCCCGCAAACCGCGCCGGATGTCCTCCATGCACCGTTTTCCGCGCGGGCAGGGATTCCGGCGTTTCATTCTTCCTATAAAAAAACGACGTCCCCAATGCCGTACGGCACTGGGGACGTCTTGATTCCAGAATAAACTTCACAGCGGAACAAGCCGCCGTCCCTCCGTATCCGAGGGGGTCTGGGGGGAATCATTCCCCCCAGCGGGTCAAGGGCGGCGCCCTTGCCGCCGGAGGCGTCCCTTCCCCGGTTTCCTGCGTTCAGCGCCTACTTCCGGCCGCGCTGCACAATCCCCATGAGAGCGTAAACCAGCCGGGCGGCGGCGAAATCGGCGGCGTGCAGCCCCGGCACGGGGGCAAGCTCCACCACGTCGAATCCGAGCACCTCCCGACCGGCGAGCGTCCGCTCCGCAATGTCGAGCGACTGATACCAGCCGAGCCCGCCGGGCACGGGCGTTCCCGTCGCGGGCATGATCGAAGGATCAAGCCCGTCCACGTCGAACGTCAGATACACCCGGTCGGGAAAATCCGACGGCAAAAGACTCTCCGGCACCCCGTGACGGGCGATGTCCGCCGCATCGTGGAACGTAACGCCGTGTTCGCGCCGCGCCTCCACCTCGTCAAGGCACAGGGCCCGGACGCCGAACTGCGCCAAAGGCAGGCCAAGGTCCTTCACGGCCCGGCGCATGACGCAGGCGTGGCTCCACGGACTGCCCTCATAGCTGTCGCGCAAGTCCGCGTGGGCGTCGAACTGAATGACCCCGAACGTCCCGAAACGCTTCTTCAGAGAGGCCAGCGCGCCGTAC
Organism: uncultured Bilophila sp.; assembly: GCA_902373525.1. Lineage (GTDB taxonomy): Bacteria > Desulfobacterota > Desulfovibrionia > Desulfovibrionales > Desulfovibrionaceae > Bilophila. The sequence continues at coordinate 9,056 of CABKMN010000084.1, read as the reverse complement.
GTGACCGTATGCTCCCCGCCCAGAAGCACGGGCAGCCCCCCGTACTCCAATATACTGTCGACAGCGGACTCGACCGCGGCAAGCACCGTTTCGGAGGAACCGGAACAATCCACGGCGGGCCATGTGCGGATGCCCGGCTCGGCGGGGACGGATTCCCCGTCCCACAGTTCCAGCTGGTCGGAGGCCTCAAGAATGGCCTGCGGCCCTTTCGCCGTTCCGCCCGCATAGGAAACGGTGGCTTCCAGCGGTACGGGCAGCACATGAAACAAACAACGCCCCGGTTCGGAATCCGACAGTTCGGAGGCGAGAAAACGGTGTCCGGTTTCGCTCGGCATGTATTTTATCCTTTTTGAAGTCGCCTTTATGTTGCCTCATACTACGAATAGGATTATAAGACAATTTGTCGAATAAGGCCTTGGCTTCCTTTTTTCCTTCCCCTCCACGCCAACGGTACCTGATTGCCATGCATCTCTTTTCTTTTTTTCGATTTCATGTGCCGTTCGCCATCCTCTTCGTTCTGACGGCGGCATTCTCCGCCGTTGCCCAGACGGAGCTGTACCTGACGCAGCAGGAACAACGTTGGCTGAAGGCACACCCCGAACTCAACATGGGAGTCCTGACGTCCCGCCTGCCCTTCGAACGCCTTTCCCCGCTCGGCAAACAGGAAGGCGTCACCAGCGAATACGCCAAATGGCTTGAAACCCGCCTCGGCATCCGCCTCGTCCCCCACGCGGTTTCCGAAAAGGACATGGCCGACGCCTTCAGCAAAGGCAAACTCGACATCCAGCTTTCCGCGGTCGACGTGCCGTCGACACGCGACACGCTGTTGTTCACCCAATCCTATCTGGAACTTCCCCTCGTCATCTTCATGCTGAACGACGCGCCGTTCATCAACGAGCTGACCGACCTCAAGGGGCACAAGGTCGCCGCCGTGGGCGAACGGCTTTTCGACATCCTGCGGGACGCCGAACCGAACGTGCAGGCCGTTCTGACCCACACCACGGAAGAAGCGCTGGACCTGCTGGAGAAAAAGGACATCGCCGCGGTATTCGAAGTCCTTGACGCGGGGACCACCATCCTCAGGCTGAACGACGTCCAGAACGTCACCGTCGCCGCCGTGACGCCCTACCGCCTGCCCATACGCATCGGCGTCCGCAAGGACTGGCCGGAGCTGGTCACCATCATCAACAAGGTGTTGGACACCATGCCCGCCGCGACCGCGCAGGATTTCCACAACCGCTGGTTCAACATCCAGCGCACCACGGAAATGGACTGGCGGCTGTTCTGGACTCTGACGGGCGGCATCGTGCTGGCGGCCCTCGCCGTCGTCCTGATCGCCCTGTTCATCATCCGCAAGTTCCGCCGCGAGGTCCTTGTCCGGCGGAGCACGGAAACCATGCTCAACTCCCTTCTGGAGAACCTGCCCGCCGCCGTATGCCTGTTCGACGCGACGTGCCGTTGCCGAAAACTCAACGCCATGTGTTCCAAACTGTTCGGCTTCACCGAAGAGGACGCCCTCGGGCGCATTCCGGGGACCGACTTTCCCGTCGCCGGCGGCGTGCTCTCGGAAGCGCTGCTCCGGCGGACGCTGGCCTCGGGCGAACACCAGACGTTCCCCCACACCCGGATCGACGCGGACGGCGGAACGGGGCACTACCTGACCACGCTCGTCCCGCTGACCAGAGACGACGGCGAACCCTACGCCGTACTCAGCCTGAGTACGGACGTGACCACCCAGAAGCTGCTGGAAAAGAAACTGTCGGAGCAGTTGGCTCTGGCCCGGAAGCTGCTGGAGACGAGCCCCATCGGCGTGCTCATCGCCGTCGACGGTTTCATCCGCTACAGCAACACCCGCGCCAAGGCGCTGATGGACATCCGCGAGGACACGGACGTGGGCCGCGTCTATCCCCAGTTGCGCGATGCCGACGCCATGCTGATCTCGGAGCAGGACACCCTGCCCGACGTGGAGCTGAAGACGCGCGACGCCGAGGGCCGGGCGCACGATCTCCGCGTGACCTACACCCGCACCGACTATGAGGACGGGCCGGGCATCATCTGCTGGCTGGTGGACGACACCCAGAACAAGACGCTGGAAAAACAGCTCGTACACGCCAAGGAGGACGCCGAAACCGCCTCCCGCGCCAAAAGCGATTTCCTCGCCAACATGAGCCACGAAATCCGCACGCCCATGAACGGGATCATCGGGATGAGCCATCTGGCCCTGCAAACCGAACTCACCCCGCGCCAGCGCGAATATCTGACGCAGATCAGCGCCTCGGCGGGCACCCTGCTCCGCATCATCAACGACATCCTGGACTTCTCCAAAATCGAGGCGGGCAAGCTCGAAATGGAGCACGTCAGCTTCCGGCTGGAGCAGGTGCTGGAGGAAGTCGCCTCCATCGCCGTTCTCAGCGCCGAGGAAAAAGGACTCGAACTCCTGTTCCGTCTGGCCCCGAACGTGCCGTCCACGCTGGAGGGCGACGCGCTCCGGCTGTCCCAAATCCTGCTGAACCTCGTGGGCAACGCCATCAAGTTCACCGCCTCGGGGTACGTCCTCGTCGCCGTCGAACAGGCACAGCGCCTCGGCACGAAAACCCGTCTCCGGTTCTCGGTCCGGGATACGGGCATCGGCATGACGCGGGAACAGATCGGCAAGCTGTTCGAGTCGTTCACGCAGGCGGACAGCTCCACCACCCGCCGTTACGGCGGCACGGGGCTCGGACTCGCCATCTCCAAGCGGCTCGTCAACCTGATGGACGGCGACATCCGCGTGGAAAGCGTTCCCGGACAGGGCAGCAACTTCCTCTTTACTGCGGTCTTCGACACGTTCGCGGAGCCGGAAAACCGAGTCTTCCTGCCCACGCACCCCCTGTACGGGAGCCGCGTGCTCGTGGCGGACGACAACCACCTTTCCCGGAGCATCCTCGGCGACATGTTGCGCGCTTTCCGGCTTGAGCCCCAATCGGCTCCTTCCGGCGAAGAAGCCGTGCGCCTCTGCCGCGAAGCCTCGGCTGCGGGGGCCCCCTTCCGCATCGTCCTGCTGGACTGGAAGATGCCCGGCATGGACGGACAGGCCGCCGCGCGGGCCATCCGCGACGCGCTTCCCGAGCCGCCCGCCTTCCTGTTCATGGCCTCCGTGCGCGACCGCGCCGACGCCCTCGCCGCCCTCCGCGAAGACCAGCGGCGGCTGCTCCCCAAGCCGGTCACGCCTTCCGCCCTGTTCGCGGCCCTGCTCGCCACGGAACAGTCGCAGGAGGAATGCCGCGCGATCCCGGCCCAGCCGCCCTTTCCCAAACTCGCGGGCACGCGCGTGCTGCTCGCGGAGGACAACGCCATCAATCAACAGGTCGCCAAGGAAATACTGCAATCCTGCGGCGTCGAGGTGACGCTTGCCGACGACGGCCTCGAAGCCGTGGAAAAACTATGGAAAGGCGGCTACGACGCCGTGCTCATGGACATCCAGATGCCCGGCATGGACGGCCTCAGAGCCACCAGACTGCTGCGGGAATACGCCCGTTTCGACGATCTGCCGGTCATCGCCATGACCGCCCGGGCCATGAACGGCGACCGGGAAAAAAGCCTGTCCGCGGGCATGCAGGATTACGTCGCCAAACCCGTCGAACCTCATACCCTTCTTGCGACCCTGTCGAAGTGGGTACGGCGGGACGACCCTTCACCGCGGCGCTGAACGCCGCCCGAGGACTTGCCATGCCGCAGACCGGACACGCGCCGCGCACCCTGTTCGTCGACGACGAGAGCATCAATCTGGAAATCGCCGCCGAAATCCTGTCCGCCCTCGGGGCCTCCGTCGAGACCGCCGAAAACGGGTTGCAGGCCCTGCACCTCATCCGTACCCGCCCGTACGCGATTGTCTTTTCGGACGTGGAAATGCCGGTCATGGACGGCTCCACCCTGACGCACATCCTTCGGAACGACAGCCGGTACGAAGCCCTGCCCATCATCGCCTGCACCGCCGTTTCCACGGAGGAGCAGGAAGCCGCCCTGCTCGCCGGGGGCTTTACCGCGGTCGCCCGCAAGCCGTTCGACATCCCGGCCCTTCAGGCCGCCCTGAACCGCTACGCAATGCCCGTGGGCGAAGCCTCCGCGCCCGGTGCGCCGGAAGCCGCGCCTCCCCTTCCCGAGGAACGGCGCATCCTGCCCGACGCGCTGGAACTGCCCGGCTTCGCGGTGCGGCAGGGCATCGAGCGCGTCATGGGCAACATGCCCCTGTACGTCAGCCTGCTCCTCGACTTCCGGCACGAACTCGACGAGGCCGACGCCGCCATCAGACGCTCCCGGCAGCAGAGCGATCTGCCCGCGATTCTGGCGACGGTCCACAAGCTCAAGGGCATCAGCGGCAACATCGGCGCGACGGAACTCTACGAACAGCTCGTGGAGGCGGAACACCGCCTGCGCACCGATCCCGGCGTCGATACCGACGAACTTCTTGACTCCCTGTGCGGCTACGTTACAACGACCTCAGGCGTCCTCGCCGCCACGGAACAATCCCTCGTCGCGCCGCCTTCCCCGGACGCCCCGGAGGAGGCTTCCGAAGCGCCCGACCTTTCGAGGCTCCAGCCCGCTCTGGGCGAATGCCTGCGGCTTGTCCGGGAATACAACACGGCGGCCCGCGAAGCCTTCGAGGACGCCCGGCGTTTCCTCGGGGGCCGGTGCCGGGCGGAAGCCGACGACATCGGGCACGCCATCGACACGTTCGACTTCGAAAAGGCCGAAAGCGGCCTGCTCCATCTGGCGAGCCTCCTTGATCTGGAACCGAGGGAACCGAATGGCCTATCCTGAAAAACCCGTGGTGCTCATCGTCGACGACACCATCGCGAACATCCGCATTCTGGATGATCTCCTCCGTGACGAATACACCATCCGCGTCGCCACCAACGGGCCGACGGCTCTCCGGTTGGCGCTGACCGAGCCCCACCCGGACATCGTCCTGCTGGACATCATGATGCCGGAAATGGACGGCTACGAGGTCTGCCGCCGCCTGAAGGACGATCCCCGCACCCACAATATGGCCGTCGTCTTCATCACCGCGATGGGCAACGAGGAGCACGAAGCCCGCGGCCTCGATCTCGGTGCGGTGGACTTCATCGCCAAGCCCTTCCAGCCCCGCCTCGTCCGGGCGCGCGTGGCGAACCATGTGGCCCTCAAAAAATACAACGACGAACTCAATCTGCTGGTCAGGGAACGCACCAAGGAACTCTATCTGTCCCGTTCCGTGACCGTGGAATGCCTCGCTTCCGTGGTGGAAACGCGCGACAACGAAACGGGCGCGCACGTGCGCCGCACGCAGCACGGCGTGGAAATCCTCGCCAGACGGCTCCGCGCCATGCGGCCCGATATCTGGGACGACGATGACGACACCATCGAACTGTTCCGCGTGTGCGCCCCCCTGCACGACGTGGGCAAGGTCGGCATCCCGGACAGCATCCTCCGCAAACCCGGCAAGCTCACCGAGGCCGAGTTCAACGAGATGAAAAAACACACCACCCTCGGCTACCAGACCCTGAGCTGGGCCGAAAAGCGCATGGGCGGGCACAACGACTTCCTGCGGATCGGCGCGCTCATCGCCTATACCCACCATGAACGCTGGGACGGAAAGGGATACCCGCGCGGTCTCGCCGGGGAGGACATCCCCCGCGCCGGACGGCTCATGGCCCTTGCCGACGTCTACGACGCGCTGATCTCCAAACGGGTGTACAAGCCCGCCTTCGACCATGAAACGGCCCGAAACATCATCGTGGAAGGGCGTGGCACGCAGTTCGATCCGTTCGTCGTCGACGCCTTCCTGCTTGAAGAGGACGCCTTCCGCTCTCTCATCGTCGATTACCCCGACGATGAAATACCGTTGCTGTCCACGAACGACTGATACGGAAGGCCGTATTGGTTTCGCCGTCTTTTCCGAGCCCGCACAACGTTCCGCAGTACCGTATCGGGGGAATGGAATACATCCGGCGAGCGTTTTCTTCCTTTCCGCCGCGTTTCGCCACACGCCGAAACGCGGCGTTTTTCTTACATGCAATGCCGCTGAATATCTTGACGTATATACTCATTCCGTTACATCATAGTTCCCGACTGTTTCAAACAAGGTACTGCGATCACCGTTTTGCCTTTTACATCCGAAACGGACCCGCGATCGCCGCATCACCCACTCTTCGGCACCGCATCCTTTGCGAAGGAGCATCATGCACACGTTCAAACGTCAGACATACAGCGGTCAGGTCGTGGAATTCATCAAGCGTTGCATCCTTGACGGAGAACTCGCACCCGGCGAACAGGTCAAGGAAGTCATGCTTGCCGAACGGCTCGGCATCAGCCGCGCGCCGATCCGTGAAGCGCTACAGATTCTCGCACAGGACGGCCTGATCACGTCCGAACCCCAGAAAGGCAAATTCATCCGCAAGATGACCCGGCAGGAAATCGAGGACGAATACGAAATCGGCGGCATTCTGGAAGGGGCGGGCGTGGCGGCGGCGCTGCCGGCCATGACCTCCGTGGACGTCGCCCGGCTTACGGGGATGGTCGAGCACATGGCCCGGCTGGCGCCCAAGGTCGGGGGACTGTACGAATTTTCCGAAGTGGACGAAGCCTTCCACAACGCCCTGCTCCAGCACTGCGCGAACAGGCGGCTGGTGGACATGGCCCGTTCCGCCTGCGCCAACATTTCGAAATTCCTGTTCTACAACCACTGGAACATCCTGTTCACGCCGCAGGAGTTCGTGGATCGGCATCGGGACATCCTCAATTCCGTCCTGACCGGCGACCCCGTCGAAGTGGAAGCGACGCTGCGCGCGCACTACCGGGAATCAGGGCGACGGATGGGACAGTTCGGGGCCTGAGCCGGGTGATCTCTTGCTGACGGCTGGGCGATTCTGGGGTAAAGTCTCCCCCGGTAGCTGTTTTGAAATCCTACGAAGGAGCAGATATGAGTACAGACACCCCTGCCCAGAAAGACGAGCTGAACGCCCCCGAGGCTCAGCCCGAAGAACGGCCCGCCGTCGAAGAAACCGCCCCCACGGGGGAAACGCCGTCCCCGGAGACGCCCCCGGCGGTCGTTCCCGAACAGCCGCAGCCCGTTGAGGCCCCCCCCGTTCGGGAGGTTTCCGAACCGGCCGTCGCTCCAGCCGCGGCGCAGGAAGCGCCCGCCCCGAAAAAGCCGGCCAGCAAGCCCGAAACGGCGACGTCCAGCGTGGCTTCGCGCTGCTTCAACGGACTGGCCGCCGTCGGTCCGTTGGTGCTGATCCTGTTCTGGTTCATCCAGTCCCTGCCCACGTTCATGGGCCGGGAACTGCACGCCCTGCACGATCTGGGCATCGGCCTTCTGGGCGGCGTCGCCGTTTCCGGCCTGCCCGCCCCGGACATGTACCCCGTCTACCATTGGTTTGTGAGCGCCCTGAGCGCCCTCCCCGGCATCAGCCGCCTTTCGTTGGCGGCGTATCTGCCCGGCGTGCAGCCGACCGCCGGACTGGAACAGCTCGGCGGCTATCCGATCCTCCTTCTGCCTCTGACCACCGCCCTTGCGGCCCTGTTCCTCATTTTGCTGACATGGGGGCTGGCCCGCGCCACCGGAAACGACCGGCGCACGGCCTTCGCCGCCGGATTGGTGCTGTTGGCGAGCCTGTCGTTCATGGGACTGCCCCGGCTCTCCGGCAGCGACATGTTGTTCGCCTCCATCCTGACCCTCGGGGGCATCTGTCTGTATCGAGGATGGATCAAGACCTCCGCTCCGCTGTGGCTCCTCGCAGGTTTTGCGCTCATCGCCCTGTCCACGCTGGCCGGCGGCCTCCTCGGCCTTGTTCTGCCCCTGCTCGTCAGCCTCGTGTTCCTCATCTGGCGGGGTACGTTCCGCCGCGCGGGCGCCCGTGACGGCGCGCTGGCCTTCGGTCTGATGCTCGTTCTGCTGCTTGTCTGGGGCACGATGATCGCCTTTACCGACGGCGGCAGGGACCTTCTGAAGGCCCTCATCGAAAACGAATATCTCGCTCCGCTTCTCGAAGCCTGGAAGCTCCAGGGACGCGACTCGTGGTTCATCGTGGCCCTGCTGGCCCTCCTCTGGCTTCCCTGGACGCTGCTCCTGCTGTTCCTTCCCTGGGGCCGTCTCGGAACCTTCCTCAAGGGCATCGTCACCAACCGCAAACAACGCCCCGGACAGGGATGGCTCTGGTGCGGCGTCATTGTACCCCTCGCCGTTCTCGCACTGCTCGGCGCCAACATGTCGGTCCTGCTCATCCCGGTTCTGCCGCCTCTGGCGATCCTGACGGCGCAGGGGCTCCTGTCCCTCTCTCCGGGAGGCAGCCGCAGCTTCTTCCTGTTGCTGGCCGTGCTGCTGGTTCTTTTGGGTCTGATGTTCGCCACGGCGAATCTCTATCCTCTGCTCCTCGGCGATGCGCCCGCGCCGTTGGCCGCCATTCAGCCTTCCCCTCTGCCCCTCGTCGCCGCGCTCGTGCAGATTCTCGGCCTGCTTCTGATCGGCGTCATCATCTGGAAGGGCGTCAACCGCGCGTTTGCGGGAGGCTGCCTTCTCGTCCTGACCTTCCTCATGTTGCTCTACGCGGCACCCCTGACGTACTACGCGGCGGCTACGGCCCCCGTCATCGTGGAAGTTCCGGTTACAGAGCAGGCCCCCGCCACCGATGTTCCCTCCGAGGACGCCCATTCGACGACCGAAGCGCCTGCCGCTGCTCCGGAAACCCAGCCTGCCGCTGAAGAACAGGCCGCCCCCGCAGCGCCTGCGGAAACGGCACCTGCCGAACCGCAAGCCACGGCGCTGCCCACGCCTGAGACGCCTTCCGCCACTCCCTCGACGGAGGCCGCTCCCGCTCCGGCAGCCAACTAGCAAGCTCCTTCTCCTAAAGAAAAACCGCCCCCGGAATGTGTCTATTCCGGGAGCGGTTTTTCTTTGAGAAAACTCTAGATGAGGAGAAGGGAAAACTGTCTGGAGAACAAGTTCCGCTCTCCCCTCCCCTTTAAAACCTTTCGTACGTTCCCCCTCTCGAAAGAGGATAGGGCGGATAAAAACCGGTGTACTGTTTTCCCTTTTG
>CABKMN010000083.1 GCA_902373525.1 uncultured Bilophila sp. | reverse complement strand
TTCCCCTCCCCCAAACCCCCTCTCTTTCCTCTTCAAAGACTTTCGCCCTTATCGAATCCCTCTTCCTGATGTTCCGCGTGGGCGGGGTTTCGGGGCGGTGTGGTCCTTCTTATTGAAGGAAGAGCGGCACGGAGGGACGTTTTTCCCCGTCCTTGTGTTTCCCGGCGGCGCGGCGTGGTTTTGCCATAAGGACCTTTTGTTCCTCTCGTGCGGAGCGGTACTCCCGTGCGCCTCCGTGGGTGGGGCCATGCTTTTGGGGGGGATGCCATGCCCGCCGTCAGTCGCCTTGGAGAGCTTTTCCCGCGCGGAACGGTTCAAGAAGTATCCTCCCTTCTCGGAACTCCGTCCGTTTGTTCCTCTCGCGTGCGGAACGGTTTTCGACGTTTTCCCGTCTGCGTCTTTTCAGGCGTCGGTGCGGCGGAGCGTTTTTTCGTATTGAGGGCCACCCGCCGGAGGAGAGCGCCGCCGGGAACATGCCGGACGGTGCCCCCCTTTTTCATGGTATTGCCTCCGATGAAATGATAGCATCCTCACCATGCCTTTTCTCCCCGCGCAAGGGAAAACGTCCGCGCCCGTGCGCCGCCTTTCCTCGTAGGAACGCCTTTGCCCTTGCATAACCGGGACGCCGCCGAAAGGGACCGGCATGGTGCCTTTCCTCCTTGCATGGGGGAAACGTCCGATGCCGACAGGGCGGCCCGGATGCCGTCGCCGCCGAAAAAGCGGAGCGTTTCGGGGGCGACGGCATCCGGGACGTTACGCCGGGGTCTGGGGGGCGCTTGCCCCCCAGCGGGTGCAGGGCGGCGCCCTGCCCGCCGGAGGCGTTCCTCCTTCAAAAGTCATTAACAGTCATCAGCCGTCATTCAACCGAAAAAGGAGAGCCGCACCATGAACATCACGCGCGTCACCATCGCTTCTTTCAGCCCGACCGGAACGACGAAACGGACCCTGCGCGCGATAGCGGAGGGCTTCGGCTGCTCCGAGCTGGCCGAAATCGACTGGACCGATCCGGAAAGCCGCGCCGACACCCTGAAATGCGGTCCCGACGAACTGGTCGTCGTCGGGATGCCCGTGTACTACGGGCGCATCCCGTCCCCGTTCCATAAGGGGCTGCCTCTGCGCGGGCGGGGGACGCCGTTCGTGCCGGTCGCCGTGTACGGGAACCGCCACTACGACGACGCCGTACTCGAACTGAAGACGCTTGGCGAGGCCGCGGGCTGCGCCGCGCTCGGAGCCGCCGCGTTCGTGGCCCAGCACAGCCTCAATCCCGATATGGGCCGGGGACGCCCCGACGCCGCCGACCTCGCCGTCATGCGCCGCTTCGGCAGCGCGCTGCGGGCCAAGGCCGACGGCCTCGACGGCCCGATCCCGCCGCTCGACGTGCCCGGACACACGCCGTACAGGGAGTACAAGCCCACGCCGTTCGCGCCCGCGCTGCTCGACGCCGAGGCCTGCATCCGGTGCGGGCAGTGCGCCCGCCTCTGCCCGGCGGGCATCATCGATCCCGAAACCTTCACCGTGACCGCGCCGGAAAAATGCCTGTTCTGCTTCGGCTGCGTGCGCGTCTGTCCCGTCGGGGTGCGCGGCCCGATTCCCGAGGCCGCTTCCGCCTTCGCCGCCCAGATGGCGGGCCTCGCCGCCCGCTGTACGGAACGCCGCGAGCCCGAACTGTTCCTGTAGGCTGCGGGACGCCGGGAAACCGGCGGTTTGCGCCCGCCCTTGCCGGGAAACATTCCCGAGAGAAACGCCCCCTGTCCCCGTGCGGACCGGGGGCGTTTCAGCGGGCGCAACGGTAGGTGCTCACGCTGTCGCCTGCCGTGCGGACCGGGGCGTTTCGGAAGCGCTGTCGACAGGGGCGGCGCACCGGCGGAGGCGTCCGGCGGAACGCGTGCGGCGGCGGGCCAAAAAAACGATCACTCGTGAGACATTTATCAAGTGTTATTTCAGCACGGAAGCGGCTGGCGGATGGAGACGGCGGCGGAGCGCCGGGAGCGGGCGCGTGACCTTGTCCTGTCGTGAGAACGGGTTGGAGGGGGATAAGCCGGGGAAGGTGGCGGGACGGTGACGGAACGGCGTCGATCTTGTGAAAAAAGATGTTGCCGTATGCGGTGATTTGTGCCTTCCAAAATGTGGACCGGAGTGGCATGATAACGTCAAACCCTTTTGGGTGCTGTCGCATTATCTCATCAAGGAAAGGTTGCCATGCCGCGACGTTACGTCTTTGTCACCGTTTTTTGCTGTCTGATGGCCGTGGTGGCGGTCGTGGGCTACACCCATGACTCGACGGGGGGAACGCCCGTCCGCCTCCTGCTCGAAAACGCCGGGGGCCGGGTCGTGTTCGACCATCAGCGTCACGCCGAGGACTACAAGGTGGCCTGTGAAACCTGCCACCACGAGTCGGGGAAACCGCGGGAGAACGTCCAGCCCTGCGGCGCGTGCCACGGCATTGATTTCGGCGGCTCGTTCCGCGAGGACCACGTCGCCGCCTTTGCCGACGACGAAACCACCTGCGCGACCTGCCACCACATGGGCAGCGCGCCCGCGAAGTGGGACCACGCGGCCCACGCCGAAGAGTACGGCCTTTCCTGCACCGACTGCCATCACGCCGACGCCGACATCGAGCCGGAACCGGCCCGCTGCACGGCCTGCCACCTCGACAGGCCGATGGGGACCATCCCCGACATGCGGACCGCGGCGCATGCCAAGTGCGCGACCTGCCATCAGGAATGGTTCGACGAGGGCATGAAGGGCTGCACCGGCTGCCATCCCTTTACGGACAACCGCAAGCTGGTCGCGTCCGGCGAGCCTGTGGACGTGAACCCCGGCGACGCCGACTGCACGGTCTGCCACGGGGACGTGAAGCCCGCGGACCTCATCCCCGACCGTATGGCGGCCTTCCACGGCAACTGTATGAAATGCCACGAAAAGCTCGGCAAGGGGCCGTTCCGCAAGGACCAGTGCAACCAGTGCCACACGAAATAGGCGGACTGTCATGAAGCAACGTTTCCAGATACTCAACGATCCCCGTTTCCATCTTGTCTACGGGGTGACGCAGCGTTTCAGCTACGGGCCGTCGCCCAAGCTGGTCAGGCTCAACCGGGAGGGCTTCACGCTGGTCCCCGGCCTGAAAAAGAAAAGCCCCGTCTATCCGGGCATGCTCCTCGGGGAGCACCCCGCGCCGGGCAAGGGCGACCTCTTCGCCTCGATCCACGGCGAAGTGAGCGACATCACGGAACGCAGCGTGTTCCTGACCGCCACCGAGCCCTCCAAGGACGCCCCCGAAGTGGAGCCCGTGGACCTGCTCGGGCAGGGGCTGGAAGGCGACGAGCTGGCCCTCGCGGTCAAGAAGATGGGCGTGAACACCCGTTCGCTCGGGCGGCGGTGCAAGACGCTGATCATCAACGCCCTGAACCCCGATCCCGGCGTGACGTGGGCGGAGCCCATGCTCCTGTCGCATGTGGAGAACCTGCGGGCGGGCATGGAGCTGCACCGCCGCATGGCCCGCGCGGACAACGTGATCCTCGCCGTGCCCAAGGGCTCGAAGGTGGCCTATGAGGGCATCCCGCTGGCCTACGTCGAGCCGGAATATCCCAACAGCGTGGACAAGCTGGTGATCAAGGCCGTGACCGGCGAGGAGAACCCCGAGGGCGTGGGCATCGTGGGCCTGCACAACATCTGGAGCCTCGGACGCGTGGGGCGGCTCGGACGCCCGCTCATCGAAACGGTCGTGACCATCGGCAGTTACGAGCATTCGGGCAACTACATCGTGCGCGACGGCTCGACCATCGGGGAACTGCTGCGCTTCGCCAACATCCCGCTCAAGGACGGCGACACGGTGGTGCGCGGCGGCCCGCTGCGCGGCGAGAGCCTCGACCGGCTCGACCGCAGCGTCACCAAGGGGACCTACGGCATTTTCGTGGTCGAGGCCGGGACGATCCCGCCGATGGAGGGGCACAGCCCCTGCGTGAGCTGCGGGGCGTGCGTGCTGGTCTGTCCGGCGCGGCTCAAGCCGAGCAACCTCAGTCGGTACGCGGAGTTCGCGCTGCATGAGCGTTGCCGCGCCGAGCACATCGACTCCTGTCTGGAGTGCGGCCTCTGCGGCTACGTCTGCATCGCCCGGCGGCCCGTCCTCCAGTACATCCGCCTCGCCAAGCGCAAGCTCGCCGAGATGGACCGGGACAAGGGCCTTGTGGAATTGAAGACGAGGTAGCGTCGGGGGCTTCCGAAGAAGGCCCCAGCTCGCCGGCGCAGCCGCCGGAAGCCGCCTCCGCCCCTTCTTCCCCGGAGCCCTCCCGCCCTCCTTCCGGGGAGGTTCCCCGGCGGACGGGCGGACGTCGCCCGAGCCGGACCGGAGGAACGTGGGGTCCCGGCATGCGGACGGCGATGCGCCTCCGGCCTCCTTCCGGGGAGATTGCCGAACGGCGAAGGAAAGGGGACGCGGCGTTCCCGAGTCCCCGGCGAAACAGCGCGTTGCGTCCGCACCGCCGTCCGGGGAGCACGGCTTCCCCGTGGTCCCGAAAAACGGCGTTTTTTGAAAGGCTGACTTGAGGTTACGGCATTTCCCGGACGTCTTTTTGGGGGGAGGAGGAAGTCCCCCTGTTGGGGAAAGGCGTCCGGGACCAGACCCTCGGCCCGCCCGCCGGGGACGGCCCGCACCGCCCGGAAAGCCCGCGGAACGGGTACGGGACGGTCCCTCCGCACGAAAGGCGCGGCGGACCTTCGCCGTCCCGCTGCGGAAACGGGCGGCGGAGCGTTTCCCCCGGAAACGGCTTTCCGTTGCGGGAAGGCGCGGACCCTTTCCGCTCCGTGCGGAAAACGGCGTCGCCGCCGGGACCATGCGCCCTTCCCGTCCCGCACGGAACAACAATCGGAACGGAGCCTTTTCTCCGTACGGCGGAGAGAAGAACGGCAACGGGGAATCGTCCCCGCGCCGCTGAGAAAGACGAACGGGGAGCGTGCCCGAGGCGAACGGCCTTACCCGCCATCCATCGGATGCCGCGTAAACGCCCATTCGCGTCCCGGCGTGCTCCAAACAGGAACGGATTTCCAAACCGCCCCCGCCCCCCTCACGAACGTCTCTGGAAGGAGAGGGGAGGGGTCTGGGGAGGGGAGGCTTTTCTTCAGAAGAGTTCCCCCTCCCCAGAAGGACCCTTTCAGGAGGATATGGCCGATGTCGCAAACGAATCAACAGCCGGTACTGCTGGCGGTGAGCGCGCCGCCGTTCTGGCACTGCGGGCGGACGGTAAAGAAAGCGAGCTGCGCGATGCTGCTGGCGCTGGCCCCGGCGGCGTTCATGGCGGTGTGGCACTGGGGCATCCCGGCGGCGCGGGTCATGGCGCTGGCCATGCTGACCGGGATCGCCACGGAGGCGATCTGCCAGAAGCTCATGGGCCGGGACATCAGCGTGGACGATTTTTCCGGCGCGGTGTCCTGCCTGCTGTTCGCGTTCCTGCTTCCCGCCAACGCCCCGTGGTGGCTGGTCATGCTCGGGGCGGCGCTGGCTATCGGCCTCGGGAAGATGGCCTTCGGCGGTCTGGGGGCCAACGCGGTCAACACCGCGCTCGTGGGCTGGGCCATGCTGTACGTCTCGTGGCCCGCGCTCATGGACCCGAACTCCATGCAGCTCGACACGAGCTTCATCGATCCGCTGGTGCGGCTCAAATATTTCGGGGCCGGGGCGGTCGGCCACATCGACCTGACCGACCTGCTCCTCGGCAACCAGATCGGCGGCCTCGGCGCGTCGCAGGCGGGCGCGCTGTTCCTCGGCGGGTCCTACCTCGCCGCGCGCGGCACCATCCGCTGGGAAATCGCCCTCAGCTTCTTCGTGGGCGTGTTCCTCTCCGCCGCGCTGTACAACGTAATCGACCCCGAGCGGTTCGCCACGCCCTTCTTCCACCTCTGCACCGGCTCCACCTTCCTCGGCGGGTTCTTCCTCGCCACGGAGTGGGCCAGCTCGCCGGGACGGCAAATCCCCATGATGCTCTACGGGCTCATCGGCGGGACGATGGTGATCGTCATCCGCGTCTACGGAATCTATCCGGACGGGGTGCCCTTCGCCATCCTGCTGATCAACCTGCTGGCCCCGCTGCTCGACTCCATCCACCCCAAACCGTTCGGAGCGAGGTAGGTCATGCTTGCCATCATCAGAATGATTGTGGTGCTCGCCTCGATTTGCGGCCTGTCCGGGTTCGCGCTCTCCTACCTCAAGATCACCACGGCCCCGCGCATCGAGGAGCAGGTGCTCACCTATGTGCAGGGTCCCGCGATCATGAAGGTTTTTGTCGATATCGACAATTCGCCCATCGCGGAGCGCAAGAAGTTCACGCTCGACGGCACGGAAGTGACCGTGTTCCCCGGCAAGAAGGACGGCAAGCTCGTCGCCGTCGCGCTGGAGCATTTCGGGAAGGGCTTCGGCGGCGACGTGGGCGTCATGGTCGGCTACGACGTGAACCGCGACACCCTCACCGGCATCGGGATCACCACCATGAAGGAAACCCCCGGCCTCGGCACCCGCGTGGCGGACCCGGCCTTCACCGGGCAGTTCCCCGGCAAGCCCGCCGACGCGCGGCTCAAGTCGCAGGGCGGGGACATCGACGCCGTTTCCGGCGCGACCATTTCTTCCACCGGCGTGGTGACCGCGCTCGGCAACGCCGCGAAGGTCTATGCGGCGCTCAAGCCGGAAATCGTCAAGGCCTGGCAGTAAGGGGAAAGCCATGCAGCAACTCGTCAAGGAATTCACCAAGGGCCTGTGGACCGAGCTTCCCCCGTTCCGGCTGGTGCTCGGGCTGTGCCCGACCCTCGCCGTGACCAAAACCGCCAACAACGGCCTCGGCATGGGGCTGGCGGTCATCTTCGTGCTCGTGCTGTCCAACATGATCATCTCGCTGGTGCGCGACATCATTCCCAAAAAAGTCCGCATCGTCTGCTTCATCGCCATTTCCGCGTCGCTCGTGGTCGCCGTGGAACTGCTCATGCAGGCGTACGCCTACCCGCTGTATCAGCAGCTCGGCATCTTCGTGCCGCTCATCGTGGTGAACTGCATCATTCTGGGCCGCGCCGAAGCCTTCGCCGCCAAGAACACGGTGCCGCTCGCCATTGCGGACGGGCTCGGCATCGGCATCGGGTACACGCTGTCCCTGACCTTCCTCGGCAGCCTGCGCGAAGCCCTCGGATCGGGAACGCTGTTCGGCGCGCCGGTGATGTGGGACGGGTTCAGGCCCTTCGCCGTCATGGTCGAAGCGCCGGGCGCGTTCCTCTGCCTCGGGCTGATCCTCGCCGCCATGAACCTGATCAACCGTTGGCAGGCCAAGCGCAAGGGCCGGGAAGAACCCGAAAACATCTCCGGCGGCTGCGCGTCCTGCGGCGCCTGCTCGGGAGGCAAGTCATGAGCGTCTTCGAACTCTTCATCTCCGCCATTTTCGTCAACAACATCGTGCTCGCCCAGTACCTCGGCAACTGCCCGTACCTCGGCTGCTCCCGCGACAAGGGCGTCGCCGTCGGCATGGGCAGCGCGGTGGTCTTCGTCATCTTCATGGCGACGCTGTGTACGTGGCTCATGCAGCGGTACGTTTTGGTACCCTTTGATCTCGGCTACTTGCAGACCATCGTTTTCATCCTCGTGATCGCGGGTCTGGTGCAGTTCGTGGAAATGTTCCTCAAGAAGGCCGTCCCGCCGCTGTATTCGGCGCTCGGCATCTTCCTGCCGCTCATCACCACCAACTGCGCGGTGATGGGCGTGACCATCCTCGTGCAGCGCGAGGAGTACGACCTGACCACCTCGCTGCTCTACGCGGTGGCGTCGAGCCTCGGCTTTATGCTGGCGCTCATCCTCATGGCGGGCATCCGCGAACGGCTGGACACCTGCCGCGTGCCCAAGGCGCTCATGGGGACCCCCATCGCGCTGATCATGGCGGGGCTGATGTCGCTGGCCTTCATGGCCTTCAAGGGTATGACCTCATAGAGAAAGGAAAACCGTTATGGTGATGATATCGGTACTGGTGCTCCTCGGGCTCGGGCTGGTGACGGCGACGGTGCTCGCCGTGGCCTCCCGCGTCTTCCATGTCGAGGAAGACCCGCGCGTGCAGGCCGTGCTGGAGGTCCTGCCCGGCGCGAACTGCGGCGGCTGCGGGTATGCGGGCTGCGAAGGCTACGCGACCGCCGTGGCGACGGACCCCGCCGTGCCCGCGAACCGCTGCTGCGCCGGAGGCGCGGAAACGAGCATCGCGGTGGGCGAACTGACCGGCAAGACGGTGGCGGCCTCGGAACCGCTGGTGTCGTTCCGGCGCTGCGACAAGGTGGCGGGCAACGTGGCCCTGCGCTACGACTATCAGGGCATGCCCTCGTGCGCGGCGGCCGCCGGTCTGGTGGGCGGCTCGGATTCGTGCTCCTATTCGTGCCTCGGCTTCGGAGACTGCGTGCAGGTGTGCCCCTTCGACGCCATTGAGGTGCGGGGCGGCCTTGCGCGGGTGAGCGCCTCCAAATGCACGGGCTGCGGCAAGTGCGCGGAAGCCTGTCCCCGCAACGTGCTGGAACTCGTTCCGGCCCGCGCTCGGGTGATGGTCTTCTGCTCCACCAAGGACAAGCTCAAGGCCGTGACGGAAGTCTGCAAGGTCGGCTGCATCAAGTGCGGGCGCTGCGTCAAGAGCTGCCCCGCCGGTGCGGTCACGCTGGAGAACGACCGCATCCACATCAATCACAAGGTCTGTCTGACCTACGGCCCGGAATGCGGGGAAGCCTGCGCCGCCGCGTGCGCGCGCAAGGCACTGCGGGTGCTCTGTCCGAGCGCCCCCCTGAAGGTCGAGGCCCCCGCCGACGCGGCGTCGGCTCCGGGCAAGCCGCTGGACGCGAAGCCCGCGGCGCAGGCCGGACGGGAGGCGTCCGCGCAGGCCGCCCCGGCATCCCCGGAACAGGCCGCGCCCGCTCCGGTTCGGGCCGCCACGGCGGCCCCGGAAGCGTCCGCCGCTCCCGCAGCGAAGGAGAATGCATGATGACGATGACGAGACGGGCATTCCTCGGCATGGCGGGCGTCGCCGGAGCCGGGTTGTGGCTTGGGGTTCCGGGACTTGCGGAGGCCGCCGTGTCCCGCGAGACGAAAGTGATGCTCGGGACGTTCGTGGACGTTTCGGTGGCGGGCGTTTCCTCCATGCAGGCGGCGGACGCGCTGGGTCTGGCCTTTGCGGAGGCGTCGCGTCTGGAGCGGGTCTTCAGCCGGTACGACGGCGGCACGCCGGTGAGCGAGCTGAACCGTGCGGGCCGTCTGCGGTCCGCGCCCGCCGAGCTGGTGCGGGTGGTGAACCGGTCGCTGTTCTACGCGGCGCTGACGGGGGGGAGTTTCGACGTGACGGTGCAGCCGGTGGTCGATCTCTTCCGGTCGCACCGCAACCCTTCCGGCGAACTGGCCCTCGACGAGGCCGATCTCCGGGCGGCCCGCGCGCTGGTGGGCATCCGGGGGCTTCACGTTTCGGGGGCCGATCTGTCCTTTGCGCGTTCGGGCATGGGCATCACGCTGGACGGGATCGCCAAGGGGTACATCGCGGACCGGGTTTCCGCCGTGCTGACGTCCGCCGGGGTGAGGAACCATCTTGTGAACGCGGGCGGGGACATCATGGCCGCCGGGCACAAGTCGCCGGGCGTGCCGTGGCGGGTTGCGGTGCGGTCGCCCTCGGGCTCCGCCTATGCGGGCGCGCTGGCGCTCTCCGGCAAGGCCATCGCGACCTCCGGCAGTTATGAAATCTACTACGACGCCTCGCGCAGGCACCATCATCTGATCAACCCGGCCTCCGGTTCCAGCCCCGCCGTGGGCAGCGTCTCGGTCGTCGCGGGCACGGTGATGGAGGCGGACGCCCTCGCGACCGCGCTGTCCATTCTCCCGCCCTCCGACGCCCTGCGCCTCGTGCGGGGCCTTCCGGGCCGGGAGTGCTGCATCATCACCGGAGACCGCATGCTGGCCACGCCGGGGTGGACGGCGCAGGCGTAGGCGAAGACGAATCGGGGGAGGGGAAGGGGAAACTTTCTGAGGAAAGTTTCCCCTTCCCCTCCCCCGTAC
>CABKMN010000082.1 GCA_902373525.1 uncultured Bilophila sp. | reverse complement strand
GGGTTTGGGGAGGGGGGAAGGAAACTTTCTCCAGAAAGTTTCCTTCCCCCCTCCCCAATCTTTCTACAGGAACAACCCGGCCACATGCCGCACGGCGACGGCGGCGGCAAAGGCGACCACGGTGTTGAACACCATGCTGAACACGGGCCAGCCCCACGAACCCGTCTCCTGCCGGATGGCGGCGACGGTCACGAGACAGGGCGCATACAAGAGGACAAAGACCAGCAACGCCAAGGCCGTGGCGGGCGTCCAGCGCCCGTCGTTGCGTATCTGCTGCGCGAGCGGCGTGGGATCGTCGGGATCGATGTCCCCGAGCGAATAGGCCGTGCCGAGCGTGGCGACGATCACTTCCTTCGCCGCGAAACCGCCCACAAGCGCGATGTCCGTGCGCCAGTCGAACCCGGCGGGCTCCGTCAGCGGCTCAAGCGCCATGCCCAAACGCCCTGCGAACGAATGCTGGAGCGCACGCTCCGCACGTTCGCCGTGCAGCGCCGCCAACCGCTCCTCAAGCGCCGCGGCCTCGGAACTCCCCGGAACCGCGGCTTCAAGATTCGCCTCGATGGTCTGCTGCTGACCCGCGAAATGCGCCCGCGTGTCCAACGGCAGCTCAGGATAAGCCATCGCCGCCCACAAAATGATCGAAATGGCGAGAATGACCGTGCCCGCCTTCTTCAAATACTCCAACGTGCGCTCGCCCGTGTGGATGCCCAGCCCGAGCAGCGTGGGCAGACGGTAGGGCGGAAGCTCCATCACGAACGGCGTGGACGGCCCACGAATGATCGTCGAACGCAGCAGGCGGGCCGTCAGCAAGGCCACAATCCAGCCCGTCAGCGTCAGGCCGAACATCACCGCCGCCTCGTGGCCGGGGAAAAAGACACCGGAAAAAAGGATGAACACCGGCAGCTTGGCCCCGCAGGCCATGAACGGCACCGTGAGCAGCGTCGCCATCTTCTCGCGCGGGCTCCGCAGGGTGCGGGCCGCCAGCACGCCGGGAACCGCACAACCTCCCGCAATGCCGCCGCCAACGATGAACGGCATCACCGAACACCCGTGCAGGCCGAAAATGCGGAAGATGCGGTCCAGCATGTAGGCCATGCGCGCCATGTACCCGGTGTCCTCAAGGAACGAAATCTGGAGAAAGATCAACATGATCAGCGGCACGAAACTCATGACGCCGCCCACGCCGTCGATGATGCCGGAAAGCACCAGCGACTTGAGCTGCCCGTCCGGCAACACCGCGTCCGCGCCCTCGCGCAGCAGGCCGAAGCCCGCCTCCACCCAACCCATCGGGATTTCCCCAATCGTGAAGGTGACGGTGTACAGCAGATAGAGCACCCCGAGCATGATCATCGGCCCCATGAACGGATGCGTCAGCACCTTGTCCATGCGGTCGGAAAGCTGGATGCGCGCGTGCATGTCCTGCTTGCGGACCAGCACGCCGTCCCGGAGCAGCGAGGAAATGAACCCATACCGATAGTCCGCGATGACGGCTTCCGGCCATGTGTTCAGGGTGTCCCGCATGTGCCGCGTCACCTCGTCCACCTGCCGTTCAAGATCGGCGGCGAGTTCGGGGGCTTCGGCGCGGGTGCGGGCGAGGATTTCCTCGTCCGTTTCCAGCAGCTTGAGCGCGACCCAGCGGGCGGGGTATTCCGGAGCCAGCAAACCGGCCTCACCGATGGCGGCCTCCATGTCCCGCAGGACCGGATCGAGGTCCGGGCCGTAGGAAATGTGCAGCGGCATCCACGGCGCGCCGCGCCGCGTTTCGACGTAGGCTTCGGTGGCCTTGAGCAGTTCGGGAAGTCCTTCGCCGGTGCGGGCCACGGTCGCCATGACCGGGAAGCCGAGACGCTGCGAAAGGCGTTCGAGATCAATGGTCATGCCCTGTCCGGCGGCCTCGTCCATCATGTTCAGGGCCAGCACCACGGGTACGCCGAGTTCGAGAAGCTGAATGGTCAGATACAGGTTGCGTTCCAGCGCGCCCGCGTTGAGGACGTCGATGACCACGTCGGGCCGCTCCTGCGCCAGCACATGCCGGGCGACCGTCTCTTCCTGCGTATAGGCCGTCAGCGAATAGGTGCCGGGCAGGTCGATGACCCGCACGGTCTGCCCGGAAGGCATCCTGATGAAGCCTTCCTTCTTTTCCACGGTGATGCCGGGATAGTTCCCCACATGCTGGTGCGAACCGGTCAGCGAATTGAAGGCCGTGGTCTTGCCCGAGTTCGGGTTGCCCGCGAGGGCGATGGTAAGCTGATCCATGACGCCCTTCAGTCCGCTTCCAGCGGCTCGACGACGATGTAGTCGGCCTCGTTGTTGCGCAGGCTCAGGGTGAAGCCCGGCAGACGCAGGGCCACGGGATCGCGC
Source organism: uncultured Bilophila sp. (assembly GCA_902373525.1). GTDB lineage: Bacteria > Desulfobacterota > Desulfovibrionia > Desulfovibrionales > Desulfovibrionaceae > Bilophila. The sequence goes on along the minus strand of CABKMN010000082.1, from coordinate 7,722 downwards.
AGGGGCGCGCGTCCCACCACTTCGACTTCCGCGCCGGGGATCAGCCCCATGTCGCGGATGCGCCGTCCGAGCTCGCCGCTGGCCTGAACGTGGGCGATGCGGGCCTTCTGCCCTTCCTTCATCCGGCGCAGGGACATGAGCCCGGCCTCCCGCATCTCGCGGGAAAGCGGACAGCCGTCCCCGCCGCAGCACCCGTCATGCGGGCATATATGTTCCTCGCGGGATTCCTCCCCGCGCTTCCTGTGGCAAAATCCAAACATGGCACTCCCCCTCAAACAGGTGTCCTGACGGCGTTATCGAACGTCCCGGCGGTTGCCCGGACCATTCGGAAAGGCACATCCGCGGCCCCTTCGGGCTCCGTGGCATCCGGCGCAGCCGCCGTTGCACACCGGGCGTTTCATGGCGTTGATCCGGCGGCCGACATACCACGCCGCGCCGACGATAAGCAGCACGACGAGCAGGGAATCCCACGGAAAGGCGCCTCCCGTGACGACGTTTTCCGCAACCATGTGCCCCTCCCAACAAAATAAGACACGAATGTGATCTGCCCTTTCTATAGATTTTTGAAAATAAATGTCAATTGAGGCATGAGAAGATTTTGGACCGGGGCCGGGTTTCCTTGCCCTTAACCCGCATATAGTCTATACTTTTTTTATTCGGAACTTTCTTTTGGAGCGCCCATGTCCCTTTCCGCAAACGCATCTTCCCCCACCGCCGAAGCCGACGCCCCCCTCCTGCGGGCCGAGGGCGTCACCGTCCGCTTCGAAACCTGCGAACGGACCTTCGACGTGGTGCGCGACGTCTCGTTCACCCTGCGCGCGGGCGCGACCCTCTGCCTCGTGGGGGAATCCGGATGCGGCAAGAGCATGACCGCGCTTTCCCTGCTCCGGCTCATCCCCGAGCCGGGACGCCTCGCCGCCGGGCGCATCCTCCTTGAAGGCCGCGATCTCGCGGAGCTGTCCGAGCACGCGATGGAACGCGTCCGAGGACGCGACATCGGCATGATCTTTCAGGAACCCATGACCTCCCTGAACCCGGTCATCCGGGTGGGCGAACAGGTCGCGGAACCCCTCATCCGGCACAACCGGCTCTCGAAAAAGGCCGCGCTCGCCGAAGCCGTGGAACTGTTCCGACAGGTGGGCATCCCCGCGCCCGAAATGCGGGTGCGCGACTATCCGCACCAGCTTTCCGGCGGCATGCGCCAGCGCGTGATGATCGCGATGGCGCTGGCCTGCAAGCCCCGGCTCCTCCTTGCGGACGAACCCACCACGGCCCTCGACGTGACCATTCAGGGGCAAATCCTCGCCCTGCTCGGCGGCCTCGCCCGCCAGCGCGGGATGGGGCTCCTGCTCATCACCCACGACCTCGGGGTGGTGGCGGAAATGGCCGACGAGGTGGGCGTCATGTACGCCGGGCGCATCGTGGAACGCGCGCCGGTCCGCGATCTGTTCGCGGAGCCGCTCCACCCCTACACGCGGGGGCTCATCCGTTCCGCCCCCACGCCGGACACCCCGCCTTCGGCCCCGCTCGACGCCATCCCCGGCACGGTCCCCTCGCCGGGGAACCTGCCGCAGGGCTGCCCGTTCCGCCCCCGCTGCCCGGAAGCGTACGACCGCTGCCTCGACGATCCGCCGGCAACCGCCGTCGCCGGACGGGACGGCGCGCGGGAAGTGCGCTGCTGGCTGGCCCGGACAAGGTAGGAGTTGCCGAATGCCGGTTCCGTCCTATATAGATGAGTGGCGGGAACGCCACGGAGGCGGCGTCTCCGCCCAATCTGCCTGTAAGGAGTTCTCATGACCGATACACATGATTCCCGGACCGAAATGGAACAGAACGGCTTCGACGGGGAAGCCGCCGCGGACGCGGCGCAGGCCCCGGAAAAAACGCTTGAGGAACAGTGCCGCGAGGAGGTCTGCCCTTCCTGTACGGTGAAGTCGGAAGCCGACGAAGCCCGCCTCCGCGCCCTCGCGGAAATGGAAAATTTCAAGAAGCGGCTCCAGCGCGATCATGACGAATGCCTGCGCTACGCCAGCGAACCCGTGCTCAAGGACCTGCTCCCCGCGCTGGACAGCCTCGACCTCGCCATCCAGTACGGCGGCAACGACGCGGCCTGTCAAAGCCTGCTCACCGGCGTGACCATGACCCGGAAGCTCCTGCTCGACGCGCTCAGGAACCACGGCTTCGACGTCGCCGGGGAAGTGGGCGAGCCCTTCGACCCCGACGTCCACGAAGCCGTCTCCTATGAAGACCGCGACGACATGGACCCCGGCCTCGTCAGCACCCTGCACCAGCGCGGCTACCGCCTGAAGGATCGCCTGCTGCGTCCCGCCAAGGTTTCCGTCAGCCGCAAGCCCGCCTGACGATGACTCCCGAAGCCAAACCATCCGACAGGACGCCGTCCCCCGGCGCGCTCCGCGCCGAAAGCCGGGACGGCGTCCTGCGCGTCGTGTTCGGCGGCGACTGGAAGCGGGACCATCTCGGCCCCGGCTTCCTCGCCGCGCGCGACGAGGCGCTGCGCAAGGCGGAACAGGCCATCGACGCAAGGAGCGTGGACAAGGTCGAGCTTTCCGCCGACGGCTTCGGCGACTGGGACAGCGGCGTGCTCGTGGTCACCACCCGGCTCGTCACGCTGGCCAAGGAACGCGGCGTCGAACTCGACGACTCCGGCCTGCCCGAAGGCGTCCGCAACCTCACCGGGCTGGCCCTCGCCGTGCCGCCGAACACCGCGGCGCAGCGCAAGAAGCACGATGCCTCCCTCTTCGAACGCGTCGGCGCCGCCGCGCTGGCCTTTCCCAAAACGTTCCGCGACGTTCTCGAATTTCTGGGCGAGCTGGTCCTCAGCTTCGGCAGACTGCTCCGGGGCCGTTCCTCCTGCACCGCCTCGAACGTCTGGCTGGCCGTACAGGAAACCGGCATCGAAGCCCTGCCCATCGTTTCGCTCATCAGCCTGCTCGTGGGCCTGATCCTCGCCTTCGTAGGCGTCATCCAGCTCAGCATGTTCGGCGCGGAAATCTACGTTTCCAGCCTCGTGGCCGTGGGCATGACCCGCATCATGGGCGCGATCATGACCGGCATCATCCTTGCCGGGCGCACGGGCGCGTCCTACGCCGCCGTCATCGGCACCATGCAGGTCAACGAGGAGATCGACGCCCTGACCACGCTCGGCGTGGCCCCTTCCGACTACCTCGTCATGCCCCGCCTGCTGGCCCTCACGGCCATGACCCCGCTGCTCGTGCTCTATTCGGACTTCATGGGCATCATGGGCGGGTTCGCCGTGGGCGTCGGCGTGCTCGGCCTCGATCCGATGGAATACTACACCTTTACCCAAAAAGGCTTCAGCCTGAACAACCTCTGGGTGGGCATGGTCCACGGCGCGGTCTACGGGCTGCTCATCGCCATCACCGGCTGCTATCAGGGCCTGCGCTGCGGACGCAACGCCGAAGCCGTCGGCAAGGCCACCACCTCGGCCGTGGTCTTTTCCATCGTAGGCATCGTGCTGTCCACGGCGGTCCTCACCATCCTCTGCAACATCCTCAAGATATGAACACCGCCACACCCATCATCGAGGCGCGGGACCTCACGGTCGGCTACGGCAGCTATGTCGTGCAGGGGAACCTCAACTTCACGATCAACCGGCAGGACGTATTCATCATCATGGGGCCGAGCGGCTGCGGCAAAAGCTCGCTCCTGCGCGTCCTCGTGGGCCTGCTCCCGCCCGTCAAGGGGCAGGTGCTCTACCGGGGCGAGGACTTCTGGGCCGGTTCCGAGGACGAACGGCAAAAGCTGCTCGGCGGCGTGGGCCTGCTCTTCCAGAGCGGCGCGCTGTGGAGCTCCATGACCCTCGCCGAAAACGTGGCCCTGCCCCTCCAGCGCTATACCGGACTTTCGCGCGCCGAAATCCGGGAACAGACCTCCCTCAAGCTCGCGCTCGTCGGCCTCGCCGGATTCGAGGACTACTACCCCTCCGAAATCAGCGGCGGCATGCGCAAACGCGCCGGGCTGGCCCGCGCCCTCGCCCTCGATCCCGAAATCGTCTTTTTCGACGAGCCCTCGGCGGGCCTCGACCCCGTCAGCGCCGCCCTGCTCGACGAGCTGATCCTCCAGCTCAAGGAAAACATGGGCATGACCGTGGTGGTCGTCACGCACGATCTGGACAGCATCTTCACCATCGGGAACAACAGCGTGTTCCTCGACGCGACGACCCATACCATGATCACCGGCGGCGACCCGCATGTCCTGCGCTGCGACCCGGCGCATCCCGACATCGTCCGCTTCCTGAACCGGGGCAAGACCGAATCCTGTTCCGCGACCTCCAAAGGATACCGTTCATGAGCAAGTCCGCCAACAAAACCCTCATCGGCGCCTTCGTGGTCGGCGCGCTCGCGCTGCTGGTGCTCGCCATCGCCGTTTTCGGTTCCGGCAAGCTGTTCCAGAGCTCAAGCCGCTACGTGCTCTTTTTCGAGGGCTCCATCAGCGGCCTTTCCGTGGGTTCGCCGGTCATGTTCCGGGGCGTCCCGGTGGGCCGGGTCACGGAAATCCGGCTTACGGGCGATCTCGGGAAAATGGTCTTCCAGACCCCCGTATTCATCGAGCTGACCAAAAACAAATCCGCCGAAACCTTCATCGACGACGAGGTGGATGACGACAACGCGCAGGAATATCTCGACAGGCTGGTCGCCCACGGCCTGCGCGCGACGCTCGCCACCCAGAGCCTGCTCACCGGCCAGCTCATGATCGAAATGGATTTCTATCCCAAGACCCAGCTTCCCTACATCATCGACAAGGCCAAGGACTACGACGGAGTGCCCGAAATCCCGACCATCCCGTCCAAGCTCGACAACATCTGGCAGCAGTTCACGTCCCTGCCCTTCTCGAAGATCACCAAGAACGTGCTCGACATCACGGACAGCCTCAAGAGCGTGCTCGACACCGCCAACGCCGATCAGATGATCGACCATGTGGACAAGCTGTTGATCCAGATTCAGGAAGTGGGGGCCAGCGTGGACAAGACGCTGGAAAGCCTCCGCCACCTTGCCGATCCCTACGCCAAACTGGCGCGGAACGCCGACCGCCAGCTCTCCGACACGCTGGCGCAGGCCGTGCAGGTCCTCCGAAGCCTCGACGCCGTGGCCCGGCAGGCCGAACAGACCGTCACCTCGGCCCGGGGCGTGGTCAACAAGAACAGCACCACGGTCATCGAACTGAATCAGGCCCTCCGCGAAGTGTCCGAGGCCGCGCGCGCCGTCCGCGTCCTCGCCAACACGCTGGAACGCAACCCCGAATCCCTGATCCGGGGCAAGGAAAAGCTGCAATAGCGTCCGACGGGGAAGGGCTTCCGGGGCGTCCCGCAAGGGACCGTCGGCGGAACCCCTTCTCCGCCGAACCGGAAACAGCCCGGAATTACAGGTAGAGGGAGGCGGCGCATCCGACGAGCGACAGGGCCATGAGGCTTCCGGCAAGCGTGTGGTGTTCCCGGAAAAAACGCCGGAACACGGCCCCGAACATCGCCCAGCAGCAGCTTCCCGAGAACCCGATGACGGCAAGGCCCGCAACGGCGCAGGACAGCGTCGGCGCCGAGTCGTCATAGGGCAGCACGAAGGACGAAAAGGCCGTTATCCCGTACAGGATAAACTTGGGATTGACGAATTGCAGCAGCATCCCGGTCAGGATGCCCCCGGCGGGCCGTTCTTCGGCCTCACCGGTCTCCGACCGAAACACGGACCACGCCAGCCAGAGCAGGTAGGCCGCCCCGATGCCCCGCATGACGGGCTCCACCTCCGGCAGCAGGCGGAACAGGACCGCTCCGAGCGCCGCGCACGCGCTCAGGACGCCCAACATGCCGAGGCAGACGCCGAAGCAGAACCGGAATCCTTTCCGCAGGCCGTACGCTCCGGCGCAGGACAGGGCCATGATGTTGTTGGGTCCGGGGGTAAACGCGGTCACGAATGAATAGGAAAGAAACGCGGCGAACGACTCCATACGGCAATGCTCCTTGTGTATGCAGCATAGCGTATGTTTTGTGCGTTATATTGTCAATCGGAACCGGGATAGTGCCCATGGAAAACATCAGCCAACTCGTGGCGGACAATCTGAAACGGCTCCGCAAGGAACGCAAGCTCAGCCTCGACGCCGTGGCGCAGTGTTCCGGCGTCAGCAAGAGCATGCTCGGTCAGATCGAGCGCGGCGAGACCAGCCCGACCGTTTCGACACTCTGGAAGATATCCTACGGATTGAAGATTTCGTTCATGGCGCTTCTGGCGAAGCCCGAAACGGACGTCGAGCTGGTGGAGCGTTCCGGCGTGGAGCCGTTCACGGAGGACAACGGAAGGTACCGGATGTACCCGCTGTTTCCGTTCGACACTTCGCGGAAGTTCGAGATGTTCACGGTGGAGCTCGATCCGGGAGCGCGTTTCGAGGGGGCGCCGCATCAGGAAGGGACGCAGGAATACGTCACCGTCTTTTCCGGCGCGTTGACCGTCATTCTGGACGGCGAAAGCCGGACGATCCGGGAAGGGGACGCCATCCATTTCAAGGCGGATCGGCCCCATACCTACGCGAACGGCGGCGACGCGCCGTGCCGCATGAGCATGGTCATGTATTATTCATCAAAAGGACAAAGGGCGCTATGAACAAACGATTCTCTCTGTTGACGGCCCTGCTGGCGCTGTCTCTGCTGGCGGCGGGCGGCTGTTCGGTCGGACGCAGCCCGCGTCCCGACTTCTATATGCTTTCCTCGCCCGCCGAGAACGCCGCCGAGCCGGGGCATGAGGCCGCCGTCGGCCCGCGCGTGGCCATCGGCCCCGTGACCATTCCGGGCTATCTCGACAGGCCGCAGATTTTCGTACGCGACGGCAATCAGGTGAAGGTCAGGCTGGAAGAATTCAACCACTGGAGCGAGCCCTTCGGTGAGGGCGTGACCCGCGTGCTCTGCGACGCCGTTTCCGCCTCTCTGGCTCCGCGCAAGGGGTTGGCCTTCCCCATGCGTTCGCCGCAGCAGCCGCAATGGCGCATCGCCGTGGACATCGCCCGTTTCGACGGCGCGCCCGGCGGCGACGTCGTGCTCGACGCGGGCTGGACGCTCGTCAACGAAATCGGAGACGAAATCCGCTCGGGCCGCTTCGTTCAGCGCACGGCAGCCGGTCCCGACATCACTTCGATGGTGCGGGCCCACAGCGCCCTCCTCGCCCAGTTCGGCGCGGTGCTGGGGAATATCGTTCCGTAGAAAATGTGGGGGAGGGGAGAGGGCCCCTTTCTGGAGAAAGGGGCCCTCTCCCCTCCCCCACACCCCTTCCTCTCTCCCACCAAAGACTTTCGACCATATCGAATCCCTCTTCCCGGTTTTCCGCGTGAAGGGACGTTTGATCTGCATCCGGTGAGTCTTGTGGGAAGGGGTGGACGGACGAAAACGACGGTTCTTGCCGCAGCGCTTTTCTTTGGGATTCAAGGGAAAACGGACGTTGGGGACTTTTCCCCGTAACGTCGCTTGAAAGGCGGATGCCGTTTCCCTGCCCCTGCCTGATGGGACGGCGGCGTCTCCAATGTAAGAACCATCTTCAACATACCTTTTTTATTCATTTTTCCCTACCCACAAAAAAAGTCTTCCCCGGAAACGGAGAAGGCTTTTTTCGCTCGAACTCCCCGCGAACAGGGATTCGATAACGTCGAAAGTCTTTGAAGAGGAAAGGGGGAGGTTTGGAGGGGGGAAGGAGAAACTTTCTGAAG
>CABKMN010000081.1 GCA_902373525.1 uncultured Bilophila sp. | reverse complement strand
ATCCCGAACTGTATGGAAAACAGGTATGAAGATTGGGGAGGGGGAAGGGGAAGCCTTTCTTCAGAAAGGTTCCCCTTCCCCCTCCCCAATCTTCATACCTGTTTTCCATACAGTTCGGGATTCAGCGAGGGATCGTTGTACATCTTGAACTGGAAGTAGAGCTTGGGGGTCTTGGTTCCTTCGACGAACTCGGAAACGAGGTGCTTGACGGCGGCGATGAGGTCGGCGCGCTGTTCCTTGAGCACGGCGAGCTTGTTGCGGCAGGACTCGATGTGCTCGGGCGTGACGTCGGTGCGCCGGAGCTGTTCGTCCATGTGCCAGATTTTGAGGCTCAGGATGGACAGGCGGTCGATGGCCATGCCGAGGGATTCGGTGTTGGAGTAGGGCGCGGGCGAGGCCGGGAGCAGGGGGGAGAGCAGGGCCACGAGGCAGGCGTCCACGCGCTCCATGCGGTCGTTGCGCTCCTGATTGAGCGTGTCGATGCGGTATTTGCAGTCCGCGATGACGTCGGGCGTGACGTCGCGGCGGCGGGCCACGTCTTCCGTATGCCAGAGGCGGAAGTTGCGGAGGTGCTGGGCGCGCACCAGCGCGAGCAGCGTTTCGGGCGAGGCGGAGGCGTCGGGGGCGACGTCGGCGGCTTCGGGCTCCTCGCGGTGCCAGAGGGCCGTCGCTTCGTTCTGGGCCTCGAAACAGGCGTCCAGAAGCGTAAACAGTTGCGTGGGCGTGGTCATGGTTATTCCTGGTTGGCGTTGGTGATGGTGGCGTCAAAGAACTTGCCGACGCCGTAGTCGCCGCGGCGGAAGAATTTTTCCGGTCCGGGGCCGACGATCTGGAGTTCGGGGTGCGTGCGCTGCATGTCCAGCGCGATGCGCATTTCCTTGGTGCATCCGGTGGAGAAGGTCGCGTCCTTGCCCGACCAGACGGGCGGCACCTTGCGGCCCATGAGCCCGAAGCTGGCCTCGATGTCGTCCATGCTCTGGAAGCGCCAGATGTTGATGAGGCCGCTGCGCTGCACCTGCTCCCACATGTACATCAGATCGTCCCCGTCCATGCCGGGTTCGAAATACTCCGCCGGGTTGATGACGAAAACCTGATCGAGCCGCTCCCGCAGCGAGCCGACGAACGTTTCCGCAACCTTGACGGCGGTGGCGGTCTGTCCGGGGATGCTGCCGATGATGCAGCTGTAGAACATGACGGCCTTGCCGCCGTCCTTGGCGGCGCGCATCCTCTTGATGATGGTGCGGGCCTTGGCGGTGAGCGCCTGTTCGCTGAACTTGCGGACGCCGGGCGCGTGCGGCTTGAGCTCCACGCGGATTTCGTCCCGCTCCTCCCAGAAGCAGAAGACGTCGCGGGTGAAGAGGTGGCTGGTGCCGAGGAGCACGTCCCGGTTGCAGCGGCCCCGGGCGATGACGGCGTCGCTTTCCTTCCACGCGCGGGCGAACGTGACCGACGTACGGTACAGATTGAGGCGTTCGCCGGTGCCGTCGGAGATGATGAGCAGGCGGTTTTCCCGCAGCCTGCGGAGCAGCTCGTTCTTGGAGGCGGCCGGAACCTTGAATATATGCGATTCGGGGAGATTGTCCACCAGCAGGGGATCGCGCTCCACGTCCCAGATGGTCGGGGCGTAGTAGACCGGCGCTTCCTTGAGGGCGAGGATGACCTTGTGCCCGAGCCGGAGCAGGGTCTGGATGATCCGCAGGTCGAGGGCGAGGCCGCCTTCCATGCCGCAGACGTACAGGAACGTGCGCGGCGGCGTGCCGGGCGCGCCGAGCAGCTTTTCCACCTGCGGGATAAAGGCTTCCGAACCGGCGAAGATGTCGGGCGGGACGCATTGGCCGTTTTCGGCGACCGCGCAGTCGTGGATGAGCCGGGTGAGCGCGCCGTGGGAATGCCCCGCCAGATGGAACAGGCGGGCGAGTTCCGCGAGGTCGAGCGCGCGGCGCAGGCCGGGGATGCCGCCTTCGGGCCGCAGATCGGCGGGGATGCGTTCGAGCGCCTTGAGGAAGGAGTCGGAGCGGATGAAGCCCGCCAGCGCCTCGTTGTAGAAAATGCGTTCCTTTTCCCACGGGTCGGCGGCGTCGAAATGGCTGATGAGGGTCGTGACCAGCCGCTTGACCAGCCGGGAGGGCAGGATGTTGCCGAGCGCGAGGCAGCCCCGGAAACGGTGGCGGCAGTAGTTGATCATGTCGCGCCGCTTGCGGCGGTCCTTTTCGTAGCGGACCACCCGGATGATGGAGCGCCACGCCGCGACGTACTGGCTGCGCACGCGGGGCGGGAAGCTGCGGAGGTGGTGGGACGCGGCCAGCTCCTTGAACGTGGCGTCGGAGCAGGGCGCGTACACCTGCCGCTCGTCCATCGCCACCATGAAGCGGAGCTGCTCGGGGCTGGCGACCCCGGCGGGATTGATGCCGTGTTCGATGTTGTTTTCCGCGCAAAAGCTGTAGAACCACGCGTCGAAGGCCGGATGGGCGCCGAGCCGCAGGTCGCGGACCCGCCCGATGTCGGGGAGCCTGTTCATGGGCGCTCCGTAGGCTCGTCCGTCTGGATGAAGCCGCGTTCGCGCAGCCGCCGGTAGTAGGTCCCGGTGGTGCGCGAAAGGACCCGCAGACCCGCTTCGAGGCTCCGCACGCGGACGACGTCCCCGGCGCACAGCGGCAGGCCCTCCTGCCCGTCCACGGTGAGGGAGCCGTCGGGCGCGGCGGTTTCGAGGCGGATGCGGGCTTCGACCGGGAGGGTCATGGGCGGAAAGCTCTTGAAGAAGGGCGAAATGGGAGTGAGGGTGAGCGCCCGCACGTCGGGGTGGACCAGCGGCCCGTGCGCGGACAGGGCATAGCCCGAGGACCCGAGCGGGGTGGAGACGATCACGCCGTCGGAGCGCACGAGGCCCATGTCCTCGCCGTCCACGAAGACACGGACGGGCAGCACGCGGGCGATGGCCCCGCGCCCCACGACCACGTCGTTGGCGGCGTGTCCCTCGGCCACGGTTTTGCCGTCGCGGAGGAGTTCCCACGCCAGCAGGACGCAGGTGCGGGTGATCATCTTTCCGGCAAGGAGGCGTTCCAGACCGGGCTGCCAGTCGTCGGCGGACAGCTCGGTCAGAAAGCCGACCTGCCCGAAGTTGATGCCGAGAAGCGGGACGTCGATCCCGGCGAGCTTGCGCCCCACGCCGACGAACGTGCCGTCCCCGCCGAGGATCAGCACGACGTCCGCCGCGCGGGCCCTGTCCGCGAGTTCCCGCGCCGGGTGGGCGGCGGAGACGGTGGAGGACGCCACGCCGCGCGCTTCGAGCCAGCGGGCCACGGAAACGGCCGTGGACTCGGCGGCGGCGTGCCGGGTCTTGGTGACGAGAAGAATGGAGGTTACGGACTGCATCTGCTTTCAGTAGTAGAAACCTTGTGATTCTTCAATAGCAAACTTGGGCGGAAAACAAGGCGGGCCTGTCGTTTCGCCGGGTTGTGAGGCGCACCCCGGGCCTTCCGGTGTTGTCAGCGGGGGCCGTTTCGCTTATATCCCAAGGATCGCCGCGATCGGGTTGCAGAACGGAAATCAGGGATTATCTGTGCGAAGAGGCCCGTGCGGCCCCGAAGGAGCACAGCGTTATGGACAAAGCCTTGCAGATGATTTCCCGGCACGCGGAGGACGGCGCGAAACTGCGTCGTGATTTTTTTGCCGTCCACGGCGGCAGGGTGGCGGAAGCCGCCCGACGCATGGCGGTCTCCGTGGCGCAGGGGGGCAAGATTCTGCTGGCGGGCAACGGCGGGAGCGCCGCCGACGCCCAGCACTGGGCCGCGGAGTTCGTCAACCGTTTCCTGATGGATCGGCCCCCGCTTCCGGCCATCGCCCTGACCACGGACTCGTCCGTGCTGACCTCCATCGGCAACGATTTCGGCTATGATCTCGTGTTCGCCAAGCAGGTGCAGGCGCTCGGGCGGCCCGGCGACGTGTTCATCGGCATTTCCACGTCGGGCAACAGCCCGAACGTCATCGGCGCGTTGCAGGCGGCCCGGAAACAGGGGCTGTTCACCATCGGGCTGACCGGCGACGGCGGGGGCCGCATGGCTCCGCTGTGCGACATTCTGCTGGCGGTGGGGCACCCGTCCACGCCGCTCGTGCAGGAGATGCACGCCGCCATCGGGCACATGCTCTGCGCCCTGACGGATCATTATCTTTTTGAAAACGTGATGGCGATCAAGCCTCTGCTCGACTAGAGGCCGCCGTCCCCCCATACATACAGGAGAAGCGTCATGCCCATGTTTGAATACCGCTGCACGCGCTGCGGCCACGAATTCGAGGAACTGGTTTTCGGCGACAAGAACCCCGTCTGCCCGGCCTGCCACGCCGAAGCCACGGAAAAGCTCATCTCCAAGCCCTGCCGCCACTGCGAAGCCGGCGGCCTCGGTGATTTCGGCGCGCCCGCCGCGCCGTCTTCCGGCGGCTGCGCGGGCTGTTCCGGCGGCAACTGCGCGAGCTGCCACTAGGCCACGCGGAGGGACGCCCGGAACGGGAACCCCTCCTTCCCCCTCACAAGGACATTCGCAAGGGCGCGCCGCCCCCGGACGGCGCGCCCGTTTCACCACGCAAGGATCGTTATGGAAAAACTCGTTATCGCCACCCGTGGCAGCCGTCTGGCCCTCTGGCAGGCCAACCATGTGAAGGACAGCCTCGAAGCCGCGCATCCCGGCCTTGCGGTGGAACTGAACGTCATCAAGACCAAGGGCGACATCATCCTCGACGTGCCGCTGGCCAAGGTCGGCGGCAAGGGCCTGTTCGTCAAGGAAATCGAAGAGGCGTTGCTGTCCGGCGCGGCGGACATCGCCGTGCACAGCATGAAGGACGTCCCGATGGAGCTTCCCGAGGGCCTCGTCCTCGGCATCGTGCCGGAACGCGAGGACCCCACGGACCTGTTCCTGTCGGTGAAGTACGAGTCGCTGGAAGACCTGCCCGCCGGGGCCGTGGTCGGTACGAGCAGCCTCCGCCGTCAGGCGCAGGTGCTGGCGCTGCGGCCCGATCTCAAGGTCGAATCCCTGCGCGGCAACGTGGATACGCGCCTCCGCAAACTGTCCGAGGGCCAGTTCGCCGCCATCGTCATGGCGACGGCGGGCATGAAGCGCCTCGGCCTGTCCATGCCCAAGGAACGCCCGCTCACGCCGCCCGCCTTCGTCCCCGCCGTAGGGCAGGGCGCGCTCGGCATCGAATTCCGGGCCGACCGCAAGGACCTCGCGGACATGATGGCCTTTATGGAGCACCGTCCCACCCGCGTCTGCGTGGAAGCGGAACGCGGCCTGCTCGCCGGGCTTGACGGCGGCTGTCAGGTGCCCATCGCCGGACACGCCGAGATGCTCGACGCCGACACCTTCGAACTGGAAGGGCTGGTCGGCGAAGTGGACGGCTCCGCGATCATCCGCCGCAAGGTGACGGGACGCGCCGATGAGGCCCGCGCCGTGGGCCTCGCACTGGCCCGCGCCCTCGCCGAGGACGGCGGGGCCGAAATCCTCGCCAAGGTGTACGCGCAGTAACCTTGTCCTTTTTGTCCTTCCGGGGCCGGGGAGCGTTGTTTCCCGGCTCCTTCCCGTCGCGCATCGCGGCGGACGCCGATACCTCTTGCGGAGCGGGCCGTTTCCCGGCGGACACGCGTTGCCGGAAAACGGCCCCTCCTTCTTCAATACAGGACCGCTATGAGTAAAATCAAATCCTTGCCCGGGAGCCGCCTCTGTTCGAATCTGCCTCAGGAGCGCATCCCCTGGGAAACGAGCAACGACATCCCGCGCAACGGGCACCGCAAGGTCGCCCCGCAGCCCCGCGCCCTCAAGGCGCTTGAGCTTGCGCTGCACATTCCCACGGCGGGGTACAACGTGTACCTCTCCGGCGAGTCGAACCTCGGGCGTACCTACATGCTCCGGGAATTCCTCGAACCGCGCATCCGCAAGGCCCCCACGCCGCCGGACCTGCTGTACGTCAACAATTTCGAGGACCCCGACCGGCCTTTGCTGCTGACCGTTCCGGCGGGGCAGGGCAGGAAGCTGCGTTCGGCGCTTTCGCAGGCGCTGGCCGACGTCCGCAAGGAACTGCCCGTCCGTCTGGACAACGAGAAGTACGTCAAGAAGCGTTCCGAATTGCAGGACGATTTCCAGTCCGTGCGCTCCGGGCTCATCAAGCAGATGGACAAGACGGCGGGCAAGCAGGGCTTCAACCTCGACATGGACGAGCAGGGAAGCCTGACCCTCTATCCGCTGGTGGAGGGCAAGCGCCTCAGCGAAGAGGAATACGAGCATCTTGATCCCGCGCTGCGGCAGGGGCTCAAGCGGAAGGGCGACACCCTGCTGCGGGCCATGTCCGGCATGGTCCGCAAGCTCAATTCCGCCGAGCAGTCCTTCCGGTCCGCCGAGAAGACGCTGGAGCAGGAAGTGATCGGCTCCGTGCTGTCCGCCGTGCTGACCCCCGTGGTGGAGCGCATCCTGAAGAACTGCGCCGGGCCGGACGGCGAGGTCAACCCCGCGTTGCAGGACTATTTCGAGGACCTGCGGCAGGATATCCTTGATCATCCGGAAGGGTTCCTGCCCCGCGACACGCCGCCTTCTCCCTCGGCCTCGCTCAGCGCCGCGCTGTCCGGTGAGCCGTCGCATCCCGAAGGGGACACGTATCTGTACGACGTGAACGTCTTTGTGGACAACAGCGGGAACAAGGGCGCGCCGCTGGTTATCGAGGACCACCCCACCGTGGCCAACCTGCTCGGCTGCGTGGAGCGCGAGTCGGAAATGGGCGCGCTGGTCACGGACTTCACCCTGATCAAGGCGGGGTCCCTGCACCGCGCCAACGGCGGCTTCCTCGTCCTGCACATCGAGGACGTGTTGCAGCATCCCGGTGCGTGGGAAGGCCTGCTCCGCGCCTTGCGGGCGGGTTCCGCGCGGCTTGAGGAAGCGGGCGACGTGCCGGACGGAGCCGTCCGCACCAAGGGCATCGAGCCCGAGCCGGTCCCGCTGAACCTCAAGGTCGTGCTCGTGGGCAACGAGGAGCTGTACGAGGCGTTGCTGACCAACGACGACCGGTTCGCCAAGCTGTTCAAGATCAAGGCGCACATGACCGAGACGGTGGAGCGCACCGCCGCCGACATCCGGGCGTGGCTCATCCGCGTCGCCGGGATCATCGACGAAACCAGTCTGCTGCCGTTCAGCCGCGGGGCGTTGGCGGGACTGGTGGATTTCAGTTCCCGCGTGGCCGAGGATCAGCGCAAGCTGTCGCTCAAGTTCCCGCTCATGCGCGACGTGATGATCGAAGCCTCGGCGATGGCCTCCATGCACGGCTCCGGGCTTGTGGAGGCGGCGCATCTTGAGGAGGCGCTCGAAACCCGCCTCTACCGTGCGAACCTCGTTGAAGAACTCTACATGGAAGAGTACGACCGCGACCTGATCAAGGTGCGGACCTCGGGTTCCGCCGTGGGCCGGGTCAACGGCCTGTCGGTGTCGTGGTACGGCGATTTCGAGTTCGGCCTGCCGCATCAGATTTCCTGCACGGTGGGCGTGGGGCACGGGGGCATCATCGACCTTGAGCGCGAGGCCGAGCTCGGCGGCCCCATCCACACCAAGGCCATGCTGATCCTCAAGAGCTACCTTGTGGATCAGTTTGCGCGGAACAAGCCTCTCGTCATGACCGGCAGCCTCTGCTTCGAGCAGAACTACGGCGGCATCGAAGGCGACTCCGCCTCGGGTGCGGAGCTGGCGGCGCTGCTGTCGGCGCTTTCCGAGGTGCCGCTCAAGCTGTCACTCGCCATCACCGGCGCGGTGAGCCAGTCCGGCCAGATCATGGCCGTGGGCGGCGTGTCCCGCAAGATCGAGGGCTTTTTCGGCATTTGTTCCCGCCGTGGGCTTACGGGCGAGCAGGGCGTCATCGTGCCCCGCGACAACGTGGATCATCTGATGCTCTCGCCGCGCATCCGCGAAGCCGTGGACGCGGGCAAGTTCGGCATCTACCCCGTGGAGCACATCACCGAAGCGCTTGAGCTGCTGACCGGCATCCCCGCCGGGCGGCCCCTCAAGAACGGCGGCTTTACCCCCGGTTCGCTGTACGATCTCGTCGATCGCCGCCTTCAGGAGTTCGGCCACAGCGCCGAGCACGCGTACTGCAAGCCGTTGCGGCGGCGGAAGAAGTAACGGACAAGATTGGGGGAGGGGAGGAGAAACTTTCTCCAGAAAGTTTCTCCTCCCCTCCCCCAAACCCCTCACCCTTTCTCTTCAAAGACTTTCGACCGTATCGAATCCCTCCTGTCGGTTTTCCCTGCGGGCGGAAGACGGTTCCAGCGGTTATGCTCCCATTGCCGTCGGGAGAGTCGGAGTTTTCTGTACGCGGAAGCTGCGGCGGGAAGGCGAGTCATGAAAGGCATAGAACGCTCCGTTATCCTTTGGGACAGCGGAGTTTTTTATTTCAAGGCAAACGGGTTCGGCCGGTTCCCGCATGGACCGGAAAGCCGCGAAGAGGGATTCGATACGGTCGGAAGTCTTTGGAGGGAGAGAGGAGGGGTACCGGGGAGGGGGGAGGGAACCTTTCTTCAGAAAGGTTCCCTCCCCCCTCCCTGATTCGTCTTCATCCTCTTTTTTTCAGTACGGCGACCGAGACGGCGCTTGCGACGGACAGGGCGGCGATGACGAGGAAGGCCAGTCCGAAGGTGTGGAATTCGCCGCAGTAGCCGATGAAGAAGGGGACGCCGCCCGCCGAGATGAGTCCGGCGAAAGGCATGCTCAGCGAGAGCAGGACGGGCTGATCGTCGGGGGCGAAGCACAGGGCGAAGACCTTGAACAGCGGAGGGAACACGAAGGCCATCGAACCCGCCTGAAGGATGACGCCGACGAGGGCCGGGAGGCGGGATACGGAGGCGTCTACGGACATGAGGCACAGCGCCGCGGCGTGGAGCAGGAAACAGGCGCTGACGATGCGCCCGGCGTTGAAGCGGTCCGCCGTCCATCCGGCGGCGATGACCACGAGCGGCATGGCGAGGCGGGAACCGGACAGGGCGAGGTTGGCTTCCTCCGGTCCGAAGCCCACGGCGCTGACGAGGAAAATCTGGAGGATGCTGTAGATGGAGAATTCGCCGATCATGGAAACCGTCAGGAGCAGGGCGACCACCCAGCTTGCGGGATTCCTGAGCAGCGCGCCGCAGCCTTTGAAGGACGGCGCGTCCGTACAGGTGTTGCCGCCGCGTCCCCACAGGAGGAACGAGACGCCCGTGCAGATCATGAGCCCGCCCATGACGGCGAACACGCCGCGCCAGTCGGTGAACAGCAGCCCGGCCTGCGCCAGCAGCGGGATCAGGATGAAGCCGGTGTTCGGGGCGAGTTCGTGGATCGCCACGGCTTTGCCCCAGTCTTTCGGGAACACGAGCGACGAGAGCGTCGCCATACCCGCCGGGAAGTAGAAGCCCACGCCGAAGCCGAAGGCCACGAAGACGATCCGCGCCTGCCCGAGCGTCTGGACCAGCGGCATGCACAGCAGTACGGCCCCGGCTGCGGCCAGCGGGACGGCGGCAATCTGTCTCGGTTTGAAGCGGGAGAGGAGGAAGCCCGAAACCGCCAGCGCGGCGCTGAATCCCGCGCTCTGCATCAACAGGAGGCTGGTGGCCTGCGCGTGTCCGATGCCGAGTCCCCGTTCGACGGAGACGAGCAGCGGCGTCAGCGTGGACCGCGACATGTAGTTCAGCAGGAACAGCAGTGCGACGAACCCCGCCCACGGCAGGGCCGTGCGGAACGGCATGGGCATGTCTTTCTGAGGCATACGATCTCCGAAAACGGGGAAAGGACGGTTGCGGGAGAGGGGGACAAACGTTCTCTAGAAGGTTTCTTCCTCTCTCCCGCAAGCCCCCTCTCTCCTCTTGCAAGGGCTTTTCCCCTCATCGAAATTTTTTCATCCCGGTTTTCCGCATAAAGGCAGAGCGCGCCTTGCGGGAGGCGTGTCCTTTGGAGAATGGCCGTTTCCCGGCGCGTGGGAAGATCGGAACGCGGCGGTTTTGAGCGCCTGAATTTGTCCGTTCCCCGGCACGGAGGAAAATCCCCGCATCGTTCCGCCGTCCGGACAACGAAAGGCTTTTCTCGCAAGAACAACCGGGAACAGGGATTCGATACGGTCGAAAGTCTTGGGAAGGGAAGGGGTGGGGTT
>CABKMN010000080.1 GCA_902373525.1 uncultured Bilophila sp. | reverse complement strand
GGTTTGGAGGGGGGAAGGAGAAACTTTCTGAAGAAAGTTTCTCCTTCCCCCCTCCAATTTTTTATTGTTCCTATTCCTTCCAACCGCCGCCGAGAACCTTGTACAGCATGATCAGGTTCTGCTCGCGGGCGACGCGGGTGGCGACGAGGTTGAGCTGCGAGTTGTACATCGAACGCTGCGAATCGAGCACGGTCAGGTAGCTGTCGACGCCCTGATTGTAGCGCTCGGTGGACAGACGGTACGTTTCGGACGTGGCGAACACGAGGGACTTCTGGGCTTCGAGCTGACCGGCCAGCGAAATCCGGCTGATCAGCGCGTCCGACACTTCCCGGAAGGCGGACTGGATGGCCTTCTCGTAGTTCGCCACCGCGATCTTCTTGTCCGTCTCGGACACCCGCAGGTTGGCGAGATTACGCCCGCCCTCGAAGATCGGCAGGCTGATCTGCGGCAGGAACGTCCATGTGCCCGTGCCGCCGTCAAAGAGCCCGGAAAGCTCGTTCGACGCCGTGCCGATGCCCGCGGTCAGCGTAATGCGGGGGAAGAAGTTCGCCCGCGCCGCGCCGATATTCGCGTTCGACGCCTTGAGTTCGTGTTCGGCCTGAAGGATGTCGGGACGCTTGAGCAGCACGGCGGAGGGCAGCCCCACCGGCAGCTCGGGCCACGCGGGCAGATCGGAAAGCGCCTGCGCCGGAAGCATGTCCGGAGTCACCTTCGTGCCCACGAGCAGGCCGAGCGCCGTGATGTCCTGCGCCACCTGCCCGGTGTAGCGGGCGATGTCCACGCGGGCCGTGTCCACGCTGGTCTGCGCCTGACGCAGGTCCAGCTCGGACGAAACGCCCACCGCGTGACGCCGTTCGATCATTTCGTACGACGCCTTCTGGCTCTTGAGCGTCTCGGTGGCGATGGACAGGCGCTCCCGGTCCGCCACCAG
This sequence comes from uncultured Bilophila sp., assembly GCA_902373525.1. Lineage (GTDB taxonomy): Bacteria > Desulfobacterota > Desulfovibrionia > Desulfovibrionales > Desulfovibrionaceae > Bilophila. The sequence continues at coordinate 9,213 of CABKMN010000080.1, read as the reverse complement.
CGCAAGATACGCCTGCGCCACTTCGGACACGAGGCTCAGGTGCGCGCTCCGGTACGCCTCCTCGGTGCCGAGGTAGGTTTCCAGAGCCTGATCCTTGAGGCTGCGGATGCGCCCGAAGAAGTCCAGTTCATAACTGCTCATGCCCACGCTGAGGGCGTTCTGACGCGACACCATCCGGCTCCCCGTATTGGAGAGATCGGCGGACACGCCCTTGTTCGAGGACTCGCCCGTCGCTTCAACGCCGGGCATCAGGTCCGCACGCTGTATCTGGTACAGCCCGCGCGCCCGCTCGATGTTCAGGGCGGACACGCGCAGGTCGCGGTTGTTCTCCAGCGCGAGCTGGATGAGCTTCTGGAGATGCGGGTCGGTGAAGAACACCTTCCAGCCGATGTCGGCGGCATCCTTGTCCGAGGGTTCGGCGAGCACCGTCCCCTTGGGCATCAGATCGTCAGGCCACGCCTCCGCCACCGGGGCCTCCGGGCGGACGTAGTTCGGAGCCATCGTGCAGCCGGGCAACAATACCGCCAGCGCGAGCGCCACATACTTTCCTGCTGACATCATTTGCTGGTATCTCCCGGTATGGTTTCAACGATGTTGGCGGTGCGGCGGCGCTTCCGCCGCTTCTTCCAGCGGAACGAGAACACGGTGGTGACCACGACGAAGAACACCGGGATATAGAAAATCCCGAGCACCGTCGCCGCGAAGGTGCCGCCCATGACGCCCGTGCCGATGGCGTTCTGCCCGCCCGCGCCCGCGCCGGTACTGATGGCGAGGGGCAGGATGCCGAGCAGGAAGGCCAGCGACGTCATCAGGATGGGCCGCAGACGCATGCGGGCGGCCTCAATCGTCGACTCGATCAGGTCCCCGCCCTTGTCGTGCAGTTCCTTGGCGAATTCCACGATCAGAATGGCGTTCTTCGCCGAGAGACCGATGGTCGCGAGCAGACCCACCTGAAAGTACACGTCGTTGGACAACATCCGCATGTTCGCCGCGCCGAGCGCGCCGAGCACGCCGAGCGGCACCACGAGGATGACCGCGAACGGCACGGACCAGCTTTCATACAGGGCGGCGAGGCAGAGGAACACCACCAGAATGGACAGCCCGAACAACGCCGGCGCCTGCGAACCAGACAGACGTTCCTGGTAGGACAGCCCGGTCCATTCGTAGCCGATGCCCTGCGGCAGTTTCGAGGCGAGTTCCTCCATTTCCAGCATGGCGGTACCGGAACTCACGCCCGGAGCGGGCTGCCCGAGGATTTCCACGGACGGCACGCCGTTGTAGCGTTCCAGACGCGCGGGCGCGTATTCCCAGTGCGCCGAGGCGAAGGAGGAGAAGGGAACCATCTCGCCCTTGCTGTTGCGGAAGAACCATTTTTCCATGTCTTCCGGAACCATGCGGAACGGCGCGTCGCCCTGCACGTATACCTTCTTGACGCGGCCCTTGTCGAGGAAGTCGTCCGCGTAGGAGCTGCCCCAGACGGTGGAGAGCGCCGAGTTGATGTCCGCGAGGTTCAGGCTGAGCGCGCCCGCCTTTTCGCGGTCGATGTCGATGCGCAATTGCGGCTGATCTTCCTGACCGTTGGGACGCACGGCCACGAGGTTCCTGTTCTGAGCGGCCATGCCGAGAAGCTGGTTCCGGGCCTGAATGAGCGTCTCATGCCCGAGGCCGGACTTGTCCTGCAACTGGAAGTCGAAGCCGGTGGCGTTGCCGAGTTCCATGATGGCGGGCGGCGCGAAGGCGAACACCTGCGCGTTGCGGATTTTCGAGAACGCGGCCATGGCGCGTCCGGACACCGCGTCCACCTTGAGGGACGGGTCCTGACGTTCGCTCCAGTCCTTGAGGCGCACGAAGGCCATAGCCATGTTCTGGCCGTTGCCCGCGAAGCTGAACCCGAGCACGCCCATCATGCTTTCCACGGCGTCCTTCTCGTTTTCGAGCAGATACTTCTCAACCTGCTCCAGCACCTTGGTGGTCTCTTCCTGCGTGGCGCCGGTGGGAAGCTGAATCTGGGCGAACATCATGCCCTGGTCCTCGTCGGGCAGGAAGCCCGAGGGCAGGGTTTTGAACATGAAGACCAGCCCGCCGACGAGCACGAGATAGATGATCATGAAGCGCCCGGCGCGGCGGATGACGTAGGACACGCCGCTCTGGTAGCGCAGCGTGGCGCTGTCGAACCAGCGGTTGAACCAGCCGAAGAACCCGTGCTGCGAGTGCACGTGATCCCCGCCCATGGGCTTGAGGATCGTGGCGCACAGGGCCGGGGTCAGCACGATGGCGACGACCACCGACAGCACCATGGCCGACACGATGGTCACGGAGAACTGCCGGTAGATGACGCCCACGGACCCGCCGAAGAAGGCCATGGGCACGAACACGGCGGAGAGCACCATGGCGATGCCGACCAGCGCGCCGGTGATCTGGTCCATGGATTTGCGGGCGGCCTCCTTGGGCGAGAGCTTCTCCTCGCTCATCACGCGCTCCACGTTTTCGACGACGACGATGGCGTCGTCCACAAGGAGCCCGATGGCGAGCACCACCGCGAACATGGTCAGGGTGTTGATGGAATAGCCGAACGCCGCCAGCACGCCGAACGTGCCGAGAAGCACGACGGGCACGGCGATGGTCGGGATAAGAGTGGCGCGGAAGTTCTGGAGGAACAGGTACATGACCAGAAACACCAGAACCACGGCTTCGCCGAGGGTCTTCACCACTTCGTGGATGGAGATTTCCACCACGGGCGTGGTGTCGAACGGGTACACGGTCTTCAGCCCCTGCGGGAAGAAGGCCTCGGCCCCTTTCAGGTATTCGTCGATGCTGGACGCGGTTTCCAGCGCGTTGGCCCCGGTGGCGAGCTTCACCGCGATGCCGGTGGAGGACTTGCCGTTGAAGCGGCTGAGCGTGGAGTAGCTTTCGCTGCCCAGCTCCACGCGGGCCACGTCCTTCACCCGGATGAGCGAACCGTCCGGGTTGGTGCGCAGGATGATGTTGCCGAACTGTTCCGGCGTCTGCAAACGTTCCTGCACCGAAATGGCGAGGTTCATCTGCTGCCCCGGAACGGAGGGCGTACCGCCGAGCTGGCCCGCGGAAATCTGCGCGTTCTGGGCGCTGATCGCGTTGAGCACGTCGCTCGGCATCAGGCTGTAGCTCTGGAGCTTGTGCGGATCGAGCCAGATGCGCATGCTGTACTGGCTGCCGAAGACCGACACTTCACCGACGCCGGGAAGACGGCTGATCGGGTCCTTGAGGTTGGTCACCACGTAGTCCGCGATGTCGGCGTTGTCCATGCTGTTGTCTTCGGACACGAAGGCGTACACCTTGAGGAAGTTCGCGGCGCGCTTGCGGACGGAGATGCCCTGACGCTGCACTTCCTGCGGGAGCAGGGGCGTGGCGAGCTGGAGCTTGTTCTGGACCTGCACCTGCGCGATGTCCGGGTCGGCGTCCGCGCTGAAGGTCAGCGTGATCTGCGCCTGCCCCGAGGAGTCGCTCGTCGAGGACATGTACAGCAGGTGGTCAAGGCCGTTCATGTTCTGTTCGATGACCTGCGTGACCGTGTCCTGCACGGTCTGGGCGGACGCGCCGGGATACTGCGCCTCGATGCTGACGGTCGGCGGCGCGATGGACGGGTACTGCGAGATGGGCAGGTTCAGGATGGAAATCCCGCCCGCCAGCATGATGATGATCGCGATCACCCACGCAAAGACGGGGCGATCGATAAAGAAACGTGCCATGAAAAACCTCTACCGATTTTCGGAAGCAGGCACGGCCTGCTGGTCGGAGGTGGGTTCGGCGATGCGAACGGTCACGCCGGGACGGATTTTCTGGAGGCCCTCGACGATGACCTTGTCCCCGGACTTGAGCCCATCAAGCACCACCCAGTTCGAACCCTGCGTACGTCCCACCTTGAGCGGACGGACTTCCACCTTGTTTTCGGCGTTCACCACATAGGTGGTGGGGTTGCCCTTGGCGTCGCGGACGAGCGCGCGCTGCGGCAGCAGGATGGCCTGATCGTCCACGCCCTCGTTGAGGATCGCGCGCACGTACATGCCGGGCATGAGTTCCTGCTTGGGGTTCGGGAAGATGGCGCGCAGCGTGACCATGCCGGTGCTCTCGTCCACGCTCACGTCGGTGAACTGGAGCGTGCCCGCCTGTTCGTACTCGCTGCCGTCGTCGAGCAGCAGCCGGACGGCGGCGTGGCTCTGATCGGCCCGCTGGAGGGTGCCGCTTTCGAGGGAACGCTTGAGGCGCAGCACCTCGGCGCTGGACTGGGTCACGTCCACGTAGACGGGGTCAAGCTGCTGCACCGTGGTGAGCGGGCTGGTCTGGTTTTCGGTCACCAGCGCGCCCGGCGTCACCAGCGAACGGCTGATGCGCCCGGAGATGGGGGACGTCACCTTGGTGTAGTTCAGACGGATGCGGGCGTTCTCCACGGCGGCCTTGTTGACGCCCACGTCGGCGAGCGCCTGCTTGTAGGCGGCCTCGGCGTCGTCGTATTCCTGCTTGCTGACCGCGCTGATGTGCACGAGGTCCTTGAAGCGCTGCATCTTCAGACGCGCGGGGGCGACGTTGGCTTCGGCGCGGACCAGATTGGCCTTGGCGCTGTCGAGGTCGGCCTGATAGGTCGCGGGATCGATCTGGTACAGGGTGTCTCCCGCCTTCACGTCCGCACCTTCCTGAAACAGGCGTTTCTGGATGATGCCGCTGACCTGCGGGCGGACTTCCGCGATCTGGAAGGCGGACGTGCGGCCCGCCAGCTCCGTCGTGTACAACACTTTCTGCGGGGTGACGATCTCGACGGCCACTTCCACGGCGGGAGCCCCGGAAGCCTGCGCGTCGGTCTTCTCGTCCTTGCAGCCCATGAGGGGCAGGCACAGCAGACCGGCCAGAAGGATCATGCCAAAGCGCAGCGGCAAACGTTCGTGTTTCACCAACATAAAACCTCACTCTCAGGTTGTCGACGCGATCCAAACAGCCGCGCCCATAGAAAATACAAGCGACTTGCGTCTTCCGCAGGTTGCTTGCATCGTTTGACAAAAACAAATTGGATAGAGTATGCTCTATCCGTTCGTGTGCTATATATCCCGAAAGGATGACTGTCAAGATGGAACATCACACCGCCCGCAAGTACTCTTCTCCCACCCGGGAACGGCAGGCCAGCCAGACCCGGACCAACATCCTCGACGCGACGCAGCGCCTGCTGATGGACCGCGGCTACGCCAAGACGACCATCGAGGCCATCGCGCAGGAGGCGGGAGTCGCCAAGCAGACGGTGTACGCCGTGTTCCAGTCCAAGCGCGGCATCGTGGCCGGCCTGCTGGACCGCGCCATGCTCACCGAACGCCTGTACGAACTGTGCGACCGCTCCCTCGAAACGGCGAACGTCCACGAGGCGCTGCGGCTCACGGCGCAGCTTGTGCTTCAGGTCCACGAGTCCCGAAGCCCGGTTTTCGATCTCCTGCGCGGGGCGGGCGTGCTCGACCCGGAACTCGCGCGCATCGAAAACGAAAGCCGCTGCTGCCACCGGAGCGAACAGGAAATGCATGTGCGTTTTCTCCTTCACGGACGGCGGCTCAAGGACGACATCACGATGGAAATGGCGCTCGACGTGTTCTGGTGCCTCACCGGCAGGGACGTGTACAGAATGCTCGTGCAGGAACGCGGATGGTCCGGCGAAACCTACGCCAAGTGGCTCTACGAAATGCTCGTCTGCTCACTCCTCTCCCACAGCGAGGTCAACGGGGAATAGCGCCGGGCGTGGTGAAGCGAAACCCTGTTGCGTTTGAAACGCTCCCCACGCCGCAGGGACGACCGGAACACGGCCCGGTCCGCCGTCAAATTCCCTCTCCCTTCCCAAGGGCCCCGCGACGGGTACGGTCGCTGAACAGGCGCAGAACGCCCCGTTGTCCATTACGGACGCGAAGGCCCTCTTCGCCGGACAGGGCCGAACGCTTGCGGTGACGGCTCTCCCAGACGCCCCCGACGAGGCCGTTTTCTTTTGAATACGGCCTTTCCCCGGACATTCTCCCCGACAAGGAAGCCGAACGGCCCTTTCCGTCCCCGACGGCGCGAAAAAACGCCGCCGACAGAGCCGGGACCGCTCCCGCATGGAGCGAAGCCACAGCCTGAGCTGCACATGCGGCTTGGGCTGGCCGGGACCGCTCCCGCATGGAGCGAAGACGCCGGGACGACGCGAAACGCCGTACCGCCGGGACCTCCGCGCTTCATGCGCGAAACGGGGCCGAGGCCGTCCCGCCATCCCGGTTTGGGCGGCGTTTGCGCAGACAGGAAGGGAAGTTATCTCGGGATTGTTTCGCGGCAATGTGGGGAGTGCAGCAAAATGTAACGGAATGTATCCGGTTTGAAGAACGGAACCCGTTCGAGGGAACCGGGCCGCCCTTTCCCGCCGCCGTTCAAGAGAACGGGCAGACGGCGGCGTCGATGGCACGAGGGGGACAGCCCGAGGCCCTGCGGTTCAAAGATCGGAGCGACGTGACCCGGATGGGCACGAGAACGGCGGGGGCTCGCCGTCACGCCTTCGCCGATGCGGCGGCTCCGGCGGGCCGGGAGTTGCGGGCAGGTCCGGCGGAAGCGTCCGGGACAAGGCGGGGTCGCCGGTATCGCGGGCGTCGGGAGGAAGGCTTCGGCAAGCGTCCGGCGGGGCATGCGGGACGGGCGGGGTCAGTCGTCCTTCTTTCTGACGGACACCCGGCTGACGACCTGCGCGTAGTACGGGCTCTTGTCGCCGAGGATGGGCGCGTTGGGGCGTCTGGCCTTGATGCGGGCGAGGACCACGTCGAGCTTCTTCATCTGCCTGACCTTTTCCTGTTCGTCCTCGCACGATTCCAGCGCCTCCACAATCGACTGCGCCTCCTTCCGGTCAAGCACCTCTTCGGGCACGTAGCCCGCGTTTTTCAGCAGTTTGTAGGCCATGCGCAGGTCTTCGGGGATGTGCGAATCGTCTTCCAGTTCCAGCGGCTTGCCCGCGCCCGGCAGGCGGTCGAACACGCCCTGTTCGCAGGCTTCGCGGATGCGCTGTTCCGCAATGAGGCTGATGGCGTCCATGTGGCTCCTCGGCAACGTCGTTTCCGGCGACGATACCCGCCCTTCCCGGCGGGCGCAAGAACGGGCGGCCCCGACCGGCGTTTTGTACTCTTTTTCCCATGCTTCCGCCTTTTTGCCCGCCAAAATTCCTCTTCCGGTTCCCGCAAAAATAATGTATACTGCCTAATTGGAGAAGAAGACTTCCGCCGGAAGCCCCGCTCCATCCCGCCGCACAACAGCGCTTCCGTCTCTATACGGAGATCACCTTATCTCAGGAGGTTCCGCACAATGAGCTTACTGTATCAGAAACACGCTTCCCGCCCCCTGACGCTGGACAACCGCGCCGAACCCGAACTGTACCGCGACGTCTTCCCATACAGCAACATCAGCCGCATCGAATTCGACGACACGTTCCTCATTCCCCGCCCGGCTGATCCGATGTTCATCACGGACACCACCTTCCGCGACGGCCAGCAGGCCCGCCCGCCGTATACGGTCAAACAGATCGCCCGCATCTACGACCTGCTGCACAAGCTCGGCGGCAAGACCGGCCTCATTCAGGCCTCCGAATTCTTCATGTACTCCGCCAAGGACCGCAAGGCCATCGAGGTCTGCCGTTCGCGCGGCTACCGCTTCCCCCGGATCACCGGCTGGATTCGCGCCAACATGGACGACCTCAAGATCGCCCACGACATGGAGTTCGACGAAGTGGGCATGCTCACCAGCATGTCCGACTACCACATCTTCCTGAAGCTCGGCAAAACCCGCGAGCAGGCCATGAACGACTACCTCAAGGTCGTCACCAAGGCCCTCGAATGGGGCATCGTGCCGCGCTGCCACTTCGAGGACGTGACCCGCGCCGACATTTACGGCTTCTGCCTGCCCTTCGCGCGCAAGCTCATGGAACTGTCCCGCGAAGCCTCCATGCCGATCAAAATCCGCCTCTGCGACACGATGGGCTACGGCGTGCCCTACCCCGGCGCGGCGCTCCCGCGTTCGGTGCAGCGCATCGTCCGGGCGTTCACCGACGAAGCGGGCGTCCCCGGCGCATGGCTGGAATGGCACGGCCACAACGACTTCCATAAGGTGCTGGTCAACGGCGTGACCGCGTGGCTCTACGGCTGCGGCGGCGTCAACGGAACGCTCCTCGGCTTCGGCGAGCGCACCGGCAACGCGCCGCTGGAAGCGCTGGTCATCGACTACATCTCCCTCACCGGCAACGACGAGGCCGCCGATCCCACGGTGATCACGGAAATCGCCCAGTACTTCGAGAAGGAACTCGACTACCGCATTCCGGACAACTATCCCTTCGCGGGCAAGGACTTCAACGCCACCAGCGCGGGCATCCACGTGGACGGTCTGGCGAAGAACGAAGAAATCTACAATATTTTCGACACGACCAAAATCCTCAACCGTTCCGTGCCGATCATCATCAACGACAAGGCCGGGCGCGCGGGCGTGGCCTACTGGATCAACCAGCAGTTCAACCTCCCGGCGGAACGGCAGGTTTCCAAGAAGCATCCCGCCGTGGGCCAGATTCACGCCAAGATCATGGCCGCCTACGAGGAAGGCCGCAACACCTCCTTCTCCAACAAGGAAATCAAGAACCTCGTGCGCCGCTTCATGCCCGAACTGTTCGACAGCGAGTTCGACCAGATGAAGCGCATCGCCGGGGAACTGGCCTCCAACCTCGTGGAACGTCTGGCGCGCGACTGCCAGAAGGCCGAGAGCCCCGAGGCGCTTACCGCGCTGCTTGAAACCTTCGTACACGAGTACTCGTTCATTCAGTACGTCTACGTCACCGACGTGCAGGGCCATTCCACGGCCATCGCCATCAGCGATCCCGGCGACAAAAAGGGCTACAAGGCGTTCCCGCTCGGATTCGACTACTCGAACCGCGAATGGTTCCTCCAGCCCATGCGCACGGGCAAGCTGCACATCATGAACGTGCATCAGTCGCAGGTCACCGGTCAGCTCATCATCACCGTCTCCACGGTGATCACCGACGCCAACGACGAGATCACCGGCGTCCTCGGCGCCGACATCCAGCTTGAGGAAATCATCCGCCGCGCCGAGTCCCTCGAAGCGGAAGCCCACCCCATCAGCGAAGAAGAATAGAGACGTGAAAATGGGGAGGGGGAGGGGAACCTTTCTGGAGAAAGGTTCCCCTCCCCC
>CABKMN010000079.1 GCA_902373525.1 uncultured Bilophila sp. | reverse complement strand
TCCGGGGGAAGGGGAGAAGGGAGCCCTTTTCAAAGGGTCCCTTCTCCTCTTCCCCCGGTTCTCCGCCCCTCCCGACTACAGCATATTCACGGGATCGATATCCAACGAAATACGTAGATTCGGGGGCGAGGCGAGGGGCAGCAGCGCGGCGTAGAGCGCGCGGATGGCCTGCCAATCCCCAGCCTTGAACAGACACTGAAACCGCCTGCGCCCCCGCAGGAGCGGCAGCGGTGCGGGCGCGGGCCCGAGCACGGTCACGCCGCGTTCCTTGCTCTCGGAACGCAGCAACGCGGTAATCCGCGCAAGCTGCGTCGGACCGTCCGCCCAGTCCATCGGATAGGAAATCCGCAGCAGGGCCAGATTGATGAACGGCGGGTACCGACGCCGCTTGCGGAGGGCGATCTCGTATTCGTAAAATCCTTCGTAGTCGCCGGACTTCACGTACTGCCAGCAATAGTGGTTCACATCGCGCGTCTGGATGATGACCTGACCCGGCTTCTCGCCGCGCCCGGCCCGGCCCGAGGACTGCACGAGGAGCTGGAAGGTCCGCTCCGCCGCTCGGTAGTCGGGCAGATTCAGGCCGATGTCCCCGTCCGCCACCACGGCCAGCGTCACATGGGGGAAATGGTGTCCCTTGGACAGCATCTGCGTCCCCACGAGCACCTGCGCTTCCTGACGGGCGAACGATTCGAGGATTTCCTCCATACGCCCCGGACGCCGGGTACTGTCGCGGTCCAGCCGCAACACGCGGCCTCCGGGCGGCAACAGCGTCCCGATGAACTCCTCGACCCGCTCCGTGCCCTGCCCCATCGGATGGAAATGCAGCCCCTTGCAGCTCGGACACGGGGACGGAAACGGCACCGAATAGCCGCAGTAGTGGCACACCAGACGTTCCCGGCCCTTGTGATAGGTCAGTCCGATGTCGCAGTGCGGACACCGGGCCACCTTCCCGCAGTCGAGACAATACATCAGCGGCGCGTAGCCCCGGCGGTTCAGCAGGATGACCGCCTGATCGCCCTGCGCCACCGTCTCCTTGAGCGCGGAGAGCGTTTCCGGGGCGAGGATGGACTCCGCGCAGTTGGCGGAACGGATGTCCACCAGCCGAATGGACGGAAGCGTGCCCCCGCCCACGCGGGCCGGAAGCGCGGATACGGGAATTTTGGCCTCCCGCACGGCGTAAAAGGTCTTCAGGTCCGGGGTCGCGGAACCGAGCACCAGCAGGCCCTTGGCCTGCGCGATGCGAAACCACGCGACTTCCTTGGCCTGATAGGTGAGCCCCTCGTCCTGCTTGAACGAGGCGTCGTGTTCCTCGTCCAGCACCACCGCGCCGAGGGACGGCAGCGGCAGGAACAGCGCGGAACGCGTCCCCACGACGAGGCAGGGCTCACGGCGCTTCGCAAGTTCGCGGAACGTCTTTTCGCGCAGCGCGGGCGACTGGTAGCCGTGAAAAAAATACAGGGGCGCGTCGGGCAACGCGAGCGAGGCGTCCCGCCGCAGTTTCAGGGCCAGCGCCACTTCCGGCGCAAGCAGCAGCATGGAGCGCCCCCGACACAGGCATTCCTTCGCCAGCTCCATGTACACGGCGGTCTTTCCGCTTCCGGTCACCCCGAACAGCAGATGCGACGCCGGTTTCCCGGCATCGAGATCGGCCCGGAACGCCGCAAGCGCAGCCTGTTGCGCTTCGGACAGCACGAACGACGCTTCCGAAACCGGAGGCAGGAGGTTGCATCCGGGTTCCTCTTCGCCCGCCGATTCGCAACCGAGGGAACGCAGGCCGATCAGCCCGTTCTTCAACAGGGTTTCAAGCGCCGGGGCGACGCCCTGCCCCAGACGGCGCAGCACGTCGCGCCGGGAAACGGTCCCGTTTTCGAGCAAAAACTCCAACAGTTCGATCTGACGGGTCGCCGTGGGCCGTACCGACCACGGCGGATCGCAGCGCAGCACGCACAATTCGCTGGCGGCGGCGTCCTCACGCGGGCCGAGCAGTTCCGCTCCGCCCCGCATCCACGCTTCCCCGAGCGCGCGCAGTTCGTCGGACGCCAGTCCGGACAGTTCCTTCAGCAGGCGCACCCGGGCCTTGCCCTGTTCCCCGATGATCCGCAGACGCATCTGCGTCACTCTGAGCCCAGCCGGAAGCACCGCCGCAAGGATTTGCCCCGGCATCACGGCCTGCCGGACGGCGAGCTGGCGCACCATTTCCATGTGCCCGACCGGCAACAACGGCTCGGCCTCCAGAGGCCAGAGCATGGGCTTTGCCGCAACCCCTTCCGGCAAGGGAGAGCCGTCCCCGAGCACGACGCCCACGCGCAGCATGCCCCGACCGAGCGGCACCGCGACCCGCAGGCCGGGACACCAGTCGAAATCGGCGAGCCACTCGGGGACGGCATAGGTCAGGGACGCGAACGGCGGGGTCAGCAGCGCGACGGTACGAAGCAAGAGACCATCCTGTGAGCAAAACGTGGGCGGCGTTCATGAGAACGCCGCTTCGAAAGCGGACGACGCCGCCGAAAAACGGAAACGGGCCGCCCCGGGCGGAGCGGCCCGAAACATCAGCCGAGCATTTCGCGCAGCCGAGCCTTGAGCGGCTCGCACAGCGCCTCGTCCCGCAGGCCGAAATAGATGTTGGCGGACAGATAATCCACCCAGTCCCCGGCGTCAAACCGGATGCCGCCCATCTTCACCGCGAGCATGCCGCGTTCCTTCGCCAGCGTCGCCAGCGCGTCGGTGAGCTGAATCTCGCCACCGTGTCCGGGCTTCACCCGCTCAAGATGCTCAAAAATATCCGGCGTGAGCACATACCGGCCCACGATGGCGAGGCGGGAATCCACCGTTCCCACGGCGGGCTTCTCCACCATGTCCGTAATGTTGTACACGCCGGGCGTGATTTCCTCGCCCATCACGATGCCGTAACGATTCACCTTGTCGGCGGGCACTTCCATGACGCCGATGACCGGCATATCGTGTTCGGACGCCACCTTGACGAGCTGTTCAAGACCGGCGCCCTCCCCGATCATGAAGTCGTCGCCGACCATGACCGCAAAGGATTCGCCCTTGACCATCTCTTTCGCGCAGAGCACCGCATGGCCGAGGCCGAGTTGTTTCTTCTGGCGTACGGACATGATGTTGACCATTTCGGCCACCCCGCGCACGACCTTGAGCATCTCCAGCTTTCCGGCGCGCTCAAGCACGCCTTCAAGCTGAAGGTTGTAATCGAAGTGGTCCTCGATCACGCCCTTGTCCCGGTTGGTCACGAAAATGACGTCCTCCACGCCGCCCCGCATGGCTTCCTCCACGACGTACTGCACCACGGGCTTGTTGTAGACGGGCAACATTTCCTTGGGGATGTTCTTGCTGGCGGGCAGCGAACGGGTTCCCCAACCAGCGACCGGAATGACGACCTTGCGAATATCCATAAGCGAGCGCTCCTCTCTCGTAAGATACAGTGTCTGGCCTCCGAAACATCCTCGGCGGGCGTCCGACGGCACCCCCATACCATAGGGTACAGGGAATGCCTCTTATAAACACTATCCCGCCGTCAGCAATGAAAGTCAATGCCTCCATCCGGCGACCAAAACGAGGCCCCCTCCCGGCGACGGCGAGGGGGCCGCTGCGTTCATCCCGCGGGGCCCGCTTTTCCGCAAGGCCGCAACGCGGAGAAAAACGTTAGGCAAGCGCCTTTTCGACGATACCCGCGAGTTCCTTGGCGTAGCCCCGCACCTTGTCCGCATCCTGTCCTTCGACCATGACCCGGCACAGCGGTTCCGTGCCGGAATAGCGCAGCAGGACGCGCCCGCGGCCTTCCAGCCCCTTTTCGATGCGAGCGACGGCCTCGGCGATTTCCGGGCACTCTTCGAACGGCGTCTTATGTTCGACGTGCACGTTCCGAAGTTCCTGCGGATAGGGAACGAGCAGCCCGGCGAGTTCGGACAGCGGGCGTCCGCGCTGGCGCATGACCCGCAGAATCTGGAGCGCAGCCAGCAGACCGTCGCCCGTAGTGCTGTATTCGCGGAAAATAAGGTGCCCGGACTGCTCGCCGCCGAGCAGCGCGCCGTGCTGACGCATGGCGGCCACGACGTGCCGGTCGCCCACGTTGGTGCGGATGAGCGTACCGCCGCGTTCCTTCATGAACACTTCCAGCGCCATGTTGCTCATCACCGTGGCGACGAGGATGTTGCCGGGGAGCTTGCCCTGCTGCATGAGGTCCTGCGCGCACAGGGCCATGATCTGGTCGCCGTCCAGCACGGTGCCCTTTTCGTCCACCACGATGAGGCGGTCGGCGTCGCCGTCCAGCGCAAGGCCGATGTCGGCCCGCGTTTCCCGGACCTTGGCGGCCACGGCTTCGGGGTACAGGGACCCGCAGCGGTAGTTGATGTTCAGCCCGTTGGGATCGGTGCCGATCTTGATGACCTCGGCCCCAAGTTCCTCAAGAGCCAGCGGCGCGACCTTGTAGTTGGCCCCGTTGGCGCAGTCAATGACGACCCGCAGGCCCTCAAGCGACAGATGCGCGGGGAAACTGTTCTTGAGGTACACGATGTAACGGCCCGGCGCGTCCTGAATTTTGTAGGCGCGCCCGGTATTGGCGGGATCGGGATAGTTCCAGTCGAACTGGGGATCGAGCACCATCTCCGTCATGCGGTCCTCGTCGGCGTCGGGAATCTTGAATCCCTCGGCGTCGAAGAACTTGATGCCGTTGTCGCTGAACGGATTGTGCGACGCGGAGATCACGACGCCCAGATCGGCCCGCATATTGGTCGTGAGGAAGGAAATCGCGGGCGTGGGCAGCGGCCCGACAAGAAACACGTCCATACCGGCGGCCAGCAGACCGGCGGCCAGCGCGTTTTCAAAAACATACCCGGACAGACGGGTGTCCTTGCCGATGACCACACGGCTGCGGCGGTTCTTGCTCCGGTAGAACGTACCCGCCGCCAGTCCCAGACGCAGCGCCACTTCGGGCGTCATGGGATAGGTGTTGACCCGGCCCCTCAGGCCGTCTGTTCCAAAAAGACGAACGCTCATCACTCTCTCCAAACGTTTTTGGCGGGCGGCGGAACGCCGGACGCTATTCTTCGGTCACATGCCGGGAAATCATCACGGTTTCCGGGCTCACTTTCAGGACGCGACCGCCCTGCGGGGCGGCCACCTGCAAGGGGACGCTCAGCTCCTCGTCCCCGGCGGGCATCGGCGCATCGGACGGAACGGACACCTGAAACTGGGCGAGATACCCGGTGTCCTTCGCCAGCGCCTGCGGCACGGACACCACCAGATTGGCCCGCGAGGGCTGGATGCTCAGGCTGGCGTCGCCGTCGAACACCACATCGCGCTGAAGGCTCAGGGACCGCCGCTTCACGTCGATCCGCCACGTCACCACAACGGATTGCGGGGTCAGCTCCACGGCGGGCGGAGCGAGCAACGGCACGGTTTCGCTCAGAGCCTTGCCCTCGGCGGAAAGGTCCACCGGGATTTCGGCCTGAATGTCCTTCATGCCGGAAACGACGCCCGCAGGCCCGCGCACGGTGACCTGCGCCGGCGTCACCATCACGTCCTTGAGCCGTACCGAGGAAGTGGCGGGCGAGGACCGCAGGGACACCTTGACGGGAAGGTTCGTCTCCATGCTCTTGTCCACTTCGAGAACCATACGGGACGGCGTGACTTCGAGGGCCTCATAGGCGCGCAGTTCCGGCGGCTTGTCGTTCGAGGTCAGCGGGATGACGTTCTTGCCCGGCGTCACGCCGGACAGATCGAGCGTGTAGGACAGTTCCCGGTTGGTCATGGAGCGCAACAGCTCCTTCGGCCCCCGCAGCCGCACGCTGACCTTGTTGAGCTGCCCTCCGGTCACGATGAGGCCGGGCGGCAGGCCCTTATAGTCAAGACGCACCTCGACCACACGTTCGATCTCCTCGCGGGCGTTGAGCGTATACCACAGCCCGAGGGCGAGGAGAAAGGCCACCAGCAGGTACAGCCAGTTGCCTTTTTGCGGTTCAGTGTTGGATAACATTGTTCAGCGTCTCTCTCAGTTGTTCGGCGTCGGGCATGATCGCCAGATGGCCCTTGGAAGCCACGCTCACTTCGCCGCGTTCCTCGGAAACGACGATGACCGTCGCGTCGCTGACTTCCGTGGCTCCGAGCGCGGCTCGGTGCCGCGTGCCGAAGTTCTGCCGGTCCATCTGCGCCAGCGGCAGAATGCAGCCGGCGGCGGCGATGCGGCCCTTGCGGATGATCACCGCGCCGTCGTGCAGGGCCGTGTTGGGGAAAAAGATGGTCAGGAGCAGTTCGCGGGAAATGCGGGCGTCCAGCACCACTCCGCCCTGCATCATGTCCCCGAGCTGGACGTTGTTCTCCAGCACGATGAGCGCGCCGATGCGGCGTTTGGCGAAATACTGGCACACCCACACGAGGTCCCCGACCATGTTGGAGGGCACGGGCCGTTTTTTCCATGACAGGTAGCGCGTGCCCACGGCGGCGAGGCCCTGCCGGATGTCGTCATGGAACAGGATCACGATGACGAGGAACAGCGAACCGAACAGGTTCTCCAGCAGCCACGAGAGCGAATAGAGACCGATATAATGGGAGAGGGCGTACACCGCCACCAGACCGATCAGCCCGATGAGCGCGGAAAACGCCCGCGTTCCCCGGATGAGCAGCAGGATGCGGTACAGGAGCAGCGTCACGAGGGCGATGTCCAGCACGTCGCGCCAATAAAAAGACAAGAACTCCATAGGTCCGGCTCCGCAAATGAGCGTTTACAGGGTGCGCCGGAGAGATCAGGCGGACGGCGTCATGGCCTCGACCAGCCGCAGCGCCTGCGCGCAGCCGGAGACGTCATGGACGCGATGGTACGGGACGCCGCGGGCGGCCAGCAGAGCCACCGCCAGACGCGTGGCCTCGGCCCGCTGTTCCACCTCGTCGAGCCCGAGCAGTTCCCGGAACATCGACTTGCGGGACAACCCCACGTACAGGGGACGCCCGAGCGAGGCGAACCGTTCCATCCCTTGCAGGATCGCCACGGTATGATCCTTATTTTTACCGAACCCGATGCCGGGATCAAGCACTATCCGATCCTCGGGGAGTCCGGCCTTGACCAGCCGGGCCAGATGCCGCTCGAAAAAGGCCAGAATCTCCTCCACCACGTCGCCGTAGTGCGGATTGACCTGCATTTCTCGAGGGTTGCCCTGACTGTGCATGAGCACGTAGCCGGGCTTGTACTCGACGAGCACGTCGGTCAGCGCCGGATCGGCGGTACAGGCGGACACGTCGTTGATGATGTCCGCGCCGCCCTCCAGCGCCGCACGGGCCGTACCCGCCTTGAGGGTGTCAACGGAAAGAACGGCGTCGGGCCGCACTTCGCGGAGGCGGCCCATGACCGGCAACAGCCGGGCGCGCTCCTCGGCTTCGGGCACGGGCTCGGCATAGGGACGGGTCGATTCCGCCCCGAGGTCCAGCATGCAGGCTCCGTCGTCAAGCAGACGAAGCCCGTGTTCCACGGCCCGCTGCGGGTCGAGGAAGCGGCCGCCGTCGGAAAAGGAGTCCGGCGTCACGTTCACGATGCCTATCAGACAGAAGGGGGCAGGGTGCAACACCCTCCCCCCCCGGAGAATCCATGTGCGTTCAGTCTTCACGCGTCTATCCAGAAGCCCCGTTCGGGGCGGGCCTCCCGGCATCCATGAGGATGCCGGGAAGAGGCCGTTTACTGTTGCTTGTCGTCCGGCTTTTCGGCGGAACCGGTATGGGAACCGGCGTCAGGCGCGGGCTCGGCTTCCAGCTTGAAGGTGTCGCCTTCGGCGGCGGGTTCGGGCTTCGCCGCGGGCCGCGCCTCTTCGGCGTTGAACGGCGGCAGCGGTTCGCCCTTGACGAGCAGATCGATGTCGTCGCCGGTGATGGTTTCGCGTTCGAGCAGCGCCTTGGCGAGCGCGTGCAGCAGGTGGATGTTCTCTTCAAGCAGCTTGTGGCAGTTCACGCGGGCGTTTTCCACGAGCTTCTTGATTTCGGCGTCCACGACGCGGGCGGTGTCTTCGCTGTAGTTGCGCGCATGGCCCCAGTCGCGGCCGATGAACACTTCCTCACCCTGCTCGCCGATGGTCATGGGACCGATCACGTCGCTCATGCCCCATTCGCAGACCATCTTGCGGGCCATGCCCGTGGCGCGTTCGATGTCGTTGCCCGCGCCGGTGGTGATGGTGTCGAAAATGATTTCCTCGGCTACGCGGCCCGCCAGCAGCACCATAAGGTTGTTCTGGAGGTACGCCTTGGAGTAGCCGTGACGGTCGCCTTCCGGCAACTGCATGGTCACGCCGAGCGCGCGACCGCGCGGGATGATGGTCACCTTGTGTACGGGGTCGGTGCCGGGCAACAGCTTGGCCACCAGCGCATGACCGCCTTCATGGTACGCGGTGATCCGCTTTTCCTCATCGGAAAGGATGAGGCTGCGGCGTTCCTTGCCCATGAGCACCTTGTCCTTCGCATATTCGAAATCGCGCATGAACACGGTATCCTGCCCAAGACGGGCGGCCTGCAACGCGGCTTCGTTGACGAGGTTTTCGAGCGCCGCGCCGGAAAAGCCCGGCGTACCGCGCGCGATGACTTCGAGGTTGACGTTCTTGTCCAGCGGGGTGCGGCGGGTATGCACTTCAAGAATCTTGAGGCGGCCCTTCACGTCCGGCGTGGGCACCACGACCTGACGGTCGAAGCGGCCCGGACGGAGCAGCGCCGGGTCAAGCACGTCAGGGCGGTTGGTCGCGGCGATGAGGATGACGCCCTCGTTGGACTCGAACCCGTCCATTTCCACAAGGAGCTGGTTCAGGGTCTGTTCGCGTTCGTCATGCCCGCCGCCGAGCCCCGCGCCGCGCTGACGGCCTACGGCGTCGATTTCGTCGATGAAGATAAGGCAGGGGGCGTTCTTCTTGCCCTGCACGAACAGATCGCGGACACGCGAAGCGCCCACGCCCACGAACATTTCCACAAAGTCGGAACCGGAAATGGAGAAGAAGGGCACGCCCGCCTCACCGGCCACGGCACGGGCCAGCAGGGTCTTGCCGGTACCGGGAGGGCCGACGAGCAGCACGCCCTTGGGGATACGCCCGCCGAGACGGGTAAATTTGCGCGGATTGGACAGGAAGTCCACGACTTCGGAAAGTTCTTCCTTGGCTTCATCCACACCGGCGACGTCTTCGAACGTCACCCTGCCCTGCTCCTGATTGAGCATGCGGGCGCGGGAGCGACCGAACGACATGGCGCGACCGGCGCCGCCCTGCATCTGGCGCATAAAAAAGACCCACACGCCGATGAGCAGCAGCATGGGGAACCACGAAACCAGCAAGGTCATGTACCACGGGGAGTCCTCGACAGGCTCAGCCCGCACTTCGACCTTTTCAGCGATGAGTTTGTCCACCAGACCGGGATCGTTGGGGACGTAAATCTGGAAGGATTTGCCGTCGGTCAACTTCCCGGTGATGTTGTTCCCCTGAATCACCACCTCGGACACTTCACCCTTGGCGGCCTGACGCAGGAATTCGCTGTACGTCACGCTCGGCTGGTTGGAGTGCTGGGGCTGGCTGAACAGGTTGAACACGATGACCATAGCCAGGGAGATGATCCCCCAAAGCATGAGATTCCGCGTAAACTGATTCAAAAGTACCTCCGTATGGCACGGCGCGACAAAACCCGCCGAACCGTCGGACACAGTGTAAGTTCTCTTCCGGCATTTGACAACGGCAGGCAGGCTCTTTCGAAGAAAGAGCCTCGAAAAAGCCTCTGACGTCAAGGACGATTCCTATCAGAAATCGATATGGGGCATCAAGAAATTATATCGGGCCGGTTATAGGGCTACAAAAACGGAAAAGGTGCGCTTCCGGGGGGTTACCCCCGCACGGCATTCCGAACGGACGGATGAGCCCCGTGAAAAAATATCCGAAACGGGAAGCTCCCGGCGGCAAAGACCGCCCGCACGGCTCCCGTCACCGGTCCGACACCACGAATACGCCCCTTTTGCCCCCCCAAAACCTCCGCTCCGAAGGGCAGGTCCCGGAAGCCACCTTCCTTCATCCCCAGCCTATCCCCGACCATCCGAACCGATCCCGCATCCGGCCCTTGCACCGGTCCCGGAATCCTTTCGGGGGCAACCGCGCGGAACATCCACGGCTTCCCTCCCCAAACAGGAAGCAAAAAAAGAAGAAGATGAAGAAGATGG
>CABKMN010000078.1 GCA_902373525.1 uncultured Bilophila sp. | reverse complement strand
AGTCTTGGGAGGTGGAGGGATGGGGGTTCGGGGGAGGGGAGGAGGGACCTTTCTCCAGAAAGGTCCCTCCTCCCCTCCCCCGCCGTTCTCTCATGAGAACAACCCCGAAGGGGGTTGCGTTTCTGCGTGGTTCCATTATTTCAGAAAGGTACCACACAACGATTTTACAAGCGGATGCATCATGGTCATCGCAGTCCTTACCGTCGAATACCACCTGCACGGCAACGATTCCCTCAAGGGCAAGCGCCGCGTCGCCAACAGCCTCAAGCAGAAAGTGCGGAACACCTTCAACGTCGCCATCGCGGAGTACGGGACCGAGGAGTCCCTCACCCGCCTGCGCCTGATGGTCATTTCCCTGAGCAACAGCGAACAGCACCTCCAGTCTCGGATGGACAAGTGCCTTGCCATGATGGAAGCCGTGTGTGCCGAAGAGATGGTATACAGCGATCTGGAATTTTTAAACGGGGATTGACAGTGTACGAACAAGACATGCAAGCGGCCCATATCATTCAGCCCGCCGAGGAAATGGCGGCGCTCATCCAGCAATTCGACAATATCGTCGTCGTGGCGCACGGCAGCCCGGACGGCGACGCCATCGGGGCTACCGGCGCGATGGGGTATCTGGTCAAATCCCTCGGCAAACGGTTCGTGCTCTACAACGCCACCGGCATCCCCGACTATCTCGAATGGGCCCCGCTGCCCGGCAAGCTCGTCACCAAGCCCTCCGCCATTCCCTTCAAGCCCGGCCTGATCATCGTGCTGGACTGCGGCGACGCGTGGCGTATGGGCAAGGACCTGCTCGCGGTCTTCCCCGAGTACCCGTCCGTCAGCATCGACCACCACCTCGGCAATCCCATGTTCGCCTCCCTCGGTAACTGGGTCGATCCCGGCATGGCGGCCACGGGCCAGATGGTCGCCGCCGTTGCGGACGCCGCGGGCGTGCCCCTCACCGGCGAGCTGGCCCAGTGCGTCTACCTCTCCCTCGTGTCCGACACGGGGTCCTTCACGCACGGCAACACCAGCGCCGCCGTCTTTACGCTGGCGGCGCGCCTCGTCGCCAACGGGCTCGACGCCGCCGCCATACGCGAGAAGCTCGACAACCAGTGGTCCATGCCCAAGATACGTCTCTGGGGCAAGCTCATGCAGACCCTGACCCTCGAATGCGGCGGCACGGTCGCCGTCTGCCCCGTGACGATGGAGGAAATCGGCTCCTTCGGCGCGGTCCGCGAGGATTTGGAGGGCTTTGCCGAACAAATGCGCCGCATCAAGGGCGTGCGCGTGGCCGCTCTCATCCGGCAGGACCCCGGCAACCGCTGCAAGCTCAGCCTCCGCTCCTCCGGCGACGACGACATCCGTTCCGTCGCCGCCCTGTTCGGAGGCGGCGGGCATCTCAACGCCTCCGGCGCGACCATCGACGACGCCGACATGGATTCCGTCGTGCGGCAGACCCTCAAGGCCATTCAGGAAATCACGTTCGGGAAGGCTCAGGCCGAATAGGGAAAAGAGGGGGGAACCGTTCCCCTTCACAATCCCGCCAGTACGGCTTGCCCCCATCCCTTCCTTTCAAAGACGTTCGTCCTTATCGAATCCCCATTTGGGGTTTTCCCGGCTTCCGCGGGCGGGGCGGATTTTTCTGGAAAGGCATGTTTGAAAGACAAAAGGCCCGTTCCGACATTGCGGAACGGGCCTTTTCGTGTTTTTCGGCGGGAACGCGGCGGAGCGATCTGCCCGCTCTGGAAAGGGAAAAAACCTTATGGGGAAGGCGTCCTCCCGTTTTCCCGGTTACTTCTTGGCGTCGGCCTTGGGAGCGGCCTTTTCATCGGCCTTGGGGGCCGCCTTGGGCGCTTCGGCGGAGAGCGGCGCCAGCTTGACGGGTTCGAAGGTCACCTTGTTCTGGTTCATTTCGGTGATCACTTCCTTGGTCACGTCGGCCTTGGGATCGAACGCAAGGAGGCCTTCGGTGTTCATGATGACCGAGTAGCCGTTCTTGGTGCGGTAGGCTTCGAGGGTCTTCTGCATCAGACCGTTGATCTGCTGCACGACCTTCTGCTGTTCGGCGTTGACGAGCTGCTGGTAGCCCACGAAGGTCTTCTGGAAACGGGCGCGAAGCGCTTCGTCGTTGGGGGCCTTTTCGATCATGCCCTGAGCGACCTTGAGCTGTTCCTGCATGGCGGCTTCAAGCTGCTTCAGGTGGTCGATGCCCGCCTTGCCCGGTTCGCTCTCCTGAAAGAGACGCGCGGGATCGACGACGGCGATTTTGTTCGCGGCGCAGGCGGTGACGGAAAACAGCAAAACGAGGCTCAAAGCAATGGCGCTGATGGTACGCATGAAAACTCCATTCGGCAAAGGTCTGTCGTCGCCGTGCTTCCGGCGACAGGGATTCGTTTCATCAAGAAACATTCGGCCAAGCCTTCTTTCTACCTTTTTTCCCGACAAGGCACAATGCGCGCCGAAAGGCGGAACCGCCGCCGAGGTTCCGCCTGTGTGCGGCACCCGTCCGCCGTTGCGGACGTTTGTTCGGGAAAAGACGCGACGCCATTATCCCAGCACGGAAAAACGTTCGCGCGACTGGAGCACCTTGGCGAGAAACGCCTTGGTTTCCCGAGAGGAGAGTTTTCTGAGGAGCGTTTCGCGCACCTGTTCGGGCGTCATCGCGTTGATCGCCGCAAAGGCGGCGTCGTGCGACTTGCCGAACGTCCGCAGCATCCCGCCGGTGCCGATGTTGTAGGCGGCGATGGCGCAGTATTCCCGCGACTGGGGATCGGCGATGGCGCTCAAGTGCCTGTTCTGCAAAAGATACATGTACGCGGTGCCGTACTTGATGTTCGTTTCGGGCTGCAAGAGCAGCGACGGGGACGGCTTGCCGGTCCGCCCGAGCCAGCGGTGGACTTCGCCGCCCGCCGTTTCCGGCACGACCTGCATGAGCCCGTGCGCCGAACGATCGCTGATCAGGTTCGGGTCGAAGTCGCTTTCGGTGTAGATGATCGCGAACACCAAGTCCGGAGAGAGGCTGTAGCGGGCGGCGTACTTCTCCACAACGGAGCGGTACTGTTCGGCCTGACGGCGCAGGGACGCGGTCAGGCCGGAAATCTGCCGCAGTTCGCCAAGCAGCTTTTCCGTGCGCTCAAGCGTTTCCGGGGCCAGTTCGAAAGACTGCTGGCTCCCGTTCCAGCGCAGGGGCAAATCGTCAAAATCCAGCGTTTTGCCGAGCGCGTCCAGCCGGGTGGGCGTCTCCCGGTTCACGCGGGGAAGTTTGGAAAACAGTTCCGCGCGGGGGATGAACTCCGCCTGTCTGGGCTCCGTGGATACGGCGGCCAACATGGACGCAAGAGACGTGCTGGTGGTTTCCAGCTTCACCGGGACGCTCCCGTGCAACGGCCGCAGGCTGACGGTGCCGTCGCGCATTTCGAGGACCGGCATACGGTCCCGGGACACGGGGAGAAGACCGGAAGGGGTGTTCTGCATCATGGCTTCCCGAAACTGTTCGGGAACATGCAGCAGGGGACGGGGCACAGGGTTTTCCCCTTTGGCCTGGCTCGTCTCTCCGGTGAGGGACCCGAGGTTCTGATGGCTCCCGCCGGGCACAAAACCCGTCACAAGAGCCAGCAGCGCCAGCGTCCCTGTCACAGAAACAGCATATCCTGCCAATGGGTTACGCATAAAAAAGGTATCCTCGACTGTTTGAATTCAGCCGGAAGAAACGACTCTTTCCGGCTTACAAGGCGCGCCGTACGGACTAAGCAAGGAACATGCCAATAACGCCTTTTCCGGGTTTTCCCCTCCGGCGGCCCTGCGACGTTTCCCGCCTCCCTATGGCCCGAAGCGGGAAAAAACGGGCACGTTTTCCGTCAAAAAAGACGTAAAAGGCAAACCGCCGCCCATCCGGCGAGAACTGAGGCGGAATGCCGGTTTCGAGGCGTCCGCCTCTCAAGCGCCGCCGCTCCGAAACGGAACCGTCGCTCAAAAACGGCAACACGCCGGATGGTCCTTCCGCTCCCGCATAAAAACGACGCGCGGAGAGAGAAGCCCGAGAAGGCTTCTCTCTCCGCGCAAAAAGCATTTTTTGTACAAAAATTTATATTATCGCGGGTATCAACGCCGCATTTCGTACAATATTTTGTATATTATCAGGAATAATTCCTTACATCAATCATTCTAACGCCCTTTCCGGGAAAGCACGACCCGCCCGGAAGCCGGGAGTGGGCCGCCGCCCCTTTCGGCAGAACGGGGATGCCGGTACCGTTGTGAAACGCCGAGGTTCAAAACGACAACAGCGTCCTTACGCCATCCCGGCGGACAACGAGATGCCCGGCGAACATGACCGGCGGCCTCACAAACGAACGCTGCGGCAAAGGCCGTCCGGGAAGGCCTGCTTCCCGAAGCCCGTTTTTCGCCTTTTCGCCGGGCATTACCGCCCGTCGCCGCAGGCGGCCTCGTCCGCAACCCAGATCAGTTCGCCGTCCTCCGGCCGCACCCGCTGCACGGGAAGTTCGGCCGGGGCCAGCACATCGAGCGCCTGCCGGAGCCGTGTCCGCTTCCCCTCCCCCGTCGCCAGAAACAGGCAGCATCGCGAAGCGTTGATCATGGGCAGGGACAGCGTGATGCGGCGGCTCTCGGGACGCGGTTCCAGATGCCGGGCCACGGCGGCCCCGGTAAGGCGGCCCGAGCCCAGCGCGTCCGGTTCCAGAAGCGGACTGCCGGGGAACAGCGAGGCGATGTGCCCGTCGTCCCCCATGCCGAGGAGCGCGCAGTCAAGGCGCGGCCCTCCCTCCTCCGCCGGAACGTGTTCCCGCAGCACCTCCTCATAGGCCACCGCCGACTCGCCGGGATCGATCTCCCCGTCCATCGGATAAATCTCCGCCGCCGGGACATGCGCCAGCAGTTCGCGGTTGGCGACGCCGTAATTGCTCGCGGGGTCGTCCGGCGCGACGCAGCGTTCGTCCACCCAGAAGACACGGGTGTGCGCCCAGTCGATGCGGGCTTTCCACGCGTCCGTCCGCAACAGGCGGAACAGCGCCAGCGGCGTGGAGCCGCCGGACAGCGCCAGCGTGAACACGCCGCGTTTCGCAACCGCTTCCGCGCACCGGGCGGCAAGCAGCCCGGCGGCGCATTCCGCCACGCCGTCCATATCCGGGCGGGTGAAAACCTCAAGCCGTAGCCCGTTCCGTGGGATTCCGTTCTGAAGCATCGTTCTTGTCCTCTTGAGGGGTTGGCCGGGGAGCCTTGCGGGGGGTGTGCAGCTCCACGGGTACGGTTTCGTTCTGCCGCAGGTGGACGTCCATCTGCGGGAACGCGATTTCGATACCGGCTTCGGTGAATCGGGCGTCGATGGCCTTTCGGATGTCCGACGCAATGCCGCTGCCGTGCAGGATGTCCCCCACCCAGAACCGGAGCCGGAAGTCAAGCGAACTGGCGGCGAAATCGTTGAACATCACCGCGGGTTCCGGGTAGGTCAGCACCTTGGGGTGATCCTTCGCGATCTGTTTGAGCAGGGTTTCCGTGAGCTGGATGTCGGAGCCGTAGGCCACGCCCACGGCCACCTCCTGCCGGACCATGCGCCCGTTGCGGGTCCAGTTGGTGAGCTTGCCGGACAGGAATTCCGCGTTCGGGACGAAGATGACCGCGTTGTCGAAGGTTTCCACCTGCGTGGAGCGGATATTGATGCGCCGGACCACGCCGTTGACCCCACCCACGTCGATGACGTCCCCCTCGCGCAGGGTCTGCCCGAAGATGACCAACAACCCGCTGACGAAGTTGTTGATGATGTTCTGGAGGCCGAAACCGATGCCCACGCTGAGGCCGCCGGCGACGACCGCGATGCTGGTCAGGCTGAACCCGAGCGCGCTCAGGGTGTACAGGCCGAACAGTCCCCACAGCAGATAGGTGAAGCCCGCCTGAATCGGCCCGACGAGGCTGCGGTCAAGCCGCATGCCGTGCGCGGGCAGGTCCGCGATGAACGACCGGCCCACGGAAATGAACGAGCGGGTCACATAGAACGCACTGACGATGAACAGCACCTGCAACATGTTGAACGAGGTCTTGCCCACGCTCACGTCCATGTTCGCCAGATGCGTCAGCAGAAACTCGCCGCCGGGATAGGCCAGAATCCACAACCCCGTCGCCGCCGTCGCCAGCACCAGCATGGCGGGCAGCGCCAGCGCGAGAAGAAAGCCGCTGAACAGCGCCTTGACCCCTTCCTGCGGCATATGCTCCGCAATGGTGTTCATGATCCGCATGAAGCCCACGGCCTGCTGCACGCACACGGCCACCGCCGCATAGGCCACGCACACGAGGATGGACAGGCGGCCCCAGCCGATCAGGGTCATGAGCACGGCGATCCACAGGATCACGGCCTGCCCCTTCAACAGATTGATGACCAGCGGGAACGGAATGTCCGGCATGGCGCGCTTGTAGTCGCGCCACAGGGTGACGAGCAGCATGATCAGCCAGATGCCGCCGAGGATCGGGCCCGGAAGGTTGAAGAACAACAGCAGGAGGCCGCCGAGCAGCGGCGCGAACAACGGCCACAGGGGCGAGCGCAACGGAAGGTCGTTGCGCTCGAAGGTGTAGAGGTCCCACGCCAGCGCCATCTGGCCGAGGCTCAGGAGCAGCGTGCCGACGATGGACAGCACATGATAGGAGCCGCTCGGCGACCACGCCGCGAAGTGGAACATGAACCCGAAGGACAGCCAGACGAAGCTGTGCCCGCACATGCGGTTCCAGCCGGTACGCATGGATTCGGGCCATGTCCGCGACAAACGGCGGGACACGAAGATCAGCCCGTGCAACGGGATGATGAGCACGAGAGCCCGCAGGATGACCCCGATCCACCCCGCCACGGTCCACGGCAGTTCGGCGTTCATGCGTACGGCGAACGTTTCCTGCAACGCGTTGAGGCTCTTGTGGATGTTGAGCCACGAATCCATGTCGTAGATTTTACCGGAGCGCTGGAGATAATAATCCTGCCACAGGCCGGGGATGGACTTGGAAACCCGCTCGCACAGGGCGGAAATGTTTTCCTGCAACTTCCGCGCGGGCCCGAGAACCCGGCTGATGCGGACCTGCACGGTGTTGAGGCGACTCTGCGTCTGGACCAGATCGTCCAGAAAGGCCTTCAGTTCCGGGGAGACGTCGGTTTCGCCCTGCGTGGGCGTGGAATCCTGCTCAAGCAACGATATTTCGCTGAGGCGGCTTTTCAGCGTGTTCAGCGTTCCCTCAAGCGGCCCCAGCACTTCGGAAAGGCGCTCGTTGAGGCGCATCAGCCGCTGCTGGACCACGGAAAGTTCCAGCGGCAGGCCCCGGCTCACCCGTGAAAGCGTCATCAGGCGCTGGTATTCGTCCTCGATGCCGCTCAGCGAGGCGTTGAGCCTGCGGGAGGCGTCGGGCAGCCGTTTGGTGAGCGCCACGGTTTCGGCGTCGATGGCCCCGAGTTCCTCCACCCGGTTCTGGAGCAGCGTGGTCCAGACGTCCTGCGTCGGGTCGGAAACGTCGGCGGGTTTGGCCGCCGGTTTCTGATCGGCGGAGGCCGGAGCGTCGGCGCAGGCGGCGGGCCATGCGGGCAAAACAAGAAGCAGACCGAGGAACAGGGGCAGGACGAAGCGGGGAACGTTCATAGAGCGGCAATCCGGTACGGCTAGAAGATGTTCGATACCGTCAAACCATACCCTGCGATCCTTCCGCCCCGCAACCGCTGAGAATCTAGGGGTGAGGGAAAAAGATTGGAGGGGGAGGGGAACCCTTCTGAAGAAGGGTTCCCCTCCCCCTCCAAACCTCCCCCTTCCCTCCCAAGACCTTCGACCTTATCGAATCCCCGTTCGCCGCTTTCCCCGCACATCGTGGGAAGGCAGCCCGCCAAAGGAAGCGGACCATAACACATTTCGGACAATCCGAAGTCCCGCGCCCGCCTGCGGAGACCACATGGCCGGTTTCGTCGAGCTTGAGCTTACCCGAAGTCCCGCACGCGTTCGCGGCGATTTCCCCTGATACGCCGTACCTGCGGCAGTGCCGTATGTCCCGCACGCGTCCGCGGCGATTCCCCGTCCGCCGAAGCGATTCCGCAGCCTCCCGCCCTTCCCAACGAATGCCGTTCCCGAAAGGCGATGCGAAGGGCACCGCCGCAGCCCCTCTTCCCGCCGCACGCCGCACAAAACAAACGCCCCCGAAGAAACGAGTCCTTCGGGGGCATCGGAGGCGAACGGCGCGCCCACCCGCGCGCCGTTCCGTGGTTAATGGAGGCTTGTCATGTCCAGTCTGCGTTGGAGGTCAGGGAAATATTCGGAGGACGGCTAGCTAGGCGAAGTCGCTCCGGCTTTTTCGTTCGTCTAGGCCTGCCCGAGTTCCTGCTTGAGCCAGTCCTTGATGACCGGCGTGGGTTCGAACACGCCCTTGAGGGACCCGTATTCGTCCCGGAACGCCTTGGCCAGCGGTTCCGGCAACGGCACGGTAACGAGATCGTCCGCCGACTCGGAATTGCGGCGCACCAAACGGACCTGAAGCGGGTCCTGCCACGCGTCGACCACAAAATAGGTCGCCACGTCGCTTTTGGAACGGACCGGCGGATGTTCCGACCGCCAGTCGTTGTTGCCCCATTCGAGGTACAGCGTCACCGCCATTTCGGGGCTGAGATTCCAGTCGATCTGCTGGTCGGAAAACGCGGCCAGCGAGGGATTTCGAGAAGAAAGAAGCGTTGTATTCATGACTACTCCACCTTTGCGAGAGAGTATTGCTTGCGTTGCTTCTTTAATAGTATTCATTCTTATTGCTGTCAACTACTCCATATCATACCGGCGCAATTTGTTATGAAGCGTCGCGCGCGTGATGCCGAGCCTGCGCGCGGCTTCGCTTTTATTATCGCCCGTTTCCTGAAGCGTGCGCAGGATGGCGGCCCGCTCCAGCTCGTCCAGCGTCATGCCGGAGGCCTCGCCGCCCGTGTTCCCGGCGTCCGCGACGTCGGGCACGGGTTCGCCGTTCTTGAGCGCGGCGGAAACGGCCAGCGGAAGTTCCCGTTCGGAAACGTATTCCCCGAGGCACAGGATCGCGGCCCGCTCCACGGCGTTTTCCAGCTCGCGCACGTTGCCGGGCCAGCCGTACTTGAGCAGCGCGTCCATCGCCTGCGGGGTGAATCCCTTGATTTCCTTGCGGTTGGCGAGCGCGAAACGTTCGAGAAACGCCGTGGCGAGCACGGGGATGTCCTCCCGCCGCTCGCGCAGGGGCGGCACCTCCACGCCGATGACGTTGAGCCGGTAATACAGGTCCTCCCGGAATCGCCCCTCACCGACCTCTTCGCGGAGGTTCCGGTTGGTCGCGGCGATGACCCGCACGTCCACGATGATGGGCGTGTCGCTGCCGACCCGCTGCACTTCGCCCTGTTGCAGCGCGCGCAGGAGCTTGGCCTGAAGCAGCAGGGGCAGTTCCCCGATTTCGTCGAGGAACAGCGTACCGCCGTCGGCCTGCCGGAACCGCCCTTCCCGGCGCTTGTCCGCGCCGGTGAACGCGCCCTTTTCGTGCCCGAAGAGTTCGGACTCCAGCAGCGACTCGGTGAGGGCCGCGCAGTTGACCGTCACGAAGGGCTTGTCCCGCCGCGCGCTGGCCTCCTGAATGGCGCGGGCCACCCGCTCCTTGCCCGTGCCGGACTCGCCGGTGATCAGCACGGTGGCTTCGGTGGGCGCGACCGTATTGACCATCTCCACAAGCTCGCGCATGCGCGGACTCCGCCCGAGAAGCCCCGAGGGGTTTTCGCGGATGTACTCGCGCAGTTCGCGGTTTTCCGCCGCCAGCCGCGTGTGATCGAGCGCCCGCTCCAGCGTCAGGTGCAGCAGATCGAAGTCGAGCGGCTTCTCCAGATAGTCGTACGCCCCGAGCCGCAGGGCCGCCACCGCCGTCTCCACGGACTGCCACGCGGTCATGACCAGCACGGGAATCGACGGGTTGTGATGCAGGATTTCCCGGATCGCGGAAATCCCGTCCATGCGGGCCATACGGACGTCCGAAAGCACCGCGTCGTAGGCGCGCTCCCGGACCTTCTCCACGGCGGTGTCCCCGTCGTCGGCCTCGTCCGTGGCGTATCCCCAGCCCCGCAGGATCGTCCGCAGCATCGCCCGGTGCGCGCCGTCGTCGTCCACAATAAGAATGGTAGGTGGTGTGCTCATGATGCCTCCCTGTGTCCCTCGCCCGTACCGGACAAGACGCCTCCGTCTCTCTTCCGTCCCCGCGCAACGGGGAACATCCGCCGCCCGCAAACCGTGCGGACAGCCGTCGCAGCCGTCCCGGCACGGCAACCGTGCTTGCTGCGCTGACCGTCCCGCGCAGCCGGGGGACGTTCATACACCCAATAATAGTCACGCCGCCCCGATCGTCATCCACCTTTACAAAAGTCTTCGGGGGGAGAGGGGTGGGTTTGGGAGGGGAG
>CABKMN010000077.1 GCA_902373525.1 uncultured Bilophila sp. | reverse complement strand
GGGAGAAACTTTCTGGAGAAAGTTTCTCCCTCCCCCCTCCAAACCTCCCCCCTTCCTCTTCAAAGACGTTCATAAACGGGGCGGCTGACGGCAGCGGAGGCGCGGCGGCCCGAACCGCGGTGGACGTTCCCCGGTGACGCCTTTCGGAGGCCCGACGGCCTTCCCCCCACAAGGCTCACGACGACCCGCAAACCTGAAAACGGGTACGCCTGAGGGCCTCGGGGCGACAAGAAACGGTTCCGTGTCCGGCGACAGCCGGATGCGGAACCCCTTCTTGTCGTTTCGAGGGGGTCTGGGGGGCATCATGCCCCCCAGCCGCCGGAGGCATGCCTTTACGAGTGCAGGGCGGAGCCTTGCCCGCCGGAGGCGGTCCTTACCTGACCACGATGCTCTTGCCCATCCACTTGCGGCTCTGCCAGCGGAACCAGAAGCAGACGGCGCGGATGCCTTCGTCGCAGGTGAACGCCACCCACATGCCCGCAAGCCCGAACCCGAACAGAATCCCGAGCGCGTAGCCGCCGACGGTCGCCACGCCCCACATGAAAATCAGGCCGATGATGAAGGGGTACATCGCGTCGCCGGTGGAACGGAGGAAGTTCACGCAAAGGATGTTCACCGCACGCCCGAGCTCAAGCGGCACGTCGATCCAGAGGATCAGGGCCGTAAGCCCGATCACGGCGGCGTTGTCGCTGAGCAGCCCCATCACCGTGTGCCCGAGCAGGGCCGCGAACAGGGACACGGTCAGGGAAATCATCAGGGTGATGCGGATGCAGTACCGCCCGAGCAGCAGCGCGGCGTTCTTGTGCCCCTTGCCGATGAGATGCCCGATGCAGATGCCCCCGCCCTGCCCAACGGACATCGCGAACACGTAGGAAAACGTCACGATGTTCATGGCGTAGGTGCGGGCCGCCAGCGCCTCGTTGCCGAGCATGTTGACGAAATAGGTGATCACCACCTGCGACAGGCTGTACGAAAGCTGCTCCCCGCCCGACGGCAGGCCGACGGACAGCATCTTGCCGAGCACCCGGAAGGGGAAAGGCCACAGAAAGGACGGAGGAAACGTCAGCTTCTTGCGGAAAAGGATGAAAATGAGCAGGCACATGGCGACGCCCCGGCTGAACGAGGTCGAAATCGCCGCCCCCTCCACGCCGAGGGCCGGAAAGCCGAAGTGCCCGAAAATGAGCGCATAGTTTCCGGCGATGTTCAGAATGTTGATCAGGAACGTCACCTGCATGGGGTAATAGGCCATGCCCGCGCTCCGCAGGATCGCGGAAAGCGTCAGGGAGATCGCCTGAAAAAAGGCGAATCCGCCCACGATACGCATGTAGATCACGCCGTCCGCCATGAGCTCGGGCCGCAGGTCCATGAGCCGCAGGATGCGTTCCGCGCCGAAAAACAGGCCGGAGCTCACGACGACGCCCATCATGGCGTTGAAAAGCAGCGAAACCCCGATGGTGCGCGACACGTTGTCCGTCTGCCGCGCCCCGAGATACTGGGAACAGAGCACCGAAGTCCCGGCGGTGGTGGCCTCGAAGGCGAGGAAAACCATGTTGAGGAGCTGCACGACCACGCCCACCGCCGCGACGGTGTTGTCCGAACACTGGCTGAGCATCACCGTATCCACGGTGCCGAGAAGGATGATCAGCACCATCTCGATGAAGATGGGGCCGGTGAGCCGGACCAGCCAGCGGCGGATGTTCCGTTGTTCCCTTTGTTGCTGCGGCATGGTTTTTCCGGCGGCCTACAGGAGGCCGTAAGACTGGAGAAGCACGATCAGCACCGGAATGGTCACCGCCGACAGGGCCGTATCCACCACGATGCCGAGCGAGGAATCCTCGGCCGCCACCTGATACTTTTCCGCGATGATGTAGGCCGCCACCGCCGTCGGCAT
This sequence comes from uncultured Bilophila sp., assembly GCA_902373525.1. Taxonomy (GTDB): domain Bacteria; phylum Desulfobacterota; class Desulfovibrionia; order Desulfovibrionales; family Desulfovibrionaceae; genus Bilophila. Next base: position 8,636 of record CABKMN010000077.1, on the reverse strand, counting down.
GGCCGCGATGATGGTGGCCACGGCCAGCGAAATGCCGCGAACGCCGAGCAGATACAGGATGCCGAAGGTAAAGGCCGGTTCCACGAACAGCTTGATCAGGTGCAGCGGGAACTGGTTCCGGGCCCAGCCCTTCACGAAGCCGCGCGAGGAAGTCATCTGCCGGGACAGGATCATCCCCATGCAGAACAGCGCGCAGGGCGCCGAGGTGGAGCCGAGCATGCCGGTCATGGCGAGGATGGACTTGGGCATCGGGATGCCGAAGAGGCTCACCGCCGCGCCGAGCGCCGAATAAATGAGCAGGGGATTACGGTACAACGCGCGGAAGAGGGACAGGACGGCCTGTTTCCGGCCCTCGCCCTTGTGCCTGCCGAGTTCCAGCTTGCCGTCCGCGAACAGCATGTTCGCGGAGGTCAGCACGGCCCCGAGGCTGGCGACGATGGCGGCTTCGGCGTTGTCCGGCAGCAGCAGCACGACGATGGGCAGCCCCATGAAGGCCGAGTTCGGGAAGCTCGACAGCAGGGCGAATACCGTGCTTTCCTGACGGTGCCTGCGGAACCCTCCGGAAAAAACGCCGTGCGCGAACGCATAGGCGACCCCGAAGCTGAGCAGCATGCCCCACACCAGCGCCCCGGATACCTGCCCCGACTCCATGCGGGCGAGCTGGTGGAACAGCATCGTGGGCAGGCCGATCCAGTAGACGAACTGGTTCAGGCAAACCGAAGTTTCAACAGGCAAAAAGCCCATCCGTTCGACCACGATGCCGAACAGGATGATGCCGAAGACGGGAACCAGCGTGGAAAGGATGGACAGCATGGGAGAGCCTCGGAGAAAATTGTTTGATCAATCAACCAGAAGTTGCCACCTATATACCGCGCCTCGTCGACATGCAACGAAAAAAGTCCCGCCTACCCTGCCCCCGGTTCCGGGAAATGTCCAATACCACTTTTCTCATACAGGCTCATGAGGGCTTCCTTGTTTTTTCCGTGTCCGATTGCTACTCTCGGGACGGCTTACCGTTCCGGCAACCTTTTTCCCCCCGAGCATGGATACGACACACCGACCCGGCATCCCCGAGAGCCCCCCTCCTTCATACGGCCTGTTCCCCCTCTGGTGCGTGCTGCTGGCCCTCTGCGTCGTTTTTTTGTGCGGGCCGCCCGCCGAAGCGGCCGATCCCCCGCGCTACGAAAAAGCCGTTCAGGACATGGCCCGGCTTGAAAAATCGAAAAAACGCCTCCAGCGCGAGCCGTGGGAAAAACTGTCCGCCGCGTTCCTCTCCGTCTACCAATCCGAAAAAAAATGGAAAAACCGCCCGTCCGCGCTGTACCGCTCCGCGCTCGCGCTGGACCGCCTCGCCCGCTGCGCCTCCAACAAGAAGGACGCCCGGCGCGCCGTGGACCGCTATCTCCAGTTGGTGCGGCAGCATCCCCGCAGTTCGCTGGCGGACGACTCCCTGTACCGGGCGGCGCGGCTCAAAGGCGACGTCATCCGCGACAAGGCCGGAGCGCGGGCCCTGCTCAAACGCCAGATCAAGGCGTACCCCTCGGCGCGCTCCACCAGGGACGCCTCAACGTATCTGGCGACCCTCGCCCCCGACACGAAAAAGGCCGCGGCCCCAACCGCCCGGAAGAACAAGACGCCCCCCGCCGGACAGGTCAAATACAAGGGCAAGCCCTACCGGCTCGGCGTCCGGACCGTGCTCATCGATCCCGGACACGGCGGCAAGGACCCCGGCACCCACCACAACGGCATCAAGGAAAAAACGCTCACGCTGGACATCGCCAAGCGCGTGGGGGCGCTCCTTTCCGCGCGGGGCCTCAAGGTCCGGTACACCCGCACGTCCGACACATGGATCACGCTGGAGCAGCGCGCCGGGAAAGTCCGCACCAACAAGGCCGATCTGTTCGTCTCCATCCATGTGAACGCCAATCCCCGGGAAACGGTGCAGGGGTTTGAAACCTACTACCTCGACGTATCCCGCACCTCGGCGGCGACGCGCCTTGCCGCCGTGGAGAACGCCCTCCGCGACCGCAGCGCGAAGGTCAGGGAAAAAATGCCCCCGCAGCGGCTGTTCAACATTCAGAAGCAGGAATCCCGCCGCCTCGCCCGGAACATCCACGAGACGACGCTCAAGTTCCTCAGGAAAAAAAACTACCGGACCCATGACGGCGGCATCAAAACCGCGCCGTTCCACGTCCTGCGGCGTTCCGGCGTTCCCGGCGTGCTCATCGAGGTGGGCTACTGCACCAACAAGTCGGAAGCCGAACGGCTCGCCCTCAAGGAATACCGCCTCTCCGTCGCGCGCGGCATCGCCGACGGCATTCTGGTCTATACGGGAAAAATCAAGTAACGCCGGGAGATGGCTTGACGCGCCGTCCCTGATTGTTTATTTGGCTTTTCATACAAACAAGGAGTCTTCATGGACGAGGGGACGAGGCGCTTCTTCGCGGCGCAGGCGGACATCTTCAAGGCGCTGGGGCATCCGAGCAGGCTGATCATGGCGGAGGCGCTGACGCGCGGCCCGCTGTGCGTGTGCGACCTGCACAAGCTGGTCGGCGGCGATCTGTCCACCGTTTCGCGGCACCTCGGCGTCATGAAGAAAGCCGGCATCGTCGAAGTGGAAAAACGGGGCACCAGCGTATTCTATTCCCTGTCCCTCGCCTGTCTCGACACCTTCCTCCACTGTACCGGCGACGTGATCAGGAGTCGCCTCCTCGCCCGGCTCAAGGATGCGCAGGCCACGGAGCTCCGGGAATTCCGGAAAATACGCTAGGCTGCGCCATCGGTCTATTGCGGCGAACGCCCTTCCGGGCGTTTTTTTCGGTCTCATATTTGTATAAAAAGCCAAATAGGAAAGGAATGGACATGAACGAAAAACGACTTCTGGGAAAAGGCGTCGCGGCGCTCGTCCTGTGGACGGCAGTCTACGCCGCGAACGATTCGCTGGCGGCGTGGCTGACCTACGGACTGCTGGGGCTGGCCCCCGAGTCCACGGCGGGCGGGGCCGTACACTTTTTCGTATACGACACCGTAAAAATACTCCTCCTGCTGGGACTCATGGTATACGGTGTGGCTTTCGCTCGGGCGGGACTGCGGACGGAACGCCTCCGAGCCCGGCTCGCGGGCACGCGGCGCGGCGTCGGCTATGCCCTCGGGGCGGCGTTCGGGGCCGTGACGCCGTTCTGCTCCTGTTCGAGCATTCCTCTGTTCGTAGGGTTCACCACGGCGAAGATTCCCTTCGGCATCACCATGTCGTTCCTCATCACCTCCCCGATGATCAACGAAATCGCCGTGATCATGCTTGGGAGCCTGCTCGGGTGGCCTTTCGCGCTGGCGTATGTGGCTACGGGGATGCTCGCCGGGATCGCGGGCGGGCTGTTCATGGACGCGATACGGGCGGATCGCTGGATCAGGCCGCTCGCGAAGCCCAAACCGGGGCTGGTGGAACTGCGCCCGATCTGCGCCTGCGGGGCGGCCCCTTCCCCGCGCCCGTCATGGGAAGAACGCCACCGTTTCGCGCTCGGCGAAACCCGGAACATCTTCCGCAAGGTGGCCCCGTGGGCGGTGGCGGGCGTGGGCGTCGGCGCGCTGCTCCACGGCTATGTGCCCGAGGCGTGGGTTGTGGAGCACCTCGGCGCGGGGCAATGGTGGACCGTCCCGGCGGCGGCAGCGGCGGGAATCCCGCTGTACGCCAACGTGACCGGCGTCGTGCCCGTCCTTGAGAGCCTGCTGCTCAAGGGCGTTCCCGCCGGAACCGCGCTGGCGTTCTGTCTGGGCACTGTGGCGGTAAGCCTGCCCGAACTGCTCATGCTGCGGCAGGTCATGCGCGGGAAGCTGCTGGCGCTGTTCCTCGGCGTACTGTTCGTTTTCTGTACGCTTGCGGGCTGGCTGTTCAATGCAACGCCGCTTTTGTCCCTCTCCGGAATCTTGTAGAAACGCTCCCGGAAACGTCACGGAACTGTCCCGTTTTGAACGCTATTGTCGACATCAAACAGAACATATTGATACTAAATGCTTTTTAAAGAAGCATGCGGGTCTGGAAAAAAGCGATATGATGTTATAGAGATAAGGAAAGGGAAAAGTCCCTTTTCTTCAACGGGATTCCTGTTGCGTCATGGCGCGGAGCGGCCGCATGCGGGGGGTACGCCGACGGAAGGGCCTGCGCCGTAAGGCTGGTAAGGAGAAGCATGATGGACAAGAGAGTGTTTTTGGGGCTGGACGTCGGTTCGACCACCGCCAAGCTCGCGCTCGTCGCGGCGGACGGAAAGCTGCTTGAAGCGCAGTACGTGCGCCACGGGGCCGCCGTCCGCCGGACGCTTTCCGCCATGCTCGACCAGCTCGCCGCCCGCTACCCCGGCATGCCGGTTTCCGCGGCAATCACCGGTTCGGCCTCCCTCGGCCTTTCCGAAGCCCTCGGCCTGCCCTTCGTACAGGAAGTCGTCGCCGCCTCGCGGGCAATCGCCGTATTGGCCCCCCAGACCGACGTGGCGGTGGAACTCGGCGGCGAAGACGCCAAAATCCTCTATCTCAGTCAGGGCATGGACCTGCGCATGAACGAGGCCTGCGCGGGCGGCACGGGCGCGTTCATCGACCAGATGGCCGCCCTGCTGCACACCGACGCCGCCGGGCTCAACGAGCTGGCGGCGAGCTACGGGACGCTGTACCCCATCGCGTCCCGCTGCGGCGTGTTCGCCAAGACCGACGTGGTGCCCCTGCTCAACGAGGGCGTCGCGCGCGAAGACCTCGCCGCCTCCATCTTTCAGGCCGTGGTGGAACAGACCATCGGCGGGCTGGCCTGCGGCAACCCCATCCGGGGCAAGGTCGCCTTCCTCGGCGGGCCGCTGCATTTCCTGCCCGAACTGCGCAAACGCTTCGTCGCCACGCTCCGGCTCGCGCCCGACGACGTGGTCCCCTTCCCGAACGCCCAGTACATGGTGGCGCTCGGCACGGCCCTGAGCCTTGTGGGCCTGCCCGGCGCGTCCAGCGCGAAGACCGATCCCGTGCCGCTGGACGAACTCGCCGCGCGGGCCCGCCTGCCCCGCGACGCCGGGGAGCGGACCGCCTCCCTGCCGCCGCTGTTCGAGGATGAGGCCGACTACGCCCTGTTCCGCGACCGCCACAACCGGGACGCGGCCCCGCGCAAACCGCTCGCCGCGGCCTCCGGCCCGCTGTTCCTCGGCGTGGACCTCGGCTCCACCACGGTCAAGGCCGTACTCGCGGACGCCGACGGCGCGGTGCTGACCTCATGGTACGAACGCAATCAGGGCGATCCCCTCGCCCGGCTCCTGCCTTACCTCGCGGACCTCGCGGACAGCCTGCCCGAAGGCGCGTGGATACAATCCAGCGCCGCCACGGGCTACGGCGCGCAGCTCGCGCAGGCCGCCCTCGGCTCCCGGTCCGCGGACGTGGAGACGGTGGCCCACCTCAAGGCCGCCTGCCGCCTCGTGCCCGACGCCACCTACGTCATCGACATCGGCGGGCAGGACATGAAATGCCTCAAGGCCCGCAACGGCCTCATCGCGGGCGTGACCCTGAACGAAGCCTGCTCCGCCGGGTGCGGGGCCTTCCTCGAAACCTTCGCCCGCAGCCTCAACCTGAGCATGGACGAGTTCGTCCGCGCCGCCCTGTTCGCCCGGCATCCCGTGGACCTCGGATCACGCTGCACCGTGTTCATGAATTCCAAGGTCAAACAGGCCCAGAAGGAAGGCGCGGACATCGGGGACATCGCCGCCGGGCTGTGCTACGCCGTGGCCCGCAACGCGCTGTACAAGGTCCTGCGCCTCCGCACCCCGGCCGAACTCGGGGACCGGGTGCTGGTGCAGGGCGGCTCCTTCATGAACGACGCTCTGCTGCGGGTCATGGAACGCCTGCTCGACCGCCATGTGTACCGGCCCGACATCGCCGGGCTCATGGGCGCGTACGGCGCGGCCCTGATCGCCCGCCGTCGCACCCCCGACGGCGAGGCCCCCGCGCCTCTGTCTTCGGAAGCCCTGCGTTCCCTCGACATTTCCACCAAAACCCTGCGCTGCAAGGGCTGCGGCAACCATTGCCTGCTCACGGTCAACCGTTTTTCCAACGGCCGGAAGCTCGTCTCGGGCAACCGCTGCGAACGCGGTGCGTCCGGCGGCGAAGCCGTCCGCCCGTCCATGCCCAACCTCTACGCGTGGAAGGAGCGCCGCCTGTTCGGGTACGAGCCCCTGCCGCCGGACGAAGCGCCGCGCGGACGCATCGGCATCCCCCGCGTGCTCAACATGTACGAGCACTACCCGTTCTGGTTCACTCTGTTTACGGAACTGGGCTACAGCGTGGAACTTTCCCCGCCGTCCGGCAAGGAACTCTTCGACCTCGGGCTGTCCTCCATGCCCTCGCAGACGGTCTGCTACCCGGCGAAGCTCGCGCACGGACACGTCGCCGCCCTCCTCCGGCGGGGGCTCAAGCGCATCTTCTTCCCCTGCCTGCCCCGCGACCGCAAGGAGGTCGAAACCGCCGCCGACTGCTACAACTGCCCGGTGGTGGCGGGTTACCCCGAAGTCATCCGCCTGAACACGGACGAGCTGCTGGAAAAGGACTGTACGCTGTACACGCCCTACGTGTCCCTCGAACGTCCCGATACGCTCGTGGATGCGCTCCACGCCCTGTTCGACATCCCCAGAAAGGAACTCCGGGAGGCCGTGCGCGCCGCCGCCCGCGAACAGGAAGCCTACCGGGCCGAGCTGCGGGCCGAAGGCGAACGCATCCTCGCGGAGCTGGACCGGACCGGCAAACTCGGCATCGTGCTTTCGGGCCGCCCCTATCACGCCGATCCCGCCGTGCACCACGGCCTGCCCGAACTCATCGCCTCGCTCGGGGCCACCGTGCTCAGCGAGGACAGCGTGGCCCATCTCGGACGCCTCGACGAACCGCTTCGGGTGGTGGACCAGTGGACCTACCATTCCCGGCTCTACCGGGCCACGGCGCTGGTCTGCGGGCGTCCCAACCTCGAACTCGTCCAGCTCACCTCGTTCGGATGCGGCCTCGACGCCGTGACCACGGATCAGGTTACGGAAATCCTCGCCCGCGCCGGAAAGCTGCACACGCTCATCAAGATCGACGAAGGCGCGTCCCTCGGCGCGGCTCGCATCCGCATCCGCTCCCTGCTCGCCGCCGTGGAGGAGCGCCCCGCCCCCTCCCCCGCGTCCTCCGCCGCGACCCGGCAGGTTTCGGCGTCGCGCCCGGCGTTCACCAGGGCCATGCGCCAGACCCACACCATCCTCGCCCCACAGATGTCGCCCCTGCACTTCGACATCCTCGGCAAGGCCATTTCCAGCGCGGGCTACCATCTGGAAGTGCTGCCCACGGTGAGCCGCAACGCCATCGAAACCGGCCTCAACTATGTGCATAACGACGCCTGCTATCCCGCCATCGTGGTCATCGGGCAGCTCGTCGAGGCCCTGCAAAGCGGCCGATGCGACCCGAAGCGTACGGCCCTGCTGCTGGCGCAGACCTGCGGCCCCTGCCGGGCGACGAACTACCCGGCCCTGCTCCGCAAGGCCCTGCGCGAAGCCGGATTCCCGGACGTGCCCGTGCTCACCCTGAGCGGCGGCTCCCTGAACGATCAGCCCGGATTCAGCGTGTCCGCGCGGCTGCTGCACCGGATGATCCTGAGCTGCCTCTACGGGGACATGCTCCAGCGCGTGTCGCTGTCCACGCGGGCGCACGAACGCCGCGCCGGGGACACGGACGACCTGCTGGCCTACTGGATGAACCGGGTCCGTTTCAGTGCGGCGCGTGGGGACGGCGCCCTGTTCAAGACGCACATGCGCGGCATCGTCCGCGACTTTTCGGCCCTCCGGCAGGATCGCGACGCCCGCCCGCGCGTGGGCATCGTGGGCGAGATTCTGCTCAAGTATCATCCCGACGCCAACAATCAGGTGGTCCGGCATATCATGGAGGAAGGCGGCGAGCCGGTGCTGACCGACCTCACGGACTTTTTCCTCTACTGCCTGATGGACCCCGTCTATCGCTGGAAGCACATGGGCGGAAGCGGCCTTTCGGCGTTCGGCAACTGGTTCCTGATCAAACGCATCGAGTCCCTGCGCGACGCCATGCGCCGGGCGCTGGAAGGAAGCCGGTTTCTGCCGGTTTCCCGGATCGCCGATCTCGCCCGGAGCGTCCGGGGCATCGTCTCCACGGGCAATCAGGCCGGTGAAGGCTGGCTGCTCACGGCGGAGATGCTGGAACTCATCGACCACGGCGTGGGCAACGTGCTCTGCCTCCAGCCGTTCGGGTGCCTGCCGAACCACATCACGGGCAAGGGCGTGATCAAGGAATTGAAGCGCATCCGGCCTCAGGCGAACCTCATGGCGGTGGATTACGACCCCGGCAGCAGCGAAGCCAACCAGATCAACCGGATCAAGCTGTTCATGTCCGTGGCCCACGACCGCCTCCCACAGGAGCAGCCGGGCGATCCCGCGCCCGCAGGGCTCAACGAGGCCGTCGCCCAGCTCGCCGGGCGGCTCCGCGACAACCTCAAGGACAAGCTCGAAAACACCATCGGCGGCGGCAACGGCGACGAGGTGACGAATCTCGCGTAGCAGATTGGGGAAGGGAGGGGGAACCTTTCTGGAGAAAGGTTCCCCCTCCCTTCCCCAAACCCCATC
>CABKMN010000076.1 GCA_902373525.1 uncultured Bilophila sp. | reverse complement strand
ACCTTTCTGGAGAAAGGTTCCCCGCCCCCTCCAATCTTCTCTACTTCCCCCGCTCCGCCAGAGGCAACAGCACCGTGAAGACCGAACCGCCGCCGGGCCTGCGGGCATAGCGGATGACGCCGCCGTGGGCCTCCACGATGTCGCGGGTGATCGCCAGACCGAGGCCGACGAGCCCCTCGCGGGTCCCGGCGGTCCGCCCGTGCGAGAAAGGCTCGAACAAACGCGCCTCCAGCTCCGGCGGGATGCCCGGCCCGTCGTCCTCCACACGGAGCAGGGCGTCGTCCTCGTCCCGAGCCACGGCGACCTTCACCGTGGCTCCCGCCCCGCTCACGCGCAGGGCGTTGGACACCAGATTCGACAACACCCACGCAAACCGCTCGGCGTCGATGGTTACGGGAATCCCGGACTCGGGCATGTCCACAAGCAGACGCTCGCCGGATTCGCGGGCCACGAGCTGGAAGGGGATCAGCCACTCGCGGACGCGGGGAACCACATCCATCGTTTCCGGCACGAGCTGGAGCGCCGAGGGGCTCATCCGGGCGATCTCCATGAACTGCCGGGACACCGTACGCAGGCGGGCGGCGTCCTGCCCCACCGTCTCCACCAGCATGCCCATTTCCTCGTCCAAATCCGTGCGCCGGGCCATGAGATCGGCGGCGAGGCCCAGCGACTGCATGGGCGTCTTCAACTCGTGGGAAATCCAGTCCATCATCTCCGAACGCAGCAGATCGCGCCGCCGCCGCTCCGTGACGTCGCTGAGCAGATAGACCTGCCCCGTCACCGCGCCCTTGGCGCTGAGCAGGCTCCGCCGCCGCCCCGCGTACACGCGATCCTCGCCGCCCACGCGCAGGGTGATTTCCTGCGTGCCCTGCATGTCCTCGCGCAGGCCGTCCCGCAACGCCAGATAGTTGCCCGCGCTGGTGGACAAATCGTCCCACGGCATGCCCCGCACCGCCTCGGCGGGCAGGCCGAGCAGCGACAGCATGCGGCGGCTGACCAGCATGACCACCCCCGCCGTGTTCAGGACGAGCACCCCGTCCTCCACGGATTCGAGGATGATCTCCAGCTTGCGCTTTTCCGCGACGAGCTTGTGCACGTTCAGGGCGTCCAGTTCGCCGAGGCGGTCCCACAACCGCGACAGCTCGTCGAACAGGAGCCGCACTTCCAGCGTCTGCGGGTCCGGCAGGTGCAGCTTCCGGCCAAGCTGCGGACGCTCGCGGAACAGTTCCGCCACCCGCCGCAACGGATGGGACAGCCGCTCCGCCACGCCGTCCGCCAGCAGGAACGCCCAGAGCGTCCCCAGCAGAAAGACCGCCGCCGTCACCGCCATCATGATGTCCCGGTAGCGGGCGTTCTTGCTCAGGCGCAGGAACATCCCGCGCTCGTTGACCTGCACCAGCGTGTCGATGCGCGCGTGCAGCGCGCGGTAGTTGCCGTCGTCCGGCTGTTCGCGGAAGGCCGACCACGCCGAACGCAGCGTGTCGATGGCCTTCCGTTCCGTGCCCTCGGTGATGTTGCCCGCGGCCTGCTCCAGTATCTGCCCGAAACGCCGATCCCAGCCGGACCTGTCGTATTCGCGGTACAGTTCCGGGAACCGGATGCCGTTCATGGCCCGCACCATCTCCTGCGCGTAGGCGATGGAATCGTAATTCATGCGGATGAGTTCCGAGGGAACCCGTCCGGCGATGCTGATGCCCGCCAGCAGCAGCGCGCCGAGCGCGCCGAACAGGAACACGAGGCGCAGGAACGTGCGGCGGATGCGCTTGTGCATGGTGGGAAGAACGATCATGGCGGCCTCACTTGTCCATGTATTTCGGGGTGACGTTGGCGACATGCACGTCCACGCCCACGGCTTCGTACAGGAAATCCAGCAGGAACGACCCCCGCAGCCGTTCGCGCAGGGGCGACAGCCGCGACTTGCCGAAAATGGCGTGGCGCACGTTCCGCTCGCTGGCGAAGTTCACCAGCGTTTCCGCGATGTCCGAACCTTCAAGCTGCACGACTTCCGCGCCGAGCCGGGTGGCCAGTTGCAGATTGTGCTGGAGCTGGCGCTGGATGCCCGCGTCGATGCGGGTGGGGCTTTCCTTGGGCCGCCGCACATAGACCACGTAACACGGGGAACCGAGCTGGTTTGCCATCCGCACGCCCCGCCGGATGAGCGCCTCGGCGTCGGTCGGGGAGGAACTGATGGCGACCATGACCGCCTCCACCGCGTACCCCGCCAGCGCGGGCTTGAGCAGTTCCTGCGCCTCGATCTTGCGGACCTGATCCCCCGACGCCTCGCGCAGGCACAGTTCGCGCAGGAAGGAGAGGTTTTCGTAGGTGAAGAAGGCCGACAACGCCCGCTCCGCCTGTTCCGGCGCGTAAATCTTGCCCTGCCGAAGCCGCTCCCGAAGTTCCTCCTTGGTAACGTCCACGTTGACGACCTGATCGGCCCGCCGCAATACGCCGTCCGGGATGCGCTCCCGCACCGCAATGCCGGTCGCCTCCTCCACGCGCGCGGCCACCGATTCCAGATGCTGCACGTTGATGGTGGAGATGACGTTGATGCCCTGTTCCAGAATCTCCAGAACGTCCGAATAGCGTTTGGCATGCGCGGAGCCGTCGGCGTTGGTGTGGGCCAGCTCGTCCACCAGCGCCACCTGCGGCCTGCGGGCAAGAATCGCCTCCACGTCCATTTCGTGAAAGACCGCGTCCCCCACCCGCCACTCGCGGGGGGGAACGCGTTCCAGATGTTCGGCAAGGGCCTGCGTGTCCGGGCGGGCGTGCGGTTCGAGGTAGCCGATCACCACGTCCACATGTTCCTGTTTCAGGCGCAGCCCTTCCTGCAACATGGCGTAGGTCTTGCCTACGCCCGCCGCGTAACCGAGATAGATTTTCAGCGACCCCTGCCGCTTGCGTTCGATCAGTTCCGCAAACCCGTCCATACCCGTCCTCCCGGAGCCGGCGCGAGGCCGACTCCGTTTCCTCGCCCGGCTACCGGCGTTCGTCAAGGGCAATATTGAGCTGGAGCACGTTGACGCGCGGTTCGCCCCACACGCCCCACTCCGGTCCCTGCACGTGTTCGCGGACGAGCGCCTCCACGGCTTCCGGGGAGAGGTTGCGGGCTTCGGCCACGCGCCGGACCTGCATCAGGGCCGCGTCCGGGGAAATGTGCGGATCAAGCCCGCTTCCCGAAGCGGTCAGACTGTCCGCGGGCAGCACGCCTTCGGGGCGTTCCTTGCGGAGTTCCCCCGCCTCGGCGGCGACCCGTTCCTCCAGCGCCTTGCTGGTCGGGCCGTAGTTCGAGCCGGAAGAGGAGCCTGCGTCGTAGTTGGCCGCGGAAGGACGCGGGTGGAAGTAGCGCGCTTCGGAGAAAGACTGCCCGATGAGCGCCGAACCCACGACCACGCCGTCGCGGACGATCAGGGAGCCCGCCGCCTGACGGGGGAAAAAGGCGTCCGCCACGCCGGTGACGAGCAGGGGATACGCCGCGCACAGCAGCACGGCGAGGGCCAGAGTGGACACGATGGACTGACGAAGCAACTTGAACATGGAAACGTTCCTTCTTGCTGAAAGGGAACCTGAAGGGAGCGGGGGAGGAGAAAACCCGACGGACGGGCGACCGCCCCCCTCAGGCGATTCGTCGGACGCCTAGACGAGTCCGGCGGCCGAAATGATCATGTCGATGAGCTTGATGCCGATGAACGGAGCGATGACGCCGCCGAGGCCGTACACCAGCAGGTTTCCGCGCAATACCGACGCCGTGGAGCGGGGCCGGTAGCGCACGCCGCGCAGCGCCAGCGGGATGAGCAGGATGATGATCAGCGCGTTGAAGATCACGGCGGACAGGATCGCGCTTTGCGGCGTGGACAGGTGCATGACGTTGAGCACGCCGAGCTCGGGCAGGGCCGCCATGAACAGCGCCGGAATGATGGCGAAATACTTGGCGACGTCGTTGGCGAGGCTGAAGGTGGTGAGCGCGCCGCGCGTGATCAGGAGCTGCTTGCCGATTTCCACGATCTCGATGAGCTTGGTGGGGTCGGAGTCGAGGTCGATCATGTTCCCGGCCTCGCGGGCGGCCTGCGTGCCGGTGTTCATGACCAGTCCCACGTCGGACTTCGCCAGCGCCGGAGCGTCGTTGGTGCCGTCGCCGGACATGGCGACGAGGCGCCCCTCCTTCTGCAAATCCAGAATGAGCTGCAACTTGTCCTCGGGCTTGGCCTCGGCGAGGAAGTCGTCCACGCCCGCCTCTTCCGCGATGGCCTGCGCGGTCAGCCGGTTGTCGCCGGTGATCATCACGGTGCGGATGCCCATCGCCCGGATGCGGTCGAAACGGTCGCGCATGCCGGGCTTGACCACGTCCTTCAACTGGATGACTCCGAGCACGCCGCGCGCGGACGAAGCCACGACCAGCGGGGTGCCGCCTTCGCGGGCCACGGGGTCCACAAGCGCCTTCAGTTCCTCGCGGCGTTCGGGAAGCCCGAGCGAACGGACCCACGCCAGCACGGAATCGGTCGCGCCCTTGCGGAGCTGTTCCCCGGCGGCGTCCACGCCGCTCATGCGGGTTTCGGCGGTGAACGGCACGCTGGTCACGTTCTGCGGCAGGCCGCCCAGAGACACGTCGAGGCTGCGGCCCAGCTCCACGATGGAGCGGCCTTCCGGGGTTTCGTCGCCGGAGGAGGCGAGGCAGGCCGCCCGCGCCATGTCCCCGGCGTCCACGCCGGGCAGGGGCAGGAACGCCGAGGCCATGCGGTTGCCGAGGGTGATGGTGCCGGTCTTGTCGAGCAGGAGCACGTCCACGTCGCCCGCCGCCTCCACCGCGCGGCCCGACAGGGCCAGCACGTTGCGCTGGAGCAGACGGTCCATCCCGGCGATGCCGATGGCGGCGAGCAGGCCGCTGATCGTGGTCGGGATAAGGCAGACCAGCAGGGCCACCAGCACGACCATGTCGATGTTGATGCCGTGGTACAGGCCAAGCGGCTTCAGGGTCACGACCACCAGCATGAAGATGAGGGTCAGGCCCGCCAGCAGGATGTTGAGGGCGATTTCGTTGGGGGTCTTCTGGCGTTCCGCGCCTTCCACGAGGGCGATCATGCGGTCGAGGAACGACTTGCCGGGTTCCTGCGTGACGCGGACCACGATGCGGTCGGAAAGCACGGTGGTCCCGCCGGTGACGGCGCTGCGGTCGCCGCCGGATTCGCGGATGACCGGAGCGGATTCGCCGGTGATGGCGGACTCGTCCACGGCGGCGATGCCTTCCACGACCGTGCCGTCGGCGGGGATCATGTCGCCCGCCTCCACGACCACGCGGTCGCCGGGGACCAGTTCCGACGCGGAGACGTCCGCGACCGTGCCGTCCGGGGACAGCTTGTGCGCGACGGTATCCGTGCGGGCGCTGCGCAGGGTGTCGGCCTGCGCCTTGCCCCGGCCTTCCGCCAACGCTTCGGCGAAGTTGGCGAACAGTACGGTGAACCACAGCCACAGGGAAATCTGCCCGCTGAACCCGGCGTCCGCGCCGGTGACGAGGCGGTGCAGGAAAAACGCGGTCGTAAACACGCTGCCCGCGGCAACGACGAACATCACGGGATTACGCGCCAGTACGCGCGGATCGAGCTTGCGGAACGCGTCCTTCACGGCCTGCGTATACAGCGAAGGGGCGTTTTCCTGAGAATGATGACGCATGGATAGTTCTCCTTGGCGGTTCCGGGAAAAGGAACGCTTCCGGCGGCAAGGGGCCGCCGCCCCCTGACCCCGCCGGGGCATCGCGCTGCGTGCGATGCCCGTAAGGTCCGAAGCCACGTCCGACGGGCGCGGCTTCGCAGCCCTTCGGGCCGAATTTCCCGGACCCACTCGGTTCTTCACTACAAATCCTGAACAACGGTATCCGAACAGCCGTCTTCCCCACCCCATTACGAAAGCCGCAGGGGGGAGAGAGGGGAGAGGAAAGCCCTTCTTCGGAAGGGTTCCCTCTCCCCCGCACGTTCCGCTAAAACACCATCCCCCGCATCATCTGGAACTGCTCCACGATGGGGCCGAGCGAAAGCGCGGGAAGATAGGTCAGCGCGCCCACGACAAAGATGATACCGAGCAGCAACAATCCGAAAGTCGGCCCTTCCACGGGGAAGGAGGACTCGGAAACGGGGCGCTTCCGGCGCGCGGCGAGCGACCCCGCCACCACGAGCATGGACAGCATCACCCCGAACCGCCCGATGAACATGGCGGCGGCCAGCGTCACGTTCCACACGGGCACGTTGGCGGACAACCCGGCGAAGGCGCTTCCGTTGTTCTGCGTGCCGGAGGTGTAGGCGTAGAGGATTTCCGAAAGCCCGTGCGCCCCGGCGTTGTTCAGCGCGTCCGTCCCCCACGGGCTCACCGCCGCGACGGCGGAGAAGCACAGAATCGGCATGGCGCAGGCCAGCAGGGCCACCATGCACCATGTGATCTCCCGGCCTTCGATGCGCTTGCCCAGATAGTCGGGCGTACGGCCCACCATGAGCCCCGCGATGAACACGGTCAGCAGGATGAACAGGATCATCCCGTACAGGCCGGACCCCACGCCGCCGTAAATGATTTCACCGAGCAGCATGTTGAACAGCACCAGCATCCCGCCGAGCGGCGTCAGGCTGTCGTGCATGGCGTTCACCGCGCCGCAGGAGGCGTCCGTGGTCGCCGTAGCGAACAGGGAGGTGCCGAAGATGCCGAAGCGGACTTCCTTGCCTTCCATGTTGGGCACGGCCCCGCCGGCGAACTGGTGCAGGAGGTGCGTGCCGTTCAGCTCGTTGAAGTAAATCCACAGCGCGCCGCCGACGAACAGGGCCAGCATGACCGACCACACCGTCCACGCGTGGCGGCGGTTGCCCACGGATTCCCCGAGGAAGAACACCAGCGCGCTGGGAATGATCAGGATGTAGAAGGACTGGAGGAAGCTGGAGAGCGCGGTCGGGTTCTCGAAAGGATGCGCCGCGTTCACGTTGAAGAAGCCGCCGCCGTTGGTGCCGAGCAGCTTGATGGCAATCTGCGAGGCCACGGGACCCGTGGCGATGAACTGCTTGCCGCCCTCAAGCGTGGTCGCGGTCACGCCCGCGTCGAAAGTCTGCACCATGCCCTGCCAGAGCATGAGCGCCGCGCCGATGACGCTCAGAGGCAGCAACACGTACAGGGTCACGCGCACGAGGTCGGCCCAGAAGTTGCCCACGGACGCCGATTCGTTGCGGGCGATGCCGCGCACGACCGCCGCGCACACGGCGATGCCGACCCCGGCGGAAACGAAATTCTGATACGTCAGGGCCACCATCTGGGAGAAGTGGCTCATGGTGGTTTCCCCGCCGTAGGACTGCCAGTTCGTGTTGGTCAGAAAACTGACCGCCGTATTCAGGGCCAGATGCCACGAGAGGCCGGGAAAGCCCTGCGGGTTCAGCGGCAGCCTGTCCTGAAAGAGCAGGACGAGAAAGGTGAGCAGGAACCCGGCGATTGAAAACCCGATCAGGCTGACGGCGTATTTGCCCCAACTCTGATTCTCGTCGGGATGAATGCCGGACAGCGCGTAAACGCCCCGCTCAACCGGCCCGAAGACCGGATGCAGCAGGGTCCGGCGTCCGGAAAAGACCTGATGCACATACCGGCCCAACAGCGGACTGAGCGCCGCCAACAGACCGATGAACAACGCAAGCTGCAACATGTCGCGGATCATACGTGCCCCCTAAAAACGTTCCGGCTTGAAGAGGGCGTACAGCATGTACGCGAACAGGCCCGCCGCACAGGCAAGACCGACGATGTCGAACAGTTCCATGAATGACTCCTTGAGATGACGCGGACCCATCCGATCCGCGCGGTTTCGCTCCCCTCCTTCCAAAGGGCATGCCAAACCGTTCATCAAGTGATTTCATCATGTTATCTGTTCACGGCAAGGCCGATTCCGTTGCAGATTGCAATCGGTCATTGCAAAATGCAGCCCTTCGGCACGGCGCGCCCCCCTCCCGGACGCCCCGCACGGCCTCCGCGAAACGGTTCCGTGCGGCAAACGACCGCAGCGGGTGTCCGCAACCCGCATCGCCGTAGCGTCCGTAACCTTCCGCGAAGCGGTTCGGGCGCGTATGGGCGACCCCGCGGCCACGCCTACGGCGGCGGGTACGGCTCCGAGACGTCCCACCAATCCCCCTTCTTCCCTTCCCCGGCGGACGGATTGCAAAACGCAACCCCCGTTCGCCCCGCACGACGGAAGCCGGGTCTGGAGCCGCCCACCCTCGGGGCTTCCCCGTTCGCCGCCGCACGGGGAAGCCCCACCGCTCTCTTCAGCGGGCACAAAAAAAGGCCGGACGATCCCGGCCTTCTGGTGGTTTCGGTTTTCCGACGCTCAGGCTTTTGCGGCGGGGGCCTGCTCTTCGACGGCGATTTCCCCGAAACGGGATTCGTATTCGCGGAGGCTCTGGATGAGGGTCAGGGTCAGACGCTTGGCCGTACGGGGCGTCATGGCCAGACGCTCCAGCATGTCGGCGGTGATCACGCCGCTGACGCCGGGTTCGGGAGAGGCGTCCGTCAGGCTGACGCCGAAGGAAACCAGCACGTCATCCTGCGAGTATCGCACCTGAAAGGCGTTGGCGTAGGAAGTATGCATCTTGTCGGTGTGTACGTTCAGGCGCACCTGCTGTTCTTCGGACATGGCGGTTCTCCCGGATTTGAAGGTGTCGCGCCGTTCCGGCGCGGTTCCTTCTCTGATAGCAGGCCTGAGACCCACGTCAAGCGAAAGGGAAGCTCCCCGGCCAACACGCCGTTCATTCGTACTTTTTGACGCAGGAAAACCCCTTCCCGAGTACGTTGAGCGTGTTCTCGATGATGACGAAGGCGTGCTCGTCGTGACGCAAAATAAGTTCCTCCAGCATCTTGATCTGGTAGTTGTGCACCACGGTGAGCAGCACGGGGCGTTGTTCCCCGGTGAAGCCCCCGGAACCGGACAGCAACGTGGCCCCCCGGTGCAGGGTCGTCAGGATTTCCTTGCGGATCACCTCATGCTGCGAAGAAATGATCAGCACGAGTTTCCGCTGGTTGAAGATGGTGGACACGTAGTCCATCACCTTCGAGTAGACGAAGATCATGATCAGTGAATACAGGGCGTTGTCCGGGCTGTACATGGAAAACGCCAGCACGAACAGGCTGATGTTGTACAGCAGGCTGAACTGCCCGACGCCGATCCCGTAGCGCTGGTGCAGGGCGATGGACACGATGGTCAGCCCGCCGTCGCACCCGATGGAATGCAGCACGATGCCGAGCCCGAGCCCGCAGAGGCACCCCGCCGCGATGGCCGCGAGGATAGGATCGCTGATTTGGATGGTCACGTCCAGCCACTGCGTGGCGACGGACACCACGGACAACCCGTACAGGCTGTAGAAGAAAAACCGCCGCCCCACGAACAGCCAGCCCGCGATGAAGATGGGCACGTTGAGCAGCACGTTCCACGCCGCCGGGCTGAGAGTTCCGGTCATATAGTTGATCAGGAGGGCGGTACCGAACACGCCCCCGGAAATGAACGTGTGGGGAATGGCGACGGCCTTGACGCCGAAGGCGAACAGGGCGCACCCGACGGTCAGCAGAAACAGGTTCCAGGGAACGCCCTTCGCAAACGTACGAATGGTGAGAGGCAACATGGGATTCTCCATACGGGTTTCCGGTTCCGGCGCGCCGGACTCCGGCAATTCTCAATCTTGTTTTTCCGTGAACAGGCCATACCTGTACCATATGTCCTGAGAACGCAAGGAGGCACCATGCGACCATTGAATCACGACGAGGAACAGGTGATCGCCCACGGCGCGACGGAACCGCCGTTCAGCGGGCGCTACTGGAACCACAAGGCCGACGGGACCTATGTCTGCCGCCGCTGCGGCGCGGAGCTGTACCGTTCCGGGGACAAGTTCGATTCGGGATGCGGCTGGCCCTCCTTCGACGACGCGGTGCCGGGAGCGGTGCTCCGCCGCCCCGATCCCGACGGACGCCGCACGGAAATCCTGTGCGCCGCCTGCGGGGGCCATTTGGGGCATGTCTTTGAAGGCGAAGGATTCACGCCCAAAAACACCCGCCACTGCGTCAACTCGCTGTCCCTCGACTTTGTGGATGCGGGATGCGCGGAGGAAGCCTTTTTTGCGGGCGGGTGCTTCTGGGGCATCGAAGACGCCTTTCAGTCCGTGCCCGGCGTCTGCGACGCGGAATCCGGCTACACGGGCGGCACCGTGCCGAATCCCACCTACGATCAGGTCTGCACCGGACGGACCGGGCACGCCGAAGCCGTGCGGGTACGCTACGATCCGGCGAAGGTTTCCTACGAGGAACTGGCGCGCCTGTTCTTTGAGCTCCACGATCCCACACAGGTCAACCGGCAGGGCCCGGATATCGGCACGCAGTACCGGTCCGCGATCTTCTATACCAGCGAAGCCCAGAAGGCCGTCGCCCTCGATCTCATGGATCAGCTTCGGTCCAGAGGGTACGCAGTGGCCACCGAGCTGGTCCCGTTCTCCGTCTTCTATCCCGCCGAAGACTACCACCAGGACTTTACGGCCCGCACCGGGCGCGGGTCCTGTCACTTCCGCGTGCCGAGGTTTCGGTAAGAATTCTTGGGGAGGGGAAGGGGAACCTTTCTGGAGAAAGGTTCCCCTTCCCCTCCCCAAA
>CABKMN010000075.1 GCA_902373525.1 uncultured Bilophila sp. | reverse complement strand
GGGAGGGGGAGGAAGAAGCCCTTCTCCAGAAGGGTTCTTCCTCCCCCTCCCCAATCTTCATCGCTTCATCAAACCTTCCCGAACGGACACTTGGGGAAGGTGCAGACCTTGCACTCCATGCACAGACCGCCGTTGCCGAGCCGGGCGAGGTCGAGGCGGGTGATGGGCACGCCCGCGAGCACGCGGGGCAGGATGAGGTCGAACACGGTGGTCTTGAAGAACAGGGCGCAGGCCGGAACGCCGATGATCCGCGCGCCGCCGATGCGTCCGATGAGCGTCATGGTGCCGGGCAGGGCGGGCACGCCGTAGAGAGTGTCCGTGAGGCCCGCCTCGGTGAGTCCTTTGCGGGTCAGGTCGTCGGGGTCCACGGACATGCCCGCCGTGGTGACGATGAGATCGGCCCCGGCGGCGAGCAGATCGCGCACGCCCCGCACGATCAGATCGGCATCGTCCGGCGCAAAGAGCGTCTTCACGACGTCGCACCGAAGCTGCTGGGCCTTCTGGGTGATGATGGGCGCGAAACGGTCTTCGATCAGCCCCTGAAACACTTCCGTGCCGGTCACGAGGATGCCGATTTGGGCCTTGCGCATGGGCAGGACCTTGAACAGCGGGCCGTCCTCAAGCACGGAAAGCGCCCGGAGGAATCCGGGACGGGAGAGGAAGAGGGGGATGGCCCGGCTTCCGGCAAGCCGCGTCCCGGCTTCGAGCACGCTGTAGTTATGGCGCGTACAGCACATCACGTCGGGTACGAGATTGAAACGCTCAAGGCGTTCGGTATCCACCACTAGCAGGCCGTCGCGCGTGGCCCGGAAGTTGACCTTGCCCTCGCGGGGGGCCGCCTCCACTTCCACGCCCTCGCCGGGCATGAGGCCGGCGAAGCCGCGGGCCGCGTCGTCCTCGTGTACCCAGCCTTCGGGATGCGGCGTGTTTTCCTGCACGTAGATGCGGTTCTTGCCCATCTGCTGGAGACGGCAGACGTCACCGGCGGAAAGCTCCTGCCCGGCGACGAACGCGGGCCCCTTTTCCTTGCCGGGGATGATCTGCGTCATGTCGTGCAGCGCGTGCTTGCCGACCGCCTCCTCGACCGGGACGGGGACGGGCGCGGGGCGGGGCTGCTGCGACAGGGCCATGCCGGGGCCGTCCTCGTAGGGCGACTGCCCCTGACAGGAACGGCAGATGCCTCCGTAGGCGGACGGGTAGTACGCGCCGCAGAGCGGGCAACGGACCACGCCGCCGAAGGAACGGTGCCCGAGCATGTCTTTGCGGATGCGGACGGGCTGGAGCGTGAGGATGGACTCCCCGGCTTCCTTGATCTGTGCCTGAAGGAGCTCGGTGTCCTGCTCGTGCTTGGGACGCTCCTTGAGGAACCAGCAGCGGATTTCGCCGTAGGGCTCCAGCTTGTCGTTGTCCAGAAAGACGCGGACGCCTTCGCCGGTGCGCTTGTCGTACAGCGTCACCGCATAGATGCCGAAGGGCAGGACCCGGAGCCAGCCGTTGCCGAAGGTGCAGGGCGTGAGCAGCTGCACGGCGTCGGGAAGGCAGTGGGCCGTTTCGCTGATGGCGTCGTACAGGACGCCTTCCGGCATGTGGCGCTTGGCAAGCTCCACCATGTATCCGCCGATGATC
The DNA here is from genome assembly GCA_902373525.1 of uncultured Bilophila sp. GTDB lineage: Bacteria > Desulfobacterota > Desulfovibrionia > Desulfovibrionales > Desulfovibrionaceae > Bilophila. The sequence goes on along the minus strand of CABKMN010000075.1, from coordinate 9,156 downwards.
AGACCGGGAGCCGGATAGCCGTGAAAGGCCCGCGCCTGCTCCATGAACGCTTCGTGCGTCCAGGGACCGATAGTCATGGAAACCTCGCAGATCGTTGTCGTTATTGCAGCAGCGGACGTTCCGGGGCGACCTGATCCATCAGGTTTTCCACGGTGGTGCCCTGCGGAGGCGTGAACTGGAAGGTCCCGGCCTTGATGGGCGCGTCGGGCGTCAGCGAGGTCAGGGTCACTTCATTGGTGTTGCCGTAGAAGTCCAGTATCTGCGCCTTCCTGATCAGTTTGGTGTTTTTGTCGACCCAGAGAATGGCCTCGACGAGTTGCGGGGAGGGGTCTTTGGGATAGAGCCGGAGCACGGCGAGCCCGTTGTCGTCGGGTTCGGCCTCGACGGAGAAATCCGTATCGAGGCGCGTCTGTCCGGTGATGACCTGAATGACGGAGCGGGAGTCGCGCACCACTTCCGGCGAATACTGGTAGGCCAGTTCCTCGTCGGGCAGGTAGTCCCAGACTTCCTTGTCCGTGATGACCAGAAGCTCGCCGTGCGGGGCCTTGGTTTCCCAGCGGACGCGGAGCGGTTTCTGGAACGCGAGCGTCCCCTTGCGGACTTCCTCGGCGCCGCTTTCCTGATGGACGAGGCGCTGGGTGAATTCGGCGGTAAAGGATTGCATCGCTTCGTATTTTTTCTGCATTTCTCCCGTGATGCCGGGAGCCGCCGCATGGGACGCGCCCGCCGTCAGAAACAGCAGAGCCACCGCGCAGGCAAAAAGGGCCGAGAAACGCATAACGCTATCTCCTGAAAAGAGTGTTGCGGCCGGAGACCGTATCGTCTGAATGGATCATCGCGGCGTCGCCGTCAAGACGCGCCCGACGGGAAAGCGCGGGAAAACGCCCGGTTCCGCGCTCCCGAGCGCCCGCCGCCTTTTCGCGGGCCGGGCGCAGTGAAAAGGGGAAGCCGTTCCGAAGAAGGGCTTCCCCGAGGTTTCGTCAGTCCATCCGCACGGTCCGGGCCTTGTTGGCTCGTGAGGCGGGGGGCAGGATGCCTTCCTCCTCCATCCGTTCGACGAAGCGGGCGGCCTTGTTGAAGCCGATGCGGAACCGCCGCTGGAGCAGGGAAATGGACATGCGGCCCTGCTCCTGCACGAAGGCCACGGCCTCGGCGTACAGGCTTTCCTCGTCCGAACTGCCCGGCCCGGAGGACGGAACGGAGGCCGTCTTCGCGTTTTCCGCGAGGGACGCGCCCCATTCGGTGAAGTCCACCTCGTACTGCGGCGCGCGCTGGCGCTTCCAGTGATCGACCACGGCCTGCACTTCGTCGTCGGTGACGAAGGGGCCGTGCAGGCGCAGCAGCTTGCCGCCCGTGGGCTTGAACAGCATGTCGCCCTTGCCGAGGAGCTGTTCGGCCCCGGCGGCGTCGAGGATGGTGCGCGAGTCGTACTTGTTGGCGACCTGGAACGAAATGCGGCAGGGGAAGTTCGCCTTGATGAGCCCCGTCACCACGTCCACGCTCGGGCGCTGCGTCGCCACGATGAGGTGGATGCCCGCCGCGCGGGCGAGCTGGGCGAGCCGCACGATGCTGGCCTCCACTTCCTTGCCCGCCGTGAGCATGAGGTCCGCCAGTTCGTCGATGACGATGACGATGTAGGGCATGGGCGCGAGATCGGCGTATTCCGGCGGCACCTCGGCCCCGAAGGAGGCCAGCTTCCGGTTGTAGTCCTTGATGTTCTTGACGCCGAACTTGGCGAGGCAGTCGTACCGCTTGTCCATCTCGGCCACGGCCCATTCGAGCGCGGTCTTGGCGAGGGAGGTTTCCGTCACCACCGGATGCACGAGGTGCGGCAGGTCCGTGTACATCGCCATTTCCACGCGCTTGGGGTCTACGAGCATGAGCTTCACTTCATCCGGCGAGGCCTTGTAGAGGAAGCTCACCAGAATGGAGTTGAGGCACACGCTTTTGCCCGAACCGGTGGTACCGGCCACGAGCACATGGGGCATGGTGGCGAGGTCCCGGACGGCGGGGCGGCCTTCGATGTCCTTGCCGAGGGCCATGGTCAGCAGCGACGGCGCGTGCTGGAAGGCTTCGGACTGGATCAGCTCGCGGAAATTGACGGTGGAGCGGTTCTGATTGGGGATTTCCACGCCTACGGTGTCGCATCCGGGCACGGGGGCCTGAATGCGGATGGCTTCCGCCTTGAGGCTGCGGGCGAGGTCGTCGGTCAGGTTGGTGAACCGGCCTACGCGCACGCCGGGAGCGGGGCGGATTTCGAACAGCGTGATCACCGGGCCGGGCGTCACCCGGACCAGTTCGCCCTGAATGTTGAATTCGGCCAGACAGTTCATGAGGCCCGCGCTCTGTTCCTCCAGCACTTCGCGGGAGGGGAGGGAGTCGCTTTGCTGCGGCTGCTGGAGGATGTCCAGCGGCGGCATGGGCAGTTTCCGCTTGTGCGGCACGGGCTTGGCCGGAGGAACGGCCCCGACCGGCGCGTCGATGCGCGCCTGCGCCGCCGGAGCGGGCTGCGGCGGGGCGGCGGGCTGCACGGAAGCCGTCAACGGCGTACCGGAAGGCGCGGCCTGCGGGGCGGTGAGCGGGGCCGTTCCGGCAGCGGGAACCTGCTGGAGCGGCGTCGGTACGGGCTGCGCGGCGTCGGGCCGGACCGGCGTTTCGATGGGCTGGGTGATCCGCGGCGGCTGCGGCGCGGCTGCGGGAGGCGTCTCGGGCTCAAGACGGAAGGTGTCCGCTTCGGGCGCGGCGGGGCGCACCGGAGCCGGTTCGGGAACGGTCAGCGCGAGCAGGGGATTTTCTCCGGAAAGGAGGGCCGTCGCGGCGACCTGTTGCGGCGGTGCGGACGGCTCTTCGGGTTGGAACGCGAACATGTCCTGTTCGGACGGCGGTTCCCAGAGTTTCAACGGTTCCGCGTCGGCGGGAGTGCGCGGCGCGACGGGCGGAGGCGTCGCGGACAGCGGCGGGTCCATGCTCAACGGCGCTTCGCGTTTGGGTTCGGGCTTTTCCTCTTCCTCGTGGATGTCGAAAAGCGCGATCACGTCGGCGGCGGATTCCTCCTGCTTGTCCTTGCGGGACAGCGTCATTTTCGGAAGGAAAACCTTGGGCATGGATACCTTGGAAAGGCGTTCCGGCAGGTCGTCGATGGAGAAGGGGGTGCCGCTGAGCTGTTCCTTGAGGAACGCCCCGGCTTTTCGGATGAGCGACAGCCAGGCGATGCCGAAGGCGAGTTCAAGCGAAATAAACAGCAGGAACAGCCAGATGAGCGTCGAGCCCACCGGGCTGAACATGGTGGTGAACACGGTGTACAGGCTCAGGCCGAGCATCCCCCCGCCCCGGACGTCGCCGATGCCGAGGTTCCAGGCCGCGCCGAGCGAAATGAGGCAGGCCGCCAGCAGGGTGAAGCCGAACCAGCGCCACCACGGCATGGTGAACCACGTAGAGACGCAGCCCGCGCCCCACGCGAGGAACACGAGAGGCCACACGAACGAGGCGAGGCCGAAGATATCGACCAAGAGCCCGCTCAGATAGGCGCCGAACAGTCCTGCGTTGTTTCTGATGACCGTGGGGTTGCTCACGGCGTGGTTGATGCTGGGATCGTTCTGATTGAAGGACACCAGGCTCAGCAGCACCAGCAGTCCCCAGAAAATGAGAAACAGCCCAAACAACTCCCGGGCGATCTTTCGTCCGTCCGTAATGGCAACCTCCTCCGGCGAAATCCGGTCGTGTCATGAACGCGGATCGGGCCGGTATGTTCGTAAAACGCTTGCCGCCCGGCCCGGAAAACAGGTTTCCGGGCCGGAGCGAATGGGTTATTCGCGGCCCAGATAGGCGTTGGTGCGGGTATCGACCTTGATGCGGTCGCCGGTGTTCACGAAAATCGGCACCTGAATGACGACGCCGGTTTCGAGGGTGGCGGGCTTGGTGACGTTGCTCACGGTGTCGCCCTTGGCGCCGGGTTCGGTGGCGGTGACTTCAAGAACGAGGGAAGCCGGGATTTCGATGTCGAGCGGCTTGTCGTTGTAGAGCAGCACGCGGCATACCTGTCCGTCCTTGAGGTAGTTGGACTTGCCGTCGGTGGCTTCGGCGGGCATGTCCATCTGATCGTAGGTGGTCATGTCCATGAACACGAGGTTTTCGCCTTCATGATACAGGAACTGCATGTCGCGGGATTCGAGGTTGGGGCGGTCCACCTTTTCGCCGGAACGGAACGTGTTGTCCAGCACGCGCCCGTTGAGGATGTTGCGCAGCTTGGTACGGACCATGGCTCCGCCTTTGCCGGGCTTGAAGTGTTGGAATTCGATGATTTCGAAGGGAGTCCCGTCGATTTCGATTTTAAGCCCCTTGCGGAAATCCGTAGTAGAATACATGCTGCCTCCAGAAAAACAGTGCTGAATATCAATCTTCACCAAGGGGCCGGCCCGTGCCTTCCCGCTTGTTCCTTATCCGGCGCAATCGGGCGTTTCCCGCGATTGCCTTTCCCGCGGCGGCAGGATAGCCTTGCCACTGCAACTTGATATTGTCGAACATCAGGCCGCACTTGTCAACATACACCAGAGGTTCCCGCATGATGAAAGAGACCCCGCCCACCCTGACCCTTGAAGCGACGACGTTCAACCGGCAGCAGCTCCAGGACCAGCTTGCCGTGCTCGATGAGCGGCGGGAGGCGCAGATCGCGCTTGCCGGTCGCTCCAACGTGGGGAAGTCCTCCCTCGTCAACGCGCTTGCCCGCCGCAAGCAGCTCGCCAAGATCAGCGCGACGCCGGGCAAGACCCGGTCCATCAATTTTTACCGCGTCGATCCCGACGGCTTTTCCCTCGTGGACCTGCCGGGGTACGGGTACGCCAAGTGTTCGCAGGAGGAGCGCAAGAGCTGGGCCAAGCTCATCGAGTATTATCTGACGAACACGCCTACGCTCAAGGCGCTGGCCCTGCTGCTCGACTGCCGGGTGCCGCCGCAGGCGCTGGACCGCGATCTGGCCGATTTCGCGCGTGGGCACGGCATTCCGCTGCTTCCCGTGCTGACCAAGGCCGACAAGTGTACGCAGAACGAGCGGTCCAAACGACAACAGGAATGGAGCCGTCTTCTCGGCGGCATCCTGCCCCTCGCCGTTTCCTCCAAGGACATGCGCGGCGTCGACGCCCTCTGGGCCGAACTGCGGAAGTTCGCTGCGGACGGCGGGGAGGAATAGAAGATTGGGGAAGGGAGGGAAAATTTTTCTCCAGAAAAGTTTTCCCTCCCTTCTCCAAACCCCGTCCCTCCCTTTCCAAAGACTTTCATATCGGTGTCTTTTCCTCGTCCGCCGTGTGAACGGCTTCTTCGCTCTCGTTCCTGAATCGGAATCCGATGAGGTCTTGCGCGTTGGATGAAAGAAGTCGCACGGACCGCGGCGGGGACGTCAAAGAAGAGGAAAGGGACTGTACTCTCTTTTCATTGGGAAGCGTCGGCTTCTTCTGCTTGGGTTAGTCTTCCCCTTCTTCCTTCATTTTTCCCTTTACGCTGGAGCGCGGATGTGCGTTGTCGTAGACGTGCATGAGGTGGTCGAGGGTGATGTGGGTGTAGCGTTGCGTCGTCGAGAGGCTGGCGTGCCCGAGCAGTTCCTGTACGGAGCGCAGGTCCGCGCCGCTTTCCAGCATGTGCGTGGCGAAGGAGTGGCGCAGGGTGTGCGGGGAAAGATGTTGCGGCAGCCCGGCGTTCTTGCGGAGTTCGTCGAGGATGCGCGCCGCCTGACGCCGGTTGAGGCGCCTGCCCCGGTTCCCGACGAAAAGCGCCTTTTCCGCCGGGGGGGCGATGAGCGCCCGCACCCGGAGCCAGAGGAACATCGCCCGGATGGAGGTGTCGCTCATGGGCGCGAGCCGTTCCTTGGACCCCTTGCCCATGACCCGCAGCACGCTGCCCGCCGGGTCCACATCGTCCACATCCAGATCGAGCGCTTCCGAAATACGCAGGCCGGAGCCGTACAGCAGTTCCGCAAGGGCGAGGTTGCGGGTGCGTTCGGCGTGTTCGCGGTCCGTGACCGCCAGCTCCGCCTGTTTCGAACCGTCGAGCCCGGCCGCACCGCCGGACTCCACGCTGGCCTCGTCCAGCAGGGTGAACATCTGGTCCACGTTCAGCGCGCCGGGGTGTCGGAGTTCGCGCTTGGGATTGCGTACGAGTTTCGCCGGGTTGTTGTCGATTTTTTTCATCTTCATGAGGTAGCGGAACAGCGAGCGCAGGGCCGAAAGTTTGCGGCCTATGGAACTGCGGGCCTGACCCTCATGGAAGAGATAGGCGGAATAGTCCTGAAAATGGTATTTTTCCAGCTCGTTGGGACGGGCGAGCGTTCCCTGTTCGCGGTGGAGCCAGTCCTCGAACTGCATGAGATCGGTGCGGTAGGCGTTGACCGTCGCCGGGGAAAAACCTTTCTGAAGCGCCATCCAGGACAGGAAGTTTTCCACGTCCGGCGGGAGGGGAACGACGGGAAGGGGTGCGGGCATCGGGAAATCCTCTGGAGGAAAAGGGATCAGGTCAGGGCGTAGCGCAGATCGGGACGCTGCCGGATCAGGCCGCGCACTTCAAGGATAATCAGGGTCGAGCCGACTTCCCCCGGTTCGCGGGCGAGAGCTTGGCACAGGTCGTCAACGGCGGACGGCTGTTGCGCGAGGAGCGTCAGGATGCGGCCTTCGAGCGTGGCGGGGGAAGGCCGCCCTTCGCGCGTTTTGAGGGGCGGCGGCGCGGCGGGGTCCTGCGGGGGAACGGGCGCGGCGGACCGGACCGGCTGCGGCGACGGCTGGCGAAGGCGGTCACGAAGCGGCGCGGAGAGATCGGACAGGATGTCCGAGAAGGAAAAGACGGGCTGCGCGCCGTCCCGGATAAGTTTTTGGCACCCCTCGGCGTGTTTGGAACCGATGCCGCCGGGCACGGCGTAGACGGAACGGTTTTGCTCCAGCGCGAGCCGGGCGGTGATCAGGCTGCCGCTGCGCGTGGCGGCCTCCACGACCACGACGCCGAGGGACAGACCGCTGATGATCCGGTTGCGGATGGGGAAGTGCCGGGGATCGGGAAGCGTGCCGGGCGCGTATTCGGAGACGAGCAGGCCGCCGTCGATGATGGATTGGCGCAGTTCGTTGTTTTCCTTGGGATAGCAGACGTCGGGACCCGCGCCGAGCACGGCGATGGTTCCGCCGGGGAGGGGCAGGGCGGCGAGATGGGCCTGTCTGTCGATGCCCACGGCGAGCCCGGAAACCACGGTAACGCCCGAAGCGGCCAGCCCGGCGGCGATGGCCTGCGCGGCGCGCACGCCGTCCCTGCTGCACGCGCGGGTGCCCACGATGGCGACGCAGGGGTTGCCGAGCAGGGACAGGTCGCCCCGGCAGTACAGGCGGATCGGCGCGTCGGGCAGTTCGCGCAGGAGCGCCGGATACCGGTCGTCCGTCCAGAGCAGAACCGTTCCGGCGAGCTTCCGGGCGGCGTCCCATTCCTTGCGGGCCGGTTCGCGCCAGCGTTCCGAACGGAAAGCCAGTACGACGTCTTCGCGGATGCCCGCATTGCGCCACTCGCCGGTTTGCCGGACCGCTTCCAGCGCCGAGCCGAAGGCGTCGAGCAGACGCTTGCGGCCTCTCGGTCCGAGGCCGGTGGTATGGGAAAGGGCCAGCGCGGCCCAGAATTCGGCGCGGGACGCGGCGTCCAGAGCGCCCAGCGCGGTCGGCACGGGCGGGATGTCCACGGCATAGGCCGCGTCGGGAGGCGTTTCGGGCTCGCGCAGTTCGCGGAGCGGTTCCTCTTTTTCGGGAAAAAGGGCGTCGCGCATGATTGTCCTGATGGTGAAGATGCCGAAAGCATACGGGGAACGATGGCGGATTTCAAGCGGTTGTCCGGGGCCGCCGCGTTTTCGGGGGTACGAGCCTTGCGTTTCCCGGCGGTGCGGGGGCCGGTTCCTTCGGGGGATGTCTTCCGGGATCGGGCGTTGCGTACCGCTTTTTCCTGACGGCGTCGTGAAAGGTTCTCATGCCGATGCCGTTTCGGCGGTTTTTGGCAATTTTGTCCCGAGAGAAGGGCAAAGGAGCCCTCGGAGTCCCGGAATACGGCCCAACAACGTGAAAAATGGCTTGAAAGGTCCGTTTTACAAAATGGGATTTTCATGCTTTACTTGACGATACTCACTATCTTGGAGGCCAGAATGCCAATGAAAGCTGCCGTTATCGGACTCGGCAATATCGGACGTTACGCCATCGAGGCGCTGGAAATCCAGCCTGATTTCACCTGCGTGGGCGTTGTCCGCAGAAAGGAATCAATCGGTAAGGAACCTCAAAGCCTGCGCGGCGTGCCCGAATACGCCAGCCTCGCGGAGCTGGAGGCCGTTTCCGGCAAGCCCGACGTGGTGCTGCTGTGCGCCCCGTCCCGCAAGATTCCCGAAGTGGCGGGCGATCTGCTTACCAAGGGGTACAATACCGTGGACAGCTTCGACATCCACGATCGCATCGTCGAGACTCTCGGCGAGCTTGAAGCGCGGGCTCAGGAAGGCCGGTCCGTCGCCATCACCGCCGCCGGATGGGACCCCGGCACCGACTCCGTGATGCGCGCCCTGTTTGAAGCGATGGCTCCCGTGGGCACCACCTTTACGAATTTCGGCCGTGGCCGCTCGATGGGCCATTCCGTGGCCGCTCGCGCCATCGCCGGGGTTGCGGACGCCACCGCCATCACCATTCCGATGGGTGGAGGCCGCCATTCCCGTCTGGTCTACGTCGTGCTGGAAGACGGCGCGGCGTTCGATGACGTGAAGGCCGCCATTCAGGCCGATCCCTATTTCAGCCACGATCCGCTGGAAGTGCGTCAGGTGAGCAAGGACGAGCTGCCCCGTGTCGCGGACGCTTCCCACGGCGTGCTGATGGAGCGCATCGGCGCTTCCGGCCTGACCGCCAACCAGCGTTTCACCTTTGACATGCGTATCGACAACCCGGCCCTGACCGCGCAGGTGCTGGTTTCCAGCGCCCGCGCCGCCGTGCGCCTTTCGCAGTACGGACGTTCCGGCGCGTACACGCTCATCGACGTGCCGCCCGTGCTGCTCCTGCCCGGCGAACGTCTGGCGAACATCGGGCGTCTGGTGTAAAAAATTGGGGAAGGGGAGGGGAAACTTTCTGAAGAACGTTTCCCCTCCCCTTCCCCAATTTTTTACACCAGACG
>CABKMN010000074.1 GCA_902373525.1 uncultured Bilophila sp. | reverse complement strand
CCCCCGGACCCCCACCCTTCCTCTTCCCAAGACTTTCGACGTTATCGAATCCCTGACGGCGGTTTTTCGTATTGCCTCGGGGATGTTTTCGTATTGGACGTTGTTGGGGAAGCGGAACATGTCGTGAGATGTTCCATCTTTTGATATTCGAAACGGCCAGATGAGAAAGTCCCCCGGAAGATGTTTCCGGGGGACTTTTTTATACGGGATGAACAGTGCGTCGTCCCGTTTGGGGAAGTCTTTGAAGAGGAAGGGGGGAGAGGAAATGTGAGGACGCCCCCCTTCTGGAGAACGTTTTCCCTTCCAGTCGTTATTCCTGCTTTCCTTCAAGCTCGGCAATGCGGAACTCGACGTCCTCCCAGCGCTGGAGGGCGGCGGTCTGCTCCTCGTCGAGGGCGGCGATGCGCGTGGCCGTGGCGTTGAAGCCGTCGGGATCGCGGGAGAAGAAACCGGGATCGTTGAGCCGGTCCTCCAGCGTGCGCTGCTCGGTTTCGAGCGCCTCCAGCCTGCCGGGCAGCGCTTCCAGTTCGTCCTTGAGAAGTTGGAGTTCGCGCTGCTCCTTGAAGGTCAGACGGCGCGGCCCGATTTTGGCGGGCGGGGCCAACGGTTTGGGCTTCGGCTTCTCGACGTGCGCGGGCGCGGGAGCGGGACGCTGGCGCAACCAGTCGGTGTAGCCGCCCACATATTCGCGCACCTGTCCGTCGCCTTCGAGAGCCAGCGTGGTGGTGACCAGATTGTCGAGGAATTCGCGGTCATGGCTCACCATGAGCACCGTGCCGCCGTACGCGGACAACAGCTCCTCGAGCAGCTCCAGCGTTTCCACATCCAGATCGTTGGTCGGTTCGTCGAGCACCAGCAGGTTCGAGGGCAGGGTAAACAGCTTGGCCAGCAGGAGCCGGTTGCGTTCGCCGCCCGAAAGCGTATGCACCGGCACCCGGAGCCGGTCGGACTCGAACAGGAAATCCATCAGGTAGCTGGCCACATGCCGCTGCTGCCCGTTGATGGTCACGGTGTCGTTGCCGTTCGCCACGTTGTCCATGACCGACTTCTCGGGATCGAGCGAGGAACGGAGCTGATCGAAATAGCTTACTTCAAGCCGCGTGCCGTGCCGGATGTCGCCTTCCGTGGGTTGCAGTTCCCCGAGAAGCAGGCGGAGCAGGGTGGTCTTGCCCACGCCGTTGTTGCCGATGAGCCCGATGCGGTCGCCGCGCTGGATGATGGTGGAAAAATCGCTGAACACCCGGTAGCCGTCCGGATAGGCGAACCCGGCGTGTTTGGCCTCGATGACCAGCTTGCCGGAACGTTCGGCCTCCTGCGCGAGCATGGACACCACGCCCTGCTTGTTCACGCGGGCCATCCGCTCGGCGCGCATGGCCTGCAACGCCCGGACGCGGCCCATGTTGCGGGTGCGGCGGGCCTTGATGCCCTGCCGTATCCACGCCTCTTCCTGCGCCAGCTTCTTGTCGAAGGCCGCCGCCTGCTTTTCCTCGGCGTCGAGGCGTTCCTCGCGGCGGTCGAGGAACTGATCGAACGTGCAGGCGTAACTGTACAGATGGGCGCGGTCCACTTCCACGATACGGGTGGCGAGGCGGCGGACGAAGGCGCGGTCGTGGCTGATGAATACGAAGGTCTTCACCCGGCGGACGAGGAAGTCTTCCAGCCACGCGATGGTCTTGATGTCCAGATGGTTGGTGGGTTCGTCCAGAAGCAGGTTTTCCGAGGCCACGAGGGCGCGGGCCAACGCCACGCGGCGTTTGTTCCCGCCGGAGAGCGTGGCGAAGTCGGCTTCGGGATCGAGCCCGAGCTGGTTGACGGCTTCGAGGATGTCGCCGTGGCGCTCCCAGCCGTCGCCGGTCTGCAACAGGTTGTGGGCCAGCGTCCGGTTGGCGGCGGAAAGCTGATCCTCGCGGCCCGTGGCGATGAGGTGGGCGGCGGCGAGCGCCTCGCCTTCCTTGCCGAGGCCGGAGGCCACGACGCCGAAGACGGGGCCGCTCCAGTGCTCGGGCACGGCCTGCGGCATGTGCCCGAACGTGACGCCCGGCGTGCGGACGATGGTGCCGCCGTCCGGCGTGAGATCGCCCGAGAGCAGGGCCATCAGGGAGGATTTGCCGACGCCGTTGCGCCCGACGAGGCAGACCCGTTCTCCCTGTTCGACGTGCAGGTCCGCCTTGTCGAGCAGCGTCTTGCCGCCGAGGTTGAGCGTAACGCCCTGTAAACTCAAAAGTGCCATGCAATACCCTCGCAGGATGCGCGAAACGCGGGCCGGGAAACGCCGCGACCCGATTGTGTCGTTCGGAAGGCCGCGCCGGGCGCATGCGGCGTCTCCGAAGGCTTTTCGGAGCGCGGCCCGTGGCGGCGACGGTACGGATTCTGACGGGAAAGATATGCCGCTTCCCGAAAAGAAGCAAGCCGATGCCCTTGATGCCGTTCACTATTGCGGCGATGCGGGCGGCTCTGGAAGCCCTTGTGCAATGATTCTTTTGAAGCCGGAAAAAAGGGAATGCGGCGGCGCGTTGCCACTGCGTCTGTTTTAGAGTATGCTGACCACAAATATTCCCGTTGGCCTTGCAGGGATGGCTCTGCTCGGATGAGGGGAAAGCGAACGTTTCACGGGTGGATGAGGAAAATCATGAAATTGCGTAATCCCCTTACTGGTTTACTGGCGCTGTTCTTTGTCGTCGCGTGGTGCCTGAGCGGCTCCGCCGCGTTTGCCAAGCCCCTTGTCCCGCTTCGCACGGCGTGGCTCGGCGAGCATGAAACGTTCTTGGTCTGGTACGCCAGAGAAAAGGGATGGGATAAAGCCGAAGGTCTGGAACTTGAGCTTCAGCCCTTTGAATCCGGCAAGAACGTCATCGACGAAATGCAGTCGGCCAACTGGGCCCTCGCCGGCGTGGGCGCCATGCCCGCGTTGACCGCTTCCCTGAGCAACCGCCTGTATATTATCGGCATCGGCAACGACGAATCCGCCACCAACGCCATCTACACGCGTGACGGCAACGACATGCTCAAGATGAAGGGCTTCAACCCCAACTTCCCCGAAGTGTACGGCAACCCCGGCTCCGTGCGCGGCAAGACCTTCCTTGTGCCCAAGGGAACGTCCGCCCACTACATGCTGAGCCGCTGGCTGCACGTCCTCGGCCTGCGTGAGCGCGACGTGAAAATCGTGGACATGCAGCCTTCCGAAGCCATGAAGGCCTTCAATGAGGGCACCGGCGACGCCATCGCCCTGTGGGCTCCTCAGACCTTCGAAGCCGAAAAGCTCGGCCTGAAGACGGTCGCCCACTCCAGCGACTGCAACGCCCGCCAGCCCATCCTGATCATCGCCAACGCGGAGTACGCCAACAAGCACAAGGCCGACATCGTCGCCTTCCTGCGCGTCTATCTCCGCAGCGTGGAAATGATGAAGAGCACCCCGGCCGAAGAGCTCGCCGACGACTACATGCGTTTCTACAACGCCTGGACCGGCAAGACCATGACGCGTGAAGAAGCCGTCCGCGACATCAAGGACCACCCGGTCTACAACATCGACGAACAGCTCGCCATGTTCAAGCAGAGCTACGGCACCAGCGAACTGCGCGAATGGCTGCACGACATCGTGTCCTTCCAGAACGAGAACGGCGAACTCGACCGTCGCGAACTCGCCCGTCTCGAACGTCTCCACTACGTTACGGACATCTATCTGAAGGCCGTGAAGAACGCCGCCAAGAAGTAGCTTTTTTTCGAGGAAACGGTTTTGAGGGTGGTTCCGGGGCGTTGCGTCCCGGGGCCGCCTTCGTTTCTGAAAAAAGGAGGCGGTTCTGGTGAAGTTCTGTTTGACTTTTTCCGTTTGTTTGAGAAAAATCGTCTTCCGTCTTGTTTCCTCCCGGAAAAATCGCGAGTCGTCCGGGCACGCCGTGCGGCCCGCTTCTCCGTGTACGTTCAACCGGAACAGCTTTGCGGCCGTTCCGGTTTCATCTGTGCGCCGCATGGATAACGCTTGGAAATAAAAGTATTTTTTCGGAATATGAAGGGATCGTGCGCTTTTTCGCGTTCCGGTGCGGTGCGGATGTGGAAATGTTTTTCACAAACAGGTGAACAAGTCGCGCCTTTCATATGAAAACCCTTGTGCCTCAAGGGTGGGGAAAAGGTCGGGGAAGTGGCGGTGTTGCAAAAAAGGCTTTTATTCCGGCGGGAACCCTGTGTTTTCCTTTGTGGGAAGCCTTTTCGCCCCGGCGGGCAGAAACTCCGCGTATCTGCTTTGTCACAGGACACGTCAAACGCTAGAAGAATCGGATATGAAAACTCAGTGGCTCCAAATCTGTGAGAATCTGCAAAACAGGCTCAACCCCGGCACGTACAAGGTCTGGGTGGCGCCTCTCGCCGCCGAACTTGAGGGAGACAGGATCAACCTGACGGCCCCGAACGGGTTCGTGGCGACGTGGGTGCGCGATCGCCTGCTCAATGATATTGCCGATGCCGCCGCTGAGGTGTTCGGACGGGCTATGGAGATCAACGTGATCGCGGGCAATCCCCCCGCCAAGTCGTCCAGCCGCCCGGCCCGGCCCGCCGTCACCGTGGAAGGCGAGGCGCCCGCCCGCCGTCCCCGCACGGCTCCCCGTCCCGTCGCCGCGCCGACGCTGCTTTCCGTGGGGGCCGAACAGCTTTCGTTGCCCATCACCATGCCGGTTCGTCAGGCCGTGCCGCACAACTGGCGGTACGCCTTCGACACGTTCGTGGTCGGCCCCACCAACGATATGGCCTATGCCGCCGCGCGCAACATGACGCGGCCCGGCGCGGCGGTGGATACGCTGTTCCTCAGCTCCGGGCCCGGACTCGGCAAGACCCACCTCACGCAGGCCGTGGGACAGGCGCTGTGCGAGGCGAGCAACCGTTCCAATCCCAAGGTCGAGTACCTGACCGCCGAAGAGTTTTCGAGCTGTTTCGTGCAGGCGCTCCAGTCCAAGAGCGTGGACCGTTTCAAGGGGCGTTTCCGTGAGGTGGACCTGCTGTTGCTGGAGGACGTGCATTTCCTCCAGGGCAAGGAAAAGATGCAGGACGAGGTGCTTTCCACCATCAAGTCGCTTCAGGAAAAGGGAAGCCGCGTCGTCCTGACGAGCTCCTTTGCGCCCTGCGAGTTGCGGAATGTGGACAACAGTCTTGTTTCGCGGTTCTGTTCCGGGTTCCTCGCGGGCATCGAAAAGCCCGACGCCAGCACGCGCCGCCGCATTCTTCAGGAGAAGGCCAAGCAGAACAACGCGCCGTTGTCCGATTCGGTGGTGGACATGCTCTCGGAGCGGCTCACCGGCGACATCCGCCAGCTTGAGAGCTGCATACACAACCTGTTGCTCAAGGCCAAGCTGCTCGGCTGCACCATTTCCGTGGAGATGGCGCAGGAGATTCTGTCGCAGTACAGCCTTGACGATCCGCTGGTGGATGTGGACGCGATCATCCGCAAGGTGTGCGAAGGCTTCGGCCTGTCGCCCGAGCAGTTGGCGTCCCGCAGCCGGAAGCAGAATCTGGTGGTCGCGCGCAATACGATTTTTTATCTGGCCCGCAAGCACACCGAGCTGTCCTTGCAGGACATCGGCGACAAGTTCAGCCGTCGGCATTCCACCGTGCTCAAGGGCATCGCTTCCGTCGAGCGTGAGCTGCGTCGCGAATCGCCCCTCGGACGGCAGATCGCCGGGACTCTGGCGCTGCTGGAACGACGGTAACGATTCAGAAAATGAAGATTGGGAAAGAGGGGGAAAGCGTTCCGAAGAATGTTTTCCCCTCTTTTTTTCAAGCTGCCTGTGGGATACGGCTCTCCTCCCCTTTTTTCAAGGCTTCCGACCCTCTCGAAGCTCTGTTGCCGATTGGGTTCGCGTTGGAGATGCCAAAGGGCCGAACAAGCGTTCAGCCCTTTGGCGTTGCGGTCATTCGGGTATCCGGGCGACAGGCTTTTTACCGTTGCGGCGGGTTCCATCCGCTGTCTCCGCCTGCGCCGGTGGTCGTGATGAAGCGGACGGCATCGACGGTTCCGTCCGCGCCCACGCGGGCCATGATACGGAAGGTCGTGGGCTTGCCGTGCCGCTGGACCTGTATGTCGTCCACCCAGCGGATGGTGGAGCCGAAACGCAGATCGCTGAATACGTATTGGGTTTCGCCCTCCAACGCGCCGCCCAGCTTCTGTTCTTCCTCAAGGGCGGGGTAGAGCGCGAAGCGTTCGTAGGCCCGGAAGGTCCGGTCCTCCTCGCCCAACCGCGTCCAGAGCGGCTGCGGCGGCTTGGCGTAGGCGATGAAGGTTTCCGGTTCGTCCATGAACAGCGTATACCCGGCCACATCCCAGACCGTGCCCCGGTCGAGGATCAGCTTCCAGTGGAAGGGCGTGAAGGCGTCGGGGACGAGGTGTACGGCCCTGACGTCGTTCCAGCGTCCTTCGCCGCGCTGTTCGGGCGTCAGGTCTTCGCTGCGGAGCTCCTGCGTGAAGACGTCGGGCGTGTAATGGCCGTCGTGGAGATGCGCTTCGAGGCCTGCTCGGATGGCCAGCGAACCGAGGGGGTAGAGCAGCGTCCAGAGCAGCAGGCCGAGCATTACGCGGCGGTCCGTGCGCTTGAAGAGGAGCCCGAGCCCCAGCGGGAGCAGGAGCAGCGGGTCCACGATGAACAACGCGTTGAGCCGTACACGGTAGTCGCTGAACGGCAGGAACACCTGCGTTCCGTAGGAATTCATGCAATCCAGATAGATGTGATGCAGAATGAGCAGGTAGGCCACGAACCATGCGAACGGCAGGGACCAGTTGAACGGCGGCGCATCGGCGGGGACGCCGGGGACGCGCCGGCGGTTCGCGAGCCACGGGATGAGGGCCAGAAGCAGCGCGAGGAGCAACCCGCCCGCGAACGAGTGGGTGATCCCCCGGTGCCATTCGATGTATTCCAGCGGGGTACGGACGAAAAAGACGTCCATATCCGGCGAGGCAGCCACCAGCGCCGCCCACGCCGGAAGCCACCAGCGGCGTTTCCACGGCAGCGCGCAGCCAATGACGGCTCCGCTCAAGGCGTGCGTAATCGGTTCCATAGTGTCCTTCGGTTGGTTGGTCCCGGTGGCGGGTCCGAATTCCGTCTCCCGATCCCGTTCCTTGTTTCGTCGTTCCGCGGGAACGCCGTGTCGGCTCCCGAATGCAGCATATTCCCCCCATTGCTCCATTGCGGGAAACACACGCGCACGGCACACGGGCGACAGGGAAAATCCCGAACAGGGGGTTGATGAGGGTGGAAGTCTGGGAGGGGACGGACGCAAGGCGCACCGGCGGGGAGGAGGGGAACCTTTCTTCGGAAAGGTTCCCCTTCCCCAATCTTCATATCGTTTCCCGGCGCAGAGTACGTTTGAAACATCCTTCAAGGAATCCGCCGATGAGCGCTGTTTTCGGCAGAATCCACGTCGTGATGCGCCGAACGGTCCTGTCCGGCAACGCGCCGTCGCCTTTGACCTTTTTCAGGTCGAAAAGGCGTTAGTGCCGCGAAAAGGCGATGCTGCCCTGACCGAGCAGGTCGTGCATGTGCACCATGCCGAGGAGATGCCGTTCCTCGTCCACAATGGGCAGAACGGTGATGGACTTGCTTTCCATCAGTTCCAGCAGGGTGGCGACCGTATCGCCGCGGCTGCCGCAGCGCGGCGCGGCGGTCATGATGGCCTTGACCGATGCGTCGGGCCGGAGCGCGCCCCGGCATACGGCGCGGCGCACGTCGCCGTCGGTGAGGATGCCGCTCACCCGGCGTTCGGCGTCGAGAAGGAGCACGGCTCCGAGCTTGCCCTGATCCAGTTCCCGCAGGGCTTCGCCTTGAAGGCTCGTTTCCGGCAGAAGCGGCAGGCCTTCGGTCCGCATGACTTCGCTGACGTTGAGCCGCAGGCGCTGCCCGAGACTTCCTCCGGGATGGTAGCGCAGGAAATCTTTCTCCGTAAATGATTTTAGCTGCATAAGGCAGACGGCCAGCGCATCGCCGAGCGCGAGGACCGCCGTGGTCGAAGCCGTGGGCGCAAGGCCGTGCGGGCAGGCTTCACGGGGCACGCCCGCGTTCAGGGTCACGTCCGCCATCCGTCCGAGCGTGGAATCCTCGCGCCCGGTCATGGCGATGAGGCTGGCCCCAAGCGATTTCAGGGCGGGCAGGATGGCGTTCAGTTCCACGGTTTCGCCGGAATTGGAAATGGCGATGATCACGTCGTCCTTGCGCAGGCTTCCCAGATCGCCGTGCGCCCCTTCCACGGGGTGCAGGAAAAAGGCGGGCGTGCCCGTGGACGAAAAGGTCGCGGCGAGCTTGCGGCCCACCAGACCGGATTTGCCGATGCCGGTTACGACCACGCGGCCCTTGCAGGCCGCCAGCAGCCCGAGGGCCCGGACCAGCGGCGCGTCGCCGGGCGCATCGGAAGGAAACCGGTCGCGGACGGCTTCAAGCCCGGCTATTTCTGTATTGAGCACATCCCGCGCGAGTGCGAGCAACGCGGCGGGTCCGGTATCGGAAGCAGGTGTGGCAGTCATGAAATGTTCCTCGCGGTGCGGAACCGCTGTTGTGAAACGGAAGGACGGAAAAAAGGAAGCATAGAAAAAGAACGGACGGCGTGCAAGCCGCGCAGGGAACGGACGCCGTCTCTCATGAACGGGCGGCCCTTTCTCATCCTGTTGACGATATACAACCATTGACGTACTCACGACAGGAGGGGAAGCAGGCGTATCGCGCCTTTGGGGATTCGCCGCAATCTTTTTTGAATATATAAAAATTTCACAATATTGCAAGGTGGAGTCCCTTCGGGTATCCACCTCTAGCACATTCAGCCCATCAGGAGAGTCAGGTATGGATATCAAGGAAGTCCGGGCTCGGGCCCGGGAGCGCATGAAAGGGTACTGCCGGGTCTGTCCGGTTTGCGACGGCCGGGCCTGCGCCGGGGAAACGCCCGGCATGGGCGGCATCGGAACCGGGAGCGCCTTCAGGAACAACGTGTCGGCGCTCGCCGCCGTGCGTCTGAACATGCGCCTCGTCCACGACGTGAAGCAGCCGGTCACGGAAACCAACGTGCTCGGCTTCGATCTGCGTCTGCCCGTGCTGGCCGCGCCCATCGGGGGAACCGCCTTCAATATGGGCGGCAGCCTGACGGAAGCGGAGTACGCGCAGGCCATCGTCTCCGGCTGCCGGGCCGGGGGCATTATCGGCTGTACCGGCGACGGCGCTCCGGACGAACTGTACAAGGCCGGAAACGCCGCCATCGCCGCCGAAGCGGGCTGGGGCATCCCCTGCATCAAGCCGTGGGGCGGCGAAGAACTGGAAAGGAAGCTCCGCAGCGCCGCCGAAGCCGGAGCCCGCGTGCTGTTGATGGACATCGACGCGGCCGGTTTGATCGCGCTGGCCCGCATGGGCCGCCCCGTGTCTCCGAAGACGCCCGCCGAGCTGGCGGCGATTGCGGACCGGGTACACGCTCTCGGCATGAAATTCGTCCTCAAGGGCGTGATGACGCCTGCGGACGCCGTCGCCGCCGAACGCGCCGGATGCGACGGCATCGTGGTGTCCAACCACGGCGGGCGCGCGCTGGATCATACGCCCGGCACCATAGAGGTGTTGCCCGCCGTCGCCGCCGCGGTACGGGGCCGGATGGCGGTCCTGATGGACGGCGGCATACGGGACGGCCTCGACGTGCTCAAGGCGCTGGCGCTCGGCGCGGACGCCGTGCTGGTGGGGCGTCCCTACTGTCTTGCCGCCGTGGGCGGCGGGGCCGAAGGCGTAAAACTCCTGACGGAACAGTTGCACAGCCAGCTCGTGAGCGGCATGGTCCTGACCGGTTGCGGTTCCGTGCGCGAGGCCGGGCGGCATCTCGTCAACATGGCGAAGCCGTTTTGACGGCAAGGAAAGCATCTATGAGCATAAGCGTATCGTTACCGAATCGAAACAAACTTGCCCAGTCCACACTCTGGAACCTGTTCCTGCTGACGCTGGGGTCCCTGTCCTTTTCTCTCGGCGCGCAGGCGGTCGCCGCGCATCACGGCTTCCTGACCGGCGGCATTTTCGGCGCCGGCCTGCTCGGCTGGTATGCCACGGGGCTGTTCACGCCCGCCATCTGGTACCTGCTGATCAACATTCCGCTGTTTCTCGTGTCGTGGTTCCAGATCGGCCGCCAGTTCTTTTTCTACAGTCTGTACGGCAGCCTTGCGACTACGGTGATCAGTGAGCTCATCACCTTTCAGGTTCCCATTCAGGACAATTTCTATGCGGCGATCACGGCGGGCGTCCTCTGCGGCGCGGGGACGGGGCTCATGCTCCGAACCCTCGGTTCCGGCGGCGGCCTCGACCTTGTTGGGGTCATCCTGAACAAGCGGTGGAACATCGGCATCGGGCGGTTCAACTTTTCCTTCAACGCCGTGATGTTCCTCGCCTCCATGACGACCATTTCGCTCGATATGGTGATCGTTTCGTTCATTCAGGTGTTTGTGGCTTCCGCGACCATCGAGTACGCGCTCCGTATGGGCAGCCAGCGCAAGATGGTCTACGTCGTCACCGACCGGGGCGAGGCGCTTTGTGAGGCGATCATCGCCGAGGGCTACGGCGGCGCGACCATCCTCAAGGGCAAGGGCGCGTACAGCGGCGGCGACCGCGAGATCATCCTTACCGTGACCAACAACATCATGCTGCGGCGTCTGGAGAACCTCGTCTTCGCCATCGACGAGAAGGCCCTGTTCATCGTCGAGAACACCTTCTACGTCTCCGGCACGCGGTATCCGAGGAAGTCGATTATTTAGAGAAATTGGGGAGGGGGAAGGCCCCCTTTTGAAAAAGGGGGCCTTCCCCCTCCCCAAAC
>CABKMN010000073.1 GCA_902373525.1 uncultured Bilophila sp. | reverse complement strand
AAATTGGAGGGGGGAGGGGGAAACTTTCTCTAGAAAGTTTCCCCCTCCCCCCTCCAATTTTTCCTCAGTCGTCCATCACCCGCTTGGTCTTCCAGCGGTTGTGCATCCAGAACCACTGATCGGGCGCACGGCGGACCATGCGCGCGATGGAGTCGGTGTACAATTCGGCGACCGCCAGCGTCTTGGCGTCGGCGTCGCCTTCAAGACGGAGCGTGTCCAACGGCTCTTCGATGACCAGACGGTAACGGTCCCCGTCGCGCATCAGATAGATGGGCCAGACCAGCGCCTTGCCGCGCACGGCGAGTACCGCCGGGCCCTTGTTGACCGCGGCCTCCTCCCCGAGGAAGGGCAGAAAGACCGCTTCGCTCCGGCTGGTGTTGTGGTCCGCGAGAAAGGCGGCGTAGCCGTTTTTGCGGAGCGCGCGCAGGACCGGGAACGCGGCTTCGCGGTGCCCGAAGACCTCGGCCCCGCGGCTGGAACGCAGGCGGGTGGACACGTAATGCAGCACCCTGTTCTTGTACGTCCGCACCACGGTCAGACGGGGATGGTCGGAAACGTCCCCGAGCAGGCTGGCAAGCAGCTCCCATGCGCCGAAATGTCCCGTCGTGATGACCGCGGGACGCTCGCCGCGCTTGAGGCGTTCCAGCAGGTCGGGACGCTCGACGTCGAGCAGCGGATGATCCAGACCGAAATCCGGCGCGAGCACGGCTTCGAGGAACGACCGGGCGTTGTGCGTGAAGCTGGCGCGGGCCAGCGACTCCGCCGTGGCGGGGGAGAGATCGAGATGCGAGGCGATGTTGCCGGCGGCGAGACGGCGGCGGGACGGCAGGCAGGCCCAGAACGCCGCCCCCAGCCCCTTGCCGAACGAACGGATGCCGGAAAAGCCGAGTTTGGCGATCAGGCGGGCGAACCCGTAACTGACGCGGCACGTCGTGTCGGACAGGAGGGTTCCGAAACGTTGGAACGGCGAGGGCTCGGGCTTCGTCTCCGGGGGCGTGAGACCGTTGAGAATATCCTCAAGACGGCGGCACTCGCGGGCCACGGCGTCGGGATCGTGAAGGTCGCACTCGACGCGGTAGGCGTCGCCGCACACCATCGTCACCCGGCTGAACGGCAGGGGAAGCTGGAATCGGTCCCAGCTCCTGAAGAGCTTCCGCCGTTCCATGAACAGGCGAATGGGCACGATGGGCGCATCGGCCCGGCAGGCGAGGAAAATCGCGCCTTCCTTGACCTCGTGGCGCGGACCGCGCGGGCCGTCCACGGTCACGCAGCCGCACAGGCCGGCCTCGCGCATGCGCCGGGCGGCGGCGAGCAGCGCCTTCACCCCGCCGCGCGAGCTGGAACCGCGCGCGGTTTCGAGGCCCATGCGCTCCAGTACCCCGGCGAGGAGGTCGCCGTCGTCGCTCTGGCTGACCAGCGCGATGATGTTGAGCCGCCGTTTGAGGTAAATGAGCGGGAACAGCTCGTCGTGCCACAGGCTCAGGACCACGGGGCGGCCCAGATCAGTGGTCGTTTCGATGGCGGCGCGGTTGATTTCGGTATAGCGCAGGGACCGGCACCACAAACGGTACAGCCGGTACACGGGCGCGGACAGGAGGCTCATCAGCGAGTTGCCGGAACGGGACATCAGGACTCCACGGGAGCGGCCCCGCACGCGGAAAGGTCTTCGTGCGCGCGGAACTGCATGTTGTACAGACGGGTATAGAGTTCGCAGCGCCCGAGCAGTTCCTCGTGCCGTCCGATGTCGACGATGCGCCCGCATTCCATGACCACGATGCGATCCGCTTCGAGGATGGTGGAAAGCCGATGCGCGATGATCAGGCTGGTACGGTTGAGCATGAGGTTGTCGAGCGCCTTCTGGACCATGTGTTCGGATTCGGAATCGAGGGCGCTGGTGGCCTCGTCCAGAATGAGCAGGGGCGCGTCCTTGAGCAGGGCGCGGGCGATGGTGATGCGCTGCTTCTGCCCGCCGGAGAGCCGGACCCCGCGTTCGCCGATGGGCGTTTCGTAGCCCTCGGGCAGTTCGGAGATGAAGCCGTCGGCATAGGCGGCCCGTGCGGCGGCGCGCACGCGCTCCATGTCCGGCGGCCCGGACGGATCGCGCCCGTAGGCGATGTTTTCGGCGATGGTCGTGTCGAACAGGAAGGCGTCCTGCGACACCATCGATACGGAACGCCGCAGGGACGCCAGCGAATAGTCCGCGAGCGGCTTGCCGTTCAGGAGGATTTCCCCGCGCTGCGGGTCGTAGAAGCGGGGGATCAGGTTCACGAGCGTGGTCTTGCCCGCCCCGGACGGTCCGACGAAGGCGATGCGTTCCCCGGCCTTCACCGTGAGCGAGACGTCGCGCAGCGCGGGCGCGTGTTCGTCGCCGTAATGCAGGCTCACGTTGCGGAACGTCAGCTCCCGGAACGGCCCGTCCAGCGGCAGGGTGCCGCCGTGTTCGGTCCTGAGCGCGGGATCGTCGAGGATGGCGAACACGCGCTCCGCCCCGGCAAGGGCGTTCTGGACGTTCATGTTCGCGCCGTTCAGGGACTTGAAGGGCGTGTAGAGCATGGCGAGCGCGCCGATGAAGGCGAAGAACGCGCCCGGCGTCATGTCGCCCTGAATGACCTCGCGGCCCCCGTACCAGATGACCAGCCCGATGCCGAGCGAACCGATGAGCTCCATCACCGGGGACGACAGTTCGGACACGCAGGACTGGCGGAAGTTGATGGAAATGATGCGGGCGTTCTCCTTGTTGAAGCGGGCGGTTTCCTGCTTCTCGGTGGCGAAGGCCTTGATCACCCGGACGCCGCTGAGGAGTTCCTGCAACATGCTGGAGATGCTGGCGTTGACTTCGGCGTTCTTGCGCCCGTAGCGGCGGAGCGCCCGGCTGAACAGGGACAGCGGGAACGCGGCCACGGGCAGCACGATCATGGCCCAGCAGGCCAGCTCGAAATTCTGTTGGAAGACCACGTACAGCAGGCCGATCATGGTGATCACCTGCCGGATGATCTGGATGAATGCGGGCAGGCTTTGCCGGATCATGCCCACGTCGTTGATCACCCGCGACATGAGCGCGCCCACCTGCGAGGCTTCGTAGAAGTGCAGGGGCAGGGTGATGATCTTGCCGAACAGTTCCTGACGCATGGTTTCCAGCACGCGCAGCGCGCTGTAGTGCATGCACCAGTTCTGGAGGTAGCGCCCGCCGCCCTTCAGGGCGGTCAGGACGATGAAGGCCAGCGGCACGTACACGAGCGCCGTGGCGTCCTGCCGGATGAAAATGTCGTCCAGCGCGGGCTTGATCAGCCACGCCGTGCCCGCCGTGGTGGCGGACACCACGCCGGAGGCCAGCAGAGCCACGAACATCGCCCACTTGTACGGCAGGAAGTACCGGAACACCCGCAGGGCCAGCCGGAGTTCCTTTTTGCGGCGTTCGGAACGTTCCGCGGAGGTCTCTTTCTTTTTACTCATTCGCATATTCCTTGACGAAAAGGCAGTCTAGCCCACATTATCACCAAGCGCCAGCGGAGAATCCCGCCGTAGCCGGACGCCGCACACGGACGCGCATTCAGGAGTATCATGGAAAAGACAGTACGAATCAACAAGGCGCTGGCCGATGCCGGCGTCTGTTCCCGTCGGCGCGCCGACGAGCTGGTGGCCGCCGGACGCGTGAAGGTCAACGGCGAGGTCGTGGCCTCCCCCGGCCTTCAGGTCCTTCCCGGCACGGACACGCTGGAGGTGGACGGCAAGCCGATCCGCGCCGCCGCACAGGCCCCCTGCTACCTGCTGCTGCACAAGCCCGTGCGGGTGGTGTCCACGGCCTACGATCCCGAGGGCCGGACCACCGTGCTCGATCTCGTTCCCGCGCAATGGAAATCCCGCCGCCTCTACCCCGCCGGACGGCTCGACTTTTTTTCGGAAGGGCTGGTCCTCATCACCGACGACGGCGAGCTGACGAACCGCGTGGTGCATCCCCGGCACCACATGCCCCGCGTCTACCGCGTGCTCGTCCGGGACAAGGTGCCCGACCGCGCCCTCGACGCCATGCGCAGGGGCATGACGCTTGCCGAGGGCGAGAAGCTCGCGCCGGTGGAGGTCCGTGTCCTGCCGGGGAGCGTACACGATCTCTCCGGGCGTTCCCGCGACGCCGACGCGCCCACGGGCCAGCGCGGGACCCTGCTCGAAATGACGCTGCATCAGGGCCTGAACCGCCAAATCCGCCGCATGTGCCGCGATCTCGGCCTGACCATCCTCCGGCTCGTCCGCGTCGCGCAGGGGCCGCTGCGCCTCGGCGTCATGCGCCCCGGCGAGGTCCGGGAACTGACCTCCGCCGAGGTCGCCGCCCTGAAGAAGGCGGTGGATATGGAGTAAGGAATCGGAGGGGGCGGGGAACCCTTTTTGGAGAAAGGGGTCCCCGCCCCCTCAAAACCTCCCCCTTCCCAAGACGTTCGTCCTTATCGAATCCCTGTTCGCGGATTTCCCTGCGGATGCCGATACGGGCGGATCGGTCTTTCTCGTGAACCCCAGAGCAGGGAAGAAGGCGGCACGGGTTCCGAGCGGCCCCGCTCCCTCAATCCCTTGATTTGCCGTGCCCTGTGTGGGAAACTCGGTGCTTTGAAAAAACAACGGCGCGCCCCCGTCCCGACGGTTGACCGTTTCGGGGAGGAGGGGGGTCCGGGATGAGGAACGACCTTCGCCGGAAGGGTTCCCTCTCCCGGCCCGACGCCTTTTCCGGAGTCCCCAATGCGTAATCCAGTACCCAGAGTCGCGGCGATCCACGACATGTCGGGATTCGGGCGCACGTCGCTGACGGTGGCGATCCCGATCCTGTCCTGCATGGGCATTCAGGTATGCCCGATCCCCACGGCGGTGCTTTCCACGCACACGGTGGAGTTCACCGACTACACCCTGTGCGATCTCACCGGCGAACTGGGCGGCATCCTCGACCACTGGGAGCGCCTCGGCCTGCATTTCGACGGCGTGTATTCCGGCTTCATGGCCTCCCCGGAGCAGATGGACTCCGTGGCCCGGTGCATCCGCACCTGCCTCGCGCCCGGCGGGCTCGCGGTGGTGGACCCCGTACTCGGGGACAACGGCGTGCTCGACCCCACCATGACCCCGGAAATGGTGGAGAAGATGCGCTGGCTCATTTCCTGCGCCGACATCATCACCCCGAACATCACCGAAGTCGCCCTGCTCCTCGACGAACCGTGCACGCCCCGGATCACGCCCGGAGAGGTCAAGGACCGTCTGCGCCGCCTGTCCGCGATGGGCCCCGGAACCGTGGTCGCCACGAGCGTGCCCCTGCTGGAAGACGGCAGGGACCCCGGACAGAACACCTCGGTCATCGCCTACGAACGCGACGAGGACCGTTTCTGGCGCATCGACTGCACGTACATCCCCGCCCACTACCCCGGCACCGGAGACACCTTCTCCAGCGTGCTCACCGGCAGTCTCATTCAGGGGGACAGCCTGTCCATCGCCCTCGACCGGGCGGTGCAGTTCGTGACCCTCGGCATCCGCGCCACCTTCGGGCAGGGCCTGCCCTCACGAGAAGGGATTTTGCTGGAGCGCATCCTCGGTAGCCTGTTCGCGCCCGTGGCGAGCTGCAAGTGCCGGATCATGGACGGCGGCTGCTGCAATCCCGCGCTTCCCTTCGACGACTGAAACCCAACCGTCCCGCCCGTGCGGGAGGAGAATCCACCATGTCTCAGGAACCCTGCGCACCGTTCGACGAATCCCTCGCCCGGCTGCCCATCGGCGTTTTCGATTCCGGCGTCGGCGGCCTGACCGTGCTCGACGCCATGCGCCGCCTCATGCCCGACGAGAATTTCCTGTTCCTCGGCGACACGGCCCGCGTGCCCTACGGGGCCAAAAGCCTGAAAACCATCGTCCGCTACACCTCGCAGGCCGCCGCCAAGCTCATCGGCCTGCGGATCAAGCTGCTGGTCATCGCCTGCAACACCGCCACCGCCGCCGCACTCCCGGCCCTGCGCGAACTGTGGCCCGACATGCCCATCATCGGCGTGATCGAGCCCGGCTCCCGCGCCGCCTGCGAAGCGTCGACGTCCGGCGACATCGCGGTGATCGCCACCGAATCCACCATCCGCAGCGGAGCCTACGCCGAAGCCATCCTCCGCCGCCGCCCGGACGCGCAGGTCCGCAGCCTCGCCTGTCCCCTGTTCGTGCCGTTCGCCGAGGAAGGCTGGTTCGACGGCCCCATCGTCGAAGGCGTGGTGTCCCGCTACCTCTCCCCGATATTCGACAAGGCCCCGGCCCCGGACTGCCTCGTGCTCGGCTGCACGCACTATCCCATGCTCGCCTCCGCCATCCGCAAGGTTCTCGGCCCCGGCGTGCATATCGTGGATTCCGCCGCCACCACCGCCGAAGTCGTCAGGCGACGCCTCGCGGACAGGGGACTGACGCATCCGCAGGAGGCGAACGGCGGCAACATCCGCTTTTTCATCACCGACGACCCGCAGCGGTTCACCCGCACGGGAAGCCTGTTCCTCAACATGGACATCAAGGACGGCGACGTCCGGCTCGTGGACCTCGAAAACGTCCCGCTGCCCGACGACGCCGATCCCACTTCAACGCAAAGGAAAACGTCATGAGTTACGCACCCATTCCCATGGTTCCCGGTCCGGTCGCCCTGCATGAGGACGTCATCGCCGTACTCGGCAGGGACTACGGTTCCGGTCAGGTCGAATCGGATTTCCTGTGCCTGTACGACGCCGCCAGCCGGGGCATCGGCAAGCTCATGGGCACGAAGGACGACGTGGTCCTCATGACCGGCGAAGGCATGCTGGCCCTCTGGGGCGCGCTGAAAAGCTGCCTGAAGCCCGGCGATCATGTGGTCAGCGTCGGCACCGGCGTGTTCGGCGACGGCATCGGGGAGATGGCGGAGTCCTTCGGCTGCGTCGTGGAAAAGGTTTCCCTGCCCTACGACGCCTCGATCCGCGAAGAGGATTTGCAGGTCATCGAAGAGGCCGTCCGCCGCGTCAAACCGGTCATGCTGACCGCCGTACACTGCGAAACGCCCTCCGGCACCCTGAACCCCATCGCCGCGCTCGGCAAGCTCAAGAAGGACCTCGGCGTGCCGCTGTTCTATGTGGACACGGTGGCGGGCCTCGGCGGCGCGCCCGTGCGCATGGACGAATGGCATGTGGACCTGATGCTCGGCGGCTCCCAGAAGTGCCTGAGCTGCCCTCCGAGCATGAGCATGGTGGGCGTCAGCGGGGCCGCGTGGGAACGCATGCAGGAAGTGAACTATCAGGGCTATGATTCCATCCTGCCCTTCCGTACCGTGCGCGCGGACGGACGCTGCCCCTACACCCCGAACTGGCACGGCGTCGCCGCGCTGTACGCCGGGACGCAGGCGCTGTTCAAGGAAGGCATGGACGCCGTCTTCGCCCGGCATGAGGCCGTCGCCGCCCAGTGCCGCGCCGGTCTGGCCGAGCTCGGCGTCAAGCTGTGGACCGCGCCCGATGCGGTCAACGCCCCCACCGTCACCGCCGCGCTGATCCCCGACGGGTACACGTGGCCCGAGTGGAAGGAAGCCCTCCGCCGTCACGGGCTCATCTGCACCGGCAGCTTCGGCCCGATGGCGGGCAAGGTCTTCCGTCTCGGCCACATGGGCACGCAGGCGCAGCCCTTCCTCATGGAGCAGGCTCTCGACGCCATCGCCGCCACGCTTGGGAAATAAGAATTGGGGAGGGGAGGAGGAAACGTTCTCCAGAAAGTTTCCTCCTCCCCTCCCCAAACCCCACCTTTTCTCCTTCAAAGACTTTCGCGCTTATCGAATCCCTGTTCGCGGCGTTCCCGATTTGCGGAGGTTCGGGATGGGAGCATCCGAACGGTTGGAAAAGACCGGTTGCGGGATATTCGCCCGTATGCGCGGTCGGCGGCCCCCGCTTGCCGTCTGTTCCCTGTCCGGAGCAGCCCCTCTTTTTGTGCGTCCCGCTGGAGATCATCCGTTCCGTGCCCGTGCTTGTCTTTGGCTCCTTCGCTTGGCGTTGAAGGCAGGTACGGCGTCTTTTCCCTGTTGAGGAGCGGCTCCCTCCCTCGGGCCCGTTTCACATGAAACGTCTTTCCCCCGTGTGCCATGAAGCATCCCACGCCGACCATACCGCCGCTCCAGCCGTTGCTGTTCTGGGAAACGGGCGTGCTGCTGTTCGCGGCGGGCATCGTCGCGGCCCGGTTTCCGGTTCCGGCGTTGTCGGCTTGCGCGGCGATGGCGTGGGTGGACGGTCGGACCCGGCGTCCCGCGTGCTGTCTTGTGCTCCTGCTGTTTCTCGCGGCGGGCTGGTGGGCCGGACTGCGGGCCGAACCGGCCGCGCCGCCGCTCCCGGCGTGGCTGGAAACCAGCCTCAACGCCCGAAAGGCCGTTCCCGTGCAAGGCGTCGTGCGGAACGTCCGGGGACTGCCGGACCGGCGACTGCGGATCATCATGGAAGACGTCGTTCCAATAGGTTCGGATGCGGAACCGCTCCCCGGCAGGCTCGCCCTGACGTGGCGGGACGTTCCCGAAGGCCCGCGCCCGCTTCCCGGGCAACGGCTCGCCGCGCGTCTGAAAATCCGTCCCGTCCACGGCTTCCGCAATCGGGGAACGTGGAACAGCGAGGACTACTGGCATCGGCAGGGCGTCTTCTTCCAGGCGTGGGCCGCGCAGGATGACGCCGCCGTCCGCATCTCCGAAGAACCGTCTTTCGCTGCGGCCCTGCGGGAACGACTGCGCCTGCGCGTCCTCGCCGCGCTGGAATCGCCGGACTTCGTCTTCTCCCGCCGCCTGTTCCCCGCTCCACCGCACGAGGCCGGACCCGAGACCGGACCTTTTCGGGAGAACCCCCTTTCTGCGGAGGCGCGCACAGCCACCGCAGTCATCCCGGCGCTGCTGTTCGGGGACCGTTACGGGCTGGAGACGTCGGACATGGAACGTATCAACGCGGCGGGCCTGACGCACAGCCTCGCCCTGTCGGGCCAGCACCTCGCGGTCGCGGCCCTCGGCGCGCTGGCGGTGGCCGGGCTGGTCGGCCTGATCGCTCCCGGCGTGTTTCTGCGTTTTCCGGCCTACAGTCTCGTGGGGCTTCTGAGCCTGCCGCTGGCGGCGTTCTATCTCTGGCTCGGCGACGCGCCGCCCTCGCTGATCCGGGCCGCGATCATGCTCACCTGCGCCTGTCTGCTGCGCTACGCCGCCGATCTCTTTCCCGAACGCCTGCACCGCCGCGCGGCCCTGCGCCCGCCCTTCGCCTTCGCGGACATCCTGATCGCCGCCCTGTTCTGCATGCTCCTGAACGATCCGCTGTGCCTCTACGACCTCGGCGTGCAACTGTCCTTTACGGCGGTGGCGGGCATCGCCCTGTGTCTCCCGTGGCTCCGCGCGCTGTGGCTCCGGGGGCCGTTCGCCGTTTCGCCCCTCGGCGTCCTTCAGGGAAAGGCGTCTCCGGCGCGGGCCGCGGGCAGTCGCCTCCTGCGGCTCGTCTGGCTGACGCTCGGGTGCTCCGGCGCGGCGCAGATCGCCACCCTGCCCCTCGTGCTGGACGCCTTCGGGCAGTCGACGCTGTGGTTTCCGCTCAACCTGCTGTGGCTGCCCGTGCTCGGGTTCGTCGTCCTGCCCCTGTCCTTTCTCGGACTGGCGACCGCCGCGCTCGGCCTCGGCCCGGCGGCGTCCCTGCTCCTGCATTCGGCTGATCTGCCCTGCGAAACGCTGCTGCGGGGACTGCTCTGGATGCAGCGCCACGCGGGCATGGACGTGTTCGTGGCTCCGCGCCCGCACTGGACCGCCCTGCTCGGCTTCGCGGCAATCGCCGTCGCCCTGAGCCTGCGCGTGAACCGGCCCCGGCTCCCGCTCGCGGGCAAGCGGCTCCTGATCGTCGGGGCCGTCTTCCTCGCCGTCGGGCCGCTGCTGTGGGTCCACGCCTTTTTCGAACCGAAAGTCGGCCTCCGGGTGCTCGACGTCGGACAGGGACAGGCCGTCCTGCTGGAATGGCCCCGCAACGGACGGGCGCTTGTGGACGGCGGCGGGCTGTTCTCCGACCGCTTCGACGTGGGCCGGGACGTCGTTTCCCCGATCCTCACCGCCAACAACCTGCCCCGGCTGGACTTCATCGCCCTGAGCCATCCCGACCGGGACCATCTCAAGGGCCTGTTGTTCATCGCCTCCCGCTACGCCGTCGGTGCCGCATACACGACCCCGCCGAGGCTCCCGGCAGCCCCGGCGGTCCCGGCGCAATCCTCCGAAACGGCGCGGAACAAGGCGTCCCGTCCTCTGGAGGAGGCCTTCGGCTCCATCCTTGCGCTGCGGGACATTCCCCGTCATACTCCGCGGTCGGGCGACGTGATCCCGCTGGCGGACGGGCTGGCGCTCGAAGTGCTCGCCCCGCCGCCCGGCGTAGCCCCTTCCGGCAACGACGGGCTGGTACTCCGCCTGACCGGCAACGGACGCGGACTGGCGCTGCTGCCCGGCGACGCCGAAGGGCCGTATCTGCGGAATCTCCTGCGAAGCGGCGCGGACCTGTCGGCGGAGGTGCTCGTCCTGCCGCATCACGGCTCGTCGGGAAGTCTCGTCTCCGAGCTGTACGACGCCGTGTCGCCGGAACTGGCCGTCGCCAGCGCCGGAGCCCACAACGCCTACCGACTCCCCGCGCGGGCGGTCCGCGAAGAACTGACCCGGCGCGGCATCCCCCTCCGCATCACCGGCGACGAGGGCGAAATCGCCGTGTACTGGAACACGAGGGAACTGCGAGACGGGAACCGGGGATTCTCCTCTTCCCCCTATCAACGCTCCTCGTTACCCGATAACTGACCAGACAACACATTACCCTCCCTCAAGACGCAAGAGTCTCGGGAGGTGGAGGGGTGGGGTTTGGGGTCTG
>CABKMN010000072.1 GCA_902373525.1 uncultured Bilophila sp. | reverse complement strand
CCCTTCCCCCGTACCCCTATCCCCTCATCTTCCTAAGACTTTTGTCTTTATCGAATCCCTGCCGCGCGCTCTTCCCGTTGCCTGTGGAAAAACAAGGCCGCCCGAAATTTTCGGACGGCCTTTCGTGTATGGAGAAAAGAGGAAAAGAGGAGGATAATCGGACGAAGGTCAGCGTTTGAAGGCCAGCAGCAGACCGAGCAAAACCAGCAGGACGCCCAGAGCCCGCCGCCACGTAACTAGGGTTACGGGGATGCCGAACCAGCCGCAATGGTCGATGAGGCAACCCATGATCAGGTTGCCGAGGATCATCGCCATCAGGGTCGGCAGGACTCCGATGTGGGGGACGCACAGGATGGTATTGAACACCACCGCGGCCCCGAGCAGCCCGCCGACCAACTGCCACGCCGGAACGCCGAAGACGCCGCCGATGTGCCCCTTGCCGAACAGGAGCATGGCGATCCCGAGGGCCAGCGTACCGCCCAGAAACGAAAGAAAACTCCCCTCAAGCACCCCCACGGAACGGCTCAACTGCGCGTTGATCGGCGATTGAAGCCCGAACAGCAGGCCCGCCGCAAGCATCAACAGCAAATAAAAAACCTTTTCCATATGCTCCCTCCCTTTTCACCAGTGTCCTGACCGCTCCCGTCTGCTCCCGCTCCCTTTCCACCTTTCAAAAAAAACTCCTGTTCGCGGCGTTCCCTCAATCGATAAGGGCACGCCGCGAACAGGGATTCAGAAACCTGAACGTCTTGGGAAAAGGAGGCTGAGGGTGCGGGGAAGGGAGGCCTTTCTACAGAAAGGTTCCCCTTCCCAGACGTTTCATGCAGTTAAAACATCTGCTTCAACAAGTCCTCGCCGCGCGTGTTGACGCCGGAGATGGCCTCCTCGGAGGTGCTGGAACCGGGTTCGGTGCCGGTGTAGAAGGGCAAACGCAGCCCGCCGCCGCTCACGAGGTGCCCGCTGGTGGGGTCCACGTTCGCGAAGGAAATGCCGTCCGGTACGTCGAAATCGTCCGGCGGATAGGCTTTCAACGCCGACTTCGCGTACTCGATGAAGATCGGCAGCGCCGTGCCGCCGCCCGTACCGCTGCGCCCCATCGTCCGGGGCTGGTCGTACCCGACGTACATCCCGGTCACGAGATGCGGCGTAAAGCCGATGAACCACGCGTCCTTCCAGTCGTTGCTGGTGCCGGTCTTGCCCGCGAGCGGAACCCCGAGCACCTTGGCCTTGGCCGCCGTGCCCGCGTTCACCACTTCCTTGAGCAGATAGGACATCACATAAGCGTTCTGCGGGGTGAGCGCGTCGCGCAGGTCGGGTTGCGACTCGTAAATGGACTCGCCCCAGAAGTTCTTCACCGACAGGATGAACCGCGCCTTGCTGACCATGCCGCCGTTGGCGAAGGCCGTATAGGCCTGCGTCATGTTCAGCGGAGTGACCGCCACCGCGCCGAGGCTGACCGACAGCACTTCGGGGAAATGCGGCTCAAGTTCGAGGTCCTTGGCCCGCTCGATGACCTTCTTGACGCCCATCTGCTGCACCACGCGGATGGTGCACAGGTTGCGGGACAGCGCCAGCGCCGTGCGGAGCAGGAGCGGCCCCTTGAAGTTCTTCTCGTAGTTGCTCGGACGCCATACGTCGCCGCTTTCGAGGAACTGCACCACCGGCGCGTCCAGCAGGACGGAGGCGGCGGTGAACCCGTTGTCCAGCGCGGCGGAATAGACGATCGGCTTGAAGGAGGAACCCGGCTGCCGGTACGCCTGCGTGGCGCGGTTGAACTGGCTGTCCCGGAAGCTGTAGCCGCCGACCATCGCCACCACGTCGCCGTTCTGCGGCTCGATGGAAACCAGCGCGCCCTGAATCTCGGGAACGATCTGGAGCGACAGGGGAATGGGCTTGTCCGGCTCGACCTCGTCGGGATTGTAGGGCTTCTTGGGATCGCTGACCGCCGCGACCCAGACCACGTCCCCGGATTCGAGGAACTTCTGCTTGCTGCGGAGGCTCTTCTTCGCCCAGCTCAGGCGGGCGTTGTCAATGAACCCGGCGTACTTGCCGAGCCGGATGTCCGCGCCCTTGTCCGTCAGTCGGGTGACGATGCCCTTGACGTGCTCGCCGTTGACCAGCATGTCGGGCGTGAAATGCGATTTTTCGAGGCGTTCCTTGAGCTTCGCCGGGGGAATCTTTTCCACCGGACCCTGCCAGCCCTGACGGCGGCTGAAATTCTCCAGCCCCGAACGCAACGCCTCGTCGGCGGCCATCTGCGCCGAAGGCTCCATGGCCGTCCGTACGGTGAAGCCCATCTGGTACACCGCCTCCTCGCCGTACACGGGCAGATCGATGCCGAGCCGCTTGGCGTTCTCCTCGCTGAACAGATCGATGAGCTGACGCCGCACCTCTTCCAGATACCACGCGCCCTGACGCCCCATCCCGTCCGCCATCTGCCTGAAGACCAACGGCTGCTTGAGCGCGGCGTCGTACTCGGCCTCGGTGATCCAGTTCAGCTCGCGCAGACGACGCAGCACATAATGCTGGCGTCCGATGGCCGCCTGAGGATCACGATAGGGATTGTAGTCGGACGGCGCCTTGGGCAGCCCCGCGATGATCGCGCACTCCGCCAGCGTAAGGTCCTTGGCGTGCTTCCCGAAATAGGTCCGGGCCGCCGCCTCCACGCCGTAGGCATTGGCGCCGAGGAAGGTCTGATTCAGATAGATAGTCAGAATTTCGTCTTTGGAAAGGTAGTGTTCCAGCCGATAGGCGAGGATCGCTTCCTTGATCTTGCGCTCGTAGCTGCGCTCGGGCGTCAGGACCAGACGCTTGATCACCTGCTGGGTGATGGTGCTGCCGCCCTGCCGCTTGGTGCCGGACTGGAGGTTGATCAGAAAGGCGCGGAAGATGGCGACCGGGTTCACGCCCTCATGTTCGTAAAACTCGGCGTCTTCCGCGGCCAGAAAGGCTCTGGGGAGCATCTTGGGCATCTGATCGAGCGAGATGAGGAACCGGTTTTCCCGGTAGAAATAGCCGATCACGCTTCCGTCACGCGCCAGAACGGTGGTCGTAAGCGAAGGCCGGTAGTCGGCGATACGGGTAAATCCCGGCAAATCCCGGACAGCCCAGAAATAGATGCCGGCCAGAGCCGCAAGGCCGAGGGCCACCAGCACACCGAAGAAGAAAAACACTTTTTTCATGACCAAGGCGATACCCTGTTTCCGCCTTTGCGTAAAGACCGCCGTTCGGGGCCCCAAAGGAAAAGCCCGGAAACGTCCCCACCCCGAAGCCCCCTCTCCGCATCGGCCCCGGCTGCGGGCCGCGTTCGGAAACGGCGGCCTCAAGACTCGACTTTCAAACGTTCCTGCTCTAAACTCACCTGTTCTCAACAATGCCTCGCCGGGAAACGTCCCGGAACGGCTTCCGCCCGGAAGCCCCTTAAGGAGTCATCATGACTTGCCGTTTGCTGTCGCTGACGTCCGAAGCGATGTGGCCCGAGCTGCTGCACCTGCTGGCGAACCGCGACAACCCCGAACAGAACGTGGAGGCGGACGTCCGCGCCATGCTGGACGCCGTGCGCAAGGACGGCGACAAGGCCGTGCTCGACTATGTCCGCCGTTTCGACTGCCCGGACATGCGGCCGCCTCTGCGCGTGCCCGCCGAAGCGCCGGAGCGGGCCGCCGCCGAACTCCCCGCCGAAAGCCTTGACTGCATCAGGCGGGCCGCCGCCAACATCCGCGCCTTTCATGAAGCGCAGAAAGACCGCTCGTGGTTCGTCACCCGCGACGACGGCACGATCCTCGGACAGAAGATCGAAGCCGTGGACCGCGCGGGCCTGTACGTCCCCGGCGGACGCGGCGGCAACACGCCGCTCATCTCCAGCCTGCTCATGACCGCCATCCCCGCACAGGTCGCGGGCGTCCGCGACATCGCGGTCGTCACGCCCCCGCGCGCCGACGGCACCCTCAATCCGCATATCCTCGCCGCCGCCCACCTGCTCGGCGTGAAGGAAATCTACCGCATGGGCGGGGCGTGGGCCATCGCCGCCCTCGCCTACGGCACCGAAACCGTGGCCCCGGTGGACGTCATCGCCGGTCCCGGCAACATCTGGGTGACCACCGCCAAACGGCTCGTACAGGGCCGGGTCGCCATCGACATGATCGCGGGTCCGAGCGAAGTGCTCGTCCTCGCCGACGATTCCGCCAACCCCGAATGGCTCGCCGCGGACATGCTGTCGCAGGCCGAGCACGACGCGCTGGCCTCCGCCATCTGCATCACGGACAACGTGGAGCTCGCCCGCGCCGTCATCGCCGAGCTGGACCGCCAGTCCTCTACCCTGCCCCGCGCGGAGATCGTCCGCAAATCGCTGGCCGACTGGAGCGCGGTCGTCCTCGTCCCGGACATGGACGCCGCCGTCGCCCTCGCCAACCGCGTGGCCCCGGAACACCTCGAAGTGCTCATGCGCGACCCGTGGTCCGTGCTACCCCGCATCCGCCATGCGGGCGCGGTCTTCCTCGGCCCCTACGCGCCCGAGCCGCTCGGCGACTACTTCGCCGGGCCGAACCATGTGTTGCCCACACTCGGCACCGCCCGGTTTTCCTCGGCCCTTTCCGTGCAGACCTTCTGCAAACGCACCAGCGTCATCGCCGCCAGCCGCGCCTTCGCGAGCGCCAGCGCCGACGCCGTGGCCCGGCTGGCCCGCATGGAACAGCTCGAAGCCCATGCCCGTTCCATGGAATGCCGGAAGCGATAACCTTTTCGTCAACGTTCAACCCGCGGCAACGCCCAAAGGACGTCACATGAAAGTCACGACCCAAACCAACATCAAGGAATTCCCCTTGCTCAACCGGGGCAAAGTCCGCGATATCTACGATATCGACGACGCCACCCTGCTCATCGTCACCACGGACCGCATGTCGGCCTTCGACGTGATCATGAGCGAACCGGTTCCCTACAAGGGCGTCATCCTCAACCAGATCACCCTGTTCTGGATGAAGAAGTTCGCGCATCTCGTGAAGAACCACCTCATCGAAAGCGACGTGGACAAATTCCCCGCCGCGCTCGCTCCCTATCGTGACGAACTGGAAGGCCGCGCCGTCCTCGTCAAGAAAGCCAAGCCCCTGCCGATCGAATGCATCGTGCGCGGCTACATCACCGGTTCCGGCTGGAAGGACTACAAGGCCACCGGTTCCGTCTGCGGCTACAAGCTGCCCGAGGGCCTGCTGGAGTCCGCCCGCCTCGAAGAGCCCCTGTTCACCCCGTCCACCAAGGCCGAACTCGGCGAACACGACG
This sequence comes from uncultured Bilophila sp., assembly GCA_902373525.1. Taxonomy (GTDB): domain Bacteria; phylum Desulfobacterota; class Desulfovibrionia; order Desulfovibrionales; family Desulfovibrionaceae; genus Bilophila. The sequence continues at coordinate 5,812 of CABKMN010000072.1, read as the reverse complement.
AAAACATCTCCAGAGCCCGCGCCGCCGAAATCCTCGGACAGGACCTCGCGGACAAGGTGGAAAACCTCGCCCTGACCATCTTCAAGGAAGCCCGCGCCTGGGCCGAAAGCCGCGGCATCATCATCGCCGACACCAAATTCGAGTTCGGCATGGTCAACGGCGAGCTGACCCTCATCGACGAAGTGCTGACTCCCGACTCCTCCCGCTTCTGGCCCGCCGCGGGCTACAAGGCCGGACAGAGCCAGCCGAGCTTCGACAAGCAGTACCTGCGCGACTGGCTGTCCGCCCAGCCCTGGGACAAGACCCCGCCGCCGCCCGCCCTGCCCAAGGAAGTCGTTGAAGCCACCCAGAACAAATATCTCGAAGCCTACCGCATTCTGACCGGCTCCGAGCTTGCTCTCTAACAGGAAGTAGGGAAGAACCGGAGGAGGACCCTATCGGACGAAACGCCCTCCCCGGTTCCCGCCCGGACTTCAACCGGCGGGAAGGTCGCCGGGAATTCCCGTTGCGCGAAAGGACGAACCCTGCGTTCTTCCTGATGCGGGTCATGCCCGCGTCCGACGAGTGACCTTTCTTTGACGGTTAAGGCGTTCTCCGACAGGACGCCTTTCCGAACGGTTCCGGCATGCCCCGCCAACCGGGGGCCACGGGGGAATCCCCGACGCCGGGCCTTCTCCCCGCGGCTCTTCGCGAGCCGCCAAGCACCAACCACGAGGAAACCATGCTGTTGAAAGACAAGAAGTGCCTCATCTTCGGGGTAGCCAACAACAGAAGCATCGCCTACGGCATCGCATCCGCCTTCAGGGACAACGGCGCGCGGCTGGCCTTCAGCTACGCCGGGGACGCCATCCACAAGCGCGTGGAACCCATCTCCGAGGAACTCGGCGGCGAGTTCACCTTCCCCTGCGACGTGACCAGCGACGAACAGATCGCCGCCGCCGCCGAACTGGTCAAGGAAAAGTGGGGCGGCGTGGACGTGCTCGTCCACTCGGTCGCCTTCGCCAACCGCGAAGACCTCACCCACCGCTTCATCGAAACCTCCCGCGACGGTTTCGCCACGGCCCTGAACATCTCCGCCTACTCCCTGACCGCGCTCTGCCACGCGTTCGAGCCCCTGCTCAACCCGAACGCGTCCGTGCTGACCATGACCTACTACGGCGCACAGAAAATCATCACCAACTACAACGTGATGGGCGTCGCCAAGGCCGCTCTGGAAGCCTCCGTGCGTTACCTCTCCGTCGATCTCGGCGCCAAGGGCGCGCGCATCAACGCGATCAGCGCCGGTCCGATCAAAACGCTGGCCTCCTCCGGCATTTCCGACTTCAAGCTGATCTTCAATCACATTGAAGAACACGCTCCCCTCCACCGCAACGTGACCACCGAGGACGTGGGCAAGGCCGCCGTCTTCCTCGCCTCCGATCTCGGCTCCGCCGTGACCGGCGAAATCATGTTCGTGGACTGCGGGTACAACAATCTGGGCATCTAGCCATGTCCGCCCTGCTGACGCTCGTGTTTCTCGTCGCCGTCGTCTGGCTTCTCGCCAGAGCCGAGGAGAAAGGCCTGCTCCACACGGGCGGCTGCCCCTGCTGCCGCCCCAAGGACGAACGCCCCCGCGCATGATCGAAACCGCTCCCTCCGGGGGGCGGTTTTTTGATGCAAAAAAAGCGGCGAATCCGCCGCACGCAAAAAAAGGCGGCGTTCCGAAGAACGCCGCCCCGCTTTTCAGGCTAGTTGGAGCCGCAGCTGCCGGAGGAACAACTGCCGCCGCAACTGCTCCCGCCCGTATTGGCGAGAGGAATCTCGGGCTCGACGGAAAAGCCCATATAGGTCAGATCGATGGTCACGCCGCCCACCGTTTCCAGCAAATCGGCGGCGATGCAGAACTTGAAGCCGTTCTGTTCGAAAACTTTGTCTTCGGGGGTAGGCTCATCCAGAGCCAAGGCGAGACGCGGGCCGCGTCAGCCGCCGGCGGCGAGATACACGCGGATGGGCGTCTTTTCCTTGTCGGCAAAATAGGCTTCCAGCTCGTGGGTAGCCGTTTCGCTAATCGTGATCATTGGTGTTTCCTCCGGAATTGATGATGAAGGGGGGAACGGACCGAAGCAGGATGCGCCGTATCCGCTTTCTTCAGAAGGTAATGTGGCGGGCGCTGATTGGCAAGGCTTCCGCTCAGGAAAACAGGAATCTTTCTCACCGAACCGAAACCGCACCCGTCCGGGCGACAGGGGGGCGCCCTGCGAAGGCGTCCCCGATCAGGCCTAGTGGCAACCGCCGGAGCTGCCGCAGCCGCCGCAGCAGGACGAGCAGCCGCCGCCGTGTCCGCCGCTGGGCAGGGGAATTTCGGATTCGACCACGAAGCCCATGTTGGTCAGCGTGATGCTGACGGCGCCGACCTTTTCGGCCAGCTCCTTGTTGATGCAGAAGGTAAGGCCGTTGTCCTCGGACGTTTCGTCGTCTTCGCCGGGTTCGTCGAGGGCGAGGGCGAGGCGGGGGCCGCTGCATCCGCCGGGAGCGAGATACACGCGGACGGGGGTCTTTTCCTTACCTGCAAAATAGGCTTCAAGCTCCTTGCGAGCGTCTTCAGTGACAGAGATCATCACTTCCTCCAGTTTTCAACCCGGCCACGCCGCGCCGCGTCGTTCCGACCGGCGGGAAACGTTTTCAACAGGTTGTGGTATGACAGTGGGGGTATCAGGGGTATCGAATCGGGCGGTCGCTTCGCGAAACCGCCTTCCGAAGACATGGGCGCGGAACGGCTTCATCGTTTCTGCCCGAGGGGCATAACATAGTGGCCGGACGGGTCTTGTCAAGCACTCTTTGCCGCTCCGGGACGCCCCATGCCGTCGAGGCCGCGCATTTCACAGGAAAATCCCGATCTTTTCACCATCCGAAGAATAGTATATCGTAATGGCCTCATCCATCCCGGAACACGGACGGCCCCGCCGTCTTGCCGCCGCGACGTGCCCGGACACCAGACGAGGAGTTGCCCATGAAAACCACCGTTCTCCTTCACGCCGACGAAATCACCCGCGTCCTCGACAGGCTCGCCTGCCAGATCATGGAACGGCACGGGGACTGCGAACAGACCGTGCTCCTCGGCATCCAGCGGCGCGGGGTCGATCTCGCGGTCCGGCTCGGCAAGGTGCTGGAAGAGAAGCTCGGACGGAAGCTGCCCTTCGGCACGCTGGACATCAACCTGTACCGCGACGACTGGACCACGCTGCACGCCCGCCCCACCATCGGCGAATCCAACATCACCACCCCGCTGGACAACAAGAACGTCATCCTCGTGGACGACGTGCTGTTCACCGGGCGCACCATCCGCGCCGCGCTGGAAGCCATCCTCGACTATGGCCGCCCCAAGACGGTGGAGCTGCTCGTCCTCGTGGATCGCGGGCACCGCGAACTGCCCATCCACGGCGACTATGTGGGCCGCAAGGTCAATACGGCCCGCTCCGAAAAGGTCAACGTCCTTCTGGAAGAACGCGACGGCAAGGACGAAGTCGTCATCGAATCCGCCGACGCCTAAGCGGATTGCGTGCATGCCCGCGCGCATCAGAGGCCCTTTCGCCGAAGAGCGCGGCCCCGGAATCCGTACCGCTTCGCGGCGGCCGGTACCCGCACGCCGTTTTACCGCTGAAAGGCTCTAACCCCGTTCCGCCCGCCGTCCGCCGACGGGCGGAAGTCCCGGAGTCCGCATGTCGCTGTCACAGCCCCTGCCCGAACGCCTGCGCCCGTCCGAACTGGCTCTTTTCGTCGGACAGAGCCACCTCACCGAGCGCCTGACCACGCTCATGGAGGGCCCGCGCCTCCCGAGCCTGCTCCTGTTCGGCCCGCCCGGCTGCGGCAAGTCCACGCTGGCCCTCCTGCTGGCGCGCGCCCGCGGCGGCAACGTCCTGCGCCTCAGCGCCCCGGAAGCGGGCCTCCAGCAGCTCCGGCGGCAGCTTACCGGCGTGGACATCCTCGTCCTCGACGAACTGCACCGCTTCTCCAAGGCGCAGCAGGACTTTTTCCTGCCGCTGCTGGAATCCGGCGATCTCACCATGATCGCCACGACCACGGAAAACCCGTCCTTCAGCGTGACCCGCCAGCTCCTGTCGCGGCTGCACGTCCTGCGGCTGCGCCAGCTCGGACGCCCGGAACTGCTGGAACTCGGCAAGCGCGGCGCGGCGGCCCTGTCCGTCACGCTGGACGACGACGTCCTCGATTTCCTCTCCGGCGCATCCCACGGCGACGCGCGGACCATGCTCAATCTGGTGGAGTACGCCTCCTCCCTGCCCGAGGAGAAGCGCAACCTCGCCCACGTCAAAGCCACGCTGCCCGAAATCATGGCCCGCCACGACAAGGACGGGGACAGCCATTACGAATACGCCTCCGCGCTCATCAAATCCATCCGGGGCAGCGATCCCGACGCCGCGCTGTATTATCTGGCCTGCCTGCTCGAAGGCGGCGAAGACCCGCGCTTCATCTGCCGCAGGCTCATCCTGTCCGCGTCCGAAGACGTGGGGCTGGCCGATCCGCAGGCCCTCCCGCTGGCCGTTTCCTGCCAGCAGGCCGTGGAATTCGTCGGCATGCCGGAAGGGTACATCCCGCTGGCGGAAACCGTGGTCTACCTCGCCCTCGCCCGCAAGAGCAATTCGACCTACGCGGCCTATGCCAACGCCGCCCGCGAAGTGAAGGTCAACGGGCCGCAGGCCGTGCCCCTGCACCTGCGCAACGCCTCCACGCAGCTCCAGAAGGAGTGGGGATACGGCAAGGACTACAAGTATCCGCACAATTTTCCGCAAGGGTGGGTCGAACAGGACTACCTCCCTCCCACGGTCAGAAACCGCACGTTCTACCAGCCCAAGGACTACGGCGAGGAGCCGCGTCTGGCGAGCTGGAACAAGCGTCTGAAGCGCGCCAAAACCGAAAACCGCTAGGGTTCTTATCTCATGACAACACTTCCTCGTCTTTTCAACGCCGAACAGTATCTGACGGCCCCGCGCACCCCTTCCCCGCTCAGCCGTCTGAACGTCAATCTGGGCTTTTACGCGCCCATGGTCTGGATCGTGTTCAAGGCGGGCTGCAAGGCCATGCTGAACGCCTACGACGGCGAATCATGGACGCACAGCAGCGAGGAGATCGCGCACGCGCTGGAGTCCGTGGGGTGCCGCATCGAAGTCACCGGCCTGGAGCATTTCCGTTCGCTGGACGGCCCCTGCGTCTTCATCGGCAACCATATGAGCACGCTGGAAACCTTCGTCCTGCCCTCCATGATCCAGCCGTGGAAGGACGTCACCTTCGTGGTCAAGGAAAGCCTGCTCAAGTACCCCTTTTTCGGCCCCGTGCTCGCTTCGCGCAACCCCATCGTGGTGGGCCGCACCAACCCGCGCGCCGACCTCGCGGCCGTGCTTGAAGGCGGCGAGGAACGGCTCAAGGCGGGGCGTTCGGTCATCGTCTTCCCCCAGAGCACGCGCACCCCGAACTTCGAGCCCGCCCATTTCAACACCATCGGCGTCAAGCTCGCCAAGCGCGCCGGGGTTCCGGTCATCCCGCTGGCCCTCAAGACCGACGCCTGGGGCAACGGCGTCCGGCTCAAGGATTTCGGCCCCGTGGACGTCGCCAAGACCATCCATTTCGAATTCGGGGCTCCCATGCACATCGAAGGGACCGGGAAGGCCGAGCATCAGCAGATCACCGAGTTCATCATCGAACGCCTCGGCGTATGGAGTCGCGAACGTGAATCTGGAAAGGGGACGGACTGATAACGATTGGGGAAGGGGAGGGGAAACGTTTCTGGAGAAACGTTTCCCCTCCCCTTCCCCAAACC
>CABKMN010000071.1 GCA_902373525.1 uncultured Bilophila sp. | reverse complement strand
CCCCAAACCCCATCCCTCCCTCTTCAAAGACTTTCATAAACGGGACGGAATACGGGTGCGGATATGCCGAGGTCCGTTCCCCGGCGGAAGTTTCCCGGAGGCGCCTGCTTTCTTTTGGGGCGAAGGGGGTGCCCGTTACGGCAGACCGGGACATGTACGCGGTGGGGTTGGGGATGGGCTGCGGGATGCCCGTTGCCGCAGACGTCCGGCAACTGGAGAAAACCACATGAAGAAATGCAGGATCACCGTTCTCAAGCGGCATTTTGACGAGGAACTGGCCAAGGAATACGGCTCAAAGGGCATCGGCAAGTGCCCGATGCTCAAGGACGGACAGGTCTTTTACGCCGACTACGCGAAGCCGGACGGGTTCTGCGACGAGGCGTGGAAGGCCATCTATCAATACGTCTTCGCCCTGTCGCACGGCAGCGGGCAGTTCTACTACGGCGACTGGATCGAAAAGCCCGGCGTCGCCATCTGTAGCTGCAACGACGGCCTGCGCCCCGTCATCTTCAAAATCGAGCGCACCGACGAAGAGGCGACCATCAACTACACTCCGAATCAGGACTAGCCTTTCATTAACCGCCCGGAGCGGCGCACAAACACGCCGTCTCCGGGCACGGTCCCGCGCCCTCTTCCACCCCGAACACCTTGGAACGTCTCGGCGCGGAATGCTTGCGCAGGCTCGGAACGCCCCGTAAAACCGCAGAGCCAACCCATTCGGAATTCAACGCAAATCCAACGCAGTCAGACGTTGAAAGAGACCATAGCGCAACTGTCCCTTCCAACGCCCTTTCTTTTCCACGCCGCCGTAAGACTGACGCACGAGCCGGGGCAATCCGTTCCCCCGACGCCCTTACCTGTCTTCAATCCCCCTGAGTCTCTCTCCGCTCAACTCGAACGGGGAACGCCCGCCGGGCCCGGAGCGCAAAGAAGCGGTTCCGTGTCCGGCGCAGGCCGGATGCGGAACCGCTTCTTTGTGCTTTGAGGGGGTCCGGGGGGCATCATGCCCCCCGGACAGGGGGTCAAGGGGGGCGGTAGCCACCCTTGCCGCCGGAGGCCGCTACTTCTTCAGGTTTTCGGCCAGCAGCTCGGCGATGTGCGTGACCTTGAGGCCCTTGCCGTCCTTCTCCGCGCCGCCGCGAATCTGGAGCACGCAGCCGGGGCAGTCCATGACCACGCGGGAAGCGCCGGTATCCGCGATGCCGTCGAGCTTCTTGCGGAGCAGCGCGGCGGAGACTTCGGGGAACTTGGCGGAGTAGGTGCCGCCGAAACCGCAGCATACTTCCTCTTCGGCGGCCGGAACGTAGTCGGCGGCGGCGGCGATGAGTTCGCGCGGCGCTTCCTTCACGCCGAGGCCACGGCAAAGGTGACAGGAGGCGTGATAGGTCACCTTTTCGTCGCTGTGGTTGAAGTCCTCGGCGGTCAGGCCGAGCTTTTCCTTGGCAAAGGTGCTGAAATCCATAACCTTGTCCGCAAGGGCCTTCGCACGAGCCTGACGGCCCGGCTGACCGGCGAACAGCTCCACATAGCCTTCCTTGAGCTGCGAGGCGCAGGAGGCGCAGAGGGTCAGGATAACGTCGTAATCGCCCTTTTCAAAGGCGTCCATGTTCTGGAGCGCCACGTCGCGGGCGGTTTCGCGCTGGCCCATCATCACCACGGGCAGGCCGCAGCAGGACTGTTCCATCGGGAAGTCCACCCGGATGTTGTGGCCCTGCATGAGCTTCACCGCCGCCTCAAGCTGCTCGGGATACACGAAGTCCTGCACGCAGCCCGCGAAAATCGCCACCTTGAGGGCGGGATTCGCGGAAACCGGACGGTCCAGCGTCTCCCAGCGGTCGCGGAAGGACTTGTCCGCGATGGCGGGCAGGGCGCGGAACTCGTTGTCCTTGGCGAACATGGCCGGAAGATGGCGGATGAACTTCTCGCCGCCGGTCATGGGCTTCTGGGCGTACTTGGCGAACTTCAGGAGCGTATGGAACGCCTTGCGGTTCTTGAGGGTGGAAGCCAGCAGGTTCATGGGCAGATTGCCGCCGTCCTGCTCGATGTACCGCATGCGGATTTCTTCGATCAGGCCGGGCAGGTCGATGCCCGCCGCGCAGACGTTTTTGCAGGCCTGACAGTTCACGCAGTTCTGGACGAGGGCCTTGGCGCGGTCCTTGCCGTGGAACAGGTAGGTCAGGATGAGCCCGATGGCGCCGATGTAGATGTATCCCATGCGGTGCCCGCCCACGAGGCGGTACACGGGGCACACGTTGGCGCACGCGCCGCAGCGCACGCAGCGCAGGGCCTGCGAGAGGATCGGGTCCTTGAGCACGTTCCGGCGGCCGTTGTCGAGGAACACGACGTGCATCCGCTTCTTGCCGTCGGGCGCGGAACCGGCGGGCACGCCGCCCGCGATCCATGTGACGTAGGAGGTCAGGTGCTGGCCCGTGGCGTTGCGCGGCAGCACGCGGAGCGTGGCCATCGCGTCGTCGAAGGAGGGGATCAGCTTGTCGATGCCGCCCACCGCGACGTGCACGCGGGGCAGGGTGGTGACCATGCGGGCGTTGCCCTCGTTGGTCACGAGGCCGATGGCTCCGGATTCGGCCACGGCGAAGTTCATGCCGGAAATGCCCATGTCGGCTTCGGCGAATTTGCGGCGCAGTTCGCGGCGCGCCACGCGCACGAGGCTGGTGATGTCCTCGCTCTGGCGTTTGCCGGTCTCTTCGGAGAAGGTGTCGGCCACCTGCGTACGGGACAGGTGGATGGCGGGCATGACCATGTGGGAGGGGCCTTCGTGACGGAGCTGGATGATCCATTCCGCAAGGTCGGTTTCCACCACTTCCATGCCTTTGGCTTCAAGGGCGGTGTTGGTCTGGATTTCCTCGACGGTCATGGACTTGGACTTCACGACCATCTTGCAGCCGTTGTCCTCCGCGATCTTGGCGATGATGCGGTTGGCGTCCGCGGCGTCCTTGGCGAGGTGCACGTGCACGCCGCGCTTTTCGGCCTCTTCCTTGAACCGTTCGAACAGTTCGTCGAGGTGCTTGACGGATTCGTCCTTGCGGGCGGCGACCTCGGCGATCAGCTCACGGTCGTTCAGACCGGCGTAGATGCGCTCGCGGCTGGCCCGGTAATCCACCGCGAACTTGTCCAGAGCCCGGCGCTGGAAGGTGTCCTCCAGCGCGGCGGACAGGTCGGTGCGGTAGCTTTTTATATCACGTGCGGGTTCTTTCATGTGGCAATCCTTTTATGCGGTAAACGTGCGGGCACGGCCTCGGCCGTCCCTCGAAAGGCTAGTCGTTGATGAGCACGGCGTGCAGGTACAGAGGCCCGTGGACGCCGAGCGTGAGCACGCGCTCGATGTCGGCGGTACGGCTCGGGCCGCTGATGAAGGCCAGAAATTCGGGCTCGGCCTTGCCGAAGAACGTCCGAAGCACTTCCGCGCCGTTCTCGTTGCCGGGAAGGATGGTCGAGCGGCGGACGAGCAGCACGCTGGTTTCCGGGAGCATGGTGGCGAGGCGGATGTCCTCGTTGGTGCTCTCGACCACGCAGGTGCCCGTATCCGCGAGGGCGCACGCGGCCCATGCGATGCCGACTTCCACGCCTCCGGCGTAATCCCGCAGCCCCTCCTCAACAAGCACGAGGCCACGTTCTTCGCAGCCCTTGCGGAGAAGTTCGGCCTGTTCGGCCGGCAGGCCGGGCGCGGCAAGGATGTTGCCCGCGCGTTCCGGCTCGGCGCCCATGAGCTGCTCGTGCGGCTCGGCGGCCTTGCAGAGATCAAGCGCGTAGAGCAACGCCTCGTCCACCGAGGCGACTTCCTTCACCGTAGCCGCAATGGCCGTTGACCGTTGTTTCCAGAGTTCAGCAGGAGTCTGTTCCATTGTCTTTTCCTGGTTGCAAGTGATGCGGCAAGGTTCGCCCCGGTTCCCGGAGCCGAATCCGCTACAAGAAGTGTTTCTCGATAGTATGTTTATTTTTTTGAGATTAGGCAAGCCCCCGCCTTCTTGTTCTTTTTTGGGTAAGGCGGAAATCGGGGAGGGGAGGAGGCCGCTTTCTGGAGTTAAAGAGGCCTCCTCCCCTTCTCCCCCAAAGACGTTTGACCTATCGAATCCCTCTCGGGGTTTTGGCTTATGCGCGGGCCTTTCCCGCACCGATGGCGGGGAAAGGCGTCGAAAACGGCATGCGGACCGCCGTCCCATGCTGAAGATACCCCGGAAAAACCATGAACGGGGGTTCGATACCATCATGGTGCGGATGGAGGGGCGAGCCGCAGCGGCGGGTCTGGGGGACGCCTTTAAGAAAAGGCGTCCTCCCTCCGCTTTCTTTCCCATCTTATTCAATCCAGTTCGCGGCGCGTCCGACGGCGCGGTGCCAGGTGTGGAGCAGCTCGGCGCGGCGGTCTTCGGGCATGTCGGGCTCGAAGCGGCGGTCGAGCTTCCACAGGGCGCACACCTCTTCCTCGCCGTCCCAGAAGCCCACGGCGAGCCCGGCGAGATAGGCCGCGCCGAGCGCCGTGGTCTCGGTGATCACGGGACGCTCCACGGGCACGCCGAGCACGTTGGCCTGACACTGCATCAGCATGTTGTTCCGGCTGGCCCCGCCGTCCACCCTGAGCGTGGAGAGCGGCAGGCCGGAGTCCTTCTTCATGCAGTCCATGATGTCCAGCGTCTGGAGCGCGATGGCTTCGATGGCGGCGCGGGCGAGATGCCCGCGGGTGACGCCGCGCGTCAGCCCCACGATGGCCCCGCGCGCGTACTGATCCCAGTAGGGCGCGCCCAGACCGGCGAACGCGGGCACGAAGAACACGCCGCCGTTGTCCGGCACGGTCGCGGCCAGCGGCTCGATCTCGGAGGCTTCCCGTATGATCTGGAGGCCGTCGCGCAGCCACTGCACCACGGCTCCGGCGATGAACACGCTCCCCTCAAGGGCGTAGCGCAGGCCGGAACCGCAGTTCCAGCCCACAGTCGTGAGCAGATTGTTCCGGCTGATCCGGGCCTCGGAGCCGGTGTTCATGAGCAGGAAGCAGCCCGTGCCGTAGGTATTCTTCGCCATGCCCGGCCGCATGCAGGCGTTGCCGTAGGTCGCGGCCTGCTGGTCCCCGGCGTCGCCCGCCAGCGGCAGGCTGTGCCCGAGGAACTCGGGATGCATGTGCCCCATGACGCCGGAGGAGGGGACGACCTTGGGCAGCATGGACCGAGGCACGGAGAGGAGTTCGAGCAGTTCGTCGTCCCAGTCCCCGGTGTGGATGTTGAACAGCAGCGTCCGGCTGGCGTTGGACGGATCGGTGACGTGTTCGGCCCCCTTGGTGAAATTCCAGATCAGCCACGAATCCACGGTCCCGAAGAGAAGATCGCCCGCCTCGGCCTGTTCGCGCGCGCCGGGCACGTTTTCGAGAATCCAGCGGACCTTGGGGCCGGAAAAATAGGCGTCGAGCACAAGCCCGGTCTTTTCCGCGAACAGCGCCGCCTTGCCCTGTTCGCGCAGGGCGTCGCAGAACCCGGCGGTACGGCGGTCCTGCCAGACGATGGCGTTGTAGACCGGCGCACCGGTCCGGCGGTTCCACACGACGGTCGTCTCGCGCTGGTTGGCGATGCCCACCGCCGCGACGTCCGAGGCCGGGATGCCCGCCTGCCGCAGGCACCGGGACGCCACCACGGACTGGCTGTCGAACAGTTCATTGGGGTTGTGCTCCACCCATCCCGGCTGGGGATACTGCTGCGTGAACTCTTGCTGCGCCATCTGAATGATGTTGCTGGAACGATCAAACAGGATTGCGCGGGAACTGGTCGTGCCCTGATCGAGGGCGAGAATATAACGGCTCATGAGGGCTCCTTGAAAACGTCGGTTTCGAAAGCGGCGGTCCTCAGAATAGAGTTTTCCGGCGTCGTGATAAAGGCTTTTGCGGCAGGTGCGGCGCATTTTTGAAGTGCCGCCGCACAGCAGCGGACGTTTCCCGCTCCGTGTACGCCGTCATGCTACAACAAACATCCGCCTGAAATCTCGACAAAGTGCGGCTTTCCAGCTATCATTGCAGGGTATTTCAAACAATGGCAAGGGGTTTTCCCTTTCTTTCTCGAACTTTGTTCTTCCGGCCATCAGGCAATGAACTATGGAAAAGCACATCGATTTTCACGCCCGCCCCTCCGTCCCGCTGGTCGTCGCGCACCGCGGCGCGCGCGGGCATGCCCCCGAAAACACCCTCACGGCGGCGGCGCTCGGCTTCGCCGTCCGGGCCGACCTCTGGGAACTTGACGCCAACTACACCAAGGACGGCGGTCTGGTCGTCATGCACGACGACACCCTTGTCCGCACCACCAACGTGGAGGCCGTCTTCCCCGGACGCCCCTCCTATCGCGTGTGCGACTTCACGCTGGACGAAATCAGGAGCCTCGACGCCGGTTCGTGGTACGCCGGGCGCGATCCGTTCGGCCGCGTCGCCGCCGGCGAGATCGACGCCGACACCCTCGGGAGCTTCGACGGCCTGACCGTGCCCACGCTTGAGGAGGCGCTGGCCTTCACCAGGGACAACGGCTGGTACGTCAACGTCGAAATCAAGGACCACGCCCGCCTCATCGGTCACGAAACCGTAACAAAGGACGTGTTAGACCTCATCCGCCGTCTGGACATGACGGATCGGGTGATCATTTCCTCGTTCCAGCACCGCTACCTTGAGGAATGCCGTGTCCTGTGCCCCGAAATGGCGACCGGCGCGCTGGTCGAGCACGTGCGCCCCGAAGACCCCGTGGCCCTGTGCCGGCGTCTGCGGGTCAACGCCTACCACCCCGATCAGCGCATCCTCGCGCCCGGCGATCTCGCCGCGCTGCGCGATGCCGGGTTCGCCGTCAACGTGTGGACCGTCAACGACATGAACGTCGCCGGGCGTCTCGTCGCCGAAGGCGCGACCGGCATCATTACCGATTTCCCCGCCGCGTGCCGCGAGGCGTTGGAACGATGACGAACGGGGGGGAGAAAGGGCTTTCTGCGGAAAGCGTTTTCTCCCCCTTCCGATCCCTTCCCTCCGCCGAAAAACGGCATACGGCGAACAACCTTCCGGGACAGGCTCCCGGCGGGCGTTCCGGGGACTGGCCCCGGAGAAAAACCGGACGGCTTCCGTCCGCCTATCAGGAGAGCACATGCGTTCCTTCCGTCTGATGGCCCTGCTGGCCATGTGTCTGATGTTGTTGGCCGCGCCCGTTCAGGCCAAAACCACCATTACCTTCTGGCACGGCATGGGTGGCGAACTCGGTGAGATCACCGACGAGATGATCAAGGAATTCAACGCGTCTCAGGACAAGTACGAGGTCAAGGGCGTCTACAAGGGCAACTACGACGAAGCCATGACCGCCGCCATCGCCGCCTTCCGCGCCAAGCAGCACCCCAACCTGATCCAGATTTTCGAAGTGGGCACCGCCAGCATGATGGCCGCCAAGGGTGCGGTCCGCCCCGTGTACGAAATCATGGAAGCCGCCGGGACCCCGGTGGACACCTCCAAGCTCCTCGGCTCCGTGGCGAGCTACTACTCCTCCACGGACGGCAAGCTCATCGCCATGCCCTTCAACGCCTCCACCACCGTCCTCTACTACAACAAGGACGCCGTGAAGAAGGCCGGGGGCGATCCCGACAACTTCCCCAAGACGTGGCCCGAAGTCGCGGAACTCGCCAAGAAGATCAAGGAATCCGGCGCGTGCAAGTACGGCCTCACTTCCGGCTGGCAGTCGTGGGTGCAGCTTGAGAGCTTCTCCGCGTGGCACAACGTTCCCTTCGCCAGCAACAACAACGGCTACGACGGCCTCGACACCAAGCTGCTGTTCAACAGCCCCCTGCACGTCAAGCACATCGATTTCCTGTCCAAGCTCCAGAAGGAAGGCGTGATGGTCTACGTGGGCCGCAAGTCCGAAGCCATCAACGCGTTCACCTCCGGCGAGGCCGGCATCCTGATGAACTCCTCCGGTTCCTACGCCGCCGTGAAGGCCGGCGCGAAGTTCGAATGGGGCGTGGCCCTGCTGCCCTACTGGCCCGACGTGAAGGGCGCTCCGCAGAACACCGTGATCGGCGGCGCCGCCATCTGGGCGATGGCCGGCCACTCCAAGGACGCCGAAAAGGGCGCCGCGGCCTTCCTGAACTACCTCCTGAAGCCTGAAGTGCAGGCCCGTTTCCACCAGCTCACCGGCTACGTGCCCGTCACGCTGGAAGGCTACGAGCTGACCAAGCAGCAGGGCTTCTACGACAAGAACCCCGGCACCGACATCGCCGTCAAGGCCCTGTCCGACAAGAAGCCGACCATCAACTCCCTCGGCCTGCGCCTCGGCAACTTCGTCCAAATCCGCAACATCATCGACGAAGAACTCGAAGCCGTCTGGGCAGGCAAGAAGGACGCCAAGCAGGCCCTCGACGCCGCCGTGGAACGCGGCAACGCCGAACTGGCCCGTTTCGCCAAGGCCAACAGGAAGTAAGCGCCCCCGGCGCGGGAAGGGGACGTCCGTTCCGGCGGGCGTCTCCCCCTTTCTGACGGGCGTTTCCGCCGCGCATCCGGCGGGAACGCCCCAACCTCGCACAAGGAGCCGTTATGCAGGATGGACGTTACGCGTTCAGAGGCAGGAAGCACTTGCTGCTGCCCCTCCTCTTCCTGCTGCCCCAGCTCGTCATCACGGTGGTGTTCTTTTTCTATCCCGCCGGTGAAGCGCTCATGGGGTCGTTCTACATGGAAGACTCGTTCGGTCTTTCCAAAGAGTTCGTGGGGCTGGACAATTTCACGGCCCTGTTTTCCGATCCCAGCTATCTGGATACGCTGCGTCTGACGCTCGTGTTCAGCCTCGCCACCATCGTGCTCACGATGGGCACGGCGCTGCTGTTCGCCGTCCTCGCCGATCAGGTGAACTGGGGCGGCACGCTCTACAAGTCCATGCTCATCATCCCCTACGCCGTCGCGCCGCCGCTGGCGGGCGTGCTGTGGCTGTTCCTGTTCAACCCCTCGGGCGGCGTGCTTACCGAGCTGCTGCACCATTTCGGGTACACCTGGAACCACAAGATCAACGGCAATCAGGCCCTGTTCCTGCTGATCGTTTCGGCCTCGTGGAAACAGATTTCGTACAACTTCCTCTTCTTCCTCGCCGGGCTGCACGCCATCCCGCGCTCGCTCATCGAGGCCGCGGCCATCGACGGCGCGTCCCCGTGGCGGCGGTTCCGCACCATCATCTTCCCGCTCCTGTCGCCCACGAGCTTCTTCCTGCTCGTGGTGAACACGATCTACACCCTGTTCGAAACCTTCGGCATCGTCCACGCCGTCACGCAGGGCGGCCCCTCGCGGGCCACGGAAACGCTCATCTACAAGGTCTTCAACGACGGCTTCATCGGGCTTGATTTCGGCGGGTCCTCGGCGCAGTCCGTGGTGCTGATGCTCATCGTCATGGTCCTGACCTTCCTCCAGTTCCGCTACGTGGAACGCAAGGTGACCTACTAGGTCAAGGAACGCAGTATGGTAGAAAAGAAAGGACTGGGAAAAGCCGTCGGGCACGCCGTCCTCTGGTTCGGCATCGCCATCGTGCTCTTTCCCCTCTACATAGCGCTGGTCGCCACGAGCCACACCTTCGACGTGCTCATCGGCTCCACGCCCCTGTGGTTCGGCGGCGAATTCATCAAGAACTTCACCACGGTGCTCACGCAGGGCCTCAAGGCGGCGGGCGGCATCCCCGTGTGGGTGATGATGGCCAACAGCCTCGTCATGGCGCTCGGCATCGCCGTCGGCAAAATCGCCATTTCCATCACGGCGGCCTACGCCATCGTGTACTTCCGCTTCCCCGGTCGCGAGCTGTGCTTCGTGCTCATCTTCATCACGCTGATGATGCCCGTCGAAGTCCGCATCGTGCCGACCTTTCAGGTGGCGGCGAACCTCGACTTCATCGACAGCTACCTCGGGCTGATCCTGCCGCTCATCGCCTCGGCGACGGCGACCTTCCTGTACCGGCAGATGTTCATGACCATCCCGGCGGAACTGCTTGAGGCGGCGCGCATCGACGGGGCCGGGCCGTGGCGCTTCTTCGTGGACGTGGTGCTGCCCCTGTCGCGCACGAACACCGCCGCGCTGTTCGTGGTGCTGTTCATCTACGGCTGGAACCAGTACCTCTGGCCCCTGCTCGTCACCAATCAGGAAGGCATGTACACCATCGTCATGGGCATCCAGCGCATGGTGAACATCCCCGACGCGGTGCCGGAATGGAATCTCATCATGGCCGTGGCGCTTCTGGGCATGCTGCCGCCCCTGCTGGTCGTGCTCGGCATGCAGAAGCTGTTCGTCCGCGGCCTTGTCGAAACCGAAAAATAAGCCCGAGGAGACCCGCATGGCACGAGTCCAGCTCAAAAACGTAGAAAAGACCTTCAACAAGAACAAGGTGCTCAAGGGCATCAACGTCGAGGTCCCGGACGGTTCCTTCATGGTCATGGTCGGGCCTTCCGGCTGCGGCAAGTCCACGGCTCTGCGCTGTCTCGCCGGGCTTGAGGAAGTGACCTCGGGGAACATCTTCATCGGGGACGAGGACGTGACCCGCAAGGAACCCAAGGATCGCAACATTGCGATGGTGTTCCAGAACTACGCCCTGTATCCGCACATGAACGTGTTCGACAACATCACCTACGGGCTCAAGGTGCGCGGCATTCCCGCCGACGAGCGCAAGCGCCGCGCCGAAGAGGCGGCCAGACTCCTCGGCCTCGACGGCCTGCTCGACCGCATGCCCAAGCAGCTTTCCGGCGGCCAGCGCCAGCGCGTGGCGATGGGCCGGGCCATCGTGCGCGAGCCGAGCGTCTTCCTGTTCGACGAACCGCTCTCGAACCTCGACGCCAACCTCCGCAACCAGATGCGCATCGAGCTGCGCCGCCTGCACCAGCGTCTGGCGACCACCAGCATCTACGTTACGCACGATCAGGTGGAGGCCATGACGCTCGCGGAAAAAATTCTCGTCCTCCGCGCCGGGAACGTCGAGCAGTACGGCACGCCGGACGACATCTATCTGCATCCGGCCTCCGTCTTCGTGGCGCAGTTCATGGGGTCTCCGTCCATGAACATGCTCCCCGCGACCACGGACGGCGAGAAGCTGATCCTGCCCGACGGCACGCCGCTGTCCGGCATCGCCGCCGCCGACATCCGCCTCGCCGCCGCGCCCTCCAAAGACGTGCTGGTGGGCCTGCGCTGCGAGGACCTGCTCCTTGATCCCGAGGGGACGGTACAGGTTACGGTGGACATCATCGAGGCGCTCGGCCCGGACACGCTGGCCTACTGCCATCCCATCAAGGGCAAGGAGGCGTCCGGCGTTTCCGATCAGATCATCGTGCGCCTTCCCGGCACCCGCCGCCCCGCCCCCGGCGACGTCATCCGCCTCACCGTCCGCGCCGGGCACGGGCACGTCTTCGACCCCGCCAGCGGGTTGCGGTGCCTGTAGAAAGAAAAAGATTGGGGAGGGGGAGGGAAAAC
>CABKMN010000070.1 GCA_902373525.1 uncultured Bilophila sp. | reverse complement strand
GAAAGGTTCCCTCTCCCCTCCCCAAACCCCTCCTCTCTCCCTCCCAAGACGTTCGTAAACGGGGCGGGCCTTGATCGCAGCGGCGCGAAGGCCTGAACCTTATTGGAAGTTTCCCGGTAGTGCGTTTGGGGGAAAAAGCGGCCCGTCCTGTTCATGCAGGGCGGGCCGTCGCGTTTGGGAGAATTGAGATCGGCGCGGGGGAAAGCAGTGTCGCCGGGTGGGCTGAATCCAATCCGAGAGTACTGGGTTTTGATGATGTTGTAATGGCGGTATGCGCCGGTATCGAGATCGATTTCTTCCGCGGAGCTGCCCCGGTAGCCTGTCATGGTGTTTGTGAACGTGTCGTCTTTGATGACTTGGATTTCATTGATGAGGATTTGTACCTGTTGATGAAGGCGCAGGTCCCGGTAAAGATGAGGATAGTGCACGCAAGGAGCAACAGGGACACCGGAGTGGAAAGGGCTTTCAGCATATCGGCCTCGTATAGAGACGTTGTTGGGGATGAGGCCGTTATTCTGGAGTAGATGATAATTCAAGTTAATAGCGGGACGGTTTTCTTCTTCTTCTTCTTCTCCGGGAGAAAAGCGGCACTCCGGTCGGTGAAACGCGCACCCACGGCATACGTTCGCTTTCCCAGCGTTCTTTCGGGGTAATCTTGGTGCCGCCGTAACTCTGAAAAGGGACATGTCCAACGGCGTCGGGACGAAAAGAAGCGGTCCGGGAGCCAGCGTAAGCTGGATGCCGGACCGCTTCTTTTCGTTTCGAGGGGGTCCGGGGGGAAGCATTCCCCCCGGACAGGGTCAAGGGGCGGTAGCCCCTTGCCGCCGGAGGCGTTGTCTTTATTCCATGCCGATGAACCGCCGGATGGCGGATTCGAGCCGTCGGATGCTGACGAAGGTGTCGAGACAGGGGCCGTTGGGGCGTTCGTTGATGACGCCGAAGACGGGCAGAGGATGCGTATCCTGAATGCCCGAGGACAGGTCGCGCTCGCAGGCCACCGCGACGATGATCCGGGGCCGCGCCTGCACCACGATGCGGCGGGCGATGGTGCCGCCGGTGGCGATGGCCACCTGTACGCCGTAGGCGTCGCGCAGGCCGAGTACGTCCTTGATCGGGCAGGCTCCGCAGCGCACGCAGTTGTCGATGTGGTAGGTGAGGCGGTGCGTGCAGCGGCTCGACTGGATGCAGTGCGGCAGGAGCACGAGGAGCTGGCGCGGCTCGCACCGGATGTTCGCGCTCAGGACCAGTTCGTTGTTCACCTTGATGAACGAGCGGCGCACCGTGGAGACGGGGATGCGCATCATGCGCCCCATCAGCTCCATGAGCGGCAGGAGCAGGCGGATGGTGATGCCCCGGAGCCGCGAGGTGCCGAGCACGGGCTTGCCGGTGTAGGCGTGCAGCACGAGTCCCACGGACAGCCAGATGATCGCGAGGATGGCCCCGCCGAAGACGACGCCCGCGATGACCGGAAGCCACGGATGGATGGCCGCGAACCCGATGGTCGGGATCAGCCAGATGCACAGGAGGAGCAGGCAGAGCAGGGTGGCCGTACCGGCGACGAGGCCGATGAACAGGCGTTTGCCGGTGCCGCCGTATTCGTCTTTGGGGAGCCTGAATGCGGATTGGGGAGTGTTCACCGTGGCGTTACCCGGTTGGGGGGAGCGGAGGAAATGCGCCTGAACGGAAAGGCGCGGAAGAATCATACGGGGTTCTTCCCGTTTGCACAACGGAGCCGTTGCGTCTTTCCCTGTTTTTCTTGCAATCCGATACGGTTGGCGGACGGCGCTTCTTCGGGGCGGGAGCGGGAAGATGTGTTCCGATTTTGGGCGCGTTACGGAACTCCCGTCGCGCAACCTCCCCACCAGTCGAAGTTTTTGCGGGAGGGGGTCCGGGGGAGGGCGCTTTTTTCAAAAAGCGCTCTCCCCCGGTTTGTTACACATCCGCAGGCGAAACGGCACGGCCCGGATCGGTCTGGCCTTTGCCGGCGGGACGGCAATAGCCGTTCCAGAAGGCTTCGGCGGACATGGGCTTGCTTCCGGCGGGTTTGAGCGTCGAGAGTTCGTACAGGGCGTCCCGGCAGGCGATGAGCAGCTTGCCGCCGCGCAGGCCCACGATGGTCCCCGGCGTGGGGCGCGGGCCGTCCGCGTACGTTTCGCCGGGGCGTCCCGGCTGGAGCAGGACGGGCAGGGGATCGCGGTTGGGCAGCAGGAAGACCGTCTGTGCGCCGGGCCACGGGGTCACGCCGCGCATGCGGGCGTGCAGGACTTCGGCGTCCTCGTCCCAGCCGATATGCCCGTCGGCCTTGGTCAGTTTGGCGGCGTGGGTCGCCAGCGCGTCGTCCTGCGGGATGGGCGTGGTCGGGTCGCCGTCGGCGTACTGCTGGAGCACCTCGACCATGAGCCGTCCGCCGAGGTCGGCGAGTTCGTCATGCAGGGTGGCGGCGGTGTCGTCGATGCCGATGCCGAGAGCGCGCTGGGAGAGCATGGGGCCGGTGTCCAGCCCGCGTTCCATCCGCATGATGGTGATGCCCGTGAGCTTGTTGCCGTCCATGATCGCCCGCTGGATCGGGGCCGCGCCCCGGTACTGCGGCAGAAGCGAGCCGTGGACGTTGAAGGGGCCGATGGTCGGGATGTCCAGCACGGCCTGCGGCAGGATGAGCCCGTAGGCGGCGACGACCAGCGCGTCGGGACGCAGGGCGGCGAGGGCGGCGCGGTCGGCTTCGTCCTTGAAGTTCAGGGGCTGGTACACGGGGATGCCGCGTTCCTGTGCGGCGACCTTCACGGCGGGCGGCTGGAGCTTGTGCCCGCGCCCGGCGGGGCGGTCGGGCTGGCAGTAGGCCGCGACGACCTCG
This sequence comes from uncultured Bilophila sp., assembly GCA_902373525.1. Lineage (GTDB taxonomy): Bacteria > Desulfobacterota > Desulfovibrionia > Desulfovibrionales > Desulfovibrionaceae > Bilophila. The sequence goes on along the minus strand of CABKMN010000070.1, from coordinate 8,852 downwards.
CCTCCGGGCCAGTCCGCCACATGCCGCAGCACCGTGGCGGCGAAATCCGGCGTCCCCATGAAGACGATGCGCAGGGGCTTCTGGGCGGCGGACATTACTTCACCTGACTCTGGCGGGTGCCTTTCTTGAGCTTGTTTTCGTACATCATCCGCTTGAGGCGGCTGATGCGGTCGATGAACAGCTTGCCGTCCAGATGATCGATTTCGTGCTGGACGCAGATGGCGAGCAGGTCGTCGGCGTCGAAGCTGACGGGCTTGCCGTCGAGATCGGTGGCCTCGACGTGGATGCGCGCGGTACGTTTGACCTTGGCGCGGTAGTCGGGCACGGAGAGGCAGCCCTCTTCGCTTTCGATGGACCCGGCGTCCGGGAGCGGCGTCCACACCGGGTTGACCAGCACCATTTTGCCCTCGCGTTTTTCGGGGCCGGTGATGTCGATGATCACGAGACGGACGAGCTTGCCGACCTGCGGGGCGGCGATGCCGATGCCGTCCGATTTGTACATGGTTTCGGTCATTTCGTCCGCAAGCCGGCGGATTTCGTCGGTGACTTCGGTGATCGGGAGGCTGGTCTTGCCGAGGAGCGGATTAGGATAGGTAACTATTTTCAAAGGCATATAAATTCTCGCGAGCGGGTTGGCATTCGTGGGTGAAACAGGTTAGAAGAACGGGAAGTGTCAATACACAGTGGAGTATCCTATCCCGTCCGGACGATAAAGTACAGTTTGGACGCAAGCCTTGCCGGGCCGCGGCGGCGTATCGCTTCGCCGTTTCCGGCGTCATGCCGATGGTGATCGCCTTGACGAACAACCTTTCTCTGCCCTTCGCCCCGGACAAGCCGTGGCTTGCGCCGCTCGCCGGATGGTCGGACCTGCCTTTTCGCCTGCTGTGCCGGAAGTTCGGCGCGGCGGTCTGCTGCACCGAAATGATCAGCGCCAAAGGGCTGATCTACAAGAGCCCCGGCACGGCGGAACTGTTCGCCACCTGCCCGGAGGACGATCCCGTGGTCGTCCAGTTGTTCGGCAGCGAGGCTCCGTTCATGGAGGCGGCGACGGAACGGCTTCGGGAGAAGGGGTTCGTCTGGTTCGACTGCAACATGGGCTGCTCCGTGCCCAAGGTCGCGCGCACGGGTTCGGGTGCGGCGATGTGCAAGGACATCGACAACGCCCTGCTGGTGGCCGAAGCCTTGGTCCGCGCCGCCGGGCGTGGCCGGGTGGGCTTCAAATTGCGCCTCGGCTGGGACGAGCCGGGCAAAACGCCCGCCGCCGAAACGTGGCGCGTTCTGGCTCCGGCGCTGGAGTCCATCGGTGCGGGCTGGCTGACGCTGCACCCGCGCACGGCGAAGCAGGGATTTACCGGAACGGCGCGCTGGGACGTCCTCAAGGAATTGAAGGCGCTCGTATCGCTGCCCGTCATCGCCAGCGGCGACTTGTTCACCGCCGAGGACGGGGTGCGCTGTCTCGCTGAGACGGGCGTGGATACCGTCATGTACGCGCGCGGCGCGCTGCGTGATCCCGCGATTTTCAAGGCGCATCTCGACCTGCTGGCGGGCCGGGAACCGGAACTTGCGGACGTGCCCACGCTGTTGTCCCGCATCCGGGAGCACGCGCGGCTCGCCCGTGAACTGAGTACGGAAAAGGTGGCCCTGCTCAAGATGCGGACCATCGTTCCCCGCTACGTGCGGCATATCGAAGGCTCGAAGCAACTCCGGGCGGACATCATCGCCTGCCGGAGCTGGGACGATTTCGAGCGCGCCCTGCGCGTCTTCGAAACCGGGAACCCCGTACGGGATTGACGCTTTTCTCAGGCATCCTTTCTATAATATCCCATCGCCCCGTTGTCATCCTCATAGACTACAGGAAAAAAACATGAACATGCGTTCCGCTCACGCCGGGTTTACGCTGATCGAAATCATTTCGGTGTTGGTCATTCTCGGCATCCTCGCCGCCGTCGCCGTCCCCAAATATTTCGACCTTCAGGAAGAATCCGAAAAGAAGGCCGCCCTCTCCGCCGTGGCCGAAGCGCAGGCGCGTATCCAGCTTTCTTTCGGACAGCAGATTTTGCAGGGGAAAACCTGCGAGGAAGCTGTCGAGAAAGTCAATGAAGTCAATAAACTGAGCGATGATGGTAACGGTACGTTCGGGGAGTTCATTCTTACGGCAGGAACCATCACCACCGCCGGAACGGATGTTTCCGCTCAACGAGGCCAAAACGGCAATGTGGTTGAGACAGGTGCAAAGCTGTATCTGCCGTCGTGTGATGAGGACTCTTTGTCCAATGTCGCATCAAGATTTTTAGTTTCCAATGTCCTTGATTATTTGGATCAAAGAAGGACAAAGAATCATAAAGACATTTCTGTTGAGACGTCACTTACTTTAGCAAACGGGGTTAACGTTTCGCTGGGCAACAACTGGAATACTAAAGATGGAACTTCTACAGCGGAGTTCACATTCCAAGGAACTGGTAAGGAAAAGGTCGTATTTAAATTACAAGACATGGGTGATGATACAATTCAGATATGGAATATGGATGTCTACACTGACTCCGGTTCTAAAAAGCAGATTGTGCATGATAAATATGTGCATACAAGTCAAAAAGATATTCAGCAGGCAACCACGGCACTGAAAAATATGGGGTTTGATCCCAAGATGTTTTCTCAAGCTCTTGAAACTGGACACGGTGTCGGAAGAATAATAGTTGATAAATCAGTCTTTCAATAATTTTTTTTCCCCTCAATCCCTCTCCCTTCCAGAAGCCGTTTCGCCACGGTGAGGACGGGGAGGCCGACGATGGTGGCCCACTGGCCTCTGATTTCCGAGACGAGGAAGGAGCCGAGGCCCTGTATGGCGTAGGAGCCCGCCTTGTCGTCGCATTCGCCGGTGGCGGCGTAGGCGCGGAGCACGTCTTCCGGCCATTCCGCGAAGGTGACGTCCGCCGCGTCGTGGAACAGTTCCGTTCGGGGGCCGTCTTCACCCAGCCAGACGATGCAGCAGCCCGTGTACACCGTGTGCGTGCGCCCGGACAGGTGCAGGAGCATGGCCAGCGCCTCGTCCCGGTTGGCGGGCTTGCCGAGGATCACCGGGCCGGACGTTTCATGCAGCACCACGATGGTGTCCGATCCGAGCACCACCGCGCCGGGCGTTTCCACGACGCGGGCTACGGCTTCGGCCTTGGCTTGGGCGGCGCGCATGACGTAGGCGGCGGGATCGTCGTCCGGGGTCGGGGCCGGTTCGGAGCCTTCCACCACGCGGATGGAGAAATCGAGTCCGAGGCTGCCGAGCAGTTCGCGTCTGCGGGGAGAGGCCGAGGCGAGGACAAGAGGCCGGAGTGCGCGGAACGCGCCGGAATGTTGGATTTCTTTCACGGATTCAATCCTTTTGGGCGACCATACTACTGGAAAAAGTTTTCGGAAGGGGATAGCGTGGCTCCACAGGGGGGAAGCCGTCATGCCGTCCAATCACAAGCTCAGTGCGCGCCTTACGCAATTGCTGGAACTGTTTTCGCGCAATGACGACTGGCTGATCGTCATCAACGCCGATCCGGATGCCATGGCCTCCGCGATGGCGCTCAAGCGGATCATGTCCCATCGCACGGGGAAAGTCACCATCGCCCGCATCAACGAAATTTCGCGGCCCGACAATCTGGCGATGATCCGCTACCTGCGTATCCCCATGGTCCCTTTGACCGACCGTCTGAAAGCCTCGTACACGCGGTTCGCGATGGTCGATTCGCAGCCCCACCACAATCCCGCGTTCGAGGGCATCCCGTTCTCCATCGTCATCGATCACCATCCCGTTGTGGCGGAACACCCCGTCGAAGCGGCCTACGTCGACATCCGGCCCCAGTACGGCGCGGTGAGCACGCTGCTGGCCGAATACCTGCGGGCCTACCATATCCGGCCCGGCATCCGGCTGGCGACCGCCCTGCAATACGGCATCCGCACGGATACCGCCACCTTCACCCGCACGGGCACGGAAACGGACCTCCGCGCCTACCAGTACCTCGCCGCGCACGGCGATACCGCCCTGCTCACGCGCATTCTCCGCAGCGAATACCTGCCCGAGTGGCTCAAGTATTTCGGACGGGCCTTTTCGTCCATGCACCAGTACCGTTCCGGGGCCTACTGCTATCTGGGCACGGTGGAAAACCCGGACATCCTCGTGGTGGTGGCGGATTTCTTCACCCGCGTACACGGCCTGAAATGGGTCGCCATCTGCGGCGTCTACAACGATACGGTCGTGGTCATCTTCCGGGGGGACGGGCATCTTGATCTCGGGGCCTTCGCAGCCTCCCGACTCGGCGGGTTCGGCAACGCCGGAGGACACCGCGCCCTTGCCCGCGCCGAATTCCCCCTTTCCGCCACCGAAGGCCGCAGCGTGGACGTGTTCGTCTACCGCAAGCTCACCGAGACGCCGCAAAAGAAGAAAGAAGCCCCGGACGAGCCGGAAGCCGCCGAGGCGTAGCCGGTCTTTTCCCGGAACCCTCCAACGGCCTTTCCAGACCGGCACGCTGGAGGAGCGCTTCCCGGCGGGTGCGCTTCATCACCGAGGCCGTTTGGGGGCGGGCGGCTCCGTCTTCCTTGCCGACAAGAAAGGCTCCGTCACGGGATTCGCTTGTTGCGCCTTCACCGCATGACGATGGCTCTAGCATACAAAGATGGAGTCATTACGACGATGCCGCGCCTTCGCTTCATGGCGCATGGGCGACATGTTTCAACGTTTTTCCGTTGCCGAACGTAAGGCGCGCTCTTCGGTATCTCTCAGAAAAGTCGGGAAACAAGACGGCAACCGTTTTCCGTCGCGGAGGAGAGCGGAGCGACGCCCGGAATACTCTTCGGGCGTTGCTCCGCATGGAAAATATGCGAACGGGGATTCGGCAAACGCGACGTTTTGCCGGAGAAGGGCGCGCGAGCCGATGTGGCAGCGGGCGGGAGGAAACGCGGGGCCTCTTCCGAACGTCGCCCCTTCCCCAAGCTCTCTTCCGATCTTACCCTACGATCAGGAAATTCTTGACGCCGGTGAACACGACCTGCGCGGCGATGGCGGCGAGGAGGAGGCCCGTGAGCTTGGAAAGCACCGCGAGGCCGGTCTTGCCGAGGATGCGCTGTACGTGGTTCGCCATCAGCAGCATGAGGGTAATCAGCGCCGAGGCCACGAACAGGGCCGCCGAACCGATGATGCGTTCCGTCAGGCTGTGGGCCGACGCGCCGAGGACCATCAGAGTACCGATGCTCGCCGGACCCATGCAGATCGGGATGGCCAGCGGCACCACGCTGATGTCCTCGTCCGGGCTGTCGGGCGTGTGCGACTCGCGCTGTTCGCCCATGAGCGCCACGGAGGTCAGGAACAGCAGCGCTCCGGCCCCGATTCGGAAGGCGTCCAGCGTGAACCCGAATACGCTGAACAGCGATTCGCCGAAAAAGTACAGCACCGTGCCCACGATGAAGACCGCCGCGCCCGTCCGCAGGGCCGTGCGGCGCTTGCGGCGTCCGCCGTAGGTCTGCGTCCCGCTCAGAAAGGCGCTCAGGGCGGCGGGAGGCGTCAGCAGGGCGAAAAGTTTGATGACCGAACTGAAAAATTCTCCGATACTGTAATCCATAGTCTTCTCACTACCCCGCAAAGCGGTTATGGAATGCGCGAGGGAGCACTCGCACCGGGCGCATGTTTTGATTGATTGACCAATGAGCCGGGCCACCATACAAGGAAGTCAGGATTCTTCAAGAGCTTTTTTTCGCATTCAAGGACAACGTGCCGGTGTTCCACTGTTTTTTTGATCAAAGAAATTCTGTGGCCGTCAGGGCCGCGCGTTTTCGCCGCCCGCAACGGACGGCGACGGCTTGCAACCGGGCCGGAGGCCCGCACGGAGGAACGCTTCATGACGCCTTCCTGCATCAATACGACCCTGTTTGATCTGTTCAAGGTGGGCCCCGGCCCCTCCAGTTCCCATACCATCGGCCCCATGAAGGCGGGCTACCATTTCGCGGAGGAATGCGCCGGGCTGCCGCGCGATCTGCTCGTGCGGGCCGTACGCTTCCGCGTGCGCCTCTACGGGTCCCTCAGCGCCACGGGCACGGGCCACGGCACCGACGCCGCCGTCGTCGCCGGGCTGCTGGGCACGGCTCCGGAATGCTGCCCCCCCAGCCTGCTCCGGAACCTCATGGACAACCCCCATACGCCGCACAAACGCCCGCTCGGCGACGGCGAAGCGTCGATCCGCGTCTCGGACGTGAGCCACGACGCGATCATCCACGACTACCCCTACAGCAACACGCTGGTCGCAGAACTGCTGGACGGCGAGGACAACGTGCTGCATTCGCAGGAATATTACTCCGTGGGCGGCGGCTTCATCCAGTGGAAGGGATGGACGGCTCCCGTGCTCGGGGAGCCTGTTCACCGCTATTCGAATATGACCGAATTGCGGGCCATTGTGAAGGAGAAGGGCCTCAACATTTACGAGATCATTCTCGACAACGAAATGGCGATCACCGGCGCGTCGCGGCCCGCGATCATTCATTCCCTCAACGAGATCATCGATCACATGGAAAGCGGCGTCCGCCGCGGGCTGGACGCCGAAGGCCAGCTCCCCGGCCCCCTCAAGGTCCAGCGCAAGGCCCGCATGCTCTGGCAGCAGGCCTCGCGCATGCACTCCTCGCCCGATCAGTTCCTGACCCGGATCAACGCCTACGCCTTCGCCACGGCGGAGGAGAACGCCTCGGGCGGGGTCATCGTCACCGCGCCCACCTGCGGTTCCGCCGGGGTCATGCCCGCGCTGGTGTACGCCATGCGCCATGAACTGTTCATCGGGGACCGGGCCATCCGCGAAGCCTTCCTCGCGGCGGCGGCGGTCGGCTTCGTCGCCAAGCACAACGCGAGCATCGCCGGGGCCGAGGTCGGCTGTCAGGGCGAAATCGGGGTGGCGTCCGCGATGGCGGCGGCTTTCGTGGCCGACGCGCGCGGCTACCGGTCCCGCGTGACCGAGAACGCGGCGGAGGTGGCGCTGGAGCACCACCTCGGCATCACCTGCGATCCGGTGCAGGGCTACGTGCAGATTCCCTGCATCGAGCGCAACGCGATGGGCGCGGTCAAGGCCTACAACGCCGCGGTGATCACCTCCGGCACGGACCCCTATTCGCAGCGCGTGTCCCTCGACGCCGCCATCGCCGCAATGGCCGAGACGGGACGGGAAATGAGCTGCAAATTCAAGGAGACATCCCTCGGAGGGCTGGCCGTAAGTATGGTCGCCTGTTGACACCGTTCCGGAAGCGGGTTATTGATTGCCTCTTTCACACTGACATATGCCGGGTTTTTTCCCCTCTGGACAAATACGCTTTCGGGCTTAGAGTTACGAGATTGGAAGAAGCCCGTCTTTTTTGGAGGCCGCAAACATGGCACGCATCACCGTTGAAGACTGTCAGGAACGCGTCGAAAATCGTTTTCTCCTCGTGCAGATGGCGATCAAGCGCGTGCGCCAGTACCGGGAGGGCTACGAGCCTCTGGTCGAGTCGCGCAACAAGGAAGCCGTGACCGCGCTGCGTGAAATCGCCGCCGGAAAGGTCTTCCCCGAAGACATGAGCCACTACCATATGCCTACCGGCGAAACTCAACCCGACATGGACGACTAGTCTTTCCGTCCGGAAACCCCTACCGCTATGGCCCAACGCGATTATTACGAAGTTCTCGGTGTTGCCCGCGATGCGTCGGAAGACGAAATCAAGCGGGCTTACCGCAAAATGGCGCTCCAGAACCATCCCGACCACAATCCCGACAATCCCGAAGCCGAACAGCGTTTCAAGGAGGCCGCCGAGGCCTATGAAGTCCTGCGTGACCCGGAACGCCGGGCGCGGTACGACCAGTTCGGCCACGCCGGCGTCGGAAACGGCGGAGACTTCGGCGGCTTTGGGTCCACCGAAGATATTTTCGCCCATTTCGGGGATATCTTCGGCGACATGTTCGGTTTCAGCATGGGCGGCTCGCGCCGCAGCGGGCCGCGTCCCACGGCGGGCGCGGACCTGCGTTACAATCTGAACATCACCTTCGCGCAGGCTGCGCGGGGAGCGGAAATCACCCTGAACATCCCCCGGATGGCCTCCTGTGACGAATGCGGCGGCTCCGGGGCGGCTCCGGGGTCGTCCCGCGAAACCTGCCGCCAGTGCGGCGGTTCCGGTCAGGTCCGCAATTCGCAGGGCTTTTTCCAGTTCGTGGTGCCCTGTCCGACCTGTCACGGCGAAGGGTTCACCATTCCCAAGCCCTGCCCCAAGTGCCGGGGCAAGGGGCAGGTGCAGGAGACCCGCGACCTCTCGGTCCGCATCCCCGCCGGCGTGGATACCGGGACGCGTCTGCGTCTGCGCAACGAGGGCGAAGCCGGAACCAACGGCGGCCCGAACGGCGACCTGTACGTGTTCATTTCGGTGGACGAGGACAAGACCTTCCGCCGTCAGGGACAGGACCTCGTGCTGACACGGGAAATCTCCTTCGTGCAGGCTGCGCTCGGCCACACCATGAAGGTGCCCGGCCTCGACGGCGATCTCGAACTCAAGATCGCCAGAGGTACGCAGAGCGGCACGGTGCTGCGCCTGCCGGGCAAGGGGCTTCCCTTCCTCAACCAGAAGCGCAACGGCGACCTGCTCGTCGAGGTCGTGGTCAAGACGCCCACCAACCTCTCCGCACGTCAGGAGGAACTCCTCCGCGAGTTCGAATCCAGCTCCGAAGAGTCCATCGGCGACAAGATCATCAAGGGCGTCGAGAACCTCCTCGGCGGCGGCAAGAGCAAGAAAAAGAAGAAATAGCGAAATATTGAGGGGGGAGAGGGGACCTTTCTGAAGAAAGGTCCCCTCTCCCCCCTCAAACTCCCCTCTCT
>CABKMN010000069.1 GCA_902373525.1 uncultured Bilophila sp. | reverse complement strand
CCCCGTGCCCCCTCCCTCCTCTTTTCAAAGACTTTCGACCTTATCGAATCCTCTTCGTCGGCTTTCCCCGTTGGCGGGAAGGTGCGGCGGCGTGTTTTTTCTCATTGAAGATACGAAAGAATCCCGTTCCGTAGCCGGAGCGGGATTTTTTTGTATGGCGGTGTCATAGGAAATGGTTGAGGCTTTATTTCTTGAAGTTTCAAAGGGATAATCAATAAAAGGCCTCAGCCGTGAGTCCGCCGACTGAAAAGCTGGAGAAAAAGGCTTTAGTCTCATCATACTGTGGAGATGAAACGACCATATCCCATGACGGAGCCTTACGTCTCTGCGAAGCGACGTTTGTTCTTCCACCGTTCCACGTTCTTTTGGGGCGGAACCGGGAGACGGACGCCGAACTTTCGGCCTCCGCGCCGCCCGTCCCGTCATCGACCCATGTGAAAGTCTTTGAAGAGGATAGGGTGGGGTTTGGGGAGGGGAAGGGGAAACGTTCTCCAGAACGTTTCCCCTTCCCCTCCCCAATCTTCATTCATCACCCGTTCTTCCGAACGACTTCCTCGGCGGAGGGAGCGAGTAGCCTGTCGAGCTGGGCGAAGGCCTCCTCGGGAGCCTGCCCGCGCTTGGCGGCGATGGAGGCGAGATTGTCCACGGCGTCGCAGGGCCGGAGATAGAGCGGATCGATGTCCTTGGCCACCCACGCGGACTCGGGAAGGGCGAGGGTCAAATCCAGAAGCGCCTGCGGAACCGGCTGGATGAGTGCGGGCAGGAAGACGGGCGCGGAAGAGCCGAAGAGTTCCTGCAACGCGGGGAGATTGCGGGCCACGCCGCTGCCGAGCATGACGTCGGGACGGGGACCGCCCACGGCGGCGGGAAGTTCCCACATGGCGGGTTCGCCCACGGGGACGGGCAGCGCGGAGCCGGGCGCGAACAGGAAATCCTGCCCGTGCACGAGGCCGCGCCGGGCGTGCGTCACGACGCGCACGCGGATTTCCCGCTCGAAGAGCGGCCCGAAGGGAACCGAGGCCGCGAGGGCCTGAAGCGCGTTCAGCGGCGCGACGAGGGCTCCCGTCGCGCGCCGGAAGGCCGCCGCGGTGGTCAGGGCGAGACGAAGCCCCGTGAAACTTCCCGGACCGGCGACGCAGGCGATGCGGCCGATGTCGGCGGGCATGACGCCGAGGCGCTGGAAGGTGTCCGCGAGCACGGGGGTCAAGAGTTCGGTGCCCTTGGAGGGAGCGCTCCATTCCTGCGCGCACGCGAGGGAGCCGTCCTGCGCCAGCACGAGCTGGATGCGGCCCTCGGCGGCGTTCATGATCAGCGTGGTATTCATGAGAACAGCCTTGTCAAATCGTTCCATGTGGCGAGGAGCATCAGGCAGAGCAGCAGGGCCATGCCCACCTTGGCGGACCATTCCCGAGCCGTGGCGCTGACGGGACGCCCCATGATCATTTCCAGCGTGAAGAAGACGATGTGCCCACCGTCGAGGATCGGGATGGGCAGCAGATTGAGAATGCCGAGGTTGACGCTGATGAGCGCCGCGAGCAGGAGCACGGCGGAAAGCCCGCGCTCGGCCTGCTGTCCGACCATCTGCGCGATCAGGATGGGGCCGCCCACGTTGTCCAGCGGGACCACGCGCTGCGCCAGCTTGACGAAGCTCTCGCAGGTGAACGCGATCATGTCCCACGTCTGGGTGAAGCCCGCGCCGATGGCCGCGACGGGGCCGAGAGGCAGGGTGCCGGTCGCGCCCGAAGCCATGACGCCGATGAGCCACGCGGGCTGTTCCTCGCCGAAAATGGTGGTGCGGGTCTTGGCTTCCGGAGTCAGGGAAAGGGTGACGTCCGAGCCGTCGCGCGAGAGCACGAGGGAGACCGCCTTGCCGTTTCCGGCTTCGATGCCTTCGGCCACCTGATTCCAGTTGTCGATGGGCTTGCCGTCGATGGAGAGCACCTTGTCGCCGGGCTTGATGCCCGCGGCGGCCGCCGGGGTCCCTTCCACGACGCTGCCGACTTCGGGAAGCAGGTAGGTCTGCCCCTGCGCCCACGCAAGGCCGCAATAGATGATCAGCGCCAGCACGAAGTTGGCGACCGGCCCCGCCAGCACGACCAGCAGGCGGTGCCATGCCGGACGCCCGGAGTACAGTTCCTCGGGGGCGAACAGCACGCCGTCGATTTCCTTGCCCTTGGGATCGGGCTGTTCGCCCTCATCCTCTTCGCCGGCAAGGGCGACGTAGCCGCCGAGCGGGATCAGCGAAAGGCAGTAGTCCGTCTTGCCGCCCCGCCGGACCAGCAGTTTGGGGCCGAATCCGAGGGAAAAGGTCCGTACGCCGATGCCGAGCATCCGGGCGACGCTGAAGTGACCGAGTTCATGGAAAAAAATAAGTCCGCCCAGAACGAGCAATACGGCGAGCGCGCTCTCCCAGTGCGAAAGGATGTTGAGCAGGAAGTCCATTTACACCTTCTCTATCCACAGGCCGACGCGCCGTCGGGTCTCGTGGTCCAGTTGTTCAATCGCTTCCAGCGAAGCGGGATCGGGAGCCGTACACGCGTCCAGCGCCCGGCTGATGAGATCGGGAATGTCCATAAAGCCGATGCGTCCCGAGAGGAAGGCCGCCACCGCCGCTTCGTTGGCGGCATTGAGGACCACGGGCAGGGCGGAACCCTTGCCGATGGTCCGGCAGGCGAGCTCAAGGCACGGAAAGGAATGTAAGTCCGGCTCCTCGAAGGTCAAGGCGCCGGAGCGGGCGAGGTCCAGCGGCGGCACGCCCGCGTCGAGGCAGCGCGGCCATGCGAGGCAGTAGGCGATGGGCATACGCATATCCGGGGTGCCCGCCTGCGCCATGAGGCAGCCGTCCTCGAATTCCACCAGCGAGTGGACAAGCGACTGCGGGTGTACCAGAACGCCGATACGCTCCAGCGGCAGGCCGTAGAGATGGTGGGCCTCGATGATTTCAAGTCCCTTGTTCATCATCGACGCGGAGTCGATGGTGATCTTGGCGCCCATGCTCCAGTTGGGGTGCTTCAGCGCCTGCGCGGGCGTCACCGTGGCGAGGAAGTCCCGTTTCTTGCCCCGGAAAGGCCCTCCGGAGGCCGTGAGGATGATCCGCCTGACTGTTTTGGGGTCCCGGCCCCGCAGGCCCTGAAACACGGCGTTGTGCTCCGAATCCACGGGCAGGATGACGGCCCCGGTTTCCGCGCAGGTCTCGCGGAGCATGTGTCCGGCGAGCACGAGCGATTCCTTGTTGGCGAGGCAGATGACCTTTCCGGCGCGCGCGGCGGCCATCGTCGCCCGCAGCCCCGCCGCGCCCATCTGGGCGGAGAGGACCGTGGAGGCTTCCGGCAGGGAGGCGAGTTCGGCATACCCCTGCGGGCCGACCACGATTTCGGGCCGGTAGTCCGACGGGAGCGCGGCGAGCAGGGCGGCGCGGCCCTCCTCGGTCTGGATGCCGAGGTAGGGCGGACGCCAACGCAGGGCCTGTTCGGTCAGGCGTTCGACGTTGCGGCCCCCGGCGAGCGCCACGACCCGGAACAGATCGGGGTGCCTTTCGATGACCCGCAGCGTGTTGACGCCGATGGAGCCCGTGCTGCCCAGCAGGACGACGGGACGGGGAAACGCGGTTTCCCATTCGGAGGACGGCAGTTCGGTGATGTAACGGAGCATGGCTTCTCGTGTGCGAAAAGGGGAAGTTGCGCAACTTCCCCCGTCTGAACATTTCGGCGTCGGATCGCGCCCGAATGACTTTTCCGATGCGTCTCCTTCCCCGTACCCAGTGCGGAAAAGGAAATCTTTTGCCTCCCCCCCGCCTCCACTTGTGAAAGTCTTAGGAAGGAGAGAGGTGGGGGCTTGGGGGAGGAGAGAGGGAAGCCCTTCTTCAGAAGGTTCCCCTCTCTCCTCCCCAATTTCATATCCATTTCATTATGCTAAAAAAACGTCATGACGGCGCGGGCGCACTCGTAGGTGGGAATGACGAACAGGAGGCTGTCCACGCGGTCGAGGACGCCGCCGTGTCCGGGCAGGACGCTGCCGGAGTCCTTTACGGAACGGGAACGTTTGAGGGCCGACTCGAAGAAGTCGCCGAGCTGCGCCATCACGCCGAGAACCACGCCGAGCAGGGCGTAATCGGAGATGGCCGCGTCGGCTGCGCCGAACGCCAGACCGAAACAGATCGCCACGAGCACGCTGGCGGCGAGCCCGGCGATGCTGCCTTCAATGCTCTTTTTCGGGCTGACCTTGGGCCATATCTTGTGTTTGCCGAAGCGCATGCCGAAGAAATAGGCCACCGTGTCCGAACCCGCCGCCGTACAGATGAGCAGAAGCTGTTCGTGGACGGCGAAGTTCAGGGCGGGCATGATCAGCATGGGCACATAGAGCAGGCCCCCGGCGAGGACCGCCACCCGGGTGAAGCGGTATTTGTCGTCGTGCGCCCAACTGAACAGGAACAGACAGGCGAGGACGAGCGTGGACAGGGCCAGCGCCGTGATGACCAGCTCGGGGCGTATCCACGCCGCCGTAATGAGCAGGCCGCCGAGCACGAGGCCGAGGATGCGCCCGCCGAGATTGGCGTTTTCGGGCCAGAACATGGCGTAGAATTCCCACAGGCCGACGAGCGTAAACAGCAGGAGCAGGCCGAAGAGATAGGGCCCGGAAAGGTAGAGCGCGGCGCCGAGGACGCTCAGCAGGATAAGCCCGGTGATGATCCGGGGAAGATGCTTGGAGGCGATGATCATTGAATCTGCTCCTGTGTCAGCCCGAAACGGCGGCTCCGTCCGGCATAGTCCCTGAGGGCCTTGTGGAGTTCCGCCGGCGTGAAGTCGGGCCAGTAGGTGGTCGTGAAATACAGTTCGCTGTAGGCGCTCTGAAACGGGAGATAGTTGCTGGTGCGCAGCTCGCCGCTGGTGCGGATGAGGAGGTCGGGATCGGGCTGGCCCGCGGAGTAGAGGCACTCGCGGAACGCGTCTTCGGTCACGTCTTCCGGCCTGACGCCCCGCCGGATGAGCGTGCGCGCGGCGCGGAGGATTTCTTCCCGGCCCGAGTAGTTCAGGGCGAGGTTGACGATCATGTCGGAGCAACGCGAGGTGCGGCTGATGGCATGGCGCAGGGCCGTACGCGCCGCGAGCGGCAGGCCGTCCAGATCGCCGAACACGCGCAGGCTGATGCCGTTGCGTTCCATCGAGGGCAGTTCGTCGCCGAGGAAACTGACCAGCAGCTGGAAGAGCAGGCTGACCTCGTCTTTGGGTCGGCCCCAGTTTTCTTGGGAAAAGGTGTAGAGCGTCAGATGACGGATGCCGATCGTGCGGCATTCGGTCACGATGGCCTTGGCGGCGCGGACGCCGGCCTTGTGTCCCTCGCTGCGGGACAGGCCGCGTTCCTGAGCCCAGCGCCCGTTGCCGTCCATGATGACGGCGATGTGGGCCGGAAGCGCTGATGCCGGAATCGGAAGGGAAGGTTCGGGCATGGAAATCGGATAGCCTCAGGTGGTTAGGAAGTGGCGAAGCGTCGGAAAGGGGCGCCGCCGCGCCTCCGCCCGACAGGTGGAGGCGCAGCGGGAGCCGAGCCCCGAAACGGACCTAGAGGTCCATGATTTCCTTTTCTTTGGCCTGACATTTTTCGTCGACCTTGGCGACGAACTTGTCGGTCAGCTTCTGCACGTCTTCGGTGGCCTTCTTGAGTTCGTCCTCGGAGATGCCCTTGTCCTTCTCCAGCTTTTTAAGCTGGTCGTTGGCGTCGCGGCGGACGTTGCGGACGGCGACCTTGGCTTCCTCGCCGGACTTGCGGGCCAGCTTGCCGAGTTCCTTGCGGCGTTCCTCGGTCAGCGGCGGGATGGAGATGCGGATGATCTTGCCGTCGTTCACGGGGGTCAGGCCGAGGTCGGACTTGAGGATGGCCTTTTCCACACCGGCGAACGCGCCGCGGTCCCACGGCTGGATGGTGATGGTGCGGCTGTCCGGAATGGCGACGGACGCGAGCTGGCTGATGGCCGTGGGCGTGCCGTAGTAGTCGACCTTGATGTTGTCCACAAGGCTGGTGGAGGCGCGGCCGGTACGCAGGCGGCCGAATTCGCGATCCAGCGTGGCGATGGCCTTTTCCATGCGATCTTCGGAATCCAGCAAGATGGTCTCTTTGTCCATGCGATTAATCTCCTTCGACGATGGTGCCGGGGTTTTCGCCGGTCACCACCTTTTTGATGCTGCCGTTGAACATGTTGCACACGATGATGGGCACCCTGTTTTCCTGCGCCAGCGTGATGGCCGTGGAGTCCATGACCTTGAGGTGTCGCCGCAGGGTTTCCTCATAGCTGAGGTTCTTGAACATCACGGCGTCATCGTGCTTCATGGGGTCCTTGTCGTAGACGCCGTCCACCTTGGTGGCCTTGATGATGGCGTCGCATTTCAGTTCCATGCCGCGCAGGGCCGCCGTGGTGTCCGTGGTGAAGTACGGGTTGCCCGTTCCGGCGGCGCAGATGACGACGCGGCCCTTTTCCAGATGCCGCATGGCGCGGCGACGGACGTAGGGTTCGCAGACTTCCTGCATGGCGATGGCGGAAAGCACGCGGGTGGGATGTCCGGTCTTTTCCAGCGCGTCCTGCACCGCCAGTGCGTTCAGCACGGTGGCGAGCATGCCCATGTAGTCGGCGGAGGAGCGGTCCATCCCTTCGGCGGAGGCGGACAGCCCGCGGAAAATGTTGCCGCCGCCGATGACCAGCGCGACTTCCAGTCCCATATCCGCCACATCCGCGATTTCTGCACATATCTTTGAAACCGTGTGGGGGTCAATACCTATCTTCTTTTCGCCGGCCAGCGCTTCGCCGCTGAGCTTGAGCAGCACGCGCTTGTACTTGAGTTCCGCCATTGTCCTCTCCCTGATTAGCGTTGATTGTAGGGAAATCCCCAATTGCCCTCGTCGACCCTGACATATTTGAGGAAGGCGTAGAAAGCCCCGTGGGCCGCGTTGATGAACCCGGCCCTGCCGTCAAGGAAACCCTTTTTGAGCAGGTAGATGCGGAGAAAACGCCCGATCCCGTGCAGGATGCCGAGGGCGAGTCCGCCTTGTTTGCCGCGCGCCGCGAGATCGTCGGCGCCTTGCTGGGCATAGGAGTTGATCTTGTCCAGATGCTCCCGAAAATTTTTGTAGGGGTAGTGCAGGATGTCGCCGGACAGGTTTTGTGTCAGCCCCAGCGGATGAAATGAATAGTGCGCGCCGCTGACCGACACTTGCATCCGATCAGCGCGAAAACAGCGCAACAGATAGTCGGGATACCAGCCGCTGTGCTTCAGGAAACGATCATAATACCATGAACGGCGGGGTATCCAGAATCCCGCGAGTTCCGTCATTTTTTCAAGAGCGCTGAGAATGGAATCCCGGAGTTCGGGAGTACAGAGTTCGTCTTGATCGAGGCTGAACACCCAGTCGGTGGGGTACTCTTTTTCCAGCAGTTCAAAGGCGAAACGGAATTGTGGGCCGGGACCTTCCCAAGCGCGCCGGACGAAAACGGCACCGTGTTCTTTGGCGATGGTTTCCGTGCTGTCCGTGCTGTACGAGTCGACGACGATCACTCGATCGCAAAAGGAAAGCGACTCAAGGCATTGCCCAAGAAGACGTTCTCCATTGTAGGTAAGAACCAGTCCCGTGATCTTCGGACGCATATATTAGGCCTTTGCGAGAATATCCGTCACAGCTTTTATCACATCGTTGACGTCTTGAGCATTCAACTTCGGCGAAAGCGGAAGAGAAAGCGTTTCCCGCCCGTAGGCCGTGGCATGAGGCGTATCTTCCGGTTTCCAACCGAACGTCTTCTGATAGAACGGATGTTCGGGAATGGCGAGGTAATGGACTCCCGCTCCGATATTGTGCTTGTGAAGGGCCGTCAGCATTTCATCCCGGCTGAGGCCGCAGCGAGCCTTGTCGACGCCGATGGTGAAAAGGTGGAAGGCGTGGCGGGTATCAGGTTCGAGGGGGGCGGGGAGCGCAATCGGGAGCGAGGCGAACGCTTCCATGTATTGATTCCAGATGAGTTGACGGCGTTTCCAGTACTTGTCAACGCGCGGCAGCTGATGGATGCCAATGGCGGCTTGCAGGTCCATCATGTTGTATTTGAAACCGAGATCAACCACTTGATAATGCTTGTATCCGGCATCGGAAAAACGCGCCCACGCGTCGGCGCTCATCCCGTGCAACGCCATGATGCGGATACGATCGAGGTGTTCCTGATTCCGGGCGATAATCATGCCGCCTTCGCCGGTTACGACGTTTTTCGTGCTGTAAAAGCTGAAGCAGCCGAAATCGCCGATGGTACCGGCCTTTTTTCCGCGATATTCCGTTTCAATGGCGTGCGCACAGTCTTCAATGACCCTGAGGTTGTGACGGCGAGCAATGTCCATGATGGCGTCCATATTGCAAGGACGCCCCGCGAAATGAACGACGAGCAGCGCTTTGGTACGCGGAGTGATGCGGGATTCGATGGAGGCGGGATCGATAAGTGCCGTTTTGGGATCAATGTCCGCAATGACGGGAGTGGCCCCTGCGTGGATGATGGCGTTGATCGAGGAACAGAACGTCATGGCGGTGCTGATAATTTCATCGCCTTTGCTCAGGTTGAGAGCCAGGCACGCCAAATGAAGGGCCGCCGTGCAGGAATTCAGCGCTACGGCTCCGCCAACGCCTTTATAGGTCGCGAAATCGTGTTCGAACTGATGCGTCTTGGGTCCGGTACCGAGCCAAGAGGAACGCATGCTGGCGAGCACTTCGTCCATTTCCGGCTGTTCGATCAAAGGTTGCGCAAAGACGAGGAATGTATCGCGCATAGGGCACTCCAAAAAGGAAAAATTTCGGTTGTGACTACAAAAAAGGGGGGCAGAGCCCCCCTCTTGCAGTCAGTGGCGTAAACTATTCGGCGCCGAGCTGGAGCCGCACGAAACGGACCACTTCAACCGGCTGGCCGATGGTCTTGGAAACGCCCTTGATGAGATCGGCGATGCTCATCTTGTCGTCGCGGATGTACAGCTGGTCGAGCAGGCACACTTCCTTGCAGTACTTCTTCACGGCGCCTTCGGCGATCTTTTCGATGATCTGTTCGGGCTTGCCTTCTTCGCGGGCCTTCTGGCGGTAGACTTCGCGTTCGCGTTCGACGAGCTCGGGGTCCAGCCCTTCGGAGGAAACGGCGAGCGGGGAAGCCGCGGCGATCTGCATGGCCACGTTCTTCGCCAGTTCGTGGAAGGCTTCGGAAGCGGCGGCTTCGTCATTGGCGGTCTGCATTTCCACGAGGACGGCGAGCTTGCCGTTGGAGTGCAGGTAGCCGCCGATGAGGCCGGACTTGCCGGCGGCGAGTTCCAGCTTGGCGAACTTGCCGAGGCCCATGTTTTCGCCGGTGGTGGCGATGACGCCGTCAAGGGCTTCCTTCACGGTGACGGAGGCGTCGGCCACGAAGGGAGCGGCGAGGAGCGCTTCGGAATCGGCGTAGGCGCCCTTGGCGACCTGAGCCACCATGTCTTTCACGAAGCCCTGGAACTTGTCGCCGCGAGCCACGAAGTCGGTTTCGCACTTGATTTCGACGGCCACGCCGAGCTTGCCGTCGGCGGCGAGCTCAAAGCCCACGAGGCCTTCGGAAGTGGCGCGACCGGCTTTCTTGGCGGCCTTGGAGAGGCCCTTCTGGCGGAGCCAGTCGACGGCCTTTTCCATGTCGCCGTCGCATTCCGTAAGGGCTTTCTTGCAGTCCATCATGCCCGCGGCGGTCTTTTCGCGCAGGTCTTTAACCATAGAAGCGGTGATGCTCATGAAATTCTCCGGAAACGTTGGTTATTCGGCGGCGGCTTCGGCGGCGGGGGCCTCTTCGGCCTTGGCTTCGGCGGCGGCAGCCTTCTTCAGTTCTTCCTCGGCGTCCTTGTTCTTGGAGTCCTTGCGCATGGCTTCGCCTTCGAGGCAGGCTTCGGCCATGGCGGTGACGAAAAGCTTGATGGCGCGGATGGCGTCGTCGTTGCCGGGGATGATGTAGTCGATGACGTCGGGATCGCAGTTGGTGTCGGTGACGGCCACGATCGGGATGCCGAGCTTGCGGCATTCCTTGACGGCGATTTCTTCACGGTTGGGGTCGATGATGAAGGCGAGCTGCGGCAGGCGGTCCATGTTCTTGATGCCGCCGAGGGTCAGTTCGAGCTTGGCCATTTCGCGCTGCAGGGTCAGGATTTCCTTCTTCTGGTAGCGGTTGACGGAGCCGTCTTCGAACATGGCTTCGAGCTTCTTCAGACGTTCGATGCTCTTCTGAATGGTGGCGAAGTTGGTGAGGGTGCCGCCCATCCAGCGGTTGGTCACGTGGAACTGACCGGCGCGACCGGCTTCGGCGGCGACGGCTTCCTGAGCCTGGCGCTTGGTGCCGATGAACAGCACGCGGCCGCCGTTGGCGACGGTTTCCACGATCTTGTCGTGGGCGGTGCGATACAGCTTCACAGTCTGCTGGAGGTCGATGATATGAATCCCGTTACGGGCGCCGAAAATGAACGGACGCATCTTGGGGTTCCAACGACGGGTCTGGTGACCGAAATGCACGCCGGTTTCCAGCATCTGCTTCATGCTAACGTATGCCATGAGTATGTCTCCTTCGACATGGGGGTTTGCTTCCACCCCGGCCCTGACCCTTCTACCCGTCTGCGTTCCGCGGACCCACGCCGCGGGGCTGGACGAGCACCCCAGGCCGCTGCCAGAGTGTGCTTGATAAAAAGCTGTTTATCTTTACGGCAGGGAAGGGGGGCTGTCAAGGGTGCGGGCCGTTTTCCGCAGTCCCCTTCAGGGCGGGGCTCCGCATTGAACCGGGGGCCTTCCCGGTGTACAACCCCATGACCGCGCCGGAAAAGGCGCGATTTCGGGGCGTCCCGTGCGGCGTCCGTTGGAGGGTTTCATGCAAAGCAAGCTGAGTCGGGCGCTGGCCCCGAAACGTCCGGGCGCGCCCGCGCTGACCCCGCGCCAGCTCGTCCGGGCCTGGTGGCAGGCGTTGCGCCCGCCGTTTTTCATCGTGGACCTTATTCCCGTGGGGCTCGGCGGGGCACTGGCCGCCCGCGATCTGGGGCACTGGCCCTGGGCCCTCTTCGCGGTGGTGATGGTGGGGTGTTTCTGTCTGCATACGGTTGCGAACATCGCCAATGATCTTTTCGACTATCTCGAAGGCGTGGACACCGAGGAAACCATCGGCGGCACGCACGTCATCCAGAACGGCTGGATCAGCCCGCGCCAGATTTCCCTGACCATCCTCGGTCTCTTGCTCGCCACCGTTCTGATCGGCTGGTGGCTCATCAGCTACAGCGGGCAGGCGTGGCTGTGGGGGCCGGTCGTGTTTGCGGTGCTTTCGGCGGTCTTTTATGTGGCTCCGCCCATCCGCTACGGCTGTCGCGGCTACGGCGAGCTGTTCGTCTGTCTGAACATGGGCTTCATCATGGTGGAGGGTTCCTACGCGGTGATGGCGAACGGCTTTTCCCCGCAGGCCCTCGCCCTTGCGCTGCCGGTGGGGCTGATGGTGGCGGGCATTCTCTACTACCAGAGCCTGCCCGAGATCGAGACGGACCTCGCCGCCGGAAAACGGACGCTGGCGAACATCCTCGGCAAGTCCAAGGCCGAGCTGGTGTTTCGGCTCTGGTGGCCCGCCGTCTGGATTTTGATGGCGAACCTCTGGGCCTGCGGCCTTGCCGGGTGGCCCGTATTTCTCGGGCTGTTGACGTTCCCTCTCTACTGGAGGACCTGCCGTCTGATCCGCGAGGCCGTGGAGTGGCTCGATCTTGATCGGCACGGTCATCTTGTCCGCAAGCTCTACCTTATCAACGGCGCGCTGCTGATCGCCGGAGTCGTTTGGGTGTGAGGAGAGAAGAAGATTGGGGAGGGGGGAGGGCCCCTTTTGAAAAAG
>CABKMN010000068.1 GCA_902373525.1 uncultured Bilophila sp. | reverse complement strand
CCCCCCTTTCCCCTCCCAAGACTTTCATAGGGGGCGCTGGCGGGCGGTGGGGCCGCGCAAGTCCGTTTCGGAGGCGTCCGTCTCCCGGTCGGGCGCAAAAAAAGCCCGGAATGGCGCTCCGGGCTTTCCGTATTGTCTGACTTCTCAAACGCTTCCTTTTTTCAAGACATTCTTTTTTGTCTTTTTAGAAAGAACGTTCTGGGAAAGCGGGGGACAGCCCCTCGAAATCCCGAGCAGGGATTCGATAAGGTCAAAAGCCGTTGAAGAGGAAGGGGGGAGGCGCGAGCCGCGCTGGCAGTTTGGAGGGGGGAAGGGGAAACTTTTTGGAGAAGGTTTCCCTTTCCTCCTCCCTTTTTTCTCTCTTATCTCCGGTACTGCTCGGGCAGAGCCTGCTTGAAGACGACGACAAGCTCCTTGATGGGCTGGACCATGCGGGAGGTCCTGATGAAATCGGCGTCGTTGATGAAGTAGGTGAGCAGGGAAACCATGACCGCGCAGATGAGGAAGCCCTTGAGGCCGCCGACCGCCGCTCCGGCGAGGTGGTTGATCCAGTCGGCGTAGGCCATCTTGAGGAACGAGTGCAGGGCGCGCGAGAACATGCTGATGACGAACATCACCATGCACAGGATCAGCACGTAGGCGACGATGTACACCCACTGCGAAGCCGTATAGTGCGAGAAAATCCGGCCCAGTTCGCCGTAGTAGCGCCCCGCCAGCCAGACGCCGCCGAGGATGCCCACCAGCCCCGCCACTTCGTCGAGAAAGCCGCGCAGCGCGCCGCGCAGCGTGAACAGGGCGATGACCGCAAGGAGAACCAGATCAAGAATGTTCAGATCGTAGGGAATAGTCATGGAGAAAAGGGGTTGAGGTTTTCCCCGTTCCGGGGGCAGGTACGGCAAACGCTGCAATCCGGCGGATCGCAGCGTCAGCATGCGGAAACTCCCTTTGAGCCTCACCGATTCAAAACAGGATCGTCTTGGGAGAGGGGCGGGAGAAGGGGAGAGGGAAGCCTTCCGAATGAGGGTTCCCTCTCCCCGGTCTTGCTACTTGTTCAGTTCACGTTCCTGCGGGAACATGGGGAGATAGCGGTACGAGAACGCGAGGCAGAACCACGCGTAGGCGATGACCATGAAGGACGCGCCCCATTCGGCCCAGTTGGGAGTGTAGAATTCCCACGTGTCGAAGGGCATGACCGGGATGGCGAGAGCCTGTACGGTCATGACGTAGCGGTTGATGGTCACGCCGATGCAGGCGAGGAGGCCCGCCGTGTAGAACAGCGCGGGGTTGGAGCGGAACTTCTTCAGGAACAGCAGGGCCGCCGGAAGCACGCCGCAGACCACCAGTTCCATGAACAGGAGCCACTTGCCGTAAATCCAGCCGTGGAACATCTGATCGAAGGTCATGCCGGAACGGGGCAGGATGTCCATGACCCAACTGGCGGTGTCGATCAGCTTGAACACCATGTAGATGGTGAACATGGTTCCGGCGATCTTGCCCATGAGCTGCTTCACGTCCCACGAGACGAGCTTGCGGCCCGTGAGCTTTTCCATGAACGTGCAGACCAGCACGGTGAACATGGGGCCGGAGCCCACGGCGGACAGGATGTACAGGAAGAACGTCCACGGCCAGATGAAGAAGCCGTCGCGCAGGATGTAGGGGCGTCCGAAAAGCACGCCGTACATGCCGCCGAGGGAACCCTGATGGAACGTGGACAGGAACGCGCCGATGCCCGCGAACAGCGGCATCACGAGATGGAAGTTGTGGGCGATGGCGTGGGCGATCTTGTTCTTCGCCAATTGCCGGTTTTCCAGCGCGAGCGGGATGTACTCAATGATGAGCACGGTGCAGTAGCAGGTGATGCAGAAGATGACTTCCGTCAGCATGGAGTGCACGTTCGGATGCCAGTAGCCGAACCATGCGCGGAGCGGCTGGCCGATATCGAGAACGAGCACGAGCATGGCCCCGGAATAGCACAGGAAGCCCACCACGACCGTCAGGTTGATGATGTTTTTCAGGGCGTCGATGTTCAGCAGGTAGCGCAGCGCGCCGGTGAAGAACGCGCCCGCGCCGAGGGCGATGACGGCGAGGTCGAAGGTGATCCAGAGGCCGAACCCGAAATAGTCGTCAAGGCCGGTCTCGCCGAGGCCGTGCGCCAGCACGCGGAAGGCCGCGTAGGCCCCCCACAGGCCGACGAGGGCCACGGGAACAAGATGCAGCAGGAATTTCAGCAGCGAACAACGCGGGCACCCTTCCGGAAAGAGGGACGCGTCGACGGGCTGGTTGTAGTTTTTCGCTTCCATTGACCTACCCCTTGGTCTTTTCGTTTTCCAGGTAGTTGTCGCCCTGGCGGCGGACCCATTCGCGGCGGCTCATGTAGTACACCTGCGGGTCGGTCCCCAGACGCTCCAGAAGGCGGAAGGCGTAGGGGCTGCGGATCAACTCGTACACCTTGTGTTCGGGATTCTTGGAATCCCCGAACGAGATGGCCCCGTTGGGGCAGGCCTCGGTGCAGGAGGTCACGTATTCGCCGTCGGCCAGTTCGTAGGGGTTGCGGCCCTCGGCGATGGCCTTGTCCTTGGCCATCATCCAGCGGTGGTGGCAGAAGGTGCACTTCTCCACGACGCCGCGGGGACGGACGGAGACGTCCGGGGTGAGGGTCTTTTCCATGCCTTCCGGCCAGATCGGATCATACCAGTTGAAATAACGGGCATGGTAGGGGCATGAGGCCATGCAGTACCGGCAACCGATGCAGCGGGGATAAATCTGGCTGACGATGCCGCCTTCCTCGTTCTTGTCGGTGGCGACGACGGGGCAGACGGACACGCAGGAAGGTTTGCCGCACTGCATGCAGGGACGGGGCAGATAGGCCGTGTCGTGTTCGGGGAACGGTTTGCCGTTGGTGAGACGGTAGACCTTCATCCAGTTGATGGAGCGGACCTTGTTCGTGCCGTCGGGGTTGGGGGCGACGTTGTTTTCGGCCTGGCAGGCCACCATGCAGGCGCCGCAGCCCGT
This sequence comes from uncultured Bilophila sp., assembly GCA_902373525.1. GTDB lineage: Bacteria > Desulfobacterota > Desulfovibrionia > Desulfovibrionales > Desulfovibrionaceae > Bilophila. The sequence continues at coordinate 8,952 of CABKMN010000068.1, read as the reverse complement.
GCACTTGTCAAGATCGACGACCATCGTCCATCTGATATCGAATTCTTTCACTTCGGACATGATTACGAATCCTTATGCTTGGGCGACGTTCACGCGGGTATCGTTCCAGACGGGAAGGCCCGCGAAACTCCAGGCGGCCATGCCCGCGAAACCGGGTTCGGAAACGGGCGTGACCAGCGTCATGACGTTCATGCCCTTGCCGTCGTTGAACTCGCCGAAAGCCGTATGTCCAAAACCAAGGGTCAGGGCCACGGTATCATTGGTGACGCCTTCAAAGACGCGCAGCCGCGCCCGGACCTGTCCCGCGGCGTTGGAGAGCGTGACCACGTTGCCCTCGTAGAGGCCGAGCTTCTTGAGGGTCGCGCTGTTGACCGCGGCGACGAGCGTGTTCTTTTCCAGTTCGTCGTTGGTGATCGTCTTGGTGTTGAAGGGCGGGATGGCGGTTTCGGGCGTGCCGAGGGCCAGCTTGCCGACGAAGGCGACGGCCAGTTCCTTGCCGGGCAGCGCGCCGCCCTTGAGGGTATCGGCCAGGCTGCCGACCCGCTGCACTTCGTCGGGGGTGAAGCGGCAGGCGAGCGTCTTGCCGGGGACCACGATGTCGCTTTCGTAGGCGTTGCCCTCGCTGAGGGAACCCCAGTCGGCGCCGATGGCGAAGGCTTTGGCCTTGAGCATGGCCACGACGTCGGTGACGCCGAGGTCGAGCCCGAGCCTGCGGCCCATGCCGATGAGGACTTCACCGGCGGGACGGGCCTGATGCAGCGGTTCCGCCACGGGCTGGACGAGCGCGTAGAGGAACTTGCCGTACCCGAAGGGATGCGACACGTCGTCATAGCGTTCGAGGCCGAGGGCGTTGGGCAGCACGAGGTCGCAGCGGCGGGCCGTTTCGTCGAAGAAGCAGGTGAAGGCCACGGAGAAGCCGCTCTTCCTGAAGACGGCCTCCATGTTCTTGCCCGGCAGGGAATAGACCGGATTGGCCTCGTAGATCATGAGCACGTCCACTTCGGGCATGCGGCCTTCCGCCATGTCGGCGGCGTATCCGACCAGATCGTTCCCCATGAGCGCGTCGGGCGACGCCGCGCCCTTTATCACGGTGGGGGCCAGCGGGATTATGCGCATCCCGCCTTCCTTGTTCACGCGGTCAAGGAGCATATTGATGGCGATGCCGAGGCGGACGGGGCCGGTGCCGCCGCCCTGATCCATGTCGGAACCGACGACCACGACGGGCTTCTTGGCCTTTTTGAGGTCAGCCACCACGGCGGCGAAGCGGTCGGGCATGAGGCCGGTGACTTCGCAGGCCTTTTCGGGCGTCCACTTGGCGACCAGCGCCCTGAGGGCGTCCAGCCCGGCGACGGGGGCGGCGGCGCCGTCCTTGATGAGCTGGTGCGCGACGCCGAGCAGCAGGTAGAGTTCCGTGCCGGGTTTGATGGGCAGCCAGAGGTCGGCCCCGGCGGCGGTGTTGTTCTGCACCGGCCCGGCGTAGGCCAGACGCATGGAGGGTTCGCCGCCCGCGGGACGGGCGTTGCCCCACGCCCGGCGGTTGGCGACCACCGTACCCCAGGTTTCCAGCACGTTGGCGCCGACGGCGAAGACGTAGTCGCTGTTCGGGATGTCGAAGCCGGCGCGTCCGCGTCCGCCCATGAGGTTCCACGCCTGCGCGGTGGCCTGCGCGTCGCTCGGCATGAGGAAGCACTTGCCGCCGATCTGGGCGGAGAGGCCCGAGAGCAGTTCGGTCATGGTGCCGTTTTCGTCGCCGGAGATGCAGACCAAACCGTCATGGGAAACCATGCCGCTCCGATCGTTCGCGTGGTCCTTGGCGGCGGCGAGCTTGGCGGAGAGCAGCTTTTCGGCCTCTTCCCAACTGATTTCACGGTAGCCGCCGTCGGAGTTGCGGAGCAGGGGCCGTTTCAGGCGGGCCGGGCTGTAGCGCATCTGCACTTCGGTTTCCGCGAGCGCGGAAACGCCGCCGCCGAGCGGGCTCTCGGGATCGGCGAGCACGCGCACGGGACGGTCGCCGACAAGGCGGATTTTGGTGCCCGCTGCGGAGGGGCACATCTTGCTGACCGTGCGGATGTAGGTGTTTTCATGATTGCCGTATTGCAGGGAGGGAATCCACGGCCAGTTCTGCGACCAGATGGAGATGTCGTCCAATCCCTTCCAAACCACAGGAGTCGCCAACGTACCCACGGCGACCCCGCCGATGAATTTCAGAAAGCCTCGTCTGTCAAGCATTGGCGTCTCCTCACTTGTGGCAGACAAAGCATGCGTTGCTGGCATTGGTGCTGCCAAGGTGGCTGGGATCAGCGTGACATGCCTCACACTGCCACATCTTCATGGTGTTCTGACTGTAGCCGGATAGCCTGTTCTCGCGGAACACCGGGGGATTCTTGCCCGCGGTGACGTCGAGGTGGCAGGTGGAACAGAGTTCCCGCTCGGAGAAGCTGTGGCAGTTGTTGCAGGTGTTCAGCGAGTGAACGGCATGGCTGAAGAAGACGTTGTCGGGCTGCTTCTGGTAGACCTTCCAGTCCACTTCCTTGTTTTTCTTGACGTACTCGTCGAAGAAAACCCGCTCCGCCTTGCTCTTGCCGAGCAGCTGCGAGTGACAGACCGCACAGTCCTGCGTGGTCGGCAGGCCGTCGAAGGTCCCGTCCGCGCGCAAATGGTGACAGACGGAACAGTCCAGCGAGGCATCCTTCAAATGCGTCTCGTGGCTGAACAGCACGGGCTGCTCCTGTCTGCTGAACAAAAGTTCCGGGAAAATCCACCAGCCAAACACGAGCGCAGCGACAAGGCCGACGATGAACGGTGCGGGACCGAATTCAAATCGTTTGGCCAGGCTGCGAGCCTTCTCGTGGGAAGGCGCGTTGTTCTGCCTTTCCTCCATACCCTTCGCCTCTTGAAATGGTTGTGTTGCTGAAAACCATTCGCCTCTTGGCCGCGACCATCACGGGACAGGGGAAACCGTCCTGCCGTCCGTTTCTTCACAAGAAAGCGGACGCGCTTTTCCACCGTCATCATGGTGTAGGCGACCGGACAAACACGTGTCAAGGCGCAAGCCGTCGCAAGCGGTTGGAAACGTGCGGGCCCGGCCGACGACTATCGGCCGAACATGCCGTCCTGACGGAATCGCCCGGCAAAAAAAGCGGAGGAAGCCGCGAGGCTCCTCAGGGGCGCTTTCTGGAACGTGGTCCTTTTGCAGGATATTTTACCGCGCCCGAAATGTGCTTTTTTTCTCGAACTATGCGAATTCTGTCAAAATCGTCATAAGATACAATATATCAACTCCGTTGGAAAGGCTAAAAAAACGCAAAAAAAGATACGGAATATGAGCGAAACCGAAAGAAAGGGCAAAAGCGGCGGCGGGAAGGCGGCCACGGGGAACCGGAAGACCGGACACGACGAAAGACGGTTTTTTCTTGACCCGCGCGGCGCTCCGCTTTATGACGTCACTATCTGTCGTCTGTTTGCAGAACGGCACGCCGCGGAAGGGTGGCAGAGCGGCTTAATGCGGCGGTCTTGAAAACCGTTGACGTCGTGAGGCGTCCGGGGGTTCAAATCCCTCCCCTTCCGCCAGAAAAAAGAATAAACGGCCTGCACTGGGTTGCAGGCCGTTTTTTATTGCAAAACGGGGGGATGCATTCCCCCAGAGCTTATCGCGGCACGTCTCAGCCTTTTTGAGGTGGAACAACGGCGCATTGTTGCGTGGAGTGGTTTTTCTGGGCAGGCGGCAAGTCGTTTTCTTCCATCTGGATAAAAGAAGGCCGTTTCTCCGACGATTCGGGGAAACGGCCTTTGCAAGCGCCGCTCAGTAGGCCAGCACTTCGTGGCCGTCTTCGGTGACCAGCACCATGATTTCCCACTGGGCGGAGGGTGCGCCGTCCGCCGTGCGGATGGTCCAGCCGTTGCCCTTGTCGAGCACGATGGCGTCCTTGCCCATGTTGATCATCGGTTCAATGGTAAAAATCATGCCCGGCACCAGCAGCATGTCGGTACCGCGTTTGGTGACGTAGCTGACGAACGGTTCCTCATGGAAGCGGACGCCCACGCCGTGCCCGCCGACTTCGCGGACCACGGAATAGCCGTGTTTCTTGGCGTGGTCGTGTACGGCCTGCCCCATGTCGCCGAGGAAGCCCCACGGCTTCACTTCCTGCAACCCAAGCTCGACGCATTCGCGGGCCACGTTCACGAGCTGCTGTTTTTCCTTGCTTACCGTGCCGATGCAGAACATCCGCGAGGAGTCGGAAAAAAAGTTGTCGAGGATGGTGGAGACGTCCACGTTCACGATGTCGCCGTCCTTGAGCGCCACGTCGTCGGACGGGATGCCGTGGCAGACTTCCTCGTTGATGGAGGTGCAGGTGCTCTTAGGAAAGCCCCGGTAGCCGAGCGGGGCCGGGATGCCGCCGAGTTCCTTTGTTTTTTCAAAGACCAGCCTGTCCACTTCGGCGGTGGTCATGCCCGCCTTGATGTTCGCCGCCACATAGTCGAGCACGGCGATGTTGACCTTGCCGCTTTCGCGGATGCGTTCGATCTGTTCGGGGGTCTTGAGGATGCTTCTGGGAGGGACGAGATGGCCCTGATGGGCGTATTCGGTGATCTTGGCGTCATAGGGCGTGCGGAGCGCTCTGCGCTTGCGGCTGCCGCACCAGCTTGGTGCCTTCCGGCTTCGTTTCTGTTCCACGTTCGTGTTCTCCTGACGAAATTCCGGATGCGGAACAAGCCGTAACCCTACGCTATTCCGCATGCCGACCCCGGCAGCATACGCCGCGCCGCCCGCCTTGTCGAACGCGGGGAGGACGGTTTTAAATTGACATATCAAGCTATAGGAATATAGTCTCCCGAACGCGCGGTAACACGCTCCCTTAACAGTCCCTTTACGGCATGCCCTTTTTCCCGGAAACCAGCCTCCGGCAAGGGGGAAACGTCCGCCGGATGCGGTCGGGGGACACAGTCCTGAACGGAGAAATGTCATGGAAATCGAAACGCAATGCCTGTACGCCGGGTATGCCCCCAAGAACGGCGAACCGCAGACCCTGCCCATCTGTCAGAGCACGACGTTCAAATACGAATCCACCGAGCAGGTCAGCAAGCTGTTCGACCTTGAGGAAGCCGGTTTCTTCTATACCCGCATCGCCAACCCGACCGTGGACGCCGTGGAGCAGAAGATAGCCATGCTGGAAGGCGGGGTAGGGGCCCTGTGCACGTCCTCCGGGCAGGCCGCGTCCATGTTTTCCATCCTGACGCTCGCCTCGGCGGGCGACCACTTCGTCAGCTCCTCGGCCATCTACGGCGGTTCGCTCAACCTGTTCGCCGTGACCCTCAGGAAGCTCGGCATCGAAGTGACCTTCGTGGACCCCGAGGCTTCCGAAGACGAGATTCAGGCGGCCTTCCGTCCCAACACCAAGGCCCTGTTCGGGGAAACCATCGCCAATCCGAGCATCGACGTTCTGGACATCGAGAAGTTCGCCCGCATCGCGCACAGGAACGGCGTGCCGCTGATCGTGGACAACACCTTCGCCACGCCGGTGCTGTGCCGTCCCTTCGAGTTCGGGGCGGACATCGTGGTCCATTCGACGACCAAATATATGGACGGGCACGCGCTCCAGATGGGCGGCGTGCTCGTGGACGGCGGCACGTTCGACTGGACGAACGGCAAGTTCCCGGAATTCACCACGCCGGACGAGTCGTACCACGGCACCGTCTACACGAAAACGTTCGGCAAGGCGGCGTACATCGCCAAGGCTCGCGTGCAGCTCATGCGCGACATGGGCGCGTGCCAGACGCCGTTCGGGGCGTTCCTGATCAATCAGGGCCTCGAAACCCTGCCGCTGCGCATCGAACGCCATAGCGAGAATGCCGACGCCGTGGCGCACTGGCTGGCGAAGCACGACAAGATCGAGTCCGTGAGCTACCCCACGCTGGACGGCAACCCCTACAAGGAGCGGGCCGCCAAGTACCTGCCCAAGGGGTGCAGCGGCGTCGTTTCCTTCTCGCTCAAGGGCGGACGAGAAGCCGGGGCGCGGTTCATCGACAGCCTCAAGATGGCCTCTCTGCTGGTCCATGTGGCGGACATCCGTACCTGCGTGCTGCATCCCGCCAGCTCGACGCATCGTCAGCTCTCCGACGAGCAGCTCGTCAGCGCCGGGATCACCCCCGGCATGGTCCGTCTCTCCGTCGGCATCGAAAATATCAAGGACATCATCGCCGATCTGGATCAGGCTCTGGCGAAGGCGTAGAAGAGGAAAATCGGGGAGGGGACTCTTTTCCCAACGGGGCCCTTCCCCTCCCCAATTCTGCCGGCGCGGCTCGCACCCTCCCCCATCCCCCTAAACCTTTCGACGTTATCGAATCCCTGTTGTGAGGCTTTCCCCGTCTTCGGCGTTTCTCCTTTGGAGAGGAGAGGGTGTCTTTTCCTGTATTCAAGGAAGCGCAGGAGAGGGTGGTTTTTCAGAGAGGATGGGTGGAGGAAGGGGCGCTTGCGGGGTGAGGCTTTCGCAACAGGTTCGCTTTCCTTAACGGTCCATTTTTAACCTTACCGGAGTGTTCCCATGATCCTGCTGGACAGACCGTACGTGTCGAAACATTTCCTGAGCTATCTTGAGCGGAGCGGGCAGCCGGTGCTGGATACCCCCTTCACGGCGGAGCTGGCCCGCGACTACGCGCTGCACCTCGTGGACGACGCCGAGGCCGAACGGCGCTGCCGGAGCGGCGAGCGGCTGTATACGTCTTCGGAAAACGCGCTGGAATGGGTCCACGAGCACCTCGGCGATCTGCCGGTCGTCCGGCACATCGACGCCATGAAGGACAAGGCCGCACTGCGCCGCATGCTCGCGGGAATGTACCCGGATTTCTTTTTCCGGGAGATTCCGGTGGACGAACTGGCGGGAACCGACGTGAGCGGCTGGAAGAAGCCCTTCATCCTCAAGCCGTCGGTCGGCTTTTTCAGCCTCGGCGTGTACACGATCACGTCCGACGCGGACTGGGCGGACGCCGTGGCGGACATCGAACGGAACCTGCGCGAACGGCGGGACAACTTCCCCGAGAGCGTGGTGGATCAGTCCTCCTTCCTCGTGGAGGAGTACATCACCGGTGAGGAGTTCGCCGTGGACGTGTATTTCGACGGCGCGGGCGAACCCGTCATCCTGAACATCTTCACGCACCGGTTCGCTTCCCTGAGCGACGTGAGCGACCGGCTGTACTTCACGAGCAAAGACGTCATCGAAGCCAACAAGGCCCGTTTCGAAGCGTTTTTCCGCAAGGCCAACGCGCTGATGGGCGTCCGGGACTTTCCCGCGCACGTGGAACTGCGGGTGGAGGGCGACCGCATCCTGCCCATCGAATTCAACGCCATGCGCTTCGCCGGGCTGTGCACCACCGATATGGCGTACTTCGCGTTCGGCATCAATACGGTCGATTGCTATCTGAACGATGTGAAGCCGGATTTCGCATCCATCCTGCAAGGCCGCGAGGGGAAGACCTACAGCATGGTCATTCTGGACAAGCCCAAGTCCCTGCCCCCGTCTTCGGCCTTCGACTACGATCTGCTGGCGTCCCGCTTCCAGAAGGTGCTTGAGCTCCGCAAGGTGGATGTGCCCGAACTGCCCGCCTTCGGGTTCGTCTTCACGGAAACCGACGCCGCGCATGCCGGGGAGCTGGACGCCATTCTCCGGTCCGATCTGACGGAATTTTTGAGGTAGACGGGAGAACATGGGGGAGGGGGCGACCGAGGAGGAAACAGCTTGAACGGGTGGTCGGGCACCGCGTCCGCCGAAAAACACGAGGCGGCGGAGTGCGGGCGTCAAAATATTTTTATGCGGTAAAAGAAGACCAACATGGCGGTTTTGTTCGGACTCATGACCCGGAGACGGTGTCTCTTTTTATAAGTTTTTTAAAAAAAAGAAAAAAATTCTTGACTTCCTGTGGGAACAGGGCATTGTGTCTTCACGCCGTGCAGAGAGCTGATGGAGTTCCTGCGCTGGCCTTTACAGTCTTTTTTTACGCAAGGTCTCTTTTTTTATGACTAAGTCTCTCTATGTCGGCAATCTCCCCTGGTCTGCTACCGAAGATGATGTTCGCGATCTGTTCGCCCCTTACGGTGAAGTCTCTTCCGTGAAGCTCGTCTCTGATCGTGAAACCGGCCGCGCCCGCGGTTTCGGCTTCGTGGAAATTGCCAGCGAAGCGGTCCAGGCCGCTGTGGAAGCTCTGGACAACTTCAGCTTCAATGGCCGTAACCTCAAGGTGAACGAAGCTCGTCCCCGTGAGGCTCGTCCTTCCTACTCTCGCTATTAATCGCCAGTAAGCAAGGGCCCCGCATCCGAAAGGTTGCGGGGCCTTTTTTGTTAGCCACTGTCATAGATGCTGTTGTTTTATCTCCACAGTATGCTGAAAATACAGGCTTTTCTCCATGTTTTTCGTTGGCGGACTTCATCGCTGAGGTCTTTTATTGGTTATTCCTTTGGAACTTCAAGCAATACAGTCTCAACCATTTCCTACGACACAGCCTTTTGTTCTCTTTCGGGCTTCACCGAGCGCCCGGCGGTCCTTGACGAAGCGGAGATGCAACCGGGGAGTCGAGACGCAAAAAGGGCCACATCTTGTCGATGTGGCCCTTGTGCATTCGCTGGCGTCACCAAGGGGATTTGAACCCCTCTTAGCGACGTGAGAGGCCGCCGTCCTAACCGGATAGACGATGGTGACATGGAATCCGTTTCTGTCTGTAGTCGGATTCGCTGTCCATGTCAAGCGTTACGGCGAAACGGCGTCAAAAACATGCCGATCTTTTCCTCCCGCGCTTCCTAAAAAGAAACCAACCCCGTGCCGCTCTTCCACCCACGCGCAACAACGCCAATCGGTTCCGCCGCCGCGTTTTGGGGCCGTGCTTCCGCCCACACGAAAAACCGAAGACAGGGATTCGATAAGGGGGAACGTCTTGGGAAGGAGAGGGGAGGGGGGTACGGG
>CABKMN010000067.1 GCA_902373525.1 uncultured Bilophila sp. | reverse complement strand
GTGGGAAAGTAGAACAACGCCAAGACTTTATTTCCAAAAGCCCTTCCGTTTCACACGGAAGGGCTTTTGTTTTGCCCAAAGCAGCCGCGCAACGGCCCTGCGATGAACCCCTCCTTAAACCCCGGACCCCCTCTCCTCTAAAGAAGGCTCCCCCTCTCCTGAAGAGTTCTCCTTTAGTCAATCCCTTCTTTCAAAGCGTTCCTATGCCGTTTTCGGGCGCAGGGGGAAGAACCATCTCCCGGATTGCATGTATGGCTGCTGGCAAATGAAATATTTTCCGGAGTAGACATTGTCCCGGAAAAGGAAGATGTGGCTTTCTCTGTTTTGGTAGCAATCGTAAAGCAGTTTGTTGCCGTAGATGAGCTTTTGTTCGCCTTCCCCCGTATTTTGCCCTTGAAAATAGAGAATGCCGTTTTTTTCTTCGTTTTGATATTTGTTGCTTCCTGTCCTGATGAAAAGGACGATATCGCCGCGCTCGGATTGCTTGATCCCCGCATTCCCCTTGTAGGAAAACCCGAAAAACGCGTTTAATTCTTCCTGCTCATACTCCTTTCCCAGCTGGAGGACGCCCTGCTGTTGGGTGTTTTCCTCCTTGCAGACGCGCGTATTCCCGGCATGGCACAGGCGCAGCGCTTCGTCTTTTATGTCGTTGTAGAGACTTTCGTTGCGTTCCTTGTGGATGACGAGCCCCATCTCGTCATTGTTTATCTGACTGAACGTATACAGATTGAGGCTCGTGATGATTGCGGCGGATTCGGTCAAATAGCATTTGGCGTGAAGCGTTGGCCGGTCCAAAAGAAGAGTGGCAATGTCCGAAAGCGAGTCCCGTAATTCCTGTTCACGGCACACGATGACAATTTTTACTCCCTTGCTTTTTCGTTCCATGAGAATTTCGCGCAGCCGAGGTTCAATCTTGATGTAGGGAGCAATCAGGATGATTTCCTTTTGTGCCTTTTTGAGACACTCGTCGAGATAGTAATTGATGCCTTGCGTCGTGACGAAGCGGACCCCCTGATCAGCCGTGTTGGGTTCGGAGGACGCGTTCTCTTCCGGAAAAAGTGATTTCAAAAAAGGTAACATTTCATACTCCCTTGAAAAATGCGAAATCATACCGCCGGAGCGAGTGGTCATGATATTGCCTTGAATGATATAGAACGTCAAATAGTCCGGAATGAACGCTTGCCTGCCTCACAACTATTCGATAATTTTAGCTGATACAACTCATGTGGACACATCGAGGACACAATGAAAACAGATACGGGTGCCATAGGCGTTCTTGGCGGGGTCGGACCGTATGCCGGTCTGGACCTCATGCGGAAAATCTTTGATCAGACCAGGGCGAACTGCGATCAGGACCACTTGTCCGTCATTCAGTTCTCGCTTTCCGAACATATCATCGACAGAACCCGTTTCCTGCTCGGGGAGACGGACGAAAATCCCGGTGAGGCCATCGGGGAAATCATGGTGCGTATGGCGGAGGCCGGTGCGACGGTCATCGGCGTGCCCTGCAACACCGCGCACAGTCCCCGGATCATGGACAAAGCCGTCGCCATGCTGCACGAGGCCGCTCCGCAGGCGCGTTTTGTGCATATGATCGACGCCGTCATCGCGTTCATCCGCGAGAACCTGCCCGAAGCCCGGACCATCGGCGTCCTGAGCACCAAGGGAACGTTCGCGACGGGCCTGTATCAGGACGCGCTTTCCGGAGCCGGATTCGTTCCGCTTTTTCCGGACGAGGCCGGACGTGAACGCGTCCAGCAGGCCATCAGCAATACCGAGTACGGCATCAAGGCGCAGTCCAACCCTGTGCGTCCGGAAGCCCGCGCCGCGCTGCTCGGCGAGGCGGAAGCGCTGACGGCGAAGGGGGCCGACGCCGTTATCCTCGGCTGTACGGAAATCCCGCTGGCCCTGACCGAGCCGGACCTTCACGGCGTGCCGTTGCTGGATGCGACCAAGGTCCTCGCCCGCGCGCTTATTCTGGCGTTCGCGCCGGACCGCCTGAAGCAGGGCTCCTGAACCTTATCCGCAGAGGCAACCATGTCCGTTCCTTCCATCGCATCGTTCCGGCAGGGTGAAAGCGCGGTGGCCGTCGTCGGCCTCGGGTACGTCGGCCTGCCGCTGGCGGTCGCCTTCGCGCGGCATTTCAAGGTGATCGGCTTCGATCTGAACGACCGGCGCGTGCGGGAGCTCGCCTCGGGGCACGATCGCACGGGCGAAGTGACGTCCGAAGCCCTGAAAGGCTGTTCCGCGCGGTTTACCAGTGATCCCGCCGCCCTTCGCGAGGCCCGCGCCGTCATCGTTGCGGTGCCCACGCCCATCGACGAACACCGCAACCCGGACTTGTCGCCGGTCGAGGGGGCGTCCCGTACCGTGGGGCGCAATCTTTCCGAAGGAACCGTGGTCGTCTACGAATCCACCGTCTACCCCGGTGTGACCGAAGAAATCTGTCTGCCCATCCTTGAGGCCGAATCGGGATTGCGCTGCGGCATCGGCTTTACGATGGGGTATTCGCCGGAACGCATCAATCCCGGCGACAAGGTGCATACGCTCGAAACCATCAAGAAGATCGTTTCCGGCAGCGACGCCCCTACGCTTGATCTGCTGGCCGAGCTGTACGGGACGGTGGTGAAGGCGGGCATCCATCGCGCGCCGAGCATCAAGGTGGCGGAAGCCGCCAAGGTCATCGAAAACACGCAGCGCGACCTGAATATTGCGCTGATGAACGAGCTTTCCATCATCTTTGATCGGCTCGGCATCGACACCCTGGATGTGCTGGAAGCGGCGGGGACCAAGTGGAACTTCCTGCCGTTCCGCCCCGGATTGGTCGGCGGGCACTGCATCGGCGTGGACCCCTACTATCTGACGTTTAAGGCCGAGGAACTGGGGTGCCATCCGCAGGTCATTCTGGCCGGACGGCGGATCAACGACGAGATGGGCAAGCATGTGGCGGAAACCTGTGTCAAACTGCTTATCAGGCAGGGACGGCTCGTCAACGCGGCGCGGGTCGGCGTGCTCGGGTTCACCTTCAAGGAAAACGTGCCTGACCTGCGGAACACGCGGGTCATCGACGTGATCCGGGAACTGCGGGAGTACGGTGTGGAGGTGTTGGTACACGATCCGCTGGCCGATGCGGACGAAGTGCGCCGGGAATACGGGCTTTCCTTCGCATCGCTCGAAGCGTTGACCGAGCTGGACGCCTTGATTGTGACCGTGCCCCATCGGGCCTACGCCGAACAGGGCGTACTGGCGCTTCCGGCCCTGCACGCCCGCTTCGCCGATCCCGACAAGGCGCTCCTGCTGGACGTGAAGGGGCATTTTTCGCCTGCGGCGGTGGACGCCGAAGGCATGGCCTACTGGCGGCTGTAGAGTCGGAGAGAGCATGCGAATAACTTTTATTGTCCCCTTCTACAACGCTGAAGGGACGCTTGCGCGTTGTTTGGACAGTGTTCGGGGGCAGAGTTGTTCCGATTGGAGCTGTCTTTGCATGAACGACGGTTCTACGGATGCTTCTCAGGTCCTCGCCGAGCGTTTTGCGCGAGAGGACAACCGGTTTACGCTTTTCAGCCAAAAGAATGCGGGAGCGGCAGCGGCTCGGAATCGGCTCTTGGAGAACGTGCAGGGGGATTACACTGTTTTTTTAGACGCGGATGATACGCTCCATCCCGGGGCTGTTTCTCACCTTGTTGCAGCGGCAACAGCCTCTCCGGATATGGTTATCGGGAATGTTCGCCGTGTGCGCCAGTGCGGAAAGCGGGATGTTCTCTACAAGCACTTGAGCGAATGTGGCGGCTCTTTCAAAAGTATTTTGGAGTTATGTTGTTTTCAGTATGTTCCCGGGAAAGCGTACAGGACGGCGTTTCTCAGGGAAAACGCTATTCGTTTTGCCGCTCTCCGTACTTATGAAGATGAGTATTTTCTCACGCAAGCTCTTTTGAAAGCCGATGAAATCGTTTTTATCGATGAAATACTGTATGATTATTACTTCAACGAAGCGTCATTGACCAACGCCACAGGGCGAAAGTATGAGAAAAAACGTGACCGGATACGCTCGGCCATCATGAAACAAGAACTTTCCTCGTTGGCCCGACAGCGTGGGGAGTTGTGGAAACAGGCGCTTGATATTTCCTGCCTTGAGTCAGCGCGAGAAGCCTTTGCCTCGCTTTCGAATGCCGCCGAGTTCCGTATGAAATTGTTTGAAGAGGCGCATGTATTGTCACGTACAATGGGGCCGATTCCGTGGCGAAAGAGCGTGCGGCTTTGGGGATACGTTCTTATAGCACGGGCTTTCCGAAAAAAGAGTCTTTGGGGGTTGTCCGTCGGGTGTTGGTTGAGCAAGCGTTTTCCTTTGTATTGAAGAAAAGCCCCGGACGGGATTCCCGTCCGGGGCTTTTGTCTGGTCTTGTTTCACTCCTCACGACGGTGAGCGGAACTTTCAGGATGGGGGGCGACGCGCTCTTTCTCGACCAGCTTGAGCGCCTTGGTCGGGCAGACCGTGACGCAGGCGGTTTCCAGACCGGCATCGAGCCGATCCTTGCACTGGTCGCATTTGACGGCTTTGCGTCTGGTGCGGTCCACCCAGATAAGATGGTGGGGGCAGGCTTTCGTACACAGTCCGCAGCCTACGCAGAGCGTTTCCTGCACAAAGACGATACCGTCGCGTTCACGGCGCGTCAATGCGCCTTTGGGGCAGGCTTCCACGCAGCGCGGCTGCGGGCACTGCGGACAAGCCCGGTAGCGGGTGTGCATGACGACGCGGGGCCCGTCGCCGGTTGAAGCCGGGACGTCTTCGACCGGAACGTGTTTGACCCGGATCGGCGTGGCTTCGGCCTCGGCATCCGCGAAACGCGGCCCATCAACGAGCAGCGTTCCGAGGGAAATTCCCGGCGCGCTGTTGTGGACCGCCTTGCAGCTCGCTTCGCAGGCGTGGCAGGCGATGCAGCGATCCTGATCGACGACAAGACGATACATGCTCATAAAACATCCCTTTCGGGTTGAAGTGTCTTTCCGGTGAGAGCCGTTCAACGTTGAAACGGCGGAAGGCGATCCGCCCGCCGCAGAGTTTGCGGACGCCGCCGAAGGCCGTACTCTTGGCGTATCCACCTTTGCAATATGAAGTTGCTCCAAGGGGTCTGCTTCGAGTGAAGGCCGCGTTACGCGTCCCCAGCCTTGCGGACGGTCACGAAATGCTCTTGCAGGGCCAGCCCGCCGCCGAGCGGGTCCTCCCGGTCCAGTCCGCCGACCATACAGGCCTCGTCGGCCACGCCTTTGCCGAACGCCCTTGTTTCCTGCGGGAGCTGGTGTCCGAAGCCGTGCAGCATGAAGACGGCCTCGGGATGGATGCCGGTGGTCACTTTGGCCCGCAGGCGTCCCACGGAACCGGAGGGCGTCAGCACGTCCACCCAGTCGCCGTCGACGATGCCGAGCGCTCCCGCCCGGTCGGCGTGCAGCCACAGGCTGTTCGTCGGGGCCAGTTCCGCCAGCAGGGGGTTGTTCGTCGTGCTCGATTGGGTATGGAGCGCCATGCGGCCCGGAATGAGGCGGAAGACGTCCGGCTTTGTCGGACGTTCCGGCGCGACGTAGGGGGGCAAGGCATCATGTCCGGAGGCGGACCAGACCCGGCTGCGGACCTCGATTTTGCCGGAAGGCGTGGGCAGCGTCACGTCCGCCAGTGTTTTCCACTGCGGTCCGGAAGCCAGCGGCACGAAGCCGGTGGCGTCGAAATCCCCGATGGAGACGCCGGTGCCCTCAAGCTGGTAGTTCCAGATATCCTCGATGCGCGTGAAGGCGAGCTTGTCCAGCCCGAGCCGGGCGGCGAGCCCGCACAGGATTTCCCAGTCCGCACGCGTGTCGAAGCGTGGCCGGACCGCCCGTTGGCGGCGGAAGAATTGCGGTTTGAGCCCCAGTTTCGCCCCGAGGATGCTTTCGCGGGACAGGGCCGGGGAGAGCGGCAGCACGATGTCGGCATAGGCCGCCGTGGGCGACCATGTGGTCGTAATCGCGACGATGAGGTCGAGCTTGTCCAGCCTGCGGCGCAGGGCCTCCGGATCGGGAAGCGACGCCAGAATATTGTGGCGGATCGAGATATAGGCGCGCACCGGGTACGGTTCGCCGGTGACGGCGGCGTCGAAGGCCCGGTGCAGAAGGCCGGGCTGCCGCCATCCGGCGCTGTCCGCCATCGGCCCGGCGGGTGCGGGGTACAGGTCCGCAAGCGGTTTGAGGCGCGTGATGTCCTTCGGAGACAGGCTGATGGGCATTCCGCCGCGCGCTCCGATGGAACCGAGCAGAGCGTTGATGAGGTAGGCGGCGCGGATGGTCACGAAGGTGTCCGCGTACCGGGCCGTGAACCAGCCCGGATACCACAGCACGCGGGGCGCGGCTTCGGCGAGTTCGCGGGCGAGTTTGACGATGCGCGCGGCCTCGATGCCGGTTTCACCCTCGGCCCACTGCGGCGTGTAGGGGCGCACGAAGGCTTCCAGCTCCTCAAAGCCGTCGAGGAACCGCAGCGCTTCGCGATCATAGAGCTTTTCCGCGATCAGCACGTTGAGCACCGCGAGGTTCATGGCGTAGTCTGTGCCGGGCCGGACGAGGAAGAAATTGTCGGCTTTGGCGGCGCTGACCGTGGCCCGCACGTCCATCACCGTAAGTTTGCACCCGTTGGCCCGGGCGGCGGTGATGCCCGCGACTTCGGAGAGGTTCAGGGCTTCCAGCGCGTTGCGGCTCTGGAGCACGATGTGCCTTGATTCCTTGTAGTCGATGACGAGGCGGTCGCGTTTGAGCCCGACGACGGAGGCACAGGCCTGCTCCACGTTGCGGGTGCAGGTGACGCCGTGGTTGTAGATGTTGGGGGTGCCGAGGGCGTTGGCGAACGCCTTGTACAGGTCCGTAAACGGGCCTCCCCGATGCGACAGGACGATGCTTTGGGGACCGTACTGCGCCTGCACGCCGCGCAGGCCGGAAGCGATGCGCTCAAACGCCTCGTCCCAGCTCACCGCGCGCCATGTATTCTCACCGCGCGCGCCTGTACGCACCAGCGGCGACTGTGGGCGTTCGGGGTCCTTTTCCAGTGCCAGCGCCGCGATGCCTCGAGGGCACAGGGCCGATCCGGTGGGCGCGTGCGGGTTGCCCTGAATCCAGACGGCCTCGTCGTCCTCGACGCCGACCGCCACCGGGCATCGCGTGCCGCACATGCCGCATATGGTATAGCGTGTTTCCATCTTTTCTTCCTTTGGACGCTGGGGGCGGGAAGGAAATTAGAGCGGCGAAGGCGGAGCGCTTCGCCTCCCTTTTCCTCTCCCATCCCCTCTTTGAACGACTTTTGACCGTATCGAACCTCTTGAGACGGTGCCCATTCCATCGGCGCCCATCCCCTTGGCCCAAACATCTCCTCTCCCTTCATAGGGCCCTGCCGTAGAGCCTCTTGATGTCCCCTCTGGCCTTTTCCAAACGTCTTCCCCCGCCTTTACCGTTGAAACGCACCCCTGTGGATCAACTCGTTTCATGCCGAAAGGCGATCTTTGCCTCAAACGGCAATCGGGAAAGCCGCGGGACGGGGATTCGATACGGTCGAAGTTTTGCGGGAGGGGGCTGGGGGAGGGTGTTTTTTCAAAAAGCCTCCTCCCCCAGTCTTCGCTCTCCGTTATACGAAAAGGCTCTGTCATCGTATGTGGTTGTTTCATCTCCACAGCACGGTGAAAATACAATCTTTTTCTCCAGTTCTCCCCTCGGCGGAATCCATGCTTGGGGCATTTTGGGGTTATTCCTTTGGAATTTCAAGGAATAAAACATCAACCATTTTCTATGACACAGCCTACGAAAAAAGCCCCGGAGCCTTGGGGGCAACGGGGCTTTCCGACAAGACCTCGGGGGAGTGTATCAGTAGGAAGCGATGTAGTCATCCAAGTTCTCCGCGGAACAATTGCGGCTGACCCAGAAGGCCGAAGCCCAGACCATGAGCGCGGTGGCTTCGGTATCGTCGAGGCGCTTGAGCTTGGCCTCAAGGCTCGTACGGCTTGCGCCGTAGCGGGTGTGCAGGCCGGACTGCTCGCAGAGATCGCCGACGCGGAGCAGCAGGTAGGAAAGGCGGGTATGATCGGGCAACAGGCGCAGGTCCCGATGGGCTTCGATGATGGTTTTGAGTTCCGGCCCGGTAAAGGTGCTCTTGATGGTGGTGATCGCGCGGAAAAACGTGTCGACCGCCCACGGGAGGATGAATTCGGCCCCTGCGCTCTTGGTGCGGAAGTAATCCTTCAGCCAGCGTTCCTGCTGTTCGTTGATGCGTGCTGCAACTTGGGGCATGCGCGGCTCCTTGAGAGGATATTCAGGGAACGTTATCGTAGAACCTCTCACTATTCAAGAGTGTTCGATACAATCCTCAATCTTGGGAGCGGAGGCTTCCAACGCCGCGTCGTCATACCATACTTTTTTCATGGTCAACCCGCAGGCCGGAGCCGTCAGCGGGGCCATGCGGCGATCGCAGGACCGCAGGATGCCGGGAACGTCGGCGGGCTCCAGCTTGCCCCGGCCCACCGCGACGAGGAGCCCCATGATGTTGCGGACCATCTGTTTGAGGAAGCCGTCGGCTTCGAAACGCCAGACGAGTTCGAGACAGCCTTCGGGCAGTGGGCCGTCGGGTGTGCGGGTGATGGACAGGATGGTCCGTACCGTGGTGTGGAGGTCCGTCCCCGCGTTGCGGAGGCTGGCGAAGTCCTGTCTGCCGAGAAGATATCCCCCGGCTTCGTCCATGCGGGCCACGTCGACGGGGCCGCAGGCCCAGACGAAAGGATAGAGCTGCGGGGGCGTGTAGCGCCGCGAGAGCCACAGCCGGTATTCGTAGGTCTTGCGGACGGCGCTGTGCTGGGCGTGAAACGTGTTGGGCACGAGGGCCGCGTCGGCGATGCGGATGTCGCGCGGCAGAAGCGTATTCAGGGCGAGCTGCCAATCCATGCGGGCGCGGGATTCGGGAATGTCGAGGTGGGCGACCTGCGCTTCGGCGTGTACGCCCGCGTCGGTGCGCCCGGCGCCGTGTACGTGGACGCGTTCGCCGAGCACGTGGGCCACGGCGTCCTCAATGATGTTCTGGATGGTGGGCAGGTTGGCGGCGTTCTTGCGGGCCTGCGTCTGCCACCCGTGATATTGGGTGCCCACGTAAGCGATGGTCAGTTTGAGGCGGGGCATGGAAACCTTCCGGGGGGACGGCGGCGGAAAACAGGACAGAAGCTACGACCCCCGATCCGCAAAGCGGCCGGGGGGAGACAACGGCGGGTCGTCGGGGCCGGTCCGGAGCGGGGCGCATGCCCCCTCCGGGACTTACTTGGAGCGGTGTTCGCTGCCGGTGATGCTGAAGGCCAGCGCGTAGAGATAGTGGAAGAAGTCCACATACTCCACGACGACCCTTTCCGGCGCGTGAATACGGGCTCCGGCGAAATTCAGGATACCGCTGATCCCGGCGTCGATCAGGTGATCGGCGGCGCGCTGGGCGCGTTCCGGCGGGGTGGTGATGATCCCGATTTCGATGCCCTTGGCGTCGACGGCGGACTTGAGATCGCTCGTACAGGTGACTTCGAGGCCGTACACCTGTTCGCCGATCTTGAACGGATCGCAGTCGAACGCGCCCACGATGTGGAAGCCGCGAGCCTTGAATTCGGCGTGATGCAGCAGGGCGCGGCCAAGGTTGCCGACGCCGATGAGCGCGGCGCGCCATTCACGGTCCACGCCGAGGGAAGCCTTGATGGCCGCGATGAGGCTGACCACGTTGTACCCTACGCCGCGCACGCCGAATTCGCCGAAGTAGGCGAGGTCCTTGCGGACCTGCGAGGCGTTCACGTCACAGGCCTCGGCGAGGGGGCCGGAAGAGATGACTTCCACGCCGTTGCGCTGCATGCTTTCGAGCACCTGGACGTAGACGGCGAGACGACGAATAGTGGCTCTGGGGATACGTTCGCTTTTGAATGAGAGCATAGTGGTATCGCAGTGCTTAAAAGATGAAAAAACGGGGAGAGGACGCGTTGCCGGTCCCTCCCCGGAAATCCTGACGGGACCGGGGCCCCGTCAGGGATAAGCCGCTTCTTAGATGAAGGGGTTGGCGAACAGGATGATCAGGTTCACCACGAGGGAGTAGATGGCCAGGGATTCCACGAAAGCCAGGCCGAGGATCAGGCTGACCTGGATTTTGCCGGCGGCGTCGGGGTTGCGGGCGATGCCTTCGCAGGCGCCCTTCAGGCCGAGGCCCTGACCGATACCGCAACCGGCGGCGGCGATGGCCATGCCCAGAGCGGTGCCGATGACGGCGAGGCCGAGAGCGGCGGAGTCCAGTTTCACGGCGGCGGCGCCGTCAGCGGCGAAAGCGAGGCTGGCGATGCCCATCATGGCCACGGTGCTGAGCACGGTCACAAGAATCTTGCGCATGTATGTTGCTCCTTGAGCGGTTGTATTGTGTTGGTCAAAAAGACCATTTCCCCCGAAAGGATTGGGCCCCGCCTAGTGGGCCGGTTCCATCGCGCCCTTGAGGTAGATGAGGGCCAGCATGTAGAAGATGAAGGCCTGCAATACCTTGGCGAGCAGGAACAGGAAGTAGATGGGCAGCGTGCTCACCAGCGGCGCCATCAGGAAGAAGAGCATGAGCACGATTTCCTCGCCGCGGATGTTGCCGAAAAGACGGAGCGTCAGCGAGAGCGGGCGGGCGAGGTGCGAGATGAACTCAAGGATCATCATGAACGGCGCGAGCGGCAGCATGGGGCCCATGAAGTGGCGGATGTAGTGCCCGTGCCAGCGTTTGAGGCCCTGATAGTTGTAGTACAGGAACACGAACAGGGCCATGCCGATGTTGGTGTTGATGTTGGCGGTGGGGGCGTCGCAGGCGGGGACGAGGCCGAGCAGGTTCTGCACGGCGATGAACAGGAAGAGGCCGCCGAGCACGGGGAAGACCTTGCGGCCGTCGTCGCCCATGTTGGTGACGGTGAAGTCTTCCAGCCCGCCTATGATCATTTCGAACGTGTTTTGCAGTTTCCCGGGGACCAGCGACAGGTTGCGGCGCACGATCCAGCCGATGGCGAAGAGGATGAGCATCGCCATCCAGGTATAGAAAACGTGCCTGAATTCCACCGTCTGTCCGGCGATGGTGATATGATCCAAGTGAACCAGTTCGGAGATGAGAATCGGTTCAGGAAGTCCGCCTGCCATGTGTGCGCTCCTTCAAAATGTCAGTCATTACGCGCGCAGTGCGCCCGAAAGGAAGGCCGTCCGCCGTATCGCGGCGAACTCCGCCCGTTTTCGTCCGCGGCCGGTACCGGCATCGGGAAAACACGTCGGAAAAACATGATTCTTTTCGTGAAGGCTCTCTGTAGCCTGTCAGGCAGGTTTTTTCAATGCCTTTTTCAGTCCTCCCGCGGTCATGCCGACGAGGAGCACCGCAAGGCCCGACAACACCGCCGAGATGGAGCCCTTGAAAGGTACCAGTGCCATATACAACAAAATTCCGGTAAATAAAAGTCTCATGTTGGTATGGACGAGAAGCGCAATGAGATTCTTTTTGCTCCAACCGCCCGAGATAGTTCTGGGAACGAATTTTATGAGCGCGTAAAAATTCCATGCGGAAAGCAGCGCGCCGAAGCCGAACCAGAACAGCCAGCGTCCCGCCGGGTGGAAGAACCAGATCAGTCCGCCGCCGATCAGGCAGACAACGGTGACGGCGATCTGCCAGCAGAGGATTTCCCGGAGGGTGGGGTCCTGAACGCCGCGCCGCCAGAGGGCCTTTTCCAGCGCATGGAGGGGGCCGCTACTTTTTCTTGGCATCGTCCTGTTCTCCTTGGCGCAGCAATATCTTGGCGTCCAGCCATATGTTGCGGAATCCCGCGCCCACGCCCACGATGAGCCCGACGCCCGCGCACCACGGCGAGGTGCCGAGCCATTTGTCCAGCCCGTACCCGAGCAGGCAGCCCACGATCACGCCCGAAACCATGTGCAGGCCCATGATGCTGGCCCGCCCCAGAGCGTCGAAGAGGCCTTGCTTGTTGTTTGACGACATTGGGTATCCTTTGGGGAGGGGGAAGGGAGCCTTTTAAAAAAGGCCCCCTTCCCCCTCCCCAAAGGATACCCAATGTCGTCAAACAA
>CABKMN010000066.1 GCA_902373525.1 uncultured Bilophila sp. | reverse complement strand
CCCCAAACCCCACCCGCTCCCCTTCAAAGACGTTCATAAACGGGACGGATTATGGCTGCGGGATTCCGCCGGTTCGAGCCTTGGCGAACGTTTCCCGGCGGCGCGTTCTTGGAGAAGCCGCAGAACAAACGCCGCGTCCCGTTTTGGGTTGATGCCTAAGCCGTTTTCCCGGGAGTTTCAGTGCCGAACGACACCGCCCAAGAGGCGAGGCGCATGCGCCCGCAAAGTGAACTCGCCCATCAGAACGCTCCATTTCAATAAGATGGCAGAGAGGCAGACAGAAATAGCCAGAGAGGACGCCCGAACCGTGAAACGGTTCCGTGTCCGGCAAAAGTCGGATGCGGAACCGTTTCACGGTTCGGGCGTTGTGCCGGGGTCTGGGGGGCGGCTCGCCCCCCAGCCGCCGGAGGCATGCCTTTCCGCTTTCCTCATTCAGTATTGTTGAACTCGCGCAGATTGGTCCGGCCCTGAATGCCGAGTTTGCGATAGATGCGGCGCAAATGCACGCGCAGCGTCGTTTCGGTGATGTTCAGCCTCACGCTGATTTCAAGATTCTTCATGCCGGTCTGCACCAGCTCCGCCACTTCGCGCTCGCGGGGCGTCAACTGCTCGAACGGGTCCTGCGGCCGCACCGGAACCAGCAGCGTATCCTCAAGCGACGGACCGGGAATCGGCGCGCTGCTCAACAGTTGGCGCAGAGGACGCCGGATCAGATACACGAAAAACACGCCCGCTATGGAACCGAGGGTCATCAAAAGCATGAACAGCGCGTGGGACGTCAGATACTGGTTGTGGATGTTCTCCGCCAGCGACCACAGCAGATAGCCGCCCACCGTTCCGTACAGCGTCAGCAGAAACAGCGCCCGCGACAGATTGCGGAAAATGAAGGTGCTGCGCTGGAAAAACTGGTGGACGAGGAGCAGACCGAACGCCGCACAGCACCCGGACGCCAGCTGCATGGCGTAAAAGGCAACGGAGTTGAGCGGCGGCGCGGGGAACACCGTGGTCAGCAGCGCGCCGCAGCCGAACAGCGACAACCCGAACATGGGCACCAGCAGCGAGTGCCGGGGAAAGAAGGCGATCAGCGACGACGCCAGAAACGCCCCGGACATCTCGCCGGAAAGGATCAGGAAGGTATGCCGCTCCAGAGGCGGATCCGTCAGACGGTTGAGGCACACGAGCGGACAACCGGAGGAAAAATCCAGCAACAACTGAAAGCCGTACATCAAAGGAAACAGGAGCAGCATCAGATACACGCTGCCCTGACGGGAGAGCACGCTGGACAGGGAAAACCTGTGCATCAACAGATTACGTAGGAAGACCCCCTTCATCCTTGAGGAAAACAGCCGCTGACGCTGATGGCGGCGAATGCGGAGACGGATTTCCGCGGACGGCGGCATGGCGAACAGGAGCAACGGAACCGCCATCGTCGGACACAGCAGGCGAAAGGAGGACAGGGATTGCGCCGGAACGGCGTCCAGCAACAGCGAAATCAAAATGCTGAAGGCAATGGCAAGCCCGTAGGCGATGCAGCTCCAGACGCCGGGGAGCAGGGTGAGCAGCGCAAACCAGATCAGCCCGAACAGCGCGGAGATCGTGCCGAGCAGCCACGGCATCAAGTCGTTCAGGCAGGGCGGCAGGTAGAACGTCAGGAGCACCAGAAGCGCAATCGCCGCGATCTGGGAACAAAGCAGCGGCAGCGCCAGATAGATGCGCTCCCCGATGAACGGCGAAATCAGCCCGTTTCCGAGGACGGGGGAAGGGGAACGGCCCACGCGTTCCGGCGGAAAGGCCATGAACAGGCGTTCCATGATAGGGCACAGCACAAGCAGCATCGCCATCTTGAAGAAGATGCTTCCCGACAGCGTACCGAAAAAGCCGAACGGGCTCGGCTGAACGATGGCTTCCACATAGTCGCGGAGCCAGAGCCTGTGCATCGACGGCAGCCAGTCCCAACCCGCCGACATGGCGAACCCCAAGGATGCCGTGACCGCCTGGATGAAGCTGGTGACCTGATTCCCTCCGGAAGGACCGGCAGATGGGGAATGGAGTATGATTTCATCGAAATCGGAAACGTTACGTTCCTGATGTCTCATGTTGGTATCCATCTTTGGTCTAGAGGCGTCTCCAGCGCGCGGAAATGCCGCGCCCTTCACACTCGGCGTCCCGGCTCCATCCAAAGCCGAGCGTCCGTCTCTCGTTCCACGCCCCTCCGGACTTGCCCATTCCAAGAGACAAACGTTCCCTTTCTCCTCTCTTGCGCCCAATACCGACAAACCTGTGCGGGCTCCCCACCTCAGCACAAGTAGCCGCAAAGATCAACATAAAAGCTATATCTAATATTCTATTTCACAAACTTTCCGTATTCGAGTAGTGGTCGCCTATCGGGCATGCCCCACTAGCCGCCCGAAACCCCGTAGCCGCCCGAGGAACAACGTGACCAAGCCCCTCTTTGACGACATGGCGTCCCCGTCCATGTTCGGCCCTTCCGGTTCGGAAGGCGTTTCCCGATGCCTGCGGAACCTCCGCACGCGCTGGAAAATCCTGCTGCCGCTCTCCCTGTGCTTCTTTTTCGTCGGCGTCGTCGGGCTTTCCCTCGAATCGGACCGCCGCCCCAACCTGCCCCTGCTCCAGAAACGGTTCGAACTGCTCATGACCTGGACGCTGCCCGAGGTCCATTGCGACGACATGCACCTCTCCGGGCTGCGGAAACAGGGGCGGGAGTGGCTCGCCACCTACCGTTTCGTGGTCTACGCCACGGAAGGCTCCGAAGCCTCGCCGGTCATCCGCGCCCGCCTGAAAAAACGCTTTCCCGAATGCGGCGAACTGCTTTTCCAGACCGGCAGGGCCTGCACCGTGGAGGAACGGGTCCGCTTCGTGCCGGTCCCGCCGCACGGGCTGGTTCCCGAAACGGTCGTCAACGAGTATCCCGACCTGCTTTCCCAGATGTAAGCCCCCTTCACCGGAGTATGAGCGGCGCCCACGCGTTCAGTTCCCGGCGCACGGCTTTCCACTCCGGCAACAGGCGTTCCAGTACGGCGTAATAACGTTTGCTGTGATTATGTTCCCGCAGATGGGCGAGCTCATGAAGCAGCACGTAGTCGAGACACTGCGGCGGCGCCTTGATGAGCTGGACGTTGAGGGTCAGTACTCCACCGCTCGTGCAACTCCCCCAGCGGCGGCGCATGACGCGCACCCGCCAAGCAGGAACGGTGTCGATCCAGGGTATGCGCGGGCATATCTCGGACAGTCTCTCCTCTATACGATTTTGTATTTGTACCTTATACCACAGGAAAAGACGTTTGTGTACCGCCTCGGGAGCAGCCGAACGCACCCTGAGACAAAGAAGTTGTGATGTTCCAGTAACAACGAGCCGACCATTTTTTTCTGCACCGGAAAAAAAGAAGTCCCCGTCGTCCCACGGAACAAGTTTGAGACGGTACGTTTCCCCGAGGAAGAGATGTTCCTCCCCGTCCGCATACCGCAGCGGCGTGGGGCGCGGACGCCTCTCCATGTCCCGCACATGGCGCACGATCCAGTCCCCGCGCTCCTGAACCGCCGCAAACGCCAGACGGCGCGGCGCGCGCGGAGGGAGCAGAACTTCCACCGTCCCCTCCCGCGTGATGCGGATCGCGGTCCGTTTCCGCCGCGCCGAGCCCCGGCGGATGCAAAACGCTATCGTTTCGCCGTTCCAGACGAAACGCTCCTCGTTCGGCTCTCGATCCGGAGCCCTGTCGTCAACAAAGGGAAACCGCACGGAACACTCCTTTGAAACAGAAGGGGAAAGAGCACCATAAGCGGATTTTCAGGAAGGGCAAGCTCCGGTTCAGAAACGGATGCGGGCTTTCAGCGAATCGTAGACGGGCGGGCAGCGCAGCGCGTTTGCGACGCGGCAGGCGACGAGGCCGGCCAGCAGACTGCCGGGAAGGCAGGCGTACGCCCCGGACATTTCCATGACCAGCATGATGCCGGTGAGGGGCGCGCGTACTGTGGCGGCGAAATAGCCCGCCATGCCGAACAGCACGTAGGACTGCGCCGCGTCGGGGGCCGAAAGGCCGTGCGCCGCCAGAGCGGCGACGGGCAGTTCCGCCCATGCCCGCCCCCACAGCGCGCCGAGGCACAGGATGGGCATGAGCAGTCCGCCCGGAATGGCGGCGACGGTGCTGTACTGGGCGAACAGGTATTTGAGGACGAGCAGCATCGCCAGCGTGCCGAGCGCCACGCCGTGATCGCCGACGGAGATGATCAAGCCCTCGCCCCCGCCGATGACCTGCGGCACGAACAGCGCGATGATCCCGGCGCACACCAGCGGGGGCAGGGCCCGCCAGCGGTCCGGGACGAGCGTCTGTCGGGCTTCCGTGTCGTGGAGCCATAACAGCGTGCGGTTGTATCCCACGCCGAGAAAACCGAAGACGACGCCCTCCAGCGCCACGATCCAGTACGAAGACAGCGCCGGAGCCGGGAAATCCGCAAAGGGCAGGATGCGGCCCATGCCGAACACGGCCCGCACCATCACATGCGCCCCGAGGGCGGCGGCGCAGGACGCCGCGATCAAAGGCGGGGTCCGGCGGCATTTCATTTCCTCGAACGCGAACAGGACGCCCGCAATCGGCGCGCCGAACGCCGCCGCAAGCCCGGCGACGGCCCCGCCGGTGAGGTAGGGGCTTCCCGCAAGGCACGGTTTCGCCTCCGATTGCGACGGGTGCCAGAAGGCATGGAATCCCGCGCCCACGGCCCCGCCCATCTGGATGCTCGGCCCTTCCCGCCCGAGGGCCAGCCCGCCGAAAAGCGCCAGCCAGCTTCCCATGAACTTCGCCAGCAGCACCCGCCACCAAGTAAAGGAGAGACGCCCGGCCAGCGCCAGTTCGGTCTGCGGGATGCCCGAACCGCTGATCAACGGCGTTTCACGGACGATGCGCCGGAGGATCAGGGCCAGCGCCACGAGCACGGCGAACCAGAGAGGGACAATCCACAGAGCCTCTCGCCAGCCGTCCAGCCAGAGGGCCAGACGGGACGCCGCGCGGTCGTGGGACAGGCGCAGCAGCCCGACCACGCCCCCGGCGCAAAGCCCGACGGCCAGTCCCCGCACCGCCATGACGGGCAGAGACAATGGGGCCGCTTCGGGATCAAGAGGACTGGGCATACGGCAAACTCCTTTTTTCAACACCATCTTACGGAAGGGGGCACGGCTCTATCATGAGGGAAGCGTCCTCTCATTGGAACTATTTATTCCATATTGCCTTGCGGATGAATATTCCGTACTTCTGGATGGCGTCATCAAACGCCAGACAGGCTTCCGCCTGAAAGGAGACAACCATGAATTATGATCTGCTGGTGCATGTGGACCTGCCCGAGGAATCCCGCTTCGTGATGGCCCTCGGCAACATCAACAACTACCTCGCCGCCCTGAACGGCGAAGCCTGCAAGGTCGTCCTGCTCGCCAACGGCGGGGCCGCCCGTTTCCTCGCCAAAAAGGACAACGCCCAGACCGAAGCCATCGAGAAACTGGCTCAGGCCGGGGTTTCCTTCCGCGTGTGCGCCAACGCCATGAAGAAAGTCCCGATCACCAAGGAAGACCTGCTCCCCTGCGCCGAAGTCGTGCCCGCGGGCGTCGTCGAGATCGTCCGTCTCCAGCGCGAGGGCTTCGCCTACATCAAGCCGTGATGACTGCCCGTTTTCCGTCGAAGAGGGGAGCCGCGGGCTCCCTTCTTCGCGCTTCCCCGGCGTTTCATGGAAACGCTGCCCCCCGGAGGGAAAGCCCGTGTTGACGCCCACGGCGGCTTCGCGTCACCCCTCCCCGTAGGATTCTCCGCAGCGTCGAAAGGACGCCCGCCCTTGCGGCGGCAGCAACGGATTGCCGGGTTCCGCCGCATCAACCGCTTTCCCGAACACAGCGAAAAAGGAAAAAAGATGAAACGCCGCATCCTGCCGGTCCTGCTGTGCCTCTTCCTCGCCGTTTCCGGCGCGCAGGCCTCGGAACGGATCGAACGGGACGACCTGAACCGCCTGTTCGACGGCTTCACCGGTTCGTTCGTCCTGTACGATGAAGCCGCGGACCGCTACACCGTGATCAACGAGGCGCAGAGCGAAATCCGCCGGACGCCCTGCTCGACCTTCAAGATGTTCCACGCCCTCATCGGGCTGGATGCGGGCGTCCTCGACCGGGACGACGCCAAAACGCTGATGCGGTGGGACGGCAAGCCCTCCTCCGTCGCCGTGTGGAATCGGGACCAGACGCTGGCCTCGGCCATGCGGAATTCGGTGGTCTGGTATTTCCGGCGCGTCGCGGCGGCCATCGGCGAACGGCGGATGCAGCGGGCGCTGGACCGCATCGGCTACGGCAACCGCGACATTTCCGGCGGCCTGACCGAGTTCTGGCTCCAGTCCTCCCTCAAGATTTCCCCGCGCGAACAGGTCGATCTCCTCCGCGCCCTTTACGCGGGCTCCCTGCCCTTCGAGCCCGGAGACGTGGAGATCATCAAGCGGAATCTCACCCTGTCCCGCGACGCAAACGTCTGGTTCATGGGCAAGACGGGTTCCGGCACGGACGACGCCGACCACTGGATCATCGGCTGGTTCGTCGGTTGCGCGGACGTCGGAGGCAACCGCCGCTTCTTCGCCGTAAACATTGAGGGACCCGACGGGGCCACGGGCGCGCAGGCCCGGCGCATCGCCGAGGCCGCGCTCAGAGAACTCCGCGTCCTGCCCTGACGCCTCCCGCGCCGAAAGGCGGTTGCGTCCGCGACCCGCAAACGGTACCGTATTTCCGGCATGCCGTCCCCGCCTCTCCGGCGCGGGCGGCGTTCCGTTTCCCCGGAATCCCTTTTCCGCGACTTCCCTCACCTCAACCCTCCGCAACAGTCATGAACACGTCTTTCAAGCAGGATTGGCGCTATGCGCAGGCCAACCGCGAAGCCCTGCTGACCCTCGGGGCCTATGGGCTGTATTTCGTGTGGTGGTACGTGTGCGCCTACGGCATGGGCGACGGCGATCCGGAAACCTACGACTACGTCTTCGGGCTGCCCGCATGGTTCTTCTACAGTTGCATCGCGGGCTATCCGCTGCTGTCGCTGATCCTCTGGTTCATGGTCCGCCGGTTCTTCAAGGACATCCCCCTCGACGAAGACGAGGAGACGCCCGAGCCCGGCAAGCTGGAAGTCACCGACGAACGCCACCCGGAGGCCTTCTGATGCCGCAGCAGCTCAACACCCTCCTCCCGGTGGCGGTCTATCTGGCGCTGTCCTTTCTCGCGGCCTTCTGGGCGCGCAGGCAGTCCCGCAACACCACGGACTCGCGCGGCTTCATCGAGGAATATTTCATCGGAGGCCGCTCGATGGGCGGCTTCGTGCTCGCCATGTCCATCATCGCCAGCTACACCAGCGCGAGCAGTTTCGTGGGCGGCCCCGGCGTAGCCTACAAGCTCGGGCTGAGCTGGGTCCTGCTGGCCATGATTCAGGTGCCCACCACCTTCCTGACCCTCGGCGTGCTCGGCAAGCGGTTCGCGATCATGGCCCGCAAGACCCGCTCCGTGACATTGACCGACTTCCTGCGCGCCCGCTACCGGAGCGACGCGGTGGTCATCCTCTGCTCACTGGCGCTGCTGGTGTTCTTCATGGCGGCGATGCTGGCCCAGTTCATCGGCGGGGCGCGGCTCTTTCAGGCCGTGACCGGCTATCCCTACACCGTGGGGCTGGCGCTGTTCGGATTCACGGTCATCCTGTATACCGCCGTGGGCGGCTTCCGGGCCGTGGTGCTCACGGACGCCATCCAGGGCATGGTCATGGTCTTCGCCTCGGTGGTGGTGCTCGTCGCCGTGGTGAACGCGGGCGGCGGCATGGAACGGTGCGTCGCCAGCCTCAAGGCCATCGATCCCGGCCTGATCACCCCCACCGGCCCCAAGAACGCGGTGCCGCAGCCCATGATCCTGTCCTTCTGGGTGCTGGTGGGCCTCGGCATCCTCGGCCTGCCGCAGACCTCGCAGAAGTGCATGGGCTACAAGGATTCGCGCTCCATGCACGACGCGATGATCATGGGCACGCTGATCATCGGGTTCCTGCTCCTGTGCGTGCACCTCGCGGGCACGCTGGGCCGCGCGGTCATCCCGGACCTGCCCGCCGGGGACCTCGCCATGCCCACGCTGATCATGAAGCTCCTCTCGCCGTTCTGGGCGGGCGTATTCATCGCCGGGCCGCTGGCGGCGATCATGTCCACGGTAGACTCCATGCTCCTCCTCGCCTCGGCGGCGATCATCAAGGACCTGTACATCCACTACGGGCTCAGGGGCGACGCGGCCCGGCTGACGCCCTCGCGCCTTCAGGCCATGAGCCTCGGATGCACCGCCGCCATCGGCCTGATCGTCTTCGTCGCCGCCGTCGAGCCGCCGGACCTGCTCGTCTGGATCAACCTCTTCGCCTTCGGCGGCCTTGAAGCCGTCTTTCTCTGGCCCATCATCCTCGGCCTGTACTGGAAGCGGGCCAACGCCTCCGGCGCGGTGTGCTCCATCGTGGCGGGCGTCGCCTGCTTCTTCGCCCTGAGCCTCCTCAAGCCCGCGATGGGCGGCGTCCACGCCATCGTCCCCACCGCCGTCGTGGCCTTCGTCGCCTTCGTCATCGGCGCGAAGCTCGGCGCCCCCGCCCCCGACGCGGTCATCCGCCTGTTCTGGGGAGAAAGCGAGCGGTAAAGGCTCTGTCATGAAATGCGCTCGTTTCATCTCCACGGGATGGTGAAAAGACAGCCTCTTTCTCCAGTTTTTCCGTCAGCGGACTCCAGAGCCGAGGCCTTCGAACGGTTGTCTATTGGGGCTTCAAAAAAAAGATCAATCCATTGCTGGAACACAGCCGAAACAACAATGGGGGAAGAGGAAACGTTCCGGGGAAAGGCCCCGCGTTTCCTCTTCTCTCATTTCATTCCCCTCTTCAAAGACGCTTGTCCTTATCCTCCTGTCCGGCGTGAGCAGAGACATCCCATCTCCGTCCTCTTCATTCCTTCCGAAAAACAGGCTGGCCTTGTTCCGGGCCAGCCTGTTTTTTCAGCGTGTTGGAAGAAAAGAGCATAAGAGGAAAACCGCTTCCGCCTGATTTCTTCCGTCGTCTTATTGACAACTTTCATCATACATCATATTTCGTTGATCAACGAATTAAGAGAGACGTTCACCCTCCACCTCCCGCCCACGCGAAGCATCCCGAAGCGGGACTCCGACAAGGCCAAAAGCCGTCGGCAGGAAAGGAGAGAAAGGCCCCCCTTCTCCAGAAGGGGTTCCTCCACGCTTCATCACTCCGTCTCCCAAAGGAGCAACCATGTTCGACTTTCTGACGACCTGCCGCGCCCTCGCGGACGAAAACCGGATACGCATCCTGATGGCGCTGCGGAACCGCCGCCTGTGCGTATGTCAGGTGACGGCCTTCCTTGATCTGGC
Source organism: uncultured Bilophila sp. (assembly GCA_902373525.1). Classification (GTDB taxonomy): domain Bacteria; phylum Desulfobacterota; class Desulfovibrionia; order Desulfovibrionales; family Desulfovibrionaceae; genus Bilophila. The sequence continues at coordinate 2,777 of CABKMN010000066.1, read as the reverse complement.
GCCGTCCACCACCTCGAAGCACCTGTCCATCCTGCGGCAGGCCCGCCTCATCGAAAGCGACAAGCGGGGCCGCTGGGTCTACTACCGGCTGGCCGAGGACTCCACGCGCCCCAACATCCGCGAGGCGCTGGCGTGGATGAAGGATGCCCTCGCCGCCGATCCGGCCATCATCGAGGACGAAGCCCGCATCGCGGACATCCTCCGCGCCGAAGAGGCCTGCGGCTTCGGGCACGGCGACGCGGACTGCTTCCATTCCCTTGAAGTCCATTCGCTCGCCCAGCGCTTCGAAAACACGCCGCAAGGAGAAGAAAACCATGATTAAGCGCTATGCCGTGCATAACCTGCACTGCGCCGGTTGCGCCGCCCGCATCGAGGACGCCATCGCGGGCCTGCCCGGCGTGCGATCCGTGGGCATCAACCTCGACAGCGCCCGCATGCGCGTCGAAGGCGAACAGCCGGAACTCGCCGTCATGATCCGGCTGGCGGACGGCATCGAACCCGGCACCACCTTTTCCGAACTCGACGAAAACGAGCCGCTCCCCGAACCCGACGCCGAGCCGCAGCCTTCCCTGCTCCGCTCAGAGCCCAAGCTGTGGATCGCCGCCGTCCTGTTCGCCGTCGGCATGATCTTCGAGGAACGCCTCGACGCGTTCCTGACGCCCCTCGTCGCCAAGCTCGTCTTTTTCGGCATCCCCTACCTGCTGTGCGGCCTGCCCGTGCTCCGCAAAGGTCTGCAAAGCCTTCTGAATCGTGATTTCTTCAACGAATATACTCTGATGGGTGGCGCGACCATCGCGGCGGCCGCCATCGGACAGCTCCCCGAAGCCGTGGGCGTCATGCTGTTCTACGCCATCGGCGAAGCCTTTCAGGATCGGGCCGCGGGCAACTCCCGGCGCTCCATCCGGGCTCTGCTGGCGGCGCGGCCCACGGTGGCCCACCTCATCGAAGAGCACGACGGCAGCCGGCGCGTCACGGACGCCGATCCCGCCGCGATCCGCCCCGGCATGCGCATCCTCGTAAAGCCCGGCGAGAAAGTCCCGCTCGACGGCACCGTGCGGGAAGGCTCCTCGCAGGTGGACACCTCGCCGCTGACCGGCGAATCCGTGCCCGTGTCCGTGAGCGCCGGGAAGCCCGTGTACGCCGGGACCGTCAATCTGGAAGGCTCGTTGACCATCGAAGTCACGTCCCGGTTCGCGGATTCGTCCGTGGCCCGCATCCTCGAACTCGTGGAGCAGGCCTCCGCGAACAAGGCCCCCATCGAACGTTTCATCACTCGCTTCGCCCGCTACTACACGCCCGCCGTGGTGGCGCTCGCCGCGCTGGTGGCGCTCATCCCGCCGCTGACGGGGCACGGGACCTTTGACGAATGGCTGTACCGGGCACTGGTCCTGCTGGTCATCTCCTGCCCCTGCGCGCTGGTAATCTCCATTCCGCTCGGCTACTTCGGCGGCATCGGCTCGGCGTCGAAGCGCGGCATCCTCGTGAAGGGCGGGCATGTGCTCGACGCGCTCCACACCATCAGGACCGTGGCCTTCGACAAGACCGGCACCCTGACGCGCGGCGTCTTTGAAGTGGTCCGCGTGCTGCCCGCCGCCGGAACGACCGAAGAGGACGTGCTCGCCGCCGCACGGCTGGTTGAAAGCCGTTCCACGCATCCCATCGCCCGCGCGATCATGAAGACGGCCTCCGGGGCCCGCGGCTTCGCCCTCGAAGCGGTCGAGGTCAAGGAAATGCCGGGCAAGGGCCTTTCCGCGCGGCACGCCGGGCATACGCTCCTCGTGGGCAACGCCCTCCTGCTCGAAGACGCGGGCATCGCCGTGCCGTCCGTTCCCGCCGGACAGGGCAGCGTGGTGCACGTCGCCCGCGACGGCGCCTATCTCGGCTCCATCGAAGTGTCCGACGTGCTCCGTCCCGAATCCGCCGCCGCCATGCGGGCCCTGCGCGCTCAGGGCATTGAAAAGCTGGTCATGCTGACGGGCGACCGCCCCGAGAGCGCGGCCCTCGTCGCCAAGGAACTGCATCTGGACGACTACAAGGCCGGTCTGCTTCCCGAAGGCAAGGCCGACGCGCTGGGTTCGCTCGGCCCCCGGCAGTCCGTCCTGTTCGTGGGCGACGGCATCAACGACGCGCCCGTACTGGCGCTCTCCGGCGTCGGCGTGGCGATGGGCGGGCTCGGTTCGGAAGCCGCCATCGAAGTCGCGGACGCGGTGATTCTGGACGACTCCCCCTCGCGTCTGCCCGAGCTGTTCTCCATCGCCGCCAAGACCCGTGTGGTGGTCTGGCAGAACATCGTCATGGCCCTCGGCATCAAGGGGCTGTTCATGGCCCTCGGCATCGTCGGGCTCTCCGGCCTCTGGGAAGCCGTCTTCGCCGACGTCGGCGTCGCCCTCCTCGCCGTCCTCAACGCCACCCGCACCGCGAAGTAGGAAATTGAAGACATGCCTCCGGCGGCAAGGGGCTACCGCCCCTTGACCCTGTCCGGGGGGCGAGCCGCCCCCCGAACCCCGGCATAACGCCCGAGAAACGAAACGGTTCCGAACCGGAATAAGCCGGTTCGGAACCGTTTCGTTTCTCGGGCGTCCTGTCTGCGTCAGGAGTCCCTTTTCCCCAGCTCTCGGAGGCGCCAAGGCGTTATTATCAAAAAAACTCCGAGACCACCAAGAACGCGCCGCCGGGAAACTTCCAAAAAGCTCCGAACCCGCGCGGTCCCGTGTCCTCAATCCGTCCCGTTTACAAAAGTCTTTGAAGGGGAAAGGGGGAGGTTTGGAGGGGGAAGG
>CABKMN010000065.1 GCA_902373525.1 uncultured Bilophila sp. | reverse complement strand
GGTTTGGGGAGGGGAGGGAGAAACTTTCTCCAGAAAGTTTCTCCCTCCCCTCCCCAATTTTTTTATACGTTCACATCGCTCATGGGGATGCCCAGCGCGTCGGCGACGCCCTTTCCGTAGGCGGGGTCGGCCTTGGCGCAGTTGGTGATGTGGCGGATTTGAATTTCGCGGGGCACTCCGGCCATCGCACGGGCGGTGTTGCCGAAGAGGGCTTCCTTCTGCTCCGGCGTCATGAGCCGGAAGAGCTTGCCGGGCTGTTCGTAATAGTCCGCATCGTCGCAGGGATACTGCCAGCGGGCGGCGTCGCCGGAAATCTTCAGCGGAGGCTCGGAATAGTCGGGCTGATCCTTCCACGCGCCGGTGCTGTTGGGCTCATAGTTCGTATAGCTGCCGTAGTTGCCGTCAACGCGCATCTGACCGTCGCGGTGATAGCTGTGGAACGGGCAACGGGACTGGTTCACGGGGATGAGATGATGGTTCACGCCGAGACGGTAACGCTGCGCGTCGCCGTAGGAGAACAGGCGGCCCTGCAACATCTTGTCCGGAGAGAAGCCGATGCCCGGAACCACATTCGCGGGATTGAAGGCGGCCTGTTCCACTTCCGCGAAATAATTCTCGGGATTGCGGTTCAGCTCCAGCTCCCCGACTTCGATGAGCGGATAATCCTTGTGATACCAGACTTTGGTCAGGTCGAAGGGATGATAGGGCAGCTTCTCGGCGTCCGCTTCGGGCATGATCTGGAAATAGAGGGTCCAACGCGGGAAGTCGCCCTTTTCAATGTGCTCATACAGGTCGCGCTGATGGCTGTCGCGGTCCTTGGCGATGATGGCTTCGGCTTCGGCGTCGGTCAGGTTCTTGATGCCCTGCTGCGTCCGGAAGTGGAATTTCACCCAGAAGCGTTCGTTGTCCGCGTTGATCAGGCTGAACGTGTGGCTGCCGAACCCGTGCATGTTGCGGTAGCTGGCGGGGATGCCGCGGTCGCTCATGACCACCGTGACCTGATGCAGAGCTTCGGGCAGGAGCGTCCAGAAGTCCCAATTGTTCTTGGCGCTGTGCATGTTGGTGCGGGGATCGCGCTTCACGACGTGGTTCAGATCGGGGAATTTCAGGGCGTCGCGCAGGAAGAAGACCGGCGTGTTGTTGCCCACGAGGTCCCAGTTGCCCTGATCGGTATAGAACTTGAGGGCAAAGCCGCGAATGTCGCGTTCGGCGTCGGCCGCGCCGCGCTCGCCGGCCACGGTGGAGAAACGGGCGAACACGTCCGTCTTCTTGCCCACCTTCGCAAAGAGGGAGGCCCGGGTGTAGCGGGTGATGTCGTGCGTTACCGTAAAGGTGCCGTACGCGCCGGAACCCTTGGCGTGCATGCGTCGTTCGGGAATGACCTCACGGTCAAAATGGGCCAGCTTTTCGAGGAACCAGGTATCCTGAAGGAGCATGGGACCGCGAGGGCCCGCGGTAAGGCTGTTTTCGTTATCGACGACCGGAGCTCCGGCATTGGTGGTCAGCATATCTTTGGACATCGGTGCCTCCTTGGGGTTTGCGGCCTTGAGCCGTACGTGGGTTGGGACGTTGCAAGGAAACAGGTGCCCTGTGAAGGCACTATGCGCGACTGGCATCTAAAAGTCAATAACAATAATCAATATTAATAAAGAACATTCTCTCTTATCCTGTATTCTCAATTTGTTAGACTATAAAAAAAGGAAGAAAATACTATGATTTTCTTCCGAAAGGGTGTGGAGCAGGTTGCCGCGGAAAGGCCCGCCCGGTTCGGCAAAGATTGCCGGGGCGGGCGGGAACGGACGGACCACACCCATGCGAAAACGGCTCCTTTTCCCGTGCGCGGCGGCGCGGGAAAAGGAGCCGGAACCCTGCGGGGTGTTTTTTGATCATACTGACGACTGATTGAATTCCGTATGCTTCCAAAGCCCGTTCGCCTTGGCGAACGCAGCCCTGTCTTCGTGAGGCCGGACCGGGGCTCTCGCGGCGACGGCTTTTCAGGCCCTAACAGGGGATGCCGCCGTGAACGCAGCCCTACTTCTTGGGGATCAGCGACAGGATGTCCTTTCTGAGCGCGTCGGCGGAGAGTCGGGCGAGTTTGCCGCCGCGCAGGGCCGCGACATGCTTCTTGTAGGCCTGCAACGAGGCGTTCTGCTTCACGAGGTGCGGGGCGTTGCCGGACATTTCCTGCCCGATGCCCTTCAATTCCTCGTCGAACAGGGACGCCGGAACCTTTTGCGCGTTCTCCAGCGTCTGCTTGTAGAACAGCAGCATGGACCGGAATTCGGCCTCCTGATTGTCGATGCCCGTGTGCGACAGGGTGATGCCCTTGTCGAGGCTGGCGAGGACCTGCCGGTACTGTTTGGCTTCGGCGGCCTTCATTTTGGGCAGGGCCGTTTCGATCTGCTTTTTCTTGTCCTCGAAGTTCTTCAGCTCCTTGCCGATGATCTCCCGCTTGATCAGGCAGTCCTTGAGCATGGTTACGAGATAGACCGCCGAGCGTATCTCGTTGGACACCGTAGACCGCTTCTGCCGTTCGAGGGTGATGTTGTTCTCGCGGATCAGGTTCTGAAGGCCCTTGAGACTGGCCTTTTCGGCGTCGGTTCCGGCGCGGGCCTCAAGCTGTGCGACCAGTTCCAGCGGATCGCCGGAAGGGTTCAGCTCGGCGGAGAGTTCGACCCCGGCCTTTTGCCATTCCCGAGCCAGCTCGGCGGGACGGCCGCCGCCCGGCGTGTTGATGCCGGAAAGCGCCACGCGGAACCCGAGATCACGCGCCCGGTTGGGGCCGTCCTTGAGGAAGGGGGCGACCTCCTCGCGGCGTCCGGGCATCACTTCGTCGCGGGAGGACAGGAAACTGCCGCCCTTGCGGATGAAGCCGCCGGTCGAGCCGTGCAGGCGTCCCCCGAGCGAGAACTGGAAGCCGTCCTGCACCATTTCCGCGGCGTTGCCCGCCATGTCGTAGAATCCCGCCGGATTGGGCTTGCGGGAACCGATGCGCTGGAGGGACTCTTCCGATGTGCCCTCGCCGTCGCGGAAGACGGCGTAGCTTCGGATGGTTTCCCCGGCGGGCAGTTCAAAAAAATCCTCTTGGCTCAACGCCAGCGGCGAAACGTTCTGGCCGCCGCGCGCCGCGTATTCCCATTCCGCTTCGGTGGGCAGGCGGACGAAGGCGGTGTTGCGGTCGTCGCCCTGAAAGCCGGGCAGGGACTGCGGCGCGTTGGCGAGGAGCCATTCCGTATAGTTCTTGGTGAACGCCTGCGCGTCGTACCACGAGACATCGACCACGGGGCGGGCGTCTTCGGGCGCAGGGGCGGGAAGCGTTTCCCCGCCCGCGCACTGTCCGCCCATGACGGCGTCCCACTGGCGTTTGCTTACCTCGTATTTGCCTTCGAAATAGAACTGCATGGCGTCGGCGTCGGGATTGGCGGCCCTGATTTTTTGCTGCCATTCCTGCGGGAGGTCCTTGAGCACGAACGGCCCGGAAATGGACGCGGCATAGGGGCCGTCGTAATAGCCCCGGTCCTCGGAGCTGCAATCCCGGCAGCCGAAGCGGGTTTCCATGTCCCAGAGGAGGCCTTTGGCGCGCACGCCCACGGCCTTGAGGACCAGCGATTCCCCGCAGGGCATGGGCAGCACGAGATCGTCGGGCGCGGGATGGGGGTTGGAGGCGTCTTCGGCCTTCACCTCGTCCCGGGCCTTGAGCGCGGCGTGGACGTCGGGGGCGAGCAGGCAGGCGGCGAACAGCAGGGGCAGAAACTTATTCATTGCGAATGACCTCGGAAGGAGAGAGACGGCTGCACGACAGGCTCGGCGGCAGCGCGGCCAGCAGGGAGAGCGCCAGCACGACGCCGACGGTTCCGGCGATCTGCGCCCATGAGAGGCGGCAGACCGCACCGAGTTCCGCGCCGAGCGGGAACAGGGCGTTGATGACGCCCGCGATGGCGGCGTAGAGGCCGAAGGCCAGCGCCATGCCGAACACGGACGTGAACAGGGTTTGGGCCAGCGGGAAGCAGACGATGTCCGCGCCGGAAAAGCCGATGAGCCGGAGGATGCCGAGCACGCGGCGCTTGCGCCGGATGGCGGCGACGAGGTTGCTGGCGGTGGAGGCGAGGAATCCGATCCCCGCCGCGAGGCAGATCAGCCCGAAAACCAGCGAGGTGGAGCGGTCGAGCATGCGGACGTTCTCGATTTCCTCGGCGCGGGTGTAGGTTTCGATGTGCCGGGAGGCCAGAAAGTCCCGCAGCGAGGCCACGCCGTCGAGTTCCGCAGCGTACAGCCGGAACGAAGGGTACACGCGTTCGCCCGCCGCCCGTTCCGCGCCGGGCCAGCCGCGTTCGGGCACGGCCATGCCGTCGCGGTAGGTTTCGGCGTCTTCCGCCAGCCGCAGAGGCACGAAGGCCGCATCCTTCTGGAGCGCGGACAGCGGCAGGACGGCCTTGACCCGCAAGTTCGCGTCGGCGTGTTCGCGCACGATCCCCCGCGCCCGCGTGACTCGGCCCGTCAGTTCGTCCCCGGCCTTTACGCCGAGTTTTTCCGCCGCCGAGGCGGTCAGAATGATGTCTCCGTCACCCCGCGTTGCGTTCCCGACGAAGCGCGCGATCAACGGATCGCCTTCGCCGGACGGGATCAGGCTGACGTTGACCGGATTGGGGGCAAGCCCACCCTCCTTCGTTCCCGCACGCAACAGGCCGATGGTCGCCGCGATGGCGCGGGTCTGCGGGATGACGTACCCCGTATCCGGCCTGTTCCGCAGTTCCGCAAAAAAGGCTTCGCCGTATTTGCCGCTGCCCACGGGCACGAGTTCGAGGTTGCGCGGGTCTTGCAGCAGCCGTTCCTGAAGGTTGCCGATGACGCCGTTGCGCACGCCGAACAGGATGAGCAGCGGCGCGAGCACGGTCGCCAGCGCGAGCACGGCGCACAGCGACAGCGCCCGTTCGTGCCAGTAGTCCCGCAGGGCCATGCCGCCGATGATGGAAAGCCGCATCACTCCCCCCTCAGCGTGGTGTTGATGACGCCGTCGCCGCCGTCCACATCCAGCCGCAGGCAGCGGAAACCGTTGGCCTCCACCAGCCGGTGGTCATGAGAGACGACGACCAGCGCGCACCTGTCCGCCAGCTCGGCGAACAGGCGCATGACGTTGCCCGCGGTCACGGGGTCCAGCGCGGCGGTGGGCTCGTCGGCAAGCACGAGTTCCGGTTCGGGCAGCAGCGCCCGGGCGATGGCGACCCGCTGCCGCTCCCCGATGGACAGCCTGTCCGGGAGCTTCCCGAGCAGGTGCGCGATGCCGAGCCTGCCCGCCAGCTCTCCGAGCCGCGCCTTCACGGCCCCGGCGGCGAGCCCCTTGGCCCGGCCCGGCGCGGCGATGTTGTCCGCACTGTTCAGGAAGGGGAGGAGACCGCCGGTTTGCAGCACGTAACCGATGTGCCGGAGCCTGATCCGGGCCATGCGTTCCTGCCGGTCTTTGCGCCAGAGTTCGGCCACGTCCTCCGTGCCGCCTCCGGGCGTTTCCAGCCGGAAGGTTCCGGCGCGGCTCGGTCTGAGGATCAGGGCGAGCAGGTCCAGCGCGGTGCTTTTCCCACAGCCGGACGGGCCGATCAACGCGATTTTCTCGCCCGCCCGGATCGTCAGCGACTCGATCCGCAGCCGGTACGTGTAGTCCCGCGCCGTCCGTTCGAGTTCGACGTTACGCAGTTCGTAGAGATTCATGATGATCGCCTCCGGCGGCAAGGTGCGAGCCGCACCGGCGGGCCACCGCCCCGTGCGCCTGTCCGGGGGCATAATCCCCCGGCCCCCTCGGAGCCGCCGGGATGCGGTTCAGCCGAAGCCTGCTTCTCCCGAAACCGTATTGCGGCGGTCTTGTGGGCGTCAGATGTTCCTTTTTCAACACGCGGTAACACAGCCTCATTTCAAAACAAACGTAGATAAAAACCGGAACGCGCCTCCGGGAAACTTCCGCCAAGGCGAAGCCCGCCGCGTTCCCGCAACCGCCGTCCGTCCCATGAAAGTCTTTGAAGAGGATGAGGTGGGGTTTGGGGAGGGGAAGGAGGGACTTTCTCCAGAAAGTCCCTCCTTCCCCTCCCCAATCTTCCTCTTACGGCAGCATCGCCAGCGGCACGCGGTATACCCAGTCGCCGGGGTCCTTGGCTCCGAAACTTTCCCAGTTGTCCACGTCGCGGTCGTACGCTTCGTAACGGGCGACGCGGGACTTGAGCCGGTTGATGAAGGCCGTCTGCTCGCCGACGCTCATGCGGTACCAGTCGTCCTCAGAAAGGAGCATGATGTCGCTCTTGTAGGGCAGGTCGTCGAGGAATTCGCCGAGCACGCCCATGTCGCGGAGATTCGCGCCGGGCTTCCGGGAGAAGGCGGCGGGGTCGCGGGCAAGCTGCGCCGACGCGGAAAGGATGCCCTGAAAGAAGTCCCGAGAATCCGTCTTGCGCGTCCGCTCGGCGTTGTCGATGATGATCTTGAGCTGCTGCTGGAGATCGCTGAGCTGGTTCTTGGTCAGCAGGACCGCGACCGAAACCGCGCTGACCGGCCTACCGGCGCTGAGGGCGTCGAGATCGGCGTCGGCGATCCACGAGGTCACCACTTCCGGCGCGCGCGTGCCCTGCTTCTTGCCGAGATACTCAAGCTGCATGGCGTAGCCGAGTTCCTCGCCGATCTGCCTGGCGCGTTCCTCCGGCGTCTGCGCGGGCTGTTCCTGCGGCTTGGCCGGGACTTTTCCGGCGAGGGCCTGTTTTACGCTGGCGACCAGCGCGGAGGACAGCCCCGTAGCGGCCTTTGCGAACGAAGCGCCGCCCTTGGCGGCGTCCGTGGCCTGAATGGGAATGTAGGCGCTCTTGCCGCCGGGCACCGCCGACAGCGCCGTGTACGCCTTGGCGGCGGAATCGACGTTGGCCTTCCCGGCGGGCGTGCGGACGTGCGCGACGACGAGACGGATGTTGCGGGAAGCCGCAAGGTCCGCCATTTCCTTGACGTCAAGGCTCGTGGAGGCGTTGGGATCGCTCAGGGGCAACGGTCCGGCGTCCGTGATGAGCAGCAACACGCGGTTGGCGTAGGGCTGCCAGTTCAGTTCGTCGAGCGCGGCCTTGACCCCGGCGAGGGAATCCTCGTTGAAGGAATGGCTCGACGCCTTGGCTTCCTCAAGACCGGCGAGGGCCTTTTCCAGTTCCTCGCGCTGCGTCGCATCGCGGAAATCGCTGACCACCTTGGTGACGTATTCCAGCTTCGGCGACGCCTTGGTGCTGTTGCGGAAGGCCACGATGCCGAAGGAAACCTTGTCGTCCAGCTTGTCCTTGGCGATTGAATCGAAAATGGTCCGTACCACGTTGAGGCTCTGATCGATGTACGGCTTCATGGAAATGGTGGTGTCGATGACCATCGCGATGCCGGTGCGCGGCACGTCGTTCTTGGCGTCGTCCTTCTTGTCGCCCGCGCTGCCGGGGTCGATGGAGGCCACCTCAAGGAGCTTTGTCCCCTCGAACGGCGTATCCACCTTCAAAATCGGCATGAGATAAAAACGGTTGCGCGATACCGCACCTTGCGCGTCGTCGGGTTCCACCGCAACGATGGACAGATCGGCGGGAGCGTCGCCCCGTTGCGCGGCCTCGGCTTCGGCGCGGAGCTTCGTCAGCGTTCCCGGCAGGTCCTCGGCTTGACAGACATCCATGATCGCCTTGTGATCCTTGAAGAACAGGACCGGGCGGCGTTGCGATCTGTCGGTAAAGAGCAGGGTGAGGGCCTGATTCCACGGCGTGGTCTCCTCGGACTTCATCCAGCCGTCAGCCTTGGAGGTGGAGGCGCCGACCTCCAGCCAGTCGCCGTCGCGGGTGTAGACGTAGAATACGGAGAAGGGGCGCACCGCCTTCTGAACGACGGCGGCGTCCTTTCCCTGTCCGGCCCGCAGGCTTGCGCCGGGGTGGGTGACGACGCGCTGGTACAGGGTCTTTTTGCCTTCCATCAGCAGCGGAGCGCGTTCCGCCGCCCACGTCGTCCCGCCCGCGAAGATCGCGAGCGCCGCCAGTACGGCTATGAGGAACTGTTTCATAGGTTCTCCTATTGGGGCCTCCGGCGGCAAGGTGCGGGCCGCACCGGCGGGCTGCCGCCCCTTGCCCCTGTCCTGTGGGCGTTTGGTGTTCCCTTTTCCAAATGAACGGCTTGAAACAACACGCCCTGAAATAAAAAAAGCGACATTCAAAGAAAGAAGGCGGCTCCGGGGAACTTCCGCTGAGACGAAGCCCGCCGCGTCCCTCCAATCGCCGTCCGCCCCGCTTGCAAAAGTCTTGGGAAAGAGAGGGGGGCGAGCCGCACCGGCGGGTTTGGGGAGAGGAAAATTCTCTTCGGAAAAGGTTCCTCTCCCCTGAATTCTCTACTTCAGCGCATCCATCCGCTGCTGCGCGTCGCCAACGCCCCCGGCGAGGGCCTTCTTGTAGCAGTCGCGGGCGAGGTCGGCGTCCTTCCGGATAGTGCCGCGCTGCGGCTGCGCGGGCGAGTAGAAATCCCCGAGCAGGAGGAGAGCCTGCGCGTTGCCCTTCTTGGCGAGATCGTCGACGATCAGGAACGCGCCGTCCTGCGCCTTGGCGTCGTCGGGCGCGGCGAGAAGCTGCTGTGCGAGGGCGAGCGCCGTTTCAGGCTCCACCTTGCGCTTCAGGGCGTCGCGGGCGACCTGCAACCCCTTGGGCCCCTTGAGATCGTCGGGTGCGTATTTGACGGGCGCCTCCGTGCCCGGAGGCAGATCGGCGGCTTCGTGCTTCAGCACCTCCACGGGCTTTTCCTCCAGCGTGGTGTCGGTCTTGGGCAACACCTTCGTGTAGAAGAAGTACCCGGCCCCGGCGAGCAGCGCCACGGTGAGGATCGCAAAGATGATGTTCAGGATAAGGCTCTTGTAGCTTTTGGGCCGCTCCGCGAGGTCCAGCAGTTCGCTTTGAGGCACGGCGGAGGCGGGGGTCCCGTCGAGCGACAGGGACGAGGGTGCGGCTGGCTCCGTATCGATTTCCGGCAGGGGCATGGGTTCGCGGGCGGACTTGGCTTCCTGTTTGGGCGGGGCCAGTTCCAGATTGGGCAACAGGCTGGGATCGCGTGAATAGACGATCCGGTTGATGCTCAGGCCACCCTGCCAGACGTGTTCGACGTCCGTGAACAGGGCCATCTGATAAATGGCCTGCAATTCGAGATTGTCCACCACGGCGGGCCCCACGGACAGGGTGAGCGTCTCGCCGGAAACCTCCACGGCGTCGGGACGCAGCCGTTCGTCGCCGGGCTGCCAGCCGTTGGGGCCGAGGCTCAGCCCGTCGGAAGGATTCTTGATCAGGCAGCGGAGCGCATCCGGGTCCTCGGCGAAGCCGGGACAGCCCGCCACGATGAGGCCGTACCCCGGCCCTTTGGTTTTGTCCGGTTCAAACCGGAGCGAGCAGCGAAACGTCATGTCAATTGTCCTGCGCAAAGGCGTCGGGGTTCAGGTTGTCGATGATCCGCCCGAGGCGGGCATTCTGTTCCGGGTCGAAGGTCCGCCCGTCCTCGTAGTCGGCGTTCCCCTCGATGAGATGGACGAGCGCGGCCAGCCAGTCGGTGCAGTATTGCTTGTCGAACGGCAACGGCTCGGCGGGAAGAGCGGGATAGCCTTCCGGATCGGGCTGTTGCGCGAAAAGGGTGCGGGTACGCCCGGCGAGCCGGATGACGCGCCCGGACTCCGGCGTGACGGCGGGGTTGAAGCCGAGCCAATCCACAAAGGCGTTGATCCGGTAGGCCGCCATGCTCGCCTGCCGCCAGATGAGCTTGTCGCGGCGGATGTTGCGGTAACCGGACACGTCGCGCACGGCCTGCGCCATGTCCTTCTCGAGGCCGAGGCGGGACATGCCCTGTATGAGCTCGTGGACGAGCTGGCCGAAGTCGGCGGCCTCCAGGCCGAAGTAGGTCTGGAGCGCGGGATCGGCGGCGAGGGCGTTGAGCTGTTCGATCCACGCGCCGATCACCAGTTCGGCGAACGCGCCCGCTTCGTCGAGCGGCTGCGGAGCAAGAACGTCCGGCGCTTCCGGAGCCGACGCCGCCGGAGCCAGTTCGCCGAAGAGGTCGTCCATGATGTCCTGCGCGCTGGCGGCGCTGCCCATGCTCGGCTGCGGGGCCTGTTCCTCGCGCATGAGACGGTTTTCGACCTGATAGTAGAGGCTGTACAGCTCGTGATCACGCACCAGCATGGCGCGGAGCAACTCTCCGAAACGCTGGTTCTGGGCCGCGACGGCGAGACTGCGGGCCAGACGCATGCCGAGCCGGCGCTGTTGTTCGCGCAGGGCGGCCTTGTCGTCGATGCGATGGAAACGGCGCAGGTGCTCCACGAACGGGCGCAGGTTGTCGGCCACCCGGTCCGCGACCTGACGGCGCTTGATCGCCGGATCGCACACGGGCCGCAGGTTCCGACGCAGGAAGGCCACGCCGCCGTCGTTGAGGGTGAACGCGGCGTCCCACGCGGCCTCGGGATCGGCGAAGTGGCGGCGCACTTCCGGGGTATTCAGGAACTTGCCCTTCATGTCCGCAACGTAGGCTTCCTGCTCGGGACGGATGCCGGTTTCCCGTTCGCCGTCAAAGGCGATGACCGCCTCCCAACGGAATTTCGGGTTACGGAGCCAGAAGGTATTGTCGAAGGGCCGATCCGGGGTCCACTGTTCGGGCCAGTCGTGCTGTTTGCCGAAGAAGTCGAGGAGCGACGCGTGCAGACGGTTGGACCAGCGGGTTTCGTCGTCCAGCGCCCCCTTTTTCTTCTCGAATTCCATATCGAACTTGGTCAGCACGAGGAACAGGGTGGTACGGCGTCCCCGGCGGAGTTCCGGGCTTTTGCCCGCGGCGTCGGACACCCAGTCGCTGATGACGGCGGGCAGGTCCTGCACTTCCTGATTGCTCGGGCCGATGCACAAAAGCATGCTGGTCAGTTCGAGGTCGGTCTTGTAGCGCTCGAAAAGATACGCGACCTTGCCGCGCAGGAAAAACTGGCGGAGCTGGTCGGGCTTGGCCAGTTCGCGGGCCACGTCGTCGGTCTTGAGGCGCGAACGGTAGCCGGGAAAGTCGAGGAGGTCGGTGTGCTCGAAAAAATCGTCCGGCTTGTGGCGCATGGTGATGGCCAGTTCGGCCGTGAGCGCGGCGGCTTCGGCCCGCGCCGCCGTCACCCGGCGTCCGTCGCGGGTGACGAGTTCGAGGGTCCCGGCGTCGCTCCCTTCTCCGAGGCCGCGCAGGGTTTCCACGTCGATGATGCTGCTTTCGCGGGGGAGCAGGGCTTCCTTGCCGCAGAAAGCCTCGTCGGGATGCCCGAGCGCGTCGAGCACGTCCCGCAGGCGCAGGTACAACCCGGTAAACGGTTTGGCCTCGTCCCAGAGCAGTTCGAACAGCGCGGCGCGGTCGGCGGGCGCGAGGCGTCCGGCGGCGTGAACGGCCTTGGGCCAGTACAGGTGCTCGAGCTTCTGGACCCCGGCGTCGGCCCGGAAGTTGCGGGTAACGTAGTCCTTCAGATCGAGCATGTCGTCTTCGTCGAAAGGAGCCTGCCACGGCGCGCCTTTGGCCCGTTTCGCCAGTTCGTCCACGCGGGCCGCGATGGCCTCCTCGTCCGGCGGAGTGAGGTGGCGACAGTCGGCGTAATACGTGTTCGCCAGAATCTTGACGAGGTCGAGTTCGGAGAGCAGGCGCAGTTTGACCGGGAATCCCGCCGGAGCGTCGCCGGGCGTCAGCGTGAAGCGCGTGACGAGGCCGGTGGATTCCTTGCCGCCCGCCGGATTGATGTCCCGGATGAAGTCGGCGGATTCCTCGCCGAGCGCGGCGAGGAGCGATCCGTCGGCGTCCTGCGCCAGCGCCGAGATGAGGTAGGACTTCCCGGACTGGCTCGGGCCGAACACGCCCACGCACATTTTCCGTGCGGCGGTGGCGGCCTCCTTACGCAGGGCGCGGGCCAGCCGATTGCTCTCGCGCAGCAGCGCCTCGCCGGAGGAGCCCACGGTCTGCGGGTTTGCCCGGACCCATTCGTCCACGCCGCCGAGCGTTCGGACGCCCGCTTCGCACTGTTCGACAAGCCGTTGATCTTCTTGCATCATGGTATATGCCTCCGGCGGCAAGGGGCTACCGCCCCTTGACCCTGTCCGGGGGGCATGATGCCCCCCGGACCCCCTCGGAGCCGCCGGGATGCGGTTTCAGCCGAAGCCATGCTTCGTCCGAAACCGCATCCCGGGGGCCCTGTGGGCGTCAGGTGTTTCTTGCTCAACAGTCTCTTTTGGGAAATGTTGCCATAACCATTTTTCAATTAGGATATTCTAAAAGGCATCCGTCATGGGATGCGGTTGTTTCATCTCCACAGTAGGTTGAAAAGAGGGCCTTTTCTCCAGCCTTTCCATTGGCGAACTCCATCGCTGAGGCATTTTATTGATTATTCCTCTGGAACTTCAAGCAATAAGCCTCAACCATTTCCTATGACGCAGCCTTCCAAAAGAATTCACGCTACGAATAGAAAACCATCTGTGTTTTCATCATAAGGCGTCCCCGGGAAACGTTTGCCGGACCCGAAACTCCCGAAGTCCCGCAGCCTCCGTCCGTCCCGTTTACGAAAGTCTTTGGGAGGAGAGGGGGTGGGGTTTGGGG
>CABKMN010000064.1 GCA_902373525.1 uncultured Bilophila sp. | reverse complement strand
GAGTGGGGAGGTTTGGAGGGGAGAGGGGGAAACTTTCTCCAGAAAGTTTCCCCCTCTCCCCTCCAATCTTCATTTACCCCATCCTCTTGAACATCTTGTCCAGATCGGCGGTGCCCCACTGGAGGACGCAGGGGCGGCCGTGGGGGCAGAACTGGCGGTTTTCGGTCATGAGCCACTGGGCGATGAGGTTGACCGCCTCGTCGGAGGCGAGGACGTCCCCGGCCTTGATCGCGGCCTTGCAGGCCATGGTGGCCCACAGGGAATGCAGGTCCTCCTTGCGCCCGGCAAGCACTTCCCGGATGAACTCTCCGGCGGCGGCCCGCTCCAGCAGCGGCGGCACGGCCCGCACTTCCAGCACGGTGCCCGCACCCTGATCCCGGAGAA
The DNA here is from genome assembly GCA_902373525.1 of uncultured Bilophila sp. GTDB lineage: Bacteria > Desulfobacterota > Desulfovibrionia > Desulfovibrionales > Desulfovibrionaceae > Bilophila. Next base: position 12,416 of record CABKMN010000064.1, on the reverse strand, counting down.
CCAGATCAAAACCGAGCGAGGCCAGCGAGTCGCGGAACTCCTGAATGCGCTCCCGCTCGGCGGGGTGCAGCGTGTATTCGAGCGGCAGGACCAGAGGCTGCGACATGCCGGAAAAGCCCCCGGCCTCGATGCGCGACACCAGCACCCGTTCGTGCGCCGCGTGCTGATCGAGAATGAGCAGGGAGCCGTGCTCGCGGTTGTTCCGCAGGTCACGGAGGAGAAGATAGGTCCCGCCGACCTGCCCCATATAGACGTACGGCCCCACGCGGACCTGCCCTTCGCCGAGCTGTTCGATGACCGGCTGTTCCGGTTCGGACGCCTTGGCGGGGCGGGAAGCGGCGGGAGGGGATGAAACCAGAGGCCGGACCGCTTCGTGCAGCGTCGGGGACGCGGGGGCGTCGGGTACGGCGTCCCACGGGAGGCCCGCCTCGCCGTACAGCGCCGGATCGGGCTCAGGGGCGTCGGAAACGCGGGGCGTTTCGGAGGCGACCGACGGTTCAGGCGTGACGGCTTCCTCACGGTCCGGCGGTAGGAGCGGCGGCTGTTCGGGACGCATGACGCGCTCGCGATCCGCTTCGCCCCAGAAGCCGAGGGGTTTGGGCTCGAACCGGAGAGACGGGCGCGGTTCCGCCTCGGGCGGGACTTCGGAAGCCGGAAGGACGCGGATGACGGCCTCCTCCACGGCGTGCAGCACCGCGCCGAACACGGAACGTTCGTCGCGGAAACGCACCTCCGTTTTGGCGGGGTGGACGTTCACGTCCACCTCCTCCGGCGGGAGGTCCAGAAACAGCACGGTCTGGGGGTATTCTTTGGAAAGCAGGCGGCCCTTGTAGGCCTCGCGCACCGCGCGCAGGATGAGCTTGTCGTTGACCGCCCGCCCGTTGACGTAGACCAGCATGCGGTCCCCGCGCGGCTGCGCCTGTCCGGGCGGCGAGGTCAGGCCGCGGACCCGGAAATCGTGCGTGGTGCGGTCGAAGGGGAGCAGGGATTCGGTGACGGAATCGGGCCAGATCGCCGCAAGGCGTTCGAGCAGGGACTGCCCGGCGGGGAAACGCAGGACTTCCCGCGTTCCGGCGAGAAAGACGAAGCCCACGTCCGTATGCGTCAGCGCGAGGCGGGTCAGCAGTTCCTGCGCGCGCTTCTGTTCGGTGGCGGGAGCCTTCAGGAACTTGAGGCGGGCGGGGATGGTGGCGAACAGGTCGCGCACCTCCACGACCGTGCCCCTGTGCAGGCCGCACGGCCCCTGCTGGGCGAGCACGCCGTGTTCCATCTGGATGAAGGCGGCCTCCGGGGCCTCGCTTCCCGCCGGGCGATAGGCCGATTCCATGCGGAAGCTGGATACGGAGGCGATGCTCGGCAGCGCTTCGCCGCGGAACCCGAAGGAACTGATGCGCCACAGATCGTCCATGCTGGCGATCTTGCTCGTGGCGTGGCGGGTGACGGCGAGTTCCAGCTCGGCGGCGGGGATGCCCCTGCCGTTGTCGCGGACGCGGATAAGGCTCTGTCCGCCGTTTTCCAGCGTGACTTCCACCAGCGAAGCCCCGGCGTCGAGGCTGTTTTCCACGAGTTCCTTGACCACGCTCGCCGGACGCTCCACCACTTCGCCCGCGGCGATCTGGTTGCGCAGTTCGGGAGAGAGCAGGCGGATGCCGTTCCGATCGGAGAAAGGACTGTCTTGAGAGGATGTTTCGTTCATTCTTCAGGTATAGTGTCTTGCGGAAAAAGGCGCAAGAGGATAGGCTCTCCGCCAGAGGCACGTTTGTTTCGCGTGTCGTGACTCAGCGGGCAGCCCGCCCGCGTCCGCAACAGACGGAGGTTTTCCCCATGCGTCGTTTTCTTCTCACCGGTCTGATGGTTCTGGCTTTTTCCTTCTCGGCGTTCGCCGCCGTCGACGTCAGCAAACTCCAGCTTCCCGGCGACATCACGCAGGCTCAGGCCGATGAGGTCATCAAGGGCGCTCTCGTCAAGGCGAAGGCGCAGGGCGTGCCCATGAACATCGCCGTCGTGGACGCCGGAGGCAACCTCAAGGCGTTTACGCGCATGGACGGCGCATTCCTCGGCAGCATCGACGTGTCCATCGGCAAGGCCCGCACGGCCCGCCTGTTCAACATGCCCACCTCTACGCTCGGCGCGGCTTCGCAGCCCGGTCAGGAGCTGTACGGCATTGAAGTCACCAACAAGGGCCTCGTCATCTTCGGCGGCGGCGAGCTGCTCAAGAACAAGGACGGCGTGATCATCGGCGCCATCGGCGTGAGCGGCGGCAGCGTCGCGGAAGACACCAACGTCGCCAAGGCCGGCGTTGCGGCGCTCAAGTAACTTCGACAGAACCGACGACGGGGGGACGGGATTGACCGTTCCCCCGTTTTTTTATGGCGTTTCGGTGGCGGACCGGAATGTCGGCGGAAAGAAGGGACGGCGGGAAGGAAAAGGCTTCGCCGGTTGCGCGGGCTTCGGCCCCAACGCCCTTGAGAACGGGCCCGTGAAGCGTTCTTGGGGAGAACGGACGGGCTATGGCGCGGGGAGGCGATGCCGCAAGCGGGGAGCCGACCTTTGGAGCGCGGTCCCGCTCCGGAGTTCGTTGAGTGTACCGCAAAAGCACACATGCCGGGCATGACCCGCTTTCAGGCTCTCCCGCGACAAGGATGGAGCGTAGCTTTTGCGGATACGGTCCGTTGCGGTCGGGCGGGCGGAACTCGTGACGGGTCTCTTTGCTTCCGGGGGAGGAAGGTCAGGCGCGTTCGTCGTCCGGGGTGATTCTGGCGGCGGTTTCCGCGTCCAGCCGTTTCCTCAGTTTCCGGAGCGGGCCGTTGTCCTCAAAGAAATTCTTGCCGTAGCCGAGGTTGAACCGGTAGTCGAAATCCTGCGGGTTTCGGCCCTGATTGTGCTGGAGGATGGTTTCGGCCTTGTCCAGCGCCTTGACGAGTCTGGCCTCCGGGGTGGCGTTGGCGTTGTATTCCTCCCACAGGGCGAGCAGGGACGCCGCCTGCGCTTCCGGCAGCAGGGAAAAGGCGTTGCGTACGGCCTGACGTTCCTCTTCGATTTTCTCCTGCGGGTCCGGGCACAGGGCCGCCGAAACGTCTCCGCCGTAGAGTTCGCCCATGTCGTGGATCAGGCTCATGAGCAACACCTTTTCCCTGTCCAGACCGGGGAGTTGTCCGGCGGCGAGGCCCGCGAACAGGGCCAGACGCCATGAGTGCTCGGCGGTGCTTTCGCGTCGTCCGTCGTGGGCCCACGCCGTGCGGGTAACGGTTTTCAGCCGCTCGGCTTCTCGGATGAAGGGAAGCAGGCGTTCGAGAGAATCCATACTGTGCCTCGTGGCGTCCGCCTAGCGGAGTTCTTTTTTGAAATAGAGCATGTCGGTGCAGCGTTCGCCGTTTTCGTAGATGGGGTCGGGGTAATTGTCAATGAAGAAGCTGACCACCGTGTGCGAGGGTTCGAAGCCGAAACGGGCGTAGAAGGCCGCGCCGGTGGGCGTGGTGCCCACATACATGGTCTGAAAACGCGCCGCATAGAGCTTGAACAGCGTTTCCATCAGCCGGGTGGCGTGCCCCTGCCCCTGAAACTGGGGATCGGTGGCGATATTCTTGAGTTCGCAGGCCGTTTCCGAGAGCGGAAGCACCACGGCCTCGCAGACGGCGGCGTCCCCGGCCTTGATGACGTGCATTTCTCCCGTTTCAAGGTAACGGTCGATCATCGCCTCGCAGGGATCGGCGAGCAGGAGAAGCGGGAGGTACTGTTTCTTGTCGGTCGTGATGGTCTGGAACGTAGCCATGATGCGCCTCATACGGAAAAAGGGTTCCTGACGATGGGACGGGGAGTGCCGTGGACGCGGGAAAAAAGAAGGGGAGCGGCCGCCGTGCGTTTCCGCGCGGCGTCCGTTCCCCCCGTATGATCGGAATCGGGTCGCTTAGGCCAGAGCCAGCGAACCTTCGTAGGCGGGCCGCTTTTCGCGGGTCTTGCGGCTCTGCGCTTCCTCAAGGGAGAGGTCGATGAGCTGGAGGACCCGTTCGTCCTCGGCCTTGCGGAGGAAGGTGTTGTTCAGTTGATGGCCGGAGCAGCAGACTTCGAACTGCCCCTGAATGGGCAGGCCGAGCATCGCCATGTCGCCGATGAAGTCCAGCACCTTGTGGCGGACGAATTCGTCGGCGTAGCGGAGGCCTTCCGGGTTCATGACGCCGTTGTCGTCCAGCACGACCACGCTTTCGAGCGAGCCGCCGCGGGCGAGGCCGTGGCTGTGCAGATATTCGACGTCCTTGAAGAAGCCGAAGGTGCGGGCGTCGGCGACGCGGGCAAAGGTTTCCGGGGTGACTTCCATGCTGAAGTGCTGGCGCCCGATGGTCGGATGGGGAAAGTCGATGGTGTAGTCCACGCGGAACCCGGCGTAAGGCAGGGCCCGGATATGCTTGTTGCCGTCGCGCACTTCCAGAGGACGGCTGATGCGCATCACCTTGCGGGGCGCGGGAAGCTCGCGGACGCCAGCTTCGGCGAACAGGGAGATGAACGCGGAGGCGGAACCGTCCATAATCGGGATTTCGCCGCCTTCGACGCTGACGATCAGGTTATCGATGCCGAGGCCGAGCACGGAGGCCAGCAGGTGCTCCACCGTGGAGACGGTGGCCCCGGACGCGCCGAGGGTGGTTGCCAGCGCCGTGGTCATAACGGCTTTGGGTGCGGGACTCACGCGACGGATGCCATCCGGTGTATGGATGTCGAAGATGATGCCTGTGTTGGCCGGAGCGGGACGCAGGGCGAGATACACCTTGTTGCCGCTGTGCAGGCCAATACCGGAGCAAGTAACGACGCGTTGAATGGTAGTCTGGTTCATGGAATCCCTCCGCCTACTCTCTAGCAAAAAGCGATCCAAAGTCCTCTTTGTCGTATCTCCTTATTTTCAGAGCGGAAACGAATTTCGTGCCCCCAAAGCCAGCGTGTGTTTTGTGCAACACTGTGGGGTTCAGGACGCGGGTCTGCGGGCGCTGATCAGTCGATCAAGCCCAGCCAAGTCCTTATGAACCAAGACGTTTTCCCAACTGTGACTTTCAAGACACACCTTGAGGGCGTCTCCCTGCCTGTAGCCGTGTTCCATCAGCAGCAGGCCGCCCGGCCTGAGCGCGGTGAAGGCTTCGCGCGCCACCGCGACAAGGTGTTCGAGTCCCTCCGGCCGGTCCGCGGGGGCGGGGGCGGCGTGGACGTGGTGCCCCTCGTGGTCGTGCTCATGGTTGGGGACCCTGTCGGAATCCACGAAGCCCGGCACCAGCGCCGTGACCGGCTCGAAGTCGCGGACCTCGACGGAAAGCCCTTCGTACTCGGTTTTGCCGACATAGGGCGGATTGCTGACCAGCAGGTCGAGGGACGCGGGACGGAGAAGCGGACGGGTGAAGTCGGCGCGGACGGGCTGGAGGCGTTGCCGGACGTCGTGGCGCACCGCGTTCTGACAGGCCACGGCGAGCGCGCGGGAGGACAGATCGACCATGAGTCCTTGCCAGCCGGGGCGTTCGGCGCACAGGGTCACGGCGATGCAGCCGCTGCCCGTGCCCAGATCGGCGAACCGGACGTGTTCTCCGCAGCCTTTCAGCGCCTGCTCGACGAGGTGTTCGGTTTCAGGGCGGGGAATGAGCGTGGCGGGCGTGACCCGGAAGTCCCTGCCGTAGAACTCGCGCTGTCCGAGCAGATAGGCGACGGGTTCGCCTTCGGCGCGGCGGCGGAGCAGGCCGGTCATGCGGGAGAGCAGGGCGTCGGTGAGCGGGGTTTCGGGGCGGGTGGCGAGTTCCACCCGGCTGATGCCGCAGACGTGCTGGAGGATGAGTTCGGCGGACAGGCGGGGCGAGTCCACGGCGGCGTCGGTCAGGGTCCGGGTCGCTTCGCGGACCCAGTCGGCTCGGGAAAGTGGCATGGGCTATCCTTTGAAACGTGCGTGTATGCCGGGGCCCTCTGGGGAGGGCCTTCTTCTTGTCGCCAAAGGCTTCCGGCGGCGGGAAGGCGGTGCGGAAGGCGTCCCGTGGCGGGAGAGGGCGTATGGAACGGGTCGGATTACGCGGTGTGCTGGGCAAAAACGGGGACGCGGCGGCTGGGGGCCCCGCCTTTCAACGTGAAGGGCCGAAAGGCGAGGCGAGCCCGCCCGCCGCACCGCGGATTGTGCCGAGGACCGCGCCTTGGAGTGGACGGACCTTTGAGAAGGCCATCCGCTCTAGGAAAGCGTGGACGGCAGCTCGGCCAGCGTGACGCAGGCGATGCCCATGTTCCTCATGTCGCGGATGTTGGCGGCGGCGATCTCCTCGGTCTGCGCGGAGCAGGCGTCCGTCACCACGATGGTGCGGTAGTCGTGACTCATGGCGTCCACGGCGGTTCCCCGGACGCAGTTGGGGTACTGGGTTCCGGCGACGACCACGGTGTCCACCTTGAGGCGGCGGAGGAGCATGTCCAGCTCGGTCTGGAAGAAGGCGCTGAAACGGAGCTTGCGGAGGACGGTTTCCTGCGGCAGGGGCGCCAGTTCGTCGACGATTTGTGCGCCGGGCGTGCCGGGGATGCAGATGCCTTTGCCGCCGGTGAACAGCGCGGCGCGTCCGATTTCCACATCGCTCCCGTCGGGACGATGCTGGCGGATGACGTGGATGACGCGCCAGCCCTGTTTGCGGGCCTGATCGAGCAGTTCGCGGATGGTCGGTACGGTGGCCAGTGCGCCTTTCACGCACAGGGGCGCGTCGGGCAGGACAAAATCGTTCTGCATGTCGATGATGACGAGGGCTGTGTTCATGATGCTGCCTGTGGGTAACAAGTCGTCTCCAAATGCGGAGTTCGTTTCCGATCCAAACGCCCTTTCCTCTATCAACTTGCCCGTGTTCTGGCAAACGGGGCCGGGAGCGCGTCGGCGTCTCCCGTATTGCCGCGAAGACGGCGGGGTGAGGTTCCCGTGCGGCGCCCGCCGTGTCGCCGTACGTCCGCCGATCCTGTCGGTTCCCATGCGGCGTAGCTCCGCACGAGTCCGCCGGGAGCCGCGAGAGCGGCGACGAGATAATCGGCTGGAACAGTGCGGGATGCCGTCCTGTGTGCGCCATGCGTTGAAGGACAGGCCTCTGCGGGGATGGGGGCGTAGGAGTCCAGCGGCCCGGCGGGGCGGGCGCGGACGCACAGGCCGCACGGCGGGCAGGGCGATTCGTTTGGCACATATCGCTCATTTACCATGCCGTGGAAGGCGACAATCGGATTCCATGCCGGAACGGGAAGGGTGCCCGCGCAGGTTTGGGGAAGGGCCGTGGCCCCTTCTTGGGGGACCGTTGGGATGAAGGATGCCCGCGCCCGTTTGGGGAAGGAACAGGCGTCGGCTCCTCGGCGGGTCTGGTGAAGGGAACGGGCTTGTTTTCCCGCTTTTCATCGGTACGGACGCAAAAGCCCCCGGCAACATGCGTTGCCGGGGGCCTGATTCAACGAGGCTGCGAGCGCTGTCCCAAGCCTTGGCTTAGTACATGCCGCCCATGCCGCCCATACCACCCATATCGGGCATGGCGGGCATGTCCTTCTTGGGTTCGGGCTTTTCGGCGATGGCGCATTCGGTGGTCAGGAGCAGGGAAGCCACGGAAGCGGCGTTCTGCAGCGCGATGCGGGCCACCTTCTTCGGGTCGATGACGCCGGCCTTGATGAGGTCTTCGTATTCGCCGGTAGCGGCGTTGAAGCCGAAGCCGTCCTTGCCTTCGCGGACCTTTTCCACGACCACGGAGCCTTCGTGACCGGCGTTGCCGGCGATGAGGCGCAGGGGTTCTTCAAGAGCGCGGCGGACGATGTTCAGGCCGGCCAGTTCGTCGTCGTCGGCGGGCTTGATGTCGTCGAGGGTCTTGATGCAACGGACGAACGCGGTGCCGCCGCCGGGGATGATGCCTTCTTCAACCGCGGCGCGGGTCGCGTTGAGGGCGTCTTCCACACGGTCCTTCTTTTCCTTCATTTCGGTTTCGGTAGCCGCACCGACATGAATCACGGCGACGCCGCCCACCAGCTTGGCGAGGCGTTCCTGCAGCTTTTCGCGGTCGTAATCGGAAGTGGTTTCTTCGATCTGGGCGCGAATCTGCTTCACGCGGGCCTTGATTTCGTCGCCCTTGCCGGCGCCGTCGACGATGGTGGTGTTTTCCTTGTCGATGACCACGCGCTTGGCGGTGCCGAGCGAGGACAGGGGCAGGCTTTCCAGCTTGATGCCGCGTTCTTCGAACACGGCTTCGCCGCCGGTGAGGATGGCGATGTCTTCGAGCATGGCCTTACGGCGTTCGCCGAAGCCGGGAGCCTTCACGGCGACCACGTTCAGGGCGCCGCGCAGCTTGTTCACCACGAGGGTGGCGAGGGCTTCGCCTTCGATGTCTTCAGCGATGATCAGCAGCGGACGGTTGACCTTGGCGACCTGTTCCAGCACGGGGAGCATGTCCTTCATGCTGGAAATCTTCTTTTCGTTGCAGAGGATGTACGGGTTGTCCAGTTCGCAGACCATCTTTTCGGCGTTGGTCACGAAGTAGGGGGACAGGTAGCCGCGGTCGAACTTCATGCCTTCGACGACGTCGAGCGTGGTTTCGAGACCCTTGGCTTCTTCAACGGTGATCACGCCTTCCTTGCCGACCTTCGCCATGGCTTCGGCGATGATGTTGCCGATGGTGGCGTCGGAGTTGGCGGAAATGGTGCCGACCTGAGCGATTTCTTTCTGATCGCGGGTGGGCTTGGCGATGTTGCCGAGTTCCTTGGAAACGGCTTCGACGGCCTTGTCGATGCCGCGCTTGATGGCCATCGGGTTGCGGCCGGCGGCCACGAGCTTCACGCCTTCGCGATAGACGGCCTGAGCGAGCACGGTGGCGGTGGTGGTGCCGTCGCCGGCGATGTCGTTGGTCTTGGAAGCGACTTCGCGGACCATCTGGGCGCCCATGTTTTCAAACTTGTCTTCGAGCTCGATTTCCTTGGCGACGGAGACGCCGTCCTTGGTGATGACGGGAGCGCCGAAGGACTTTTCAATCACGACGTTGCGGCCCTTGGGTCCAAGGGTCACCTTTACGGCGTTGGCGAGCTTGTCCACGCCACGGGACAGTTTTTCACGAGCTTTGGCGTCAAACAGAATTTCTTTGGAAGCCATGGGATTTTCCTCCAGAACTATCTAATAAATAAGGTAAGGTCGCAGCGAAAAAGCGGGCCGCTAGGCAATGATGGCAAGGATGTCGTCTTCGCGCATGACGAGGTGTTCGGCGCCGTCGATCTTGACTTCGGTGCCGGCATACTTGTTGAAGAGGACCATGTCGCCCACTTTCACGGTCATGGGAACGAGCTTGCCGTCGTCGGCATGCTTGCCAGGACCCACGGCGACCACTTCGCCCTTGGAAGGCTTTTCCTTGGCGGTATCGGGAATGTACAGGCCGCTGGCGGTGCGTTCCTCGGATTCGAGGCGCTTGACAAGAACACGGTCATTCAAAGGTTTCAGACTCATGACGACTTATCCTCCAAAAAGATATTTTTTTCTGTTGCAACCAGCCCCGTCATCTTCGGGCCGCCTGCGGGGGGAACCCTGCAAGCGCTCCAAAGGGGCGGACGTGTCCCCGATAAGCGGAAAGGACGCTCGTTTCAATCGGGGTGACGATCGCCGGGGTGTACGCCTTGCAAGCGGGCCGGTGTTGTTCCGACCTCTCGCAGCATTAAATAATCCCCCTTCGCGCGTTGGGAAGGGGGGAAAGAAGATTTTTTTTACATTTTTCCTTCTTTTTTTCTAACTACCAAAAAATACAAACTCTTTTTGTTTTGGAACCGCGAGCGCACGAAGTTTGGGCTTGCCATGCGTCAGAGAATAGGGTTATAAATGGAATTCGCGCCCGCTGGCCTGCACGAACCCTTCACCTAAGAGCAACCGCACGTGGGCGAACCTGCAAAGTACACCAATCCGCTTGACAGGTTGCGGAGAAGGGGGTACTTATCCCTTCTCTTTTTTCGGAGGTTCTTAATGTACGCGATTATCGAAACGGGCGGCAAGCAGTTCCGCGTTGAAGAAGGCACCAAGATTCTCGTGGATCGCATGGCTGCCGACGTGAACAGCGAAGTGTCCCTCGACAAAGTGCTTATGGTTGGTGGGGCCGAACTGAAGATCGGCGCGCCCTATGTTGAAAACGCCAAGGTGACGGCCACTGTGCTGGATCACGTGCGTGGCGACAAAATTCTTGTTTTCAAGAAGTGGCGCCGCAACGACTCCCGCAAGCTGCAGGGCCATCGTCAGGATTATACCGCCATTCAGGTGAAGGCCATTCAGGCCTAAGTCTGAAGTGTAAGGAGACCCCTCATGGCACATAAGAAAGCAGGCGGCAGTTCCCGCAACGGTCGCGACAGTAATGCTCAGCGCCGTGGCGTGAAGCGTTACGGCGGTCAGGCCGTGCTCGCTGGCAACATCCTCGTTCGTCAGCTCGGCACCGTGATCCATCCCGGTGAAAACGTGGGCATGGGCAGCGACTACACCCTGTTCGCCAAGATCGACGGCACGGTGAAGTACGAAACCTATGTTCGCAAGCGCAAGATTCAGAAGCGCGTCCACATTCTGCCTTTCGAAGCTCCCGCTGCCGAATAGTTTGCAGAAGAGACGATTTTTCAGAGGGAAGGAGCCGTCAGGCTTCTTCCCTTTTGGCGTATGCGCCGACCTCCACGGAGAGCCGACGGCGTTCCCCATCCCGTCTTTTCCGCGAACCTTCCGTTCGAAGAGGCCCGTTCTTTTCCGCCCCGTCTGATTCCTCTGGAAACGGCTAGCCCTCTCTTCAAGAAAGGGGACGGTGCGCTTCGCACGGTTGCGCGTCAGGAGATGCACGATAAACAAGGTGTTTCTGTTCGCCGTCCAGCTGGGAATACTGGCGCCCTTCTGGCGCAGCATGCAGGCGTTGCTGTGGGCCGGCTCCGGCAGGGGCTCCGGGGGGACGTTGTGGAATATCGTTTACTGCGGAGGGCCGCTCCTGATGGCGTATGCCCTTGCCCGGTGGCGGATACGCAAGGGGAACGAACCGTTTTCCCCGGTTCAGGCCGTCTGCGGGGTCGTCTTGGCGCTGCTCGTTTCCACGGTTTTCGTCTGGGCGGGGGCGGCGGATCGGGGCGTGCCGCCATCCGCGTACGGTGTGGCGGTTGACGGCGTGATCTATGCGGCGGGGGTGGCCCTGGCCATGTTCGGCCATCCCAGGCGGCTTTCGCGGCGGAGCGGCGGGAGCGACATCTAATTTGTAAGGAATCAGGATACTCATATGCGTTTTGTGGATGAAGCTGTCATCAGCGTCAAGGCCGGCAAGGGCGGGAACGGCTGCGTGTCGTTCCGGCGTGAGAAATTCGTACCGCGCGGCGGGCCGGACGGCGGCGACGGCGGCGACGGCGGGAGCGTGATCCTGCGCGCCGATTCGCGCCTCCTGAGCCTCTACGACTTTCGGATCATGCGCCATTACGAGGCCCAGAACGGGCAGGGCGGCATGGGCAGCCAGCGGTACGGGCGCAAGGGCGAAGACCTCGTCCTCAACCTGCCCGTGGGCACGCTGGTGTTCGAACAGACGCCCGAAGGCGAGCACATGCTGACCGACCTTGCGGAAGCGGGGGATGAATTCCTCGTGGCGCGCGGCGGACGCGGCGGCAAGGGCAACGAGCATTTCAAGTCCTCGACCATGCGCGCCCCCCGGTTCGCGCAGCCCGGCGAGCCCGGCGAGGAACGCAACCTGCGCCTTGAACTCAAGATTCTTGCGGACGCGGGGATCATCGGCCTGCCCAACGCGGGCAAGTCCACGTTCATTTCCCGCATTTCCGCCGCCCGGCCCAAAATCGCGGCCTATCCGTTCACCACGCTGACGCCCAACCTCGGCGTCGTGATCGACGAGTACGATCCTGATCAGCGCATGGTGGTGGCGGACATCCCCGGCCTCATTGAAGGGGCCAGCGAAGGGCAGGGCCTCGGGCACCGTTTCCTCAAGCATGTGGAGCGGACCCGTTTCCTCGTGCATCTTCTGAGCATCGAAGACGTGAACCCGGATGAAAACCCGTGGGCCGGTTTCGATCTGGTCAACGACGAGCTGGACGCCTTTGACGAAGACCTCGGTCGGCGCCGCCAGTTGCAGGTGATCAACAAGATCGACCTGCGGACGCCCGAGGAAGTGGACGCGCTCCGCGCCCGCGCCAAGAAGGACGGGCGGGAAATCTTCTTCATGTCCGCCCAGCAGGGCGAAGGCGTCGAGGAACTGCTCGCCGCCATGTGGAAGCTCCGTACCGAAGTCGAGGCCCACGCCCCGCTGCTGCACTTCCAGGAAATGGTCCTCGAAGACGAGGAATTCCCCGACATCGAAGTCGTGTACACGCGAGAGACGGAATAGGGACGGGAGCAAAGCAATTGAGGAGGGGGAGGAGGGACTTTCTGGAGAAAGTCCCTCCTCCCCCTCCTCAAACTCCACCCC
>CABKMN010000063.1 GCA_902373525.1 uncultured Bilophila sp. | reverse complement strand
GGGGAAGGGGAGAAGGAAGCCCTTCTCCAGAAGGGTTCCTTCTCCCCTTCCCCCGATTTTTCTTCAATCGTTCCGCCTAGTACGCGTGATCGTCGCTCTGGAGGCTTTCGGGGGTCACCTTATGGGCGAAGGTATAGTACACCCACGCCTGATAGGCGATGACCACGGGCACGCAGCAGAGGGTGACGCCGAGCATGATCTTGAGGGTCAGCGGACTGGACGCGCCGTTGAAGGCGGTCACGCTGAACGCGGGATCGATGCTGGAGATGATGATGCCGGGGAACATGCCCAGCACGCCGAAGAAGGTCACGCAGATGATGAACAGCGCGCTGAAGAACCAGGCGCCGAGCAGGTTTTCGGCCCAGACCATCACCCGCACGGTGAGCAGGGACGCCACCGCGAGGATCGGGAAGATGAGCAGGGTGGGATGCGCGGCGTAGTTGGCGTACAGGTTCGTGTAGGTCGCGGTCAGGGCGAGGAAGAGGATCGCCACGGCGAGGACCAGCGGCCAGAGAATCCGGGACGCGGAGACGGCGCGTTCGTGGATGTCGCCGGTGGACTTGAGGGCCAGCCAGAGCGCGCCGTGCATGCAGAAGATCAGCACGAAGAACACGCCGCCCGCGAGGCCGTAGGGGTTGAGCAGCTTCAGGATGTTGCCGTGGTACACGCCGTCCCCGTCGATCGGGATGCCCATGAACAGGTTGGCGAAGGCCACGCCGAGCAGCAGCGCGGGGAGGAAGTTGCCGAGGAACTGGCAGGCGTCCCAGAACGTGCGCCACGTCGCGCAGTCCTTCTTGTTGCGGAACTCGAAGGACACGGCGCGGAAGATCAGGGCGAACAACAGGATGAGCAGGGGCGCGTACAGCGCGCTGAACATCACGGCGTACGCCTTCGGGAAGGCGGCGAAGGTCACGCCGCCGGCCGTAATCAGCCACACTTCGTTGCCGTCCCAGTAGGGGCCGGCCGCGTTGTAGATGATGCGTTTTTCATCGTCGTTCTTGGCGAGGAACGGCAGCAGCGTTCCCATGCCGAAATCGAAGCCGTCGAGCACAAAGTAGACCGCCCAGAGCAGTCCCCACAGAACAAACCAAATGGTTTCAAGCATAACGGTAATCCTTTCTGTATGGTAGGGATGGCGGGGCTAGGCCTGCGCTTCCGGAGCCGGTCCCTTCTTGGCGTACTTCTGGATCAGGTAGATGTCCAGCACGCCGAGGAAGGTGTAGATGACGATGAACGCCCCGAGCGAAAGCCCGACGGAGGACGACGGGACCGGGGACACGGCGTCGGACGTCCGCATCAGGCCGTAGACGATCCACGGCTGACGGCCGATTTCGGCCACGGCCCAACCGGCCATGATGCCGAGGTAGGGCAGGGGGATCACATAGAGCAACGCCTTCATGATCAGCGGATGGTCCTCAAGGTCCTTTCTGCGCCACCACGCCGCAATGGCCAGCAGGACGAAGATGCCCGCGCAGGCCACCATGAAACGGAAGGAGAGGAAGGTGGGCAGGACCGGCGGGATGTCGTCGGCGGGGAAGGCGTTGAGGCCCTTCACTTCCGCGCTCGGGGAGTTGAAGGCCAGAAGGCTCAGGAGGCTCGGGATGGGCAGGGCTTCGATGCTGTTGGTGCGCTTTTCCTGATCAGGCCAGGTCAGCAGATACATGGGCACATGGGTGCCGGTTTCCCAGTGGGATTCCATCGCGGCGAGCTTCGCGGGCTGGTATTCCGCGACCATCTGCGCGTGATGGTGGCCCTGAAGGCCGAGCAGCAGGACGAGGATCAGCGTGAAGGGCGCGGCGACGCGCACGGAACGCTTGAACAGGTCGAGCTCGTTCTTGCGCAGCAGGTGCCAGGCGGAAATGCCGAGGACGAAGAACCCGCCGAGCATCCACGCGGCGAAAATCGTGTGGAAATACTGGCTCCACGCGAAGGGGTTGGTCACGACGTCGAAGAAGCTGGACAGTTCGGCGCGCCCGTTCCTGATGACGTAGCCCACGGGATTCTGCATCCAGCCGTTGGCGAGGATGATCCACAGGGCGGACAGGTTGGAGGCGATGGCGACGAGCCAGATGGCGGTCAGGTGGATACGCTTGCTCACGCGTTCCCAGCCGAAGGCCCAGACCGCGAGGAAGGTGGATTCCAGGAAGAAGGCCGCCGTGGCCTCAATCGCCAGCAGCGAACCGAAGATGTCGCCCACGTATTCCGAGTAGCGCGACCAGTTGGTCCCGAACTGGAATTCCAGGGTGATGCCGGTCACGACGCCGAGGACGAAGTTGATCAGGAACAGCTTTCCCCAAAATTTGGTCATCCTTTTGTACACTTCATTGCCCGTACGGACGTAGAGCGTCTCCATGATGGCGAGAAGGACCACGAGGCCGAGGGTCAGCGGGACAAAGATGAAGTGGAAAAAGACGGTCACGGCGAACTGGAGCCGTGACAGCATGACAACATCCATAGAATTCCCCCATGGGTTGAATTTCCGGCACGGCGGCCCGCCCGGAACGTTGCGGCGCCCGGTCTCCCCGGACGTCTGGAAAAAGCGCCGCAACGGGGCCCCTTCCGTTTCCGTTCGGGGCGCCCGTTTTTACTGCGAAACTAGCACTTGGCCTTGAGGGCCGCAGCCACGGCCTTGCCGAGCGCGACGCACTGCGACAGGCCCTCATGCTTGGGCACGAACAGGCATTTCACCGGATCGGCGGGCAGTTCCACGTTCATGGAGGCCAGCCATTCCTGAATGATTTTCGGAGATTCGCCGGACCAGCCGTAAGAACCGAAAGCGCCGCCGACGCGGTTCTGGGGACGGAGGCCCTTCATATAGGTCAGCACGTCGGCGATGCCGGGCAGGACGTTGTTGTTGTGGGTGGCGGAGCCCACGAGGACCGCGCCGCAGTCGGCGAGTTCGGTCATCACGTCGCTGTGGTGGTTCTTCTGGATGTCGATGAGGCGGACGGGCACGCCTTCGTCCTCAAGGCCGGAGGCGACGGCGGAGGCCATGATGCCCGTGGAGCCCCACATGGAGTCATAGACGATCACGGCGCGCTGCTGCGGCTTCTGTTCGGCAAGGGCGCGGTAGGCGTCGAGGATGTACTTGCAGTCGTCCTTGCCGCGCCAGATCAGGCCGTGGTCGGGAGCGATCATCTTGATGTCGAGGTTCAGGCCGGCGACGAGATCGAGCGTCTTGAGCACCTGCGGGGAGAAGGGCAGGACGATGTTGTAGTAGTATTCCTTGACCGCCTTTTCGATCACGCAGCGGTCGTACTGATCCGCGAAGCGTTCGGAGGAGGCGATGTTCTGGCCGAAGGCGTCGTTGCTGATGAGCAGCTTTTCCTCGGGGATGTAGGAAACCATGCTGTCGGGCCAGTGCAGCATGCGGGTTTCCACAAAGTGGATGCTGCGCTTGCCGATGCTGATCGAGTCGCCGGTCTTGACCACTTCGATGGGCCAGCCGGTGGTGTCGAACTGGGCTTCCATGAAACGCTTGCCCATGGCCGAGGTGATGATCTTTTCGGGCCTGCAGCGTTCGACGAGCTGGCACAGGGCCCCGGCGTGGTCCTTTTCGGTGTGGTTGACCACGATGTAGTCCACCTTTTCCAGCGGCATCAGCTTGGCCAGACGGCAGAACATGGTCCCGGCGTAATCGTTGTCCACGGTGTCGAACACGACGTTCTTTTCATCGCGGACGAGATAGCTGTTGTAGGTGGTGCCGCGGGGGGAACGGCTATAGCCGTGGAAATTGCGCTTGTTGTAATCGACGGCGCCGATCCAGAAAACATCTTTCGCCAGTTCAACGGGTTTCATGATGACAAAATCCTTTCAGGCTGATGAAGTGAACGCAAAAAACATGGGGTGCGACGAAGCCCGCCACACCCCTCTCTTACGCATCCGGACGAGCCGCTATCTTAGGCCGCGGAGAAGTCCGACTTGGAAGCGCCGCAGACCGGACAGACCCAATCTTCGGGAAGGTCTTCGAAGGCGGTGCCGGGGGCGATGCCGCTGTCGGGATCGCCGGCCGCGGGGTCGTATTCATAGCCGCAAACATTGCAAACGTATTTCTGCATTTCAATCTCCTGTCCGCAAGACCACATTGGTGCGGGATGGTGTGAACTTTTGGAGAGCCTCTTCGAAGAGGCTGTTACAGCCGAAAAAGGGCCTTGTTGTCAAGTACCCTATACGCGATTACGCCTTCCACAGACCGTGAAGATTGCAGTATTCGCGGGCGGACACGACCTGATCGACCGGGATGCAGAAATCGGCCTCGGGAGCGTCGCCGGGCTTCAGGAACTTCTTGAAGCGCTTGCCGTCGGCGGTGGCGATTTCGATCCATTCGATCCAGTGCGTTTCTTCCATCACGTGAGGCGCGGAGCCGACCTTGACCTTACAGCCGGAGCCGTTGGCTTCGATCACGGGCACGTGCTTTTCCTTGGCGCCGTCGATGGCCTTGTCGGCCATGAGCTTCATGGGCTTTCCGCAGCAGGCGAGCGGGCCGTCGCCGGCGTGGAGCACTTCAACAATATTGCCGCAAAGTTCGCACTTGTAGATTTCAAACTGCTGAGCCATGAGAAACCTTCCTTATGACGTATGGTTGGCTGAATAAGGATCCTGTCGTTTTCGGAAGTACACCGAGAGCCGTCTTTTGACAATGAGAATCGGATATGGGGAAAGCTCTTTTCCCCGCGCTCGCGTACCTTCCGTTCGGAACAGCTCCTGTCCCGAATGCAAAAATAATAATAGTTCTTTTTATACGTGATGTCCAGCAAAAAAAGAGGCCGTCCCGTATCCCAACCTGAAAAACGCCCCGAATCTCAAAAATCGGGGCGTTAATCTCATGCCGTTCCAGCCGGTTCCGTGCTCAGGCGGGCATGCCGTACCGGTACGCTAGGCGGTTCCGCGCGCCGCGCGTAGGCGGGCATGGCGGTAGGCGAGGTGGAGGCGCGTGGCGAGCCAGTTGAGCACCAGCGGCGGGCTGACCGTGTAGTCCAGCGACTCCTGACATTGCGCCAGAAGATCGTTGACGTGGAGGTGCCCGGCGTCGGGAAGGACGGCGAGGCGTTCGCCGAGGGGGCCGCCGTTGCGGCGGGCGAGGACGGCGGCCTGCGCCTTCTGCACGGAAAGGACGATCCGCCGGGCCAGTGCGGCGTCCACCGCGCCCTTGGCGGAGGTGCGGTCGAACCAGCCCTGACCGGAGCCGATGAAGTCCGCGAGCGCGTCCTCCCATTGCCGGAGTTCCGGGGTGGACGGCGTGTCGGCTTCGGGCCACGCCAGCGTGACGACCCAGCCTCGGGAGACGAGGGTGGGGAGCAGGCGTTCCCGCTGCGGGGCGAGGAGCAGGAAGCATACGCTGGGGCGCGGTTCCTCAAGCGATTTCAGGAGCGCGTTGGCGGCTTCGACGCCGAGGGACTGGGCTTCCGCGAGAATGACCACGCGCTTGCCGTCGCCGCGCGGGGCTTCGCCGAGGATGGTCCGCAGTTCCCGGACCGTTTCGATTTTGATGGACCCTTCCCGACCGTCGAGGATATACAGGTCCTGAAACAGGCTCGCGCCGATCTGGAGGCAGGAGGGGCAGTGCAGGCAGGGCGGCTGGGGGTCAGGGCAGTTGAGGCGGGCGGCGTGCCACAGGGCTACGCTGAACCGTTCCTCGACGCTGCCGCCTTCGAGGATCAGCACCTGAGGGGGATCGGACGCCAGCTTGTCCAGCGCGGCGCGCACGCGGCCCTGCCGCGCGTCGAGCGCCAGCGCGAAGGCGGCTTCCGCCTCTTCCCGCGTGGGAAGCTGCTCTTCTGCCGCCGTTTTCGTCGTTTTTACAGCCACGGGTTCGTATCCTTTTGGGGAGAGGAAAAAGGGGGAAGACGTTGAGGAAGAAAGGGAATATCTGGAGAAAAATCGCGTTGCTGTCAATGCCCGCACGTCGCGGGGGCACGCCTGCCGGGAGCGGACCGCATGAGCCCGTCCTTCGGGGCGTTTTCATTCCCCCATCTCCCGGCTTTTTCAAAGCCGTTTGACGTCGTCGAATCCCTTCCGCAAGCCTCCCGGTTGGCCGGAAAAAGGGGGGATGGCCGGGGAACGCGCTTGTGACCGGGAGACGGTTTTTCGAGGAAAGCCGCGCGCCGTGTCCCCGGCGGTCGGCTGGCGGCGGGAGAGGGAGCCGCGTAACAGGCTCCCTTTCCCGTTTTTCCGTTCGACTAACTGCGCCCGCGTCTCAGGCCGGGGCGGTGGCCGCCGTTGGAGAACCCGGCGCAGCGTTTGTTCAGGACAAGGATATAGCTTTCGTAGCCGTCCAGATAGAAGGACAGGGCGCGGGCGAAGTTGCGCCCGAGCAGGCCGTCCACGAACAGCTGGCTGACCTCGCGCACGCGGGCCAGAATCCCCTGCGAGCGGGCCACGATGACCCGTTCCTCGCGCGTCATGGTGCGGAGGATCGAGGTCAGGGTCTGCTGCGCGCAGGGCTGGTACAGCCAGAAGTACATGAGGTCCAGCGCGTTGATGATGCTTTCCGCCTGGAGGGACTTGGCTTCCGCCGACGTCAGCCGGATGAACTCCTCGGGCCGCGACAGGAGCGAAAGGATGTCCCGATCCGGGAAGGCGAGCTCCAGCTTGGCGTAGCAGTCGAAGAGGCGCTGGAGCTTGGTGTCGTAGTCCCAGTACCGCAGGCGGTGGTTGTTCCGCCAGTCCGCCAGCCCTTCGATGATCGCCGCCACGGTATCGGACGCCGTCTTGGAAATGATGGCCGCGCCGGGCTCAAGAATCAGCAGCGGGTCCGCCGCCGTGAACAGCGGCAGGCACAACGCCAGCAGATCGTTGTAGAATACCGAAACAGGGATGGCGAGCAGGCTGCGGAACAGGTTTCCGATGATCGCTTCCTTGGGGAAGCCCCGGTACATGTTGTGCAGCGAGATGTAGATGCTGTTCGCCCCGGCGATGATGGAAAAGACGAGGAACGGGTACTCCTTGACCGTCAGCCCCATCCCGTCCTCAAGGAGCAGGACGCGGATGAACCATTCCAGCAGCGGCACGGACAGTCCCGTGTACAACAGCGAGTCGCATACGCGCGTCCAGCTCACGTAGTCGTTCCAGCGCAGCAACGAACGGCTCCACATGCCCCCGCCGCCGAGAATGGCCTGAGGGATGTTCCGCAGGCCGGTGATCAGGAACCACAGCGGCGCGCCGAACCACGCGAGCACCCACCATTCCTGCGTGTACAGGAAGGTCACCAGCGCCGGGATGAAGCCCGCCAGCACCTTGAGCGTGTTGGCGATGGGCGTGCTGAGGTAGGAAAGCCCGATGCCGGAGCGCTTTTCGGACGCCGTCCGCTCGGCGCACAGGCCGTTGTTCACTTCGCCGCTGGTGCCGCCCATCGTGATGACGTTGCCGTCCTCCTCGATGCGGTTCATGGCGGAAATCACCCGCCATTCCTTGGTGCGGTGCAGTCCGAAATGGCCGAGGCCCCAGATGCGGCGTATCCGGGGACCGATCCGGCGCATGAAGGACGAATGCCGTTCCTGCTCGACATAGGTTTCCCGAAATTCCAGCGTGAGGGACACCGGAAGCATGATCGGCTGGAACTGCTTGCCCCGGGCGATCTGCCTGCGCGCTCCGTGGGGGAGCGTTTCGGGCACGGCGAGGCCCATGCCGTGGCGCACGCCCGAGTGGCTCGTGGAGTCCGTGCCGATGCGGCTGCGGAGCGGCGCGACCTTGTAGGGGGCCTGCAACGAGGGAATGTTCCGCAGGATGACGCGGAATTTTTCGCAGCGTTCCCTGTCCCCGTCGTCGGACGACGCCTCCAGCTTGCGGATCATGGTACGCAGTATCTGCTTGAGGTGCAGGACGCTGCCCTTGTTGATCGCGATCTGGAGATCGTTGATGGCGGTGAGGTGGCGCAGGTGCCCCTCCTGCCATTCCTTCAGGTTGAACAGTTCCAGATGGGTGATCATCCCTTGGCAGTCCCACAGCAGTTCGAGCACGTCCTCGGCGGAGAGGTTCGCGAGCTGGAGCGTGATGCGGTAGCCGCTGCGCAGGCAGGACAGCCAGTCCAGCAGCACGTGCGGCGGCATGCGGAGCAGTTCGGGCGTATCCGGGGTGTCGGACGGCACGTCGGGGGACGGCAGTTCGGGGTTGCGGTCCGGTTTCAGCCACGTTTCCATGATCACTTCGATGGTGAGCATGTCCATCCGGCGGATGAGCTGGGCGATCTGCCCCTTGCGGTCCCCGGTGGCGGTGAGGGCCTCTTTCCGCAAGTCCTCGACCCGCTCGCGCAGGCTGGGCAGCATGGTCTTGTGCGCGTATTCCGCGAGGTGGAGGAACGAGGTCTGCCCGGTGCCCACGAAGGCCAGAAAGCCGTCGGGATCAAGCAGCGGGACGGGGATTTCCAGTTCGGCGGCCAGTGCCGGGGCGTGCTTCTCGTTCCATATCCGCAGGGTTTCCATGACGTGGCGCTGCATCCAGAGCGAAGCCTTGCGGCCCTCGTTCATGAGCGCGACCATAGGCCGCTCGGCGAGGAAGGAAAGGAAGGCTTCGGGATCGGAGAATCCGCGCGGGGCCCAGACGAAATTGACGAAACGACCGTGGAAGGGAGAGCCGAATTCGAGGCCGATACGGACGTCCACGCCCATGATCTCGGCGGCCTGCAACAGTTCGCGCGCGGCGGTGGGCTCCACGTAATTGTAATAGACGACGGTCAGGTAGCGGATGCCCTTGATCCATGCGTCCATGATCAGGTGGGTGGCGTTCTTGCGGCCCTTGGTGTTGGCGTCGTGGACGTGGTGGTCGAGGGTCAGTTGGTTCCACTCCTCGGGCATCTCCAGCAAATGGTAGGCCTTGAGGAACTGGCGCACGAGGCGCGGATTCCCGGACGTGACCTTGCGGAAGTCGTGCACGAGCTTGAGCTGCGACTGCCCGTCCCGGCGCGAGCGGACGATTTCCTTCATGATCTGGATGAGGACGCGGCCCGTGTTGTAGCGGAACGGCGTGCGGGCGCTGTGCAGCACTTCGTCGCGGAGGATGCGCAGGGCCATGAGCCGATCCGGCGCGCCGCCCGCTTCGAGGTTGCCGAGCAGGTTGATGACCGCGTGGGCCATCCGGTATTCGTGCGTGGTCGTCAGTTCCAGGATGCCGTGCGGGTGCAGGTTGGCGTCAAAAACCTTGTGTTCGAGGTCCTGCGACGGTCCGTGATCAATCGTTTCGTTGATCATGCGCAGGAGCTCGCGATCCTGTTTGTCGAAAAAAAGCGTTCCGTACATGTCCCGATCCTGAAAAAACGAATGGAGAGATGGGCAAGATGCTTGCCCAAAGGGTGAAACGTCCATTCTAGTCAAAAAAAGAACAAGCGTCAATGAGACCGCCCCGTCCGGAGCGGTTCCCGCACCGGAGCGTCCCTGTTTCGTCGCTTCCCCTACGCTGCTTGCGCGCGCTTCCGGTCTCCGCCCGTTCCCTTCCGCAGTCCGTTTCCGACTGCCTGTCACGGGAAGCGGTTGCCGTCTTCTTTCATGGAATCCCCGATGGATAGCGGGGAGGCTTTCTTCCGTCATGGAGCGTATCGGCAAAACCGTCTTGAAGAGCGTGCCCGTCCGCCATGCCGTAATCGTACGTCAATCATGGTCCGCGACGGAGCCTTTCCGAAAAGGCGCGGCGGTCTTCAACGGAAAAATCCCCGCCCGGCGGGTAGGCCGAACGGGGATGGTGTCGACAGGGGCTGGCCGCGCTAGTTCGTCCAGACGTCGAGGAAGGCTTTGGCCGATCCGCCCTTGTCGAGGTGTTTCAGCAGGGCGCTTCCGAAGACGGCGGCGTCGGGCCGGATGTCCGCCGGGATGGCGGCGAGCTGGTCCGGATGCTGGAGGCCGAAGCCGAGGGCCAGCGGCAGCCTGAAGGCCGCACGGGCGCGGCGAAGGGTTTCCTCGACCTGCGGAGGCAGTCCGGTGCGCGCGCCGGTGGTGCCGAGCACGGATACGACGTACACGTAGCCTTCCGAAACGGCGGCGTAGTCGCGCATCCGTTCCGCCGTGGTGTTCTGTCCGACGAGCGCGATGAGGTCGATGCCGTGGCGTTTCAGCGTGTCGCGGAAGGGCGCGCTTTCGTCCAGCGGCAGGTCCGGTACGATGCAGCCGGACACGCCCGCCCGCGCGGCGTCGGCGGCGAAGCGTTCCAGTCCGTATTGCAGGAAGGGATTGAGGTAGCCCATGAGCACGAGGCCCGCCTTGAAGCGCCCGGCCCGCTGTTTGAGCCCGTCCATAATCCATTCGAGGGTGACGCCCTGTTCCAGCGCGCGTCGGGAGGCGTCCTCGACCACCGGGCCGTCGGCGACGGGATCGGAGAAGGGGACGCCGATTTCGATTACGTCCGCGCCGCCGGCGTCCAGTTCCTCGATGATGCCCCAGAACGTATCGAGTGTGGGGAAGCCCGCGGTGACGAAGGGAATGAGCGCCGTGCGTCCGGCGGCGTGCGCGTTCCGTATGTTCTGTTCAAGTGCCGACATGGTGTTTTTTCTCCTGTGTTATGCCTCCGGCGGGCAGGGCGCCGCCCTGCACCCGCTGGGGGGAATGATTCCCCCCAGACCCCCTCGGATCAGGCGTTGTCGTGGCTTTCGCCGTGTCCGTCGTTTCGGGCATTCCTAAAAAATGGGTTTTGGGCGTCCCGGCGCTTCATCAGGAAGCCGGCTGATGCCCGCCTACAAACGTCGTGGGAGGATGAGGGACGGGGGGGAAGGGAGAAGGAAGCCCTTCTTCAGAAGGGGCCTTCCCTCGGTCTTCTCATCCTTACAAGTGCAAACAGTGCTCTACGATGTCCATGTCCTTGTCGCCGCGCCCGGAGAGGTTGACGACGACGTCGCCGCCTGCGGGCAGCTCGGAGGCGTGATCCAGCACCCACGCGAGGGCGTGCGAGGACTCCAGCGCGGGGAGGATGCCTTCGGCGCGGCAGAGCGTCTGAAAGGCGCGGAGCGCCTGCGCGTCGTTCGCCAGACCGTAATGGACGCGCCCGATGGCGTGCAGATAGGCGTGCTCGGGGCCGACGCCGGGGTAGTCCAGACCGGCGGATACCGAATGCGACGGCTCGATCTGCCCGTCCTTCGTCTGGAGAAGCATGGTCAGCTGGCCGTGCAGGACGCCGGGCGTGCCGAGATTCAGCGGCGCGGAGTTGTAGCACCCCGGCTCGCCCGTACCGGCGGCCTCCACGCCGATGATGCGTACCGTCTTGTCTTCCACGAAGGGGTAAAACATGCCGATGGCGTTGGACCCGCCGCCCACCGCCGCAACGACGACATCGGGCAGCTTCCCGATTTTTTCGAGCATCTGCGCGCGGGTTTCGCGGCCGATGACGCTCTGGAGATCGCGTACCAGCGTCGGGAAAGGATGCGGGCCCGCCGCCGTGCCGAAGCAGTAGTGCGTGGTTTCCTGTGCGGCGATCCAGTAGCGGAGCGCCTCGTTGATGGCGTCCTTGAGCGTTTGGGTGCCGCTCCGGACCGGGCGTACCGTCGCGCCGAGGAGCTTCATGCGCCGTACGTTGGAGGACTGGCGTTCCACGTCCTCCGCGCCCATGAAGACGATGCAGTCGAGCCCGAGCCGCGCGGCTGCGGCGGCGGTGGCCACGCCGTGCTGCCCCGCGCCGGTTTCCGCCACCAGCGCGGTCTTGCCCATGTGCCTGGCAAGCAGCGCCTGACCCAGCGTGTTGTTCACCTTGTGCGCGCCGGTATGCAGCAGGTCCTCGCGTTTCAGCCACAGGGAGAAGCCGAGTTGTTCGGACAGCGTGGGGCAGTGGGTGAGCGGCGTTTCGCGGCCCGCGAAATTGCGGAGCAGATCGTCCAGTTCGTCCCTGAAAAGCTGCGAGGGCATGATGGTCCGCATGGCCTCTTCCAGTTCCCGAAGCGGCGGCATGAGCAGTTCAGGAACGAAACAGCCGCCGAAATCTCCGAAGTATCCTTTCTTCATGATGACTTTCCTCTCAGGGCCGTCAGTGCGGCCCGTATGCGTGACGGGTCTTTGCGGCCCGGTTCGGACTCCAGTCCGGAGTTGAAATCCACACCGTGCGGGGCGCATGCCTCGACGGCCTCTCTGACGTTTTCGGGGGTCAGCCCCCCGGCGAGCAGCCACGGGCGCGGCGCGTGCAGCCCGCGCAGGCCTTCGCCGTCCACCCGTTGGCCGCTGCCGCCGCCCGAGGTTCCCGCATCAAGCAGGAACATTCCGGCGGCGTGCGCGTGGCGTTCCATGTCCGCTTCCAGCGCGTGGCGGTCCGGGTAGCGCCGGGGCCACAGCACGCGGATGAGGCGTTCGGCTCCGAGGGTGCGGCTCAGGCGTTCGGCGCAGGTGACGGACTGGTCCCCGTGGAGCTGGACGCGGTCCAGCCGGGCGGTGGCGGCGGTCGCTTCGATGAACCGCATGTCGTCCGTCGTGAACACGCCCACGCGGAGCATGCCTCGGCTGTCCAGCGCGGCGGCCCGTTCCGGCGTGACCGCGCGCGGGCTTTCAGGAGCGAAGATGAAGCCGCACAGGTTCACGCCGAGGTCGGCGGCGCAGTCGAGGAGCGCCTGTTCGCGCATCCCGCAGAGTTTGATCAACAAGTCGTTCACGGTGGCTCCGTTCTGGGGGCGGTTGATGGGGAGGGAGATGCCTCCGGCGGCCAGAGAGGCTACCGCCCCTCTGGACTCCCTGTCCGGGGGGCGAGCCGCCCCCCGGACCCCGGCGTAACAGGAAGCGCCGGAGGCTTTCTTCCATGTATTTTTTTCTCGTTGTTTATCCGTTGTCCAAGATAAACGGGAAAAGCTGCAAACAGGGATTCGATAAGGTCAAAAGTCTTGGGAAGAGGAGGGTAGGGGGTCCGGGGGAAGGG
>CABKMN010000062.1 GCA_902373525.1 uncultured Bilophila sp. | reverse complement strand
TCGACTCCCTTTCGCTGTCAACAACCTTTTTCGTCTTTTTTTCAAAAAACTTTTTTGCCCCGCCTCGCGAGCCCTTGTACGGCATCCGCAAGACTGCCGCGTGACGATTTCGTCGCGCAGCCGAAGCATTTGGACAACTTGCATCAGAACCGGTTTTCTGTCAATCATTTTCTGATTTTTTTTCGAAGTTTTTTACCTTCATTGTGTAACATACTGTTTTAGTACGCCATGAGAAACATACGCTCACACATGATTCTCACGAAAAACGCCCGGAAGGGGGAGCCTTCCGGGCGTTCACTGCGTCTTATGCCGCGCCGTCTCAGGCGTGGTTGGGCTTGTGCAGCTCGAACGCGTCGTGCAGGGTCCGCACGGCCAGCTCGGTATAGCGTTCGTCGATCAGGCAGGAAATCTTGATTTCCGACGTGCTGATCATCTGGATGTTGATGTTTTCCTGCTGGAGGGCGGCGAACGCCTTGGTCGCCACGCCGGTGTGGTTGCGCATGCCCACGCCGATGACGGACACCTTGGCGACCTGCGGATCGGACTCCACGCCCGTGCCGCCGATCTTGGAGACGATGTCCTTCATGATGTTCAGGGCCTTGTCCACGTCCTTGCGGGACACGGTGAAGGTCATGTCGGTCACGCCTTCGCGGCTGGCGGTCTGGATGATCATGTCGACCATGATGCCGTTTTCGGAAAGCGGCTCGAACAGGGCGGCGGAAACGCCGGGCCGGTCAGGCACCCCGCACACGGTTACACGGGCCTGATCCTTGTCATATGCAATGCCGGAGACGAGCACGGCTTCCATCATGGAGTCCTCCTGAGCGACCAACGTTCCCGGATCATCAGAAAACGTGGAGCGCACATGAACGGGAACATTGTACTTCTTGGCGAACTCCACAGAACGGATTTGCAGCACCTTCGCACCCATGGAGGCCATTTCCAGCATCTCTTCATAGGTGACGCGATCGAGTTTCCGGGCGGTGGAACACAGGTTGGGGTCGGTCGTATACACCCCGTCCACGTCCGTATAAATTTCACACTCGCAGGAATCCAGCGCGGCGGCCAGCGCCACGGCCGACGTGTCGGAACCGCCGCGACCGAGCGTGGTGATGCGCCCTTCTTCCGTCATTCCCTGGAAGCCGGCGACCGCGATGACGTCGTAGGTTTCGAGTTCCTTGCGGATATGGGCGGCGTCGATGGACAGGATGCGGGCGCGTCCGAATGCCCCATCGGTGACGATCGGAATCTGCCAGCCGAGCATCGAACGCGCCTTGATGCCGGAATCGTTGAGCAACATGCTGAACAGCGCAATCGAGGCCTGCTCGCCCGTGGAGAGCAGGCTGTCCACTTCCGCCTGATCGGGGTCTGCGGCCCAGCGGGTCGACAGATCCAGCAGTTTGTTGGTCTTCCCGGACTTGGCGGAAAGCACCACGACTACCTTGTATCCCTGATCCAGAGCGGCTTTCACCTTCCCGCGCACCATTTTCAGGCGGTCGATGTCGGCGACGGACGTCCCTCCGAATTTTTGTACCAGAATACGCATAGCTGAGTCCTTACATCGTGACCTGTGTGGCAGAAACGCTTCCTCTTGCCCGTCATCCGTCCGAATCGTGAACGCGGGCCAGTTTCTGCAATACGCTACACGCCGCCTCACCGTGGGGAGACAACGTTACCAACCTGTTATTTTTGCAGACTTGAAACCGGATGTCCAGACGTTTCGGAGGCAAATTCCCGTCCGCGATGCGTTCGGCCCACTCCACGAGAACCAGACCGTTTTCCGCATCCAGCGCCTCGTCCACCTCATCGGGCAACGCACCTTCGGATCGGTACAGATCGCAATGGACGACGGGCGGCGTCGTCGGATAGCTGTTGCACAGCGTGAAGCTCGGGCTGGAGACTTCGGCGTTCTCGCCGCCGGGCAGCACATCGATGAGCCCGCGCGTGAACGTGGTCTTGCCCGTGCCGAGATCACCGAAGAACAGCACGACGTGCAACTGTTCGCCGCCTTCGGCGCGCCGCTCGTTCAGCACCCTGCCGAGGGCTCTGCCCAGTTCCACCATCGCCTCGGCGTCAGCTAAGGATATGTTCATGAAAATCCTCTTGAAGAAAAACTCTTGAAAACCTCGGGGAGGCACCTTCTTTCAAAAAGCACGCCCTCCCTCCTTTCCCGAGACGCGTACACACGGAAACGTGGTCCGTCAGGGACTACCGGAAAGCCGTTCGGAAGACAATACATCTTGTCCCATACCCTCATCCGTCCGGATCGACGGGCAATGTCCCGACTGACGCCCGCTCCGGAGTCCTCTGGAAGGAGCGGGATGGCCCCCATTCTCTCCTCCCCGGTGCGCTCCGCCGTGCGCCCTCTTCCGTCCGCAACAAATAATACTGGACGAACAAACCTAAAATGGATAGAGTGCCCACCTCTATGGAACAACAGCACGGTCTTCTTGTGGTCGATAAGCCACGCGGGCTTTCGTCCGCCCAATGTACCAACCGCTTCAAGCGGTTGGGGCAAAAAAAGATAGGACACGCGGGCACCCTGGACCCGATGGCTCAGGGGGTACTGCTCGTGCTCCTCGGGCATGCGACCAAAATTTCCGGCTATCTCATGGCCGGAGGCGTCAAAGTGTATCAGGGCACCGTCCGCCTCGGACAAACCACCGATACGTGGGACGCCGAGGGGCAGATCACCGCCGAAGCGCCGTGGGACCATGTGACCGCCGAAGCCGTGGCCGACGTCATCGCCGGCTGGGTGGGCAGGAGCGAACAGCCCGTGCCCCCGTATTCCGCGGCCAAGCATCAGGGGCAGCCCCTCTACAAGCTGTCCCGAGAGGGGAAGGAAACCCCGCTCAAAATCAAGACCATCGAAATTTCGCGTGCGGAAGTCCTCAGGGTTGATCTTCCGTACGTTACCTTCCGAGTCGTTTGCAGTTCCGGCACCTACATACGATCCCTGGCCCACAGCTTGGGGATGCGCTTGGGGTGCGGAGCCGTGCTCACGGAACTGATTCGGGAGTACAGCCATCCCTTTGGCCTCGACGGGGCTTGTCCGCTGGACACGCTGCTCGCCGAGCCCGAACGGTTGCCCGAACGGGTCATCCCCGTCACCGCCGCCCTCCCCCACTGGCCCACGATCACCGTGACCGGACAGGAAGAGGCGGACACGAAGAACGGCAAGGTTCTCGTGTGGACGGACGCGCGCCGCGCGCTCGCCAGAACACGGGACGGAACGGACATCGCGTGCGTTCCCGGCGGCAACGCCGTCCTGCTGTCGCCCGACGGACAACCTCTCGCGCTCGCCGAAGCCGCAGGCCCCGCCTGGAAGGTGCTCAGGGGGCTTTGGAACTAACACAACCCACTCGGAGGATATCGCTGTGGTAATGGATCCCGCTCAGAAAAAAGCTGTTATCGAAGCTCACGCCAAGCACGAAGGCGACACCGGCTCCCCGGAAGTTCAGGTGGCTCTGCTCACCGCGCGCATTGAAGGACTGACCGGTCACTTCAAGGAACACAAGAAGGACTTCCACTCCCGCCGTGGCCTGCTCAAGCTCGTCGGCCAGCGCCGCAACCTGCTGAACTACCTCAAGAGCAAAGATATTCAGCGCTACCGCGCTCTCATCGAAAAGCTGGGACTGCGCAAGTAACCGCGTCCGTATGGGGGAGCTCCGGCTCCCCCTTTCCGCATCAACCCTCAACCCGTCATGAGAAGGAGTTTCCGCGAACAGGATCGAAACAGGGCTTTCGATATTGTTCCCGGAGTCTCCTTCCCGCAGTGAAAAGGATTCACCATGAGTTTCAGAAAAGCCCCCTCCCGGGTTTCCGCCACCATCGGCGGCAAGGAAATCATCCTTGAAACCGGCCGCGTCGCCACGCAGGCCCACGGTTCCGTCACCATCCAGTGCGGCGGCACCGTCGTCCTCGTTACCGTTTGTTCACAGCCTCTCGACTGCGACCGCGGCTTCTTCCCGCTGACCGTGGAATACTCCGAGCGCATGTACGCCGCCGGACGCATCCCCGGCAGCTTCTTCCGCCGCGAAATCGGCCGTCCCTCCGAGCGCGAAACCCTCGTTTCCCGCCTCATCGACCGCCCGATCCGCCCGCTGTTCCCCAAGGGCCTGCCCGAAGACGTGCAGGTGCTCGCCAGCGTCATTTCCTCCGACCAGGAAAACGAATCCGACGTGCTCTCCATCACGGCCGCTTCCGCCGCCGTCATGCTGTCGCCCCTGCCCTTCGCCGAGCCCGTGGCCGGCGGACGCATCGGCCGCATCAACGGCCAGTTCATCCTGAACCCCACCGTCAAGGAAATGGCCGAAAGCGACCTCAACATCGTGTTCGCCGCCTCCGCCGACGCGTTGGTCATGGTGGAAGGCGAAGCCCGCTTCGTGCCCGAAGACGTGATCATCGACGCCCTCGAATGGGGCCGCAAGGAAATCCAGCCCCTCGTCGAAGCGCAGGTCAAGCTGCGCGAGCTCGCCGGGAAGGCCAAGATCGACTTCACCCCCGCCGAGGATGACCCGGCCCTGCTCGCCCGCGTCGAGGAACTCGCCGCCGAAGCCGGCCTCGAAGCCTCCATGCGCGTGCCCGAAAAGCTCGCCCGCAAGGAAGCCCGCAAGCTCGTCAAGGACAAGATCATCGAAGCCCTCAAGGCCGATCCGACCTACGGCGAAGACGAAAAGGCCCTCGCCTCCGTGTCCGACATCATCGGCCACATCGAGAAGAAGGTCGTGCGCCGTCGCATCCTCGAAGAAGGCACCCGCATCGACGGCCGCGACACCAAGACCGTGCGCCCCATCGAAATCCAGCCCGGCATCCTGCCCCGCGCCCACGGTTCCGCCCTGTTCACGCGCGGCGAAACCCAGTCCATGTGCGTGACCACGCTCGGCAGCTCCACGGACAACCAGCGCATGGATTCGCTCACCGGCGACGTGACCAAGACCTTCATGCTGCACTACAACTTCCCGCCCTTCTCCGTGGGCGAAGTGAAGCCCGTCCGCGTGTCCCGCCGCGAAATCGGCCACGGCGCGCTGGCCGAAAAGGCCCTCAAGCCCATCATCCCCTCCGGCGACGGCTTCCCCTTCACCGTCCGCGTGGTGGCCGAAACGCTGGAATCCAACGGTTCCTCCTCGATGGCCGCCGTGTGCGGCGGCTGCCTGTCCCTGATGGATGCGGGCGTGCCGATCGCCGCGCCGGTCGCGGGCGTCGCCATGGGCCTGATCAAGGAAGGCGAAAAGTTCATCGTGCTGACCGACATCCTCGGTGACGAAGACGCCCTCGGCGACATGGACTTCAAGATCGCCGGCACCTCCGAAGGCGTGACCGCCGTGCAGATGGACATCAAAATCACCGGCCTGACCACCGAAATCATGCGCAACGCCATGCGTCAGGCCCACGAGGCCCGCGAGCACATCCTCGGCGAAATGAAGAAGGCCATCGACGGCCCCCGCGCCGAACTTTCCAAGTACGCGCCGCAGCACGCCGAAGTCTTCGTGAACCCCGAAGTCATCCGCATGATCATCGGCCCCGGCGGCAAGAACATCAAGGCGATCACCGCCGCCACCGGCGCTTCCGTGGACATCGAGGACAGCGGCCGCATCTCCATCTTCGCGCCCACCGCCGAATCCATGGAGCAGGCCAGAGAACTGGTGCAGTACTACGACCAGCGCCCCGACCTCGGCAAGAACTACATGGGCAAGGTCCGCAAGGTGCTTGAAATCGGCGCCATCGTGGAAATCATGCCCAACGTGGAAGCCCTCGTGCACATCTCCCAGCTCGACACCAGCCGCGTGGCGCAGGCGTCCGACGTCGCCCGCCTCGGCGAAGACATGCTGGTGAAGGTCATCGAGATCAACGGCGACCGCATCCGCGCCAGCCGCAAGGCCGTGCTGCTCGAAGAACAGGGCATCGAATGGAAGCCCGAAGACACGGCCCGTCCTCCCCGCGCCCCGCGCGGCGAAGGCGAGCACCGCGGCGAGCGTCGTGAACGCCGTCCCCGCCGCGACTAGTTTCCGCTGAATATCCGGGCCGACGCCCGGTACCGAGGAGGAAGGGATTCCCTTCCTCCTTTTTTTCGGCCCCGCCCGCGCAACGCACACGGGACGGCCCGCGCCTGCCTCAAATTTCCCGCCGCCGTTCCGGCTCCGGCGAAAGGGAGCCCACGCCCGGCGGTTCGGCTTCCGCTCCGAGCCGCAGGGAGGCAAACCGTCCATCGGGCAGCGGCGCTGGAACCAAGGATTCCGCTCCGGGCCACAGGGAGGCAACCGAACGGTAGAACATCTCAAAACGGGCTTGCCCTCGTCCCGGTTGACGGCTATCATCCGTTTTCACAATCTCAGAGCAGCCGCCGCATTACGCGGACCGTCGGGGAGCGAACGTGTCTTCAAGCGCAACACAGGCCACCGCCACACAAAAACTGCTGGATCATATCCGCAGGACGCCCCCCTCCGGCGACGCCCCCCGCTCTTCGGCCCCGCTCCGCCTGCCTCCGGCGCCCCGCCGTTCCCTGTTCGGCAAGGAACGGACCATCGTGGGCGTCGAGGTCGGAAACGGCTGGATTTCCCTTGCCCAGCGCCGCGCGGGCAACGCGCCGCTCCTTGAGGCCGTGCGTACCGTCCGCATCCCGGACGGCATGGACTGGGATACGCCCGGCTGCGCGGACAGGGTGCGCGAGGCGCTGAACGGCTTTCTTCCCGACGGCGGGCGCGAATCGGAAATATGGGTCCGCCTACCCGACGGACAGGACGAACTCCGGCACTACCGCATCCCCAAGGTCAGCCTCAAGGACCGCGACGCCGTCGCCAAGATGACCGCGAGCCGCGAAAAGGCGTTCGACGAGGCCGAAACCCTCTTCGACTACCGCGTGGAAGGCGAAGTGCTGGACAAGGGCGTGCCCCGCCTGCCCGTCACCGCCATGATCGCGAACAAGAACGCGGTGGCCCGGCTCAAACGCGCGCTGGCCCCGGCGGGCATCGAACCGGCGGGCATCACTTCCGCCAACATCTACCCTCAGAACCTGTTCGCATCGGGCTGGCTGGCCTGCCCGTGGGACCATTTCGCCTTCGCCGACATCGGCGAGGACTCCACCCGCATCGAAATGTTTTCCGGCTCGACCATCGCGCTCAGCCGGACCATCAAGACCGGACTCCGCAGTCTGGTCTCCGCCCTTCAGGAAACGCACCATCCCGCTCCCTCCCCCGCAGCTCCCGCCGCGCCGAGCGCACCTGCGTCCGTCTCCATGCCGACGCATCTTCCGCTGGACGCCTTCGACGAGTTCGGCAGCCAGCCCCCGGCGCAGGCCCCCGTTTCCTCGTTCGCCCCGGACACGGACGCCTTTCCGCTGCTCCTGCAACCGGAGGCCGCGCAACGGGACATCCCCCTCCAGCAGCCCCGGCTGCCGCTTCTGGATGCGGCTCCGGCCTACGACGTGCCCGACGAATCGCTGTCCTATGAAGAGGGGCTGCGCCTTTTGTGCGACGACACGCACCGCACCGCCGAGGAGGAAGAGGCCCTGCTCCTGCGCCTTTCCCAGCCCCTCGGCAGGCTGGCCCGCCAGTTGGAGCGCACCGCCGACCATTTCCGCAACGCTATGGGCATGCCCAACATTCAGGGCGTCATCGTGTTCGCGCCCGGCGGCTGTCTGCCGCTCGCGCTGCGCAAGTTCGAGGCCATCCTCGGCCTGCCCTGCCATCCGCTCCGTTTCGACGGGCAGACCACGCCCGGCGGCATGACCGATCTGGAGCAGGCGCTGTCCGGCGGGACCGATACGGGCCTGACGCAGGCCATCGGCCTGTGCCTGTCCTCGCCCCGCTACACGCCCAACGCGATCATGACCTACAAGGACCAGCAGCTCCGGGAACGGCAGATGCGGATCACGTTCCTGTCGTTCGGCGTGACCACCGTGGCCCTGATGCTGCTCCTCGCCTTCTGCGGCAAGCTCTACATGGGGTATCTGGACGGGCGGAAGGCCAAGGCCGCACTGGAGGAGCGCATCGCCTCATGGCAGACGCTCTACACTCCTGACCAGCTCCGGGAAAACCTCGCCGCCACGCAAAAGCTGCAAACGCAGGCCCGCCGGCTCGCCAAACGGCGCACCGCCGCCGCGCTCATGGCCGAACTCTCGGCCATCACCCCGGACGCCATCCACCTCACGGGCATGCGGGTCACCTTCAACGACGTGAAGCCCGGCAAGCCGGACGCCCGGCCCGCGCAGCGCGGAAACGCCCGCGCGCAGCAGGGCCCCGAAGAAAGCGCCGTCGCCATCGTCACCGGCACCGTGACGGGCGACATGCTGCAACGCGAATCCCGGCTCGCGGAGTTCCTCAGCCATCTGGAACACTCGCCGATGGTCCTCTCCCTGCTGGTGGAAAAACAGCAGACCGACGCCGACATCCTGTCCTTCGTCGCCACCCTGAGGCTGGTGTAGCATGCGTATCCCCGGCATCCCGGCATGGTTCCCCCTCAGGACCCTCGTCCTTGAGCTCGGGATGGCCCTGTGCGCGGCGCTGCTCTGCCTCGCGCCCCTGTCCTATCTCTCATGGCGGCTCGAAACGGACATCACCGGCCTCGAAGCCCGGATTCAGGTGCAGGAAACCCTCCAGCCGCTCATGGAAGGGCTCGACGGCAAGCGCGAGGAAACCCGCCGCCTCATCGGCGCGGCGAAAATCCTGCCCGCGCCCGACACCCTGCCCCGCATCGTAACCTCGCTTCAGGAACTGGTGGACCTGTCCGGCATGCAGAGCGCCCGTTTCGTCCCCGCCGCCGAAACCGTGGTGGAAAAGAACAGCATCCGGCTGGACGGCACGCTCTCCGGCGATCCCGACGCCTTCCGGCGGCTGGTCCTGCTGCTGAGCGAACAGCCGTGGCTTTCCGGCATGGAATTTCTGAACGTCACCCCCACGGGGACGCTCCCCGCCTATTCGCTGGGCATCTGGGCCACCTTCACCCAGCGGAACAACGAGCCGCTGCACTGAGGGAACGACGATGACGGTACGGGAAAAAATACTGCTGGCGCTGATGGGCCTCGCCGTGGCGGGCGGAGGGCTCCGGTTCGGCCTTTCGATGTTGCCTTCCTCCGCCGAAGCCCCGCAGGAGGACACGCTGCGGCAGGCCCGCGCCGTGGCGGGCGAAGTCTCGGCGCGCCTTCAGGCCCTGCCCCTTTCGGAAGGCCAGCGCTACGTCCTCGCCTCGGCCCTGCGCCCGGCCACGCGCAACCCGTTCACGCTCCCGGAGAGCGGCCTGTCCTCCTCGGAACAGGCCGGCCCCGGAGCCGCCTCCGGTCTCGTCTATTCCGGATACGTGCAGGTCGGCAAGGAAACGCTCGCCATCATCGGCGGGCTGGAATACGGCGTAGGCGACACGCTTCCCAACACCGGCGACGTGATCCGCTCCATCGGTTCCGACGGCATCCTGCTCTATTCGCCGTCGCGGAACGCCGAATGGACGCTTCCCTACACCGGCGACGACATGTAGCCGCCCGGCAACAACACGCCGCGGATCGGCGTCTGGAGAATACGATGCGACAACGGTCTCTTTCAGCGTTCCTTCTGGTGCTCGCGTGCGCCCTGCTGCTGGCGGGCTGTGCGGCCAAGGACGACAAGAAGCAGGACCCCTTCATGGATCACTGGAAACGGCTCGCGCAGGATTCGCAGGGCTATTCCCCCGCCCCCACCGATCTGCGGCCCGATCCCCGCGTGATCATGCGCCACACCGAAAAACGCCCGCAAGCCGCCTCCCGCGCCCTGCCCGCCATCCCCGTGACCCTCAAGCTGCACAACGTGGACGTGGGCGTGGCCCTGCGCAGCCTCGCGGCGGCCGCCGGGGTGAACGTCATGCTCAGCCCCGGCGTGACCGGTTCGGTCAGCCTCAACGTGCAGAAATCGCCGTGGCGCGACGTCTTCCAGGGGCTGCTCAAGGCCAACGGCCTCCAATACCGCTGGCAGGGCAACATCCTGCAAGTGCTCACCGCCGTGGAAAAGCAGAAGGAAATCAACCTCCAGACGCTGGACAACCAGCTCGCCCAGCAGGAACTCATCGCCCGCCAGAACTCGCCCCTGACCGTCAGCGTGGTCAGCGTGCGCTACGCCGAGGCCGCGGCCCTGCAACAGAGCCTGACCAAATTCCTCACCGCCGCCAACGGGCAGGGCGGGCAGAACGCCGTCATCGAAGTGGACGAGCACAGCAACGCCCTCATCATTCAGGCCACGGAGCAGGACCAGCAGCGGATCATCCAGCTTGTGGACAATCTGGATCGCCCCCGCCCGCAGGTGCATCTCAAGGCCTACATCGTGGAAGCCACCAAGGAAAGCGCCCGCGAGCTGGGCACGGAATGGGGCGGCGTCTGGCGTTCCGGGGCCTTCAACAACGGGAACCATGCGTGGGTGGGCTCCGGCGCGCAGGGTACGCCCGGACAGGACCCCACCGCCGGCGGACTCACGGGCGATCACGGATCGGGCCTCGGCGGAACGCCCTTCGGCCTGAACTATTCCGGCATCGCGTCCAACGACATGGGCTCGCTCGGCCTCATGTTCGGCCGGATCGGCGGCAGCGTCCTTGAGGTCCAGTTGAATCTCATGGAAAAGGACGGCAAAATCAATATTCTGTCCTCACCGTCCATCACCACGCTGGACAACAAGATGGCCTACACCGAAAACGGCGAAAAGGTGCCCTACGTCTCCACGAGCAACATGGGCGACCGCGAGGTCAAGTTCGAGGATGCGGTGCTGCGCCTCGAAATGACGCCCAACGTCATTGACGGCGACAACCTCAAGCTCAAGGTGCTGGTCAAGAAGGACGAAGTGGACACCTCCCGTTCCGTGGACGGCAACCCCTTCATCATCAAGAAACAGACCGAGACGACCCTGATCATGCGCAACGGCGAGACCGTGGTCATTTCCGGCCTGACCAAGGAAAAGGGAACGGACATCAACGCCGGGGTTCCCGGCCTCAAGGACATTCCCGGCGGCAAGTACGTGTTCGGCCACGACAGCAAGGGCAAGACGATGGAGGAAGTGCTCATCTTCATCACGCCCGAAATCCTGCCCACGCGCGAACTGCTCTCGTCCCCGGACATGGCCGCCGCGCCGCAGCCCGGCATGCCCGTCCCGGCAGCGCCCTCGGGCGGCAGGAGATAAGCCATGCGCACCAAAATGAGACTCGGCGAGCTGCTGATCGCCTCCGGCCTGCTTACGGGCGAACAGCTCGAATCCGCTCTTCAGGGCCAGCGCGCCAGCGGCATGAAGCTGGGCGAGTATCTGATCAAGCAGGGCATCTGCCGCGAGAGCGACGTCGTCGACGCCGTGTGCCGCCAGACCGGCATCGAACGCTACACCCCGTCGCGCTTCCCGCTGAACATGTCCCTGTCCGACCGCCTGCCCGCCGACGTGGCCCAGCGCACCAACGCCGTCCCCCTGCTCATCCGGGGCGACGTGCTGGTCGTGGCGATGGTGGACCCGCTCGACATCGACTCGCTCGACCGGCTCGAAATCGTCACTGACCGCGAAGTGGAGCCCGTGATGTGCCTGCGGCAGGAGTTTACCCAGCTCTACGCCGCACTCTACGGGCATTTCAACAGTATGGACGGAGTGATGGAAAGCATCACCTCATCCATGTCGGAACACGCAGCGCCCACGCAGGACGATCTGCTCATCGCCAGCGAGACGCCCAAAGACGAGCTGGGGCAGCCCGACGAAGCGCCCGTGGTCCGGCTCGTCAACTCCATCCTGACGCAGGCCGTGCGCGAATCCGCGAGCGACATCCACATCAGCCCGGAGCGGGACTCCATCCAGATACGCTTCCGCATCGACGGCAAGCTCCGCAAGACGCCCTCACCCCCGAAAAACGTGGGCACCTCCATCGTTTCGCGCATCAAGATTCTGGCGAACATGGACATTTCCATCACCCGCGTGCCGCAGGACGGGCGCTTCACGATGATGGTGGACCGTCGGGAAATCAACGTCCGCGTCTCCACCCTGCCGACCATCTACGGCGAAAACGTGGTCATGCGCCTGCTCGACATGAGCACCAACCACGTCTACACGCTGGACAAGCTCGGCATGAGCGCGCGGGACGCCGAGGCCATCGCCCGGACCATCCAGAAGCCCTACGGCATGATCCTGTCCACCGGCCCCACCGGGAGCGGCAAAAGCACGAGCCTCTACTCCATCCTCCAGATGCTCAACAAGCCGGACGTCAACGCCATCACGCTCGAAGACCCGGTGGAATACCGCATCGACGGCATCCGTCAGGTACAGCTCAACGTCCGGGCGGGCATGACCTTCGCCTCGGGCCTGCGTTCGATTCTCCGTCAGGACCCCGACGTGATCATGGTGGGCGAAATCCGCGACAGCGAAACCGCGCAGATCGCGGTGCAGGCCGCCCTCACCGGCCACCTCGTGCTGTCCACCCTGCACACCAACGACGCCCCCGGCGCGGTATCGCGGCTCATGGAAATGCACATCGAGCCCTATCTCGTGGCCTCGGTGCTGCTGTGCTCCTTTGCCCAGCGTCTCGTCCGCAAGGTATGCCCGCACTGCGCCGAGCCCTACGATCCGCCCCGCGCCCTGCTGGAACTGTTCGGCATCAAGGAAACGGACAAGGCCAACTTTCTCCGGGGCAAAGGATGCTATCACTGCGGCAATACCGGGTATCTGGGACGCATCGGCATCTTCGAGGTCATGCCCGTGACCACGGAGATTCAGGAGGCCATCGTCCGCAGCGCCCACGCGCAGGAGATTTCCGCCATCGCGCAGCGGCTCGGCGTCATGAGCACCCTCGCGCAGGACGCCGCCAGCAAGGTCCGCGCGGGCATCACCACCGTCGAAGAAGCCCTCCGCGCCGCTATGGTGTAGGGGAAAAGGAAGATTGGGGAAGGGAGGGGAATCTTTTCTTCAGAAAAGTTCCCCTCCCTTCCCCAATCTTCCTTTTCCCCTACACCATAGCGG
>CABKMN010000061.1 GCA_902373525.1 uncultured Bilophila sp. | reverse complement strand
GGTTTGGGGAGGGGAAGGGGACGCTTTTCCAAAAGCGTCCCCTTCCCCTCCCCAATCTTCATCTACCGCAACCGCTTGTTGGCCCAGACCAAAAATTCCACGAGGTTGAACACATGAATGACCTTGGCGTCCTGCGAAGCGGCGGCCTGCTTGAGCCACGCCAGCGCGCCGGGCTTGTAGCCGTTGCCGTCGATGAGCAGGATGATCTCCTCTTCGGGCATGGCCTGAATGCAGTTCAGATACAGATAGGGGAATTTTTCGTCCACGCTGCCCTGCGATTGCTGCCACTTGCACTCGATGCGCACGGCGAGCGAACGGGAAGGCGACACCGCCAGAAATTCCGTCACCCCCCGGTGCCCGTAAATGGACGTGTACGGCACGCGGCGCACCAGCGCGTCGGGCAGAGGTACGCCCGGCAGCGTCGCCCCGGAAACCAGCTTCTCGTACTCCGGAAAGGTCAGCTCCCGGAAGCCGTGCGAGGCGAAGGCCTGCCGCACCTGCTGCTCAAGGATGTTTCCCTGCCTGTTGGCTATCGCGCCGCCCTGCTCGGGAGTCATGAGAACACCGCCAGCAGTTCGCGCGCCGCGCCGCGCCGCGCGCCGTTGCAACTGATGAACCGCTGCACGGGAAAGGACTGGAGCCGCGCCGCCGCGTACAGGTCCCGCGTCAACGGGACGTCGTGGTTGCTCAGGACCACCGGCATGCCCCGCTCCGCCGCCCCGGAAGCCGCCGCAGCCAGCGCGATCTGCTCCTGCGGCCCGAAACCGCCGCCCGTGTAGCTGGTGAAATTCGCGGTGGCCGACACCGGCGCGTAAGGCGGATCGCAATACACCACATCCCCTTTCCGCAACTGGGAAAAGGTCGCCCGGAAATCCTGCACCGCAAAGGCGACGTCGCAATCGCGCAGCTTGGTCAGGAACGCCGTCAGCTCGCGCTCGGGAAAATAGGGGGCCTTGTACTTCCCGAAGGGCACGTTGTAGATACCCTTGCTGTTGTAGCGGACCAGCCCGTTGTATGAATGCCGGTTCAGATAGAGGAACAGCAGGCTCCGCGCCTCGACGTCGGAAGAGGCGTTGAACTCGGCCCGCAGGCGCAGGAACACCTCCTGCGTGTTGTGCTCCGGCGTGAACAGGGATCGCGCCCGCGCAATGAACCCTTCCCCGTCCCGCAGGAGGGTCCGGTACAGGCCGATGAGATCGGGGTTGAGATCGCACAGCAGATAGGAACCGAAGCCCGCGTTCAGGAACACGGCCCCGGAGCCCACGAACGGCTCCACCAGACGCGCCCCCTCGGGCAGGCTCGGCAATAGGCGGTCCAGAAGGCGGTATTTGCCTCCGGCCCATTTGAGAAACGGCCTCGTCAAATCCATAGGAACCCCGAAATCCGTTCCGGGAGGGACTCTCCCGGCCACGGCCCGCCGCCCGGAAGGGCCGCGATGGAATGTTTGATGCAAAAGAATCCAGAGGGATGAAGTACCGGTTGTCGGAAAAACACGCAACCCCTTACGGGGGCGGGAGCGGGGAATCCCTTGCCTCGTCCCTTGTTCCGGTTGTACCGTGAACGCAACCCTTTCCACTCACACGCCACGCCACAGGAACGGTCTATGACGGACATCTCGCAGAAAACGGCCAACAGCCTCCTCGAACTTGCCATGAGCAACCTGCCCACAGGACTCTTCATCTGCGACAGGGAGGGCATCATCCGCTTCATCAACGACGCCTACGCCAACTATCTGCGTATCCGTCCGGAAAACGCCATCGGCAGGCATATCACGGACTTCATCCCCGACTCGGGAATCCCGGCGGTCATCGCCTCCGGCGAGCCGGATTTGGGCGCGTGGCGTCAAATACACAACAGCGAGACGAAACTCCTCGTCAATCGCATCCCGCTCCGCGACGAAGCCGGAGAGGTGGTCGGCGCGCTGTCCATGACCCTGTTCGACACGCCGGAACAGGTGCAGGCGCTCCTCCAGCGCGTGGAGTTCCTCGACAGGAAGGTCAACGCCTACGCCCGGCGCATCAAAAGCGCGCTCCGGGCCAGCTATTCCATCGACTCCATTCTGGGCAACAGCCCGGCCATCACCGCGTTCAAGTCCTACCTGCTGCGCTACGCCCGCACGGATTCGCCGGTGCTCATCCTCGGCGCGACGGGCACGGGCAAGGAACTGGCGGCCAGCGCCATCCACATGGCGAGCAACCGCCCGGACGGCCCCTTCGTGGGGATCAACTGCGCCGCCATTCCCAAGGAACTCTTTGAATCCGAAGTGTTCGGCTACGTTCCCGGCGCGTTCTCCGGCGCGCACAAGGACGGCAAGATCGGCCAGATCGAGCTGGCGGATCAGGGAACCCTGTTCCTCGACGAAGTGGGCGACCTGCCCCTGCACGCGCAGGTCAAGCTGCTCCGCGTGCTTGAGGAAAAGACGATCCGCCGTCTCGGTTCGTCACAGCCCCGTCCCGTGGATTTCCGCCTCGTCGCGGCCACCAACCGCGACCTTCGGAGCATGATCGCGGCGGGCACCTTCCGCGAGGACCTGTATTACCGCATCAACCCGCTGACGCTGAACCTGCCGCCGCTGTGCGAGCGCACCGAAGACATCCCCATGATCGTCAACGACTTCCTCAACCGCATGGGCGGCGAGAACGTCCGATGCACCGTCAGCGCCATGAACGTGCTCATGAGCTACCCGTGGCCCGGCAACATCCGCGAACTCCGCAACGTGATCATCCGGGCCCTGAGCCTGTGCCAGAACAACCAGATCACGCTGGCGGACCTCCCGCAGGAGCTGCGCCATCAGGCCATCGCCGCCGAACACGCCGAAACCGGCGGCAAGCTCCAGTCCGTGGTCAAGAGCAGCGAGGCGCAGACCATCCTGATCGCGC
This sequence comes from uncultured Bilophila sp., assembly GCA_902373525.1. Lineage (GTDB taxonomy): Bacteria > Desulfobacterota > Desulfovibrionia > Desulfovibrionales > Desulfovibrionaceae > Bilophila. The sequence goes on along the minus strand of CABKMN010000061.1, from coordinate 10,722 downwards.
TCAACGAACAAAACTGGAACGTGGCCCGGACCGCTCGCGTCCTCGGCATATCCCGAGCCAGCATCTACGAAAAAATGCATAAATTCGGCATCCGAAGGAACTCGGGAACGGTTTGATCCACACTCTGCGTGCAAGAGGGTATCGACAGGCGCACCGGTTCAGGGACAGCGGACACTGTGACGAAGCGCGGCGGTCCGTCGTACGCTTCGGCCACGCCCACGCCGTAACGGCGCTTCCCGGCAAGCAATCCGTTCCGAATGCCGCCATTCCTCACTCCGAGCCGGACACCTGTTTCGAAAAGAACAAGCCGTTTCCCCATCGTCCCTGACCGCTTCCGGGATCGTGCGTGACGCGCCTTCACGGAAGCAAACTCAACATCCATATTTTTCAGCATATTGCAGCAACACGGCGTACCGTTCGCGATACGCCGTGTTCTGTATGGATATCCAGACATACCGCCAGTCATGTCCAGATATTCGGACATCTGTCTGGACAAGCCCGACGGCATACGGTAGGGCATTCTCAGCTATCCTACTCGAAATCATGTCAAAAAGCGATGATAGTTGCGCCCGGAATCCTTGCGCCTTTGTGGCATGTCATTTGCTAAAAAAAGAACAAGCAAAACCAACGACGACGTCTGCCATACCCCAAAGGAGACTTCCGTGGAACAGTTTTTTACCTATTTCCCAGCGGCTCTCTCGTGGACCAACATCGCCGTGCTGCTGGCGGCGTCCGCCGGGGGCTTGTTCTTCGGCGCCATGCCCGGACTCAGCCCGACCATGGCCGTGGCCCTGCTGGTCCCCTTTACCTTCTATCTGCCTCCGGCCACCAGCCTCATCCTTCTCGGCGCCGTGTATACCAGCGCCGTGGCGGGCGGTTCCATCTCGGCCATCCTGCTGAGCATTCCCGGTGCGCCCTCAAGCATCGCCACCCTCTTCGACGGAGGGGCCATGGCCAAAAAGGGACGGGCGCAGGAAGCCCTGTACACCGTCTTTTTCAGTTCGCTCATCGGCGGCGTGTTCGGCGTGCTCGTCATGATCCTGTTCTCGCCTCCGCTGGCCGAATTCGCCATGCGCTTCGGTCCGTCCGAACTCTTCTGGACCGCCATCTTCGGCATCACGGTCATCACGGGCCTGTCCTCGGGGGCCATGCTCAAGGGGCTGTTCGGCGGCGCGCTCGGCATGCTGCTGTCCACGGTGGGCTACAGCACCCTGACCGGCGAACCGCGCTTCGTCATCCATGAGGCGCTGAACGGCGGCATCGCTCTCGTCCCCGCGCTCATCGGCCTTTTCGCCGTTCCCCAAATCATCGAACTGATGGCCGACTCCCACGTCATCATCGAAAAGCTGACCTTCAAGCCCCAGAAGGGCATGCTCCTGCGCGTCGTCAAGGCGCACCGCAACTATCTGCGTACCCTGACCATCGGAAGCCTCATCGGCACGATCATCGGGGCCATCCCCGGCGCGGGCGGACAGGTCGCAGGGCTCATGTCCTATGACCAGACCAAGAAGTTCGACAAGAACCCCGACCGGTTCGGCACCGGCGATCCCGAAGGCGTCTGCGCGGCGGAATGCGCCAACAACGCCACGGTCGCTCCGGCCCTGATCCCCCTGCTCACCCTGAGCATCCCCGGCAGCCCCACCGCGGCGGTCCTGCTCGGCGGCCTGCTCATCCACGGCCTGTTCCCCGGCCCCGACCTGTTCACCGAAAAGGCCGACATCACCTATACGTTCATCAGCGGCCTGCTGCTGGCGCAGTTCGCCATGTTCTTCTTCGGCATTCTGGCTTCCCGCTATTCGCACTTCGTCACCAACGCGCCGAACTACATCATGTTCGCCGCCGTCATGGTCCTGTGCGTGTTCGGCTCCTACTGCGTGCAGAACAGCTATGAAGACGTCATCATCATGTTCGTCCTCGGCGTGGCGATGTTCGTCCTCTCGCGCTTCGGCTTCCCGAGCGCGCCCATCGTGCTCGGGATCATCCTCGGCCCCATCGCGGAAGAGAATTTCCTGCGCGGCAAGATGATCGCGGACACCGACGTCGGAGTGTTCAGCTACTTCTTCACGGGCGGCCTGAACATCGCGCTCATCATCCTGTGCCTGCTCTCCCTCTTCTGGGGCATCTACAGCGAAGTCAAGTATATGCGCAATCACGCCAGAAAGGCCGCGGCCGCCAACTAGCAGGAGTCGATCATGCTGTACAAGGAATTCTTCAGCGCGCTGGTCATGACCGCGATCATCGTCTGCTTCGCCGTTCCCCTGACCCACCTCGAAGGCGAATCGCAGGTCGTCCCGCTCCTGCTGCTGATCTGCATGGGCGTCTTCAACGTCGGGCAGTATATTCTTGCCGGTCTGCGCCACGCCGCGAAGATGGACGTCAAAATGAGCCTCAAGGGCTACCCTCTGTGGCGCGTGCTCATCCTGTTCGTCCTGACCGTGATCTATCTGTTCACACTCCAGACCGTGGGCTTTTATCCCGGTTCCCTCGTCTACTTCATCCTCGCCACCCTGATCGCGCAGCCGATGGAAGTCACCCTGAAGGGTGCGGCCAAGCGCATCCTCATCTGTTTCCTGTGCATCGCCTTCCTGTACTGTCTGTTCACCGTCCTGCTGGCCGTCCAGATTCCCAAGGGCATCCTCGGCATCTGACGCCTTTCACAACGCACACCAACCCTTCCCAGGAGGAACCATGAGACGCCTTCTCGCCACCCTGTTCTGTGCGGCCCTGCTGCTCGGCGCCACCTTCGCCAAGGCCGAAAGCCCCGCCGACGCCTATCCGTCCGGCCCCATCAGCCTCGTGGTCTGTTATACGCCCGGCGGCGCCACCGACCTTCAGGCGCGCCTCTCCGCCCTTGTGGCGCAGGACAAAAAGTATTTCGGCCAGCCCATCGTCATCCTCAACAAGCCCGGCGCGGGCGGCATGACCGGCTGGAACTGGGTTATGGAACGCGGCAGCAAGGACGGCCTGACCATGACCGCCTACAACATGCCCCACTTCATCGCCCAGTCCATCGTGAACAAGACCAAGTTCAGCGTGGACACCTTTGAACCCCTCGCCAACTGGGGCGCGGACCCCGCCGTCCTCATCGTTCCCAAGAACAGCAAGTACAAGACCGTCGCCGAACTCATGACGTTCGCCAAGGAAAACCCCGGCAAGGTCACCATCAACGGCGCGGGCCTCTATGTGGGCCACCACATCGCGACCCTCCAGCTCCAGAAGGCCGCCGGCGTCAAGATGAGCTACATCCCCGAAAAGGGCGGCACCGAAGCCATCCAGAACGTCCTGAGCGGCAAGGTCATCGCCGGGTTCAACAACCTCGCCGACGTCTACCGTTCGCAGGATCGCCTGACCATCCTCGCCATCGCCGACGTGAAGCGTCATGAATACCTGCCCGACGTGCCCACCCTCAAGGAACTCGGCTACGACGTGGACGACGCCAGCGTGAACTTCCGCGGCTACGCGCTCCCCAAGGGCGTCGATCCGTCCATCGTGGACAAGGCCGCCAAGATCGTGCCCGTCATGTTCAACGACCCCGAAGTCGTCAAGCGCATGCACGACAGCGGCAGCCCCATGCTGATCCTCGACCGCGCGCAGGTTCAGGAAATGTTCCAGAAGAAGCACGAAACCCTCAAGGCCCTGCTGTCCGATCTGCGGAAGTAACCCACCACCGGGAAAGCTCTTTCCCGTGCCGAGGCCGACAGGCCGTCCCTGCGAAGCCGGAGAGTCCGCTCTCCGGCTTCGTGCGTTCCGGGCCCTTCTCCGCCCGCGCCTTCCTCCCTGCCGCCCCGTCCGCTCCCGCGCTTCCGGCCGCCTGTCCGAAAATCCAGACAGGTCTACAGACATGTCTTTCTTTTACGACACTCCCCGACAGGGACGATGCAGGCCGCTCTTTTCCTTCCGTTTTCTAACTTGTGAAAAACACAGCATTTCCCCGTGACGTCCTCGTTCGAGACGTTTTTCGCGGCAGAACGGCACGTTATCTGCTATGTGAAAAGGTGAACGAACATGAGGTCACCGGACGCCGTTCACCCCTCGGACAGTCCGATACATTTCCAGCAGCGATCACAAAGGAGCTTGTTCATGAAGACCGTGAGCGAACAGATGGAGTTGGCCCGCAAGGCGCAGGAAGCCGTCAACAACTACACGCAGGAGCAGATCGACGAAGTCTGTCTCGCCATAGGCTGGGAAGTCTACGAGGACGAGAATATCGCCAAGCTCGCCAAGATGGCCGTCGAGGAAACCGGCTTCGGCAACGTCGAAAGCAAGATCATCAAGCACAAGCGGAAGGTCGGCGGCGTGCTGCATGACGTCAGGGGAGCCAAGAGCGTCGGCCTCATCGAACGCGACGAAAAGAACGGCATCTCCAAGTACGCCAAGCCCGTGGGCGTGGTCTGCGCCATCCTCCCGGCGACCAACCCCACCGCCACCTGCGGCGGCAAGGCCATCGGCATTCTCAAGGGCCGCAACGCGGTCATCTTCAAGCCCAGCTCCCGCGCCCTGAAATGCACCACCGAGGCCATCAACATGATGCGCGCGGGCCTGCGCAAGGTCGGAGCTCCCGAAGACCTCATTCAGGTTCTTGAAGACCCGAGCCGCGACGCCATCACCGAACTCATGAAGGTTTCCGATCTCATCGTCGCCACCGGCAGCGGTCAGGTGGTGCGGGCCGCCTACTCCAGCGGCACCCCGGCCTACGGCGTCGGGCAGGGCAACGCCTGCGCCATCGTCGCCGAAGACGCCGACGTCGCCGAAGCCGCGAAGATGGTCTGCGGCAGCAAGCTGTTCGACTACGCGACCTCCTGCTCGTCCGAAAACGCGGTCATCCCTGTCGAAGCCGTCTACGACCGGTTCATGGCCGAAATGAAGAAGAACCACTGCCACCTCGTCACCGGCGAGGACCGCGAAAAGCTCCAGAACCACATGTGGAAGCTCAACGCCAAGGGCAAGGTCGCACTCAACCCCGACATCATCGCCAAGTCGGCGCAGGTCATCGCGGACGGCGCGGGCATCGACATCCCCGAAGGCACGGACATCCTGCTCGTCGAAGGGACGGAGCCCATCGTGTTCGACAAGTTCCACGACGAAAAGATTTCCCCGGTCCTGACCGTCTACAAGGCCAAGGATTTCATGGACGCCTACCGCATCCTCGTCGAACTGACCAACCTCGTCGGACGCGGGCACTCCTGCGGCATCCATACCTACAAGCGCGAGTACATCGAATACCTCGGCAACAACATGAAGTCGTCCCGCGTCACCGTGCGCCAGTCCATGAGCGCGGGCAACGGCGGCCACCCCTTCAACCGCATGCCCTCCACCGCCACCCTCGGATGCGGCACCTGGGGCGGCAACAGCACCACGGAAAACGTCCACTGGCGGCACTTCATCAACGTCACCTGGGTCAACGAGCCCGTAGAGCCCTGGACCTTCACCGACGAAGACATGTGGGGCGACTTCTGGAAGAAGTACGGCAAATAAGAAGATGACGAACGAAATATGAAGACCGGGGAAGGAGAGAAAAAACTTCCGTAGAGGGGGCGCATCCCCACGGGCTTCCGTCTCCCCTTCCCCATCCCCTCATCCTCCCAACCCCTTTAACCTTATCGAATCCCTGTCCGCAGGTTTTCCTGATTCCGGAAAAAGGAAAAAAACGCGCAACGCGCTTTTTCCCAAAGACACACCAAACGTAAAGAGACACGCCAGACCTTCCGGCATGCCGCACCCTCCGCCAACAGGAGCGCTGCGGCGACGAGGGGGTCCGGGGGGCATCATGCCCCCCGGCGGGGGTCAAGGGGCGGCGCCCCCTTGCCGCCGGAGGCGTCCTCTCCCAAAGGAACTGCCATGAAGCTGTTTGAATATCAGGCGAAGGAAGCCTTCCGCGACAAAGGCCTGCCGACCCCGAAGGGCGTACTGGTGCGCGGCATGGACGAACTGGACGGCGCGTTCGCGGAAGTCGGCTTCCCGTGCGTGCTCAAGTCGCAGGTCCTGCGCGGCGGGCGCGGCAAGGCCGGGCTCATCAAGGTCGTGAAGGACGCCGAAAGCGCCAAGGCCACCGCCAAGGCCCTGTTCGAGTCCGAACACAACGTCCGCATGTTCCTCGTCGAAGAAGCCGTGGACATCGACCGCGAAATCTACCTCTCCATCACCGTGGACCCGGTGGAATCCAAGATCATGCTCATCGGCTGCGCCGAGGGCGGCGTCGAAATCGAAAAGCTCGCCGCCACCGCACCCGAAAAGATCGTCTCCGTCCGCGTGGACATCGCCGAGGGGCTCGGCGGCTACCACGTCAACAACCTCATCTACGGCATGGGCCTGTCCGGCGACCTCGGCAAGCAGGTCGGCGCGGTGGTGCGCGGCCTCTACAAGACCTTCCGCGCCTACGACGCCCAGCTCACGGAAATCAACCCCCTGTTCATCACCAAGGACGGCAGGGCCATCGCGGGCGACGGCAAGCTGATCATCGACGACAACTCCGTATGGCGGCAGCCCCACTACCCGCTCACCCGCGACTCCTTCGACTCCGAAGTCGAATTCGAAGCCGCGCAGGAAGGCATCCCGTACCTCCAGTTCAAGGGCGACATCGCCCTGATGTGCGCGGGCGCGGGCCTGACCACCACCGTCTTCGACCTCATCAACGACGCCGGCGGCAATCCCGCGACCTATGTGGAATTCGGCGGAGCCAACTACACCAAGGCCGTCCGCACGATGGAACTCTGCCTCATGACCCCGAGCAAGGTCATCCTCGTGGTCACCTTCGGCACCATCGCCCGCGCGGACGTCATGGCGCAGGGCCTTGTGGAAGCCATCAGGGTCCACCAGCCCAAGCAGCCCATCGTCACCTGCATCCGGGGCACCAACGAGGACGAAGCCTTCAAAATCCTGCGCGACGCCGGACTTGAACCCCTGACCAACACTGAAGAAGCCGTGCGGCGGGCTGTGGACATCGCCGCCGGGAGGGCCTCATGAGCATTTTCATCCATAAGGATTCGCGCGTGGTCGTGCAGGGCGTCACCGGCAAGGAAGGCGCGTTTTGGGCCAAGCACATGAAAGACATGGGCACGCAGGTCGTCTTCGGCGTCACCCCCGGCAAGGAAGGGCAGGACGTGGACGGCATCCCCGTCTACCACTCCGTCCGGCGCGGCATGAAGGACCATCCCGCCGACGTCGCCATGCTCTTCGTGCCCCCCAAGTTCACCAAGGACGCCGTGTTCGAAGCCCTCGACGCGGGCATCAGAAAGATATGCACCATCGCCGACGGCATCCCCCTGCACGAAGCCATCCAAATCCGCCGGGCGGCCCTCTCCTGCGGCGCGATGGTCGTGGGCGGCAACACCTCGGGCATCATCTCCGTGGGCGAGGCCATGCTCGGCACCATCCCCTACTGGATCGACCGCGTGTACAAGAAGGGCCACGTCGGCGTCATGACCCGCAGCGGCTCGCTCACCAATGAAGTCACAGCCGAAATCGTCAAGGGCGGCTTCGGCGTCACCACCCTTATCGGCGTGGGCGGCGACCCCGTTCCGGGCACCCGGTTCGCGGAACTCCTCCCCCTGTACGAAGCCGACCCGGACACCCACGCCGTGGTCATCATCGGCGAACTCGGCGGCACGATGGAAGAGGAAGTCGCCGAAGCGATGGAAGCCAAGACCTTCACCAAGCCCCTCGTCGCCTTCATGGGCGGGCGCACGGCCCCCGAAGGCAAGCGCATGGGCCACGCCGGAGCCATCGTCACCGGCGGGCGCGGCACCGTGAAGGGCAAGACCGAAGCCCTCGTCAAGGCGGGCGGCAAGGTCGCCCAGCGCCCGAGTCAGGTGGGCGAACTGCTCAAGGAATTCCTGGGATAACCCCACGGAGCGCCCCTTCGCGGGGGCGCTCCCTTTTCGCATCCGAGCCAGCGCTTTGACGAAAAACCGTTCCCATCGTATGGTGCCCCCGCCGCCGTCTTCCGGCGGCCCAACGAACATTACGACCGGGAGGGACCGTCCCCCCAGCCAGAGGTAAGCTATGAGATTTCGCGTGTTGATGGGGTTGCTGGCCCTTGCGTTCAGCCTGTGCCTGACCGCAAGGCCCGCCGTGGCCGCCGAACAGGTGCAGACCGCCTGGATCGGCGAACATGAAGCCTTTCTGGTCTGGTACGCCAAGCAGAAGGGCTGGGACAAGGAAGCCGGGCTCGACATCCGCATGCTGCGTTTCGGCTCAGGTGAAAAAATCGTTTCCCGTCAGGGCAACTATCAGTGGAAAATCGCCGGATGCGGGGCCGTGCCCACGCTCATGTCCGCCCGGAAGGGGCAGTACTACGTCATCGGCATCGGCAACGACGAGTCCGAGATCAACGCCGTCTACGTCCGGCCCGACAGCCCGATCCTGAAGACCAAGGGCGCGAATCCCCACTACCCCGAAGTGTACGGCAGCGCCGACGCCGTGCGCGGCAAGATCATCCTGTGCCCGGAAAAGACCTCCGCGCACTATCTGGTCAGCGCTTGGCTGCACATCCTCGGCCTTCAGGAATCCGACGTCAAAATTCAGAACGTCCTGCCCGCCCCGGCCGTGGACCTGTTCGCCAAGGGCTTCGGGGAGGCCATTTCCATCTGGGCCCCGTCCACCTACGCGGCGGAGAAGAAGGGCTTCAAGCTCGCCGCCAATTCCCCGGACTGCGGCATCCGCCAGCCCATCCTGCTGCTCGCCGACCGCACCTTCGCCGACGAGAACCCCGAACAGGTCCGCGCCTTCCTGCGCGTCTACCTGCGCGTGGTGAACGACATGCAGGAACGCGGCTTCAAGGCCTTCGTGCAGGACTACATCCGCTTCAACAAGGTCTGGACCAACAAGCTGATGACCGAGGAAGAGGCCGAGGAAGACCTTCGCGTCCATCCTCTGTTCCCGCTGGACGAACAGATCGAACTCTTCAATCCCAAGCGGGGCAACCTCAGGGACTGGCTGCGCGGCATCACCGCCTTCTACGGCCGCCTCGGCGAACTCTCGCAGGAAGACATCGAAAGCCTCAACACGTTCGGTTACCTGAACGACTCCTTCCTCAAGGGCATCAGCCGCTGACGGCGTCCCTCCATACGACGGAAGGCGTCGTCCTCGCGGGCGGCGCCTTTTTCATGGGCAAGCGTCGGGAGAGTCAGCGGGAGGCCGCTTTGGGAAGCAGGGCTTCCATACGCGGATCGGAAGGGACGGCGGAGGTCAGGCGCACTTCCTGCGCCTGCATGGAGAGGCCCCACTCCCATGTGAACGGGACGCCCGGTTCGGGCAGAGCCATGAGATCGATGACCATGACGCTGCGACCGTCCCTGTCGGCCCGCGACCAGATCAGGCCGGGAACCTGCGCGTTGACCTCGCCGGAGAAGGCCGCGCCGGGCCCGCCGCCGAGCAGGACGTGGAAACGCTGTTCCAGCGCCTCCCGGACGGCGAATTCGCCCTCGAATCCCCACGGGCTGATCCCGATGCGGAGCGCGGCGTCCGAAGCGGCGTCCGCCGCCGCAAGGACCGACGCCAGCAGCTTCGGCGTGGGCGTTTCCGTTTCGGACGTTCCGCCCACGGACAGCGGCGGAAACAGGATCACCGCGACGGAACGGCCACCGACGTTGAAGCGTCTGGTGACGGGCCTGTCGCCCACTTCGAGAAAACGTTCCGGCTTCTTCCCGCGGAACCACGCGGCGGCGTCCGCCGACAGCATGCCGCAATCGACATGCAGGGCGTCGTACACGGCGCGTACGGTTTCCGGCGACGCCTTTCCCGTCTTTACGGGATCGGGCAAATCGGCGTCGGGAGCGAACTCGTCGGCGCCCACCAGCGTGAGGGTGGGGACGGGTTCGCGCCGGTAGCGTTCAAGAATGGTGGCCCGCCGGGCCACGCCGCCTACCAGCGTATGGCCTCAGGAGGGGCAGGGGTGAAGCGCGCCGCGCGAATTGGCGGCGTAGAGGATGCGCAGGAGCGGCTGCCCCACGCCGGAGAAGGACGCCTCGGCGGAGGCCGTCCGGAAAGCCTGCTCTTCGGAGAAGAGGTCGGCGGCCCGTGCGTTCCCCAGAAGCAGGAACAGCAGGCACAGGACAAGAAAGCCGGGGGAGACGAACTCCCCCGGGCATCTGCGGGAACCGTTTCCGTCTTCTGCGTTCACAGAGACAAGCCCCGCATCTCAACTACACGTTGAGATATTCTTTCAGTTCTTTTCCGGCGCGGAAGAACGGGAGGCGCTTGGGCTCCACGGCGACCTTTTCACCGGTACGGGGGTTGCGGCCTGCGTAACTTCCGTACTCCTTCACCTTGAAGCTGCCGAACCCGCGGATTTCCACGCGGCCGCCTTCGAGGAGGGATTCCTTCATGCTGTCCACAAACGTGTTGACCACGAGGGTCGCCTCATCCAGGGAAATGTTGGCCTGATCAGCCAAGGCTTTGACCAGTTCGCTTTTGTTCATGACAACTCCGTGAAAAGTGCAGTATTGCTGCAATATACATAAGCCCTACGGCATGGGCAAGAGGATTTCTAACAGAAAATCACAGGGAAAGATTTTTATTCTCACCATGTTGTGAACGTTCCTCCGGGGAGGCCCGGCGACGCGCCGCCTCCGCCGCCGCACTTTGAGAAAGTTTTGTGACAGTTATGTGACAAAACGATCCGTGTCCGCCTATCCGGTTACGGATATTCCAAAAAGGGAAAAAAGGAGGACTTGGGGAGGGGGAGGGGAAACTTTCTGGAGAAAGTTTCCCCTCCCCCTCCCC
>CABKMN010000060.1 GCA_902373525.1 uncultured Bilophila sp. | reverse complement strand
TCACCCTCGATCCGCCCTCCTCCCTCGGCTACGACGATGACGACCGCCCGCGCGGCGGCATGCCGGATTTGAAGATATAGAATGGAGGAAGGGGGAGGGAAACGTTCTCAAGGAAGTTTCCCTCCCCCCTCCTTGGCTTTTGACTCTATCGAATCCCTCACCGAGGGCGTGGCTTCAGTCGGAAACAGTGCCGTCCGGCATGATTGCCGCGAAGCCGTACAGGTTACGGACCTCGTCGAGGAAAAGGATAGAACAGAGCGTGCTACGGAAAAGGCCGGCAATCCCCGGCCTTTTGTGTGGAAAACGAAAAATCGGGGCTCAGTCGCCCATCATGAGCGTCCGCATGACCTCGATCAGCTTGCCCTCGTTGTCGGCCTTGCACTGCTCAAGGACCGCCGCCGCGTCTTCGCGGAACGTATCCTGATGGATGGCCTGATCGAAATCCGTCTCCATATTTTCAGCGAGTTCCGACTCCAGATACCCCTGCGTCCAGAGAAGGAGCTTCGCGGCCTCCTCGGGAGCGGACGTCTTGAGGAGCGCGGAACAGCCCGGCTCCGCACCGCCTTCGGGAACGTCGTACTGGACGTTCTCCAGCAGTTCGTCGAGGGGACTGTCGGGAGCCTTGGCGCAGGCGGCGAGGATGCCGGCCTCGAAATTCCTGACGGCCCCCTCGGCGTAGGCGGTGCTCGATCCTTCCGCCGCGTAGCCTTCGAGATACGAGGTCAGGAGCCGACGCGTCCCGGCGTCCAGTCCGGCGTACTGCTTGCAGGTAAGCTCAAACGGATCGACGTCGTTGCCGACGCCCTTCATCGTAAAGGCGCTGAAATCGTCCAGCGCCGGAGCGTTCGTCGCCGTCACCATGACGGCGGCAACGCCCCACATGAGCGAAAAAAAGCGGTTCATGCGTCCTCCAGAGAGGCGGATCGGGCCGAACGGGCACAGCCCTGTCTACGGATACGCCGGAGCCCCCGGCGTCCCCCGGCTCCATGCCGAGGGAATCGCCCGAAGTATCCCAACTCGGGCACGTTGTCCATATGGCTGTATCATGAAAAAAACGGCGGTGTTGGACACCGCCGTCTCAAAAATCCGGACTCCCTTTCCGCCATGCGGAAAACCCCGCCCGACGGACGCCCCCCGCTCAGGAAACGAACGCCCGAAACGCCTCCGCGTACTTGGAAGGCTGAAATTCGATCACCTCATAGCGGGCGATTCCCTCGATGAAGAAGGGGTCTTCGCGCATGATCGCCTCGGCCTCGGTCGCGTCCGTCGCCGCACACAGGATCACGCCGCCCGTGCGGGGGTTCTTCCGCCCCGAACACACGAACTTCCCCAGATCATAATACCTGTCCAGAAACCGCACATGATCGGGCAGCACCCGCTCCACTTCGGACAACGGCTTCACATACGTCAGGCTGAATACGAACATATCCACTCCCCTTTTCCCGCTTGGCCCCGTCCTCAAACGGAAGCGTTTCACAAGAAAGAAACAAGTCCATCGGCGTCGTTCGAGAACGCTCCGCGCTTAAGAAACCATAAAAACATTATTAAAAATAACAGCATGTTATGTTTTGATGTCCACCGGATTCCGTAAACCCGCCGCCTTTCCGCCTCCAGCAAGCGCCGCACGGCCCCTCTCCCGCGAAAAGACCGTCCGTCTCCCGCCGACCGGAACGCCAGCCGGAAGGGATAAAATGTCTTGAAAAGGAAAGGAAGCGGAGAAAAAGGGGAAAGAAAACAAGGAGATTCCCTCCAGTGAGGTTTCCCTTCCCCGATTTTTCACGCATCAGAAGCTGTAGCTTGCGCGCACCACAGCGCCGAGCGAACGATCCACGTCGGTCTTGGAGAACTCGTCGCCGCCCTTGTCGTACAGGCGCAACTGCCGGTCGAACAGCAGTTCCGCGCCGACCGTGAACTTCAGGTCGCTGATGGGCGTGATGTCGAGGTACGCGCCGCCGGTGTAGCCGGACTCTTCCATGTACCCCTTCTTGGCGACGCTGCTGTCGTTGGAAAGCCGGTAGATGTCGCGATCCCAGCGCGCCGCCACGCGCGCGGCGAGGAGTTCGTTAAACCGGTACTGCACCCTCGTGCCGGGGAAGCCCACCATCGCGGACAAGCCGAAATCCTGTTCGTTGCCCCACTCCGCGCCGACCAGCGGCAGCACCAGCGGACGCACCGGGGAAATCAGGCCCACCGCGCCGAGGTGCAGCTTCAGATCATAGGACGGGGAAAACGTCAGTCCGCCGCGCGGCGCGAAGGTGAACGAATCCCACACCTGATCCTCGAAGCCGGAAATGATCGTGCCGCCCGCGAACCAGCTCACGGTATCGTTCAGATACCCGTCGAACGAGGCGTCCAGCGAGAGCTTGTTCATCTCGTCCCACGGCTCGCCCTTCTTGCTGAAGTTCACCGAATCCGAATGGCTCCAACTGTAGGAGCTGCGCTTGTAGCCGAGCGTGAACCACTTGTACCCCACGGAAACGCCGCTTTCCGTTTTGGAATAGGAACCGCCCTCATCCACATCGGCCTTTTCGTAACCCTGCGTATAGATGTTGAAACGCGGGCCGTCCGGCTGCTCCGCCCAACCGAGGCGGGGCATGGAAAAGGCCGCCAGCGCCAACAGACACGCCGCGGCGGCAATCGTTCTGAACCGTCTTGCAATCATCGTAAACTCCCGAATCGTTTTCCCGCATCCGTCCTTCCGAACAGTGCGGAATGCATACAATAGACCGAAAACGCTGGTTTTGTATACCCCCCGGAACCCCTCGCGGCGCGACGGGCGACGGTGCGGCTTCGGCGCGGGCCCCGTCCGCGCCCACGGTTCCCAGAAAGCGGACGGGCAGCCGACAACGGCCACACGCCCCGCACGGTTTTTCCCCACGCCGCCAAAGGGCGCGAACGCTGCAAAGACCCGCACGCGCCCGACGGCGGGAAACGTTTTCCGTTGCCGGTTCCGAGCTTGCTATAAGGCCTCGCACACGCCCGGCGCGTATCAACGCCAGCGTCACGCTGTACCGCACCGATGCCAAAGCCCCGCACGCATCCGGCGCGTATCCCGGCAGGCCGTTTCATGGGCGGCAGCATACAGGCGGACGGCCCGGAAAACAACGCACGCTCCCTTTCCCCGCGCGGCGGGCCCGTCCGGGAGGAGGGAGGCCTTGCGGACGAAAATCCCGCTTCCCGCGCCGCCGGGACGGGAAAACCGACGCCGGACGCGAGGAACAGGTATCTTTTGCCTTTTTGCGGCTTCGGGGATATACTGCCGCCCAACTTGGAGCCCAACCGCGTGCGGGGGCTCCCCATTTTATTCTGAGGTACATCTATGCGCTGGAGTCAATGGTACATCCCCACTCTGAAAGAAGCCCCCGGCGACGCTGAAGTCATCAGCCACAAACTGCTGATCCGTGCGGGCATGATTCGCAAACTCACTTCCGGCATCTACACCTGGCTGCCCCTCGGCCTGCGGACGCTGAACAAGGCCGCCAACATCGTGCGCGAGGAAATGGACCGGGCGGGCGCTCAGGAAATCCTCATGCCGACCGTGCAGCCCGCCGACCTGTGGCGCGAATCCGGGCGTTGGGAGCACTACGGCAAGGAACTCCTGCGCTTCAAGGACCGCCACGAGCGCGACTACTGCCTCGGCCCCACGCACGAGGAGGTCGTCACCGATCTTCTCCGCGGCGAAGTGCGCTCCTACCGCCAGCTTCCCATGAACCTGTACCAGATTCAGACCAAGTTCCGGGACGAAATCCGTCCCCGCTTCGGCCTGATGCGCGGGCGCGAGTTCCTGATGAAGGACGCCTACTCCTTCGACAAGGACGACGCGGGCGCCGACGCCAGCTACCGGAACATGTTTGAAGCGTACAAAAAGATTTTCAGCCGCATGGCCCTCCAGTTCCGCCCCGTAGAGGCCGACTCCGGCTCCATCGGCGGCAACTTCTCGCACGAATTCATGGTGCTGGCCGAAACCGGCGAAGACACCATCGCCTATTGCACCGGATGCGACTGGTCCGCCAACATCGAGCGCGCCGCCGTCCTCGCCCCGGAAACGCCCTGCAAGGAAACCTGCGCCGCCATCGAGGAAGTGACCACCCCCGATCAGCACACCATCGAAGAAGTCTGCTCCTTCCTCGGGGTGCCCGCGCAACAGCTCATCAAGACGCTCCTTTACGTGGTGGACGGCAAGCCCGTGGCGGCGCTCGTGCGCGGCGACCGCGAACTGAACGAAATCAAGCTGAAGAACTACTTCAAGGCCGACGAGGTGGTGCTCGCCTCGCCCGAGCAGGTGACGCAATGGACCAACGCGCCGGTGGGCTTCGCCGGTCCCGTGGGCTTCACCGCCGGTCCCATCGTGGCCGACCACGAACTGATGGCGGGCACGGACTGGATCGCGGGCGCGAACAAGGCCGACACGCACATCCTGCACGTCGATCTCCAGCGCGACGTCCCGGCCTTCGCCTACGCCGATCTGCGCGCCATCGCGGAAGGCGACGTCTGCCCCCGCTGCGGCAAGCCGGTGGCCTTCGCCAAAGGCATCGAAGTGGGCCACGTCTTCAAGCTCGGCACCAAGTATTCCAAGGCCCTCAACGCCATTTATCTCGACGAGAACGGCAAGGAACAGACCATCATCATGGGCTGCTACGGCATCGGCGTCTCCCGCGTGGTCGCGGCCTGCATCGAGCAGAACAACGACCGCGACGGCATCGCCTTCCCGCCGCCCCTCGCGCCGTTCGACCTCGAACTGGTCAACCTTGATCCCAAGAACGCCGACACCGCCGCCAAGGCCGACGAACTGTACGAGCTGCTCGGCAAGATGGGCCTCGACGTGCTACTCGACGACCGCGAAGAACGCCCCGGCGTGAAGTTCAAGGACGCCGACCTCATCGGGCTGCCCATGCAGGTTGTCGTGGGCGGCAAGGGCCTCGCCCGCGGCATCGTCGAAGTCAAAAACCGCAAGACCGGCGAAAAGGGCGAACTCCCCGTGGAGGGCTTCGCCGAAGCCTTCGCCGAGTGGCGCAAGGGCGTCCTCGCCTGCTGGGGCATGTAGCCGACGAAACGCTTGGGGAAGGGGGAGAACGCCCCTTCTGAAGAAGGGCTTCCCTCTCCCCTCCCCCCATCCCCTCATCCTCCTACGACTTTTTACTCTTATTCCCGGGAGGATGCGAAGGGCGGGGGGCCGATTCCATTTGCGAACGGGCGGGAACAAAATTCCCACATGGCGATGAAGCGGCGGGACCGTTTCATCGCCATGCCGCATACGGCCCCATTCCGGGCGAACGAAACAACCACCATCCCGCTCCGGCTCACTACGCGCCGGGTCAAGGGGCGGCTCGCCCCTTGCGGGTGCAGGGCGGAGCCCTGCCCGCCGGAGGCATCATCCCCCATGTCCATCCTCACCGTCCGCCAGCTCACGGCACAGATCAAGGACGCCGTGGAAAACGGCTTTCCCTACGTCTGGGTGCGCGGCGAGGTCACGAACCTGTCCCGCCCCGCCTCCGGGCACCTCTATTTTTCCCTGAAGGACGACAACGCGCTTCTTCAGGCCGTCTGGTTCAAGGGCAGCCAGAAGGAACGCGAAGCCTTCGACCCGCTCACCGGCGAAGTCTTCGAGGACGGCCCGCGCCTCAGCCTCGCCGCCACGCTCAGGAACGGGCAGCAGGTCATCTGCGCCGGACGGATCACCGTGTACGCCCCGCGCGGCGGCTACCAGCTCGTGGTCGAACTCGCGCAGGACAGCGGCGAAGGCCAACTGCACCTCGCGCTGGAGGCCCTCAAGCGCAAGCTGTCCGAAAAGGGCTACTTCGCCGTCGAACGCAAACGCCCCATCCCCGAACATCCGCGCCGCGTGGCCGTGATCACCGCACCCTCGGGAGCCGCCATCCGCGACTTCCTGCGCCTGTCGGGCGAACGCGGCACGGGCTGCGAAATCCGCATCCACCCCGTCCCCGTGCAGGGCGACGACGCCCCGCCCCGCATCGTCGAGGCGCTGGACGACGCGAACCGGCGCGGCTGGGCCGACGTGCTCGTGCTCATCCGGGGCGGCGGCTCGTTGCAGGATTTGTGGGCGTTCAACGACGAGCGCGTGGCGGACGCCGTGTACCGCTCCGGCATCCCGGTGGTGGCGGGCATCGGGCACGAAATCGACACCTCCGTCGCCGACATGGTGGCGGACCTGCGCGCCGCCACGCCGAGCCATGCGGCACAGCTTCTCTGGCCCGAACGCCAGTGGTACGCCCAGCTTGTGGACGATCTCGAAACGAGCCTGACGGACGCCGCCGAGCGACGGCTTGCCGAACGCGGCGAAAAGCTGGATACGCTGTCCCGCGCCCTGACGTGGCTGTCGCCGGAGCGCGGCCTGTCCCGGCTGGAGGAGCGTTTCGACGCGCTCCGAAGGCGGCTGTCCTCCACCCTCGGGCAGAAGCTGGAACGCGCCGACGCCGGGTTGCGTCCGCTGGAAGCCGCCCTTGCCCGCCATGCGGACCCGCGCGCGCTGGACGCGCGGCTGGAACGGGTGGACGGGCTGGCCCGCCGTCTCGAACAGGCGCAGGCCCAACGGCTTGCGCGGGCCGGGCTGCAACTGGACGCCGCCTCCTCGCGGCTGGAGGAACGTTTCGCCGCCGCATTCGGAGAACGGGATCGCCGTCTCGAACGTGCGGAACTCAGGCTCCGCGGGCTCGACCCGGAAGGGCCGCTCGAACGGGGCTACGCCTACGCCCTTACCGCCGACGGACGTTTCGTCCGCAACATTCGGGACGTGCAACCGGGCACGCCCCTGACCGTCAAAATCCGCGACGGCGAGGTGGACGCCCGCGTCACCGCCGTTCGCGCCAGTGGAGAATGCCATGATACTCCGTAACTGCCGGATCGCCCTGCTCGCCGGATGTCTCGTTCTGGCCGTCTGCGGCGGCGCGCTGGCCGCGTCCCTGACCATCCACGCCCCGGAAGAGGCCAAACAGGGGACCGCCGTTCGGGTCCGCGTCGTCATCGACGAACAGCTCCCGCACATCACCTTTACATGGCTCGGCAAGAGCATCGTCGCGCCCACGGTGGCGGACGGCCAGAGCCGCATCGCCGAAGCCCTGCTCCCCGTCCCCGTAAACACCGAAAAGGACATGGTCGTTCAGGCCTCCGCCGGAACGCTGACCGGCAAGGCTACGGTCAAAGTCCTCAAGGTGAAATGGCCCGAACAACAGATTTCGGTCAAAAAAAATTTCGTAAACCCGCCCAAGGAAGCCATGAAGCGCATTGACGGCGAACGCAAAAAATCCGCCGAGGCGCTCAAGCGCGTGACGCCCGAACGTTACTGGCGCGGCACATTCCGGCGTCCGGTCCCCGGCGTCGTGACCAGCGCCTTCGGCGGCAGGCGGATGTTCAACGGCGAGATGCGTTCCTACCATCGCGGAGTGGACCTGCGCGGCGCGCAGGGTACGCCGATCAAGGCCGTGGCCGACGGCAGGGTCGTCATCGCGCAGAACATGTATTTTGCGGGCAACACCGTCTACATCGACCACGGGCAGGGCGTGATCAGTTCCTACGCGCACATGTCCCGCCTCGACGTGAAGCCCGGCGAAATGGTCAAGGCCGGACAGCAGATCGGCCTCGTGGGCGCCACCGGGCGCGTCACCGGCCCGCATCTGCACCTCGGCGTCAACATCCTCGGGGTCGCCATCGATCCCCTGTCCCTCGTCCCCAAGCAATAGGAGCCCCTATGGCCGCCAAGAAGACACCCTCCTTTGAGGAGCGTTTACGCCGCCTTCAGGAAGTCGTCGCCGCGCTGGAAAACGGCGATCTGCCGCTTGAGGACAGCGTGCGTCTGTACAAGGAGGGCCTCACTCTCTCCCGTTCCTGCCGCGAACAGCTCGAAAAGGCCCGGAACGAGGTCCGCATCCTCACCGAACAGGGCTTTGAGCCCTTCGACGAGAAGAAGATCACGGAGGATGGGGAGGACTAGAGATGTCGGGGGAGAAAGGGGCCTTTTCAAAGGGACCTTCTCCCCTCCGATCCCCCTTCCTTCATCCTCCCGAACGTGTTGCGCTTATCGAATCCCCGTTCGCGGGGTTCGGAACCATCCGGCATGAAGACGAGGCGATTGCTTTCCCGCCCGTTCTGGGGAACAGGCGATCCCGCTTTCCCAACCGTTTTTCCCGTCATTTTCCAAACGAAAGGACACACGATGAGTACGGCATTCGATTCCCAGCAGGTCAAGACGGTCCTCGCCGAACGCGGCGCGCAGGTGGAAGCCTACCTCCGGCACTGCCTCGACGGCATCCCCATGCAGGGGCGGCTCAAGGAAGCCATGTACTACAGCCTGCTTGCGGGCGGGAAACGGCTTCGCCCCGTGCTGTGCCTGTCCACCGCCTCCCTGTTCGGCCTGACGGCGGATGCGGCGATGCCCTTCGCCGCCGCGCTGGAGATGATCCACACCTATTCCCTCATCCACGACGACCTCCCCGCAATGGACGACGATGACCTCCGACGCGGGCGGCCCTCCTGCCACAAGGCCTTCGACGAGGCGACCGCCATTCTCGCGGGCGACGCCCTGCTCACCGACGCCTTCGGCTTCATGGCCTCGGCGACGGCGGGCATCCCGGCGGACCGCGTGCTCGGGGCGCTTGCCGCCGTTTCCTCCGCCGCCGGAGCCGCCGGGATGGTCGGCGGCCAGATTCTCGATATGGACTGCACCGGCAGGACCGACGTGCCCCTGCCCACGCTGCAAACCCTGCACGCCCTCAAGACCGGGGCCATGTTCCGGGTGGCCTGCATCAGCGGCGGCCTGCTCGCCGGGGCGTCCGACGCGGACCTCGACGCCCTGCGCGCCTACGGCGAGGCCCTCGGCGTAACCTTCCAGATTGTCGACGACATCCTCGACGAAACCGCCGACACCGCCACCCTCGGCAAGCCCGTCGGAAGCGACGCCGAAATGGGCAAAACCACCTACCCTTCCCTGATCGGCCTCGAACGCAGCCGCGAACTCGCGCAGGCATTCGCCGAAAAGGCCGTGGACAGCCTGCGCGGCTTCACGGGGGCGGACGCCGATTTCCTCAGGGGCCTGTCCCTGATGTTGGTGACCCGTAACAACTAGCGAGCGGCCGGAACGATCTACGGATTGGCGCACGTTTCCCTTGCGGAGACGTTTGCCAATCCGGCGAGGCGGAGCTATACAGAGGGTTCCGCATGCCCCGAACGCGGCGGGCCCGCCGTGCGGCGTCCGCCGAGACCTCTACAGGAACCCATTCTCCATGAACGACACAGACACGGCGCTTCCGCCTCTTCTTGCGCGCATCACGCATCCCTCGATGGTGGCGGAACTTTCCCTCTCCGAAAAGGAAATGCTGGCCACGGAACTCCGCCAGACCATCATCCGCACGGTTTCCGCCAACGGCGGCCACCTCGCTCCCTCCCTCGGAGTCGTGGAGCTGACGCTCGCGCTCCTTTCCGTATTCAACCCCGAAGACGACAGGCTCGTCTGGGACGTGGGGCACCAGAGCTACGCTTGGAAGCTGCTGACCGGGCGTTCCGAAAATTTCCATACCCTCCGGCAACTTGGCGGCATCAGCGGCTTTCCGAAAATCGAGGAGAGCCCCTTTGATCACTTCGGCGTCGGGCACTCCTCCACGTCCGTCTCCGCCGCGCTCGGCATGGCGATGGCGCGCGACCTCGCCGGGAAGAAAAACCATGTCCTCGCGGTCATCGGGGACGGCTCGCTCACCGGCGGACTGGCCTTCGAAGGGCTGAATCAGGCGGGCGACATGGGCCGCCGTCTCATCGTGGTGCTCAACGACAACGAAATGTCGATTTCCCACAACGTGGGGGCGCTCTCCCTGTTCCTCAGCCGCAACATGGAACGCGGCTGGGCGCGCCGGGTCCGCAAGGAGGTCAAGGACTGGCTCAAGTCCATCCCCGGCATCGGCGACGAAATGGCGGAATACGCCCACCGCACGCACCGCAGCCTCAAGACGGTGTTCACGCCGGGCATGCTGTTCGAGGCCCTGCGCTTCAACTATATCGGCCCGGTGGACGGGCATAACATCGAGGGGCTGGAACGCCATCTGCGGATGGCGGCCTCCATCGACGACCAGCCCGTCCTGCTGCACGTCCTGACCCGCAAGGGCAAGGGCTACCCGCCCGCGGAGGCGCATCCCTCGCGGTTCCACGGGCTCGGGAAATTCGACATCGCCACCGGCCAGACGCAGCCCAGACCCGTGGACGCGCCGCCGACCTATACGGACGTTTTCGGGGAAACCCTCTGCCGTCTCGCCAAGGAGGACGACCGGATCGTCGCCGTTACCGCCGCCATGTCCAGCGGCACGGGCACCGGGCACTTCAAGGCCCGTTTCCCCACCCGGTTTACGGATGTGGGCATCTGCGAACAGCACGCCGTAACCTTCGCGGCGGGACTGGCTTCGCAGGGCTACCGGCCTTTTGTGGCGATCTATTCGACCTTCTCCCAGCGGGCCTACGACCAGATCGTGCACGACGTCTGCATCCAGAAGCTGCCGGTGACGCTCTGTCTCGACCGCGCCGGGCTGGTCGGTGAGGACGGTCCCACGCATCACGGCGCCTTTGATCTGTCCTTCCTCCGGCATATCCCGAATCTCAACATGCTGGCTCCGCGCGACGAGGTGGAATTGCAGGCCGCGCTGATCACCTCGCTGAACCTCGGCCAGCCGCTGGTCATCCGCTACCCGCGCGGCGCGGCGACGGGCCTTCCCCTGCCGGACGCCGATCCGCTCATTTCGCTGCCGCCGTTGCCCTACGGCGAAGGCGAGCTGCTCCGCGAAGGCGCGGACGCCGTCATCATCGGCGTGGGGAGCATGGTCTGGCCCGCCAAGCGCGCGGCGGACAGGCTGTTCGCGGAAACCGGGCGCAGCGTGGCGGTGTTCGACGCCCGCTGGGTCAAGCCGCTGCCGAAGCGGCAGTTGCTCGATCTGGCCGCCCGGTACAATCGACTGCTCTTTGTCGAGGAAAACGCCCTTGCCGGGGGCTTCTCTTCCGCCGTGCTGGAGTTGCTGGCCGACGCCGGAGCCCTCACCGGGCAGCGCATCAAGCGTCTCGGCCTGCCCGACGCCTTTGTGGAGCACGGCACGCAAGCCCAGCTCCGCCGCCGCCTCGGCCTCGACGACGAAGGCATTTATGCGGAGTTGAAGGGGTTGGTGGAAGGATAGGACATGAAGATTGGGGAGGGGAAGGAGAAACTTTCTGAGAAAGTTTCTCCTTCCCCTCCCCAAACCCCACCCCTTCCTCTTCAAAGACTTTCCTATGGGTTCTTGTCGGCTTTGGGGCCGCGCAAGCTCGTTTCGGAGGCGGACGTCTCCCGACCGCTCATAGAGAAAAGGCAAAAATCAGTATAGTGAACGGCTGTGTCATAGGAAACGGTCGAGGCTTTATTACTTGAAGTTCCAAAGGAATAACCGATAACATGCCTCACCGATGGAGTCCGCCAATGGAAAAACCGGAAAAAAAGCTGTCGTTTCACCATACTGTGGAGATGAAACAAACGCATCCCATGACAGGGCCTATTGAGTTGCCCTTGGGGTATGCCGTGATTTAGTGCTGTAATGACAAAGTATTATCCTAAAGAGTACAAGAAAAAAGAGGCCGTACGGCCTCTTTTTTCTTTAGGAAACGTCCGTTCCTGCATCGTGCCGCCTGCCGTCGCGTCTCCGTTTTCGAGGGGGTCCGGGGGGCATCATGCCCCCGGCGGGTGCAGGGCGGCGCCCTGCCGGAGCCCGAGGCGGAGCCTCGGCAAAGAACCCCCTCCGGTTACGCCCCCTCGCCGTCCTCCGCGACGGCTTCCGCGATCTCCTCGGGTTCGGGCTTCCACTCGCCGGGCATGGGCGTGCCGCCGAGGTCGGCCTTGTCCCCGAGATAGGGATTGAAATACCCGTAGGTGATCCACGGACAGGCCCGGCGGATGCGCTTGCGGAAGTTGTTCAGCCCCACGGACGGCCCAAACGTGATGCCTTCGAGAAGCGAGGGGTAATACTCGGGATCGATGTTCAGATTGCGGAGCTGCACGAGGCTGATCCCGGTGGAGCGGAACAGCTCGATGAGCGCCTCGATTTCCTCCTCCGTATCCGTGACGCCGGGGAAATACAGCAGGTTGACGGCCACATGCACGCCGCGCGAACGGGCTTCAATAATGGACTGGCGCACATCGTCGAAGGTATAGCCATGAGGCCGGTAGTAACGGTTGTACACTTCGGGCCGGGCGCTGTTGAGGCTGACGCGCAGCGAGGTCAGACCCGCGTCCGCCAGCTCGGCGACGGCCTGCGGGCGGGAGGAATTGGAATTCAGATTGATGGTGCCGTGTCCGCCTTCCTCACGGTAACGCCGCACCGCCTCGATGAGCAGCGGCGCTTCGGTCAGCGGTTCGCCTTCACAGCCTTGCCCGAAGGAAAAGACCGGCTTTTCGGTTTCACGTTCCGCGTGGAAACGCATCAGCTCCACCAGTTCGTCCGCCGTGGGCGTGAAGGTCAGACGACACTGGGGGGTGGCGACGATTTTGGACCCTTCCTCCTGCTGCGAAATGCACCCGATGCACCGGGCGTTGCAGGTCCGCGAAGTCGGCATGGGCGCTTCGTAGCGTCCGAGACACAGGTTTTTCGCCGCCGGACACCCGTAACGCAGCGCGCAGTTCTCCATGATGTGCTGTATGAGACGGTTGTCCGGGAACCGGTTCATGATCGTGCGGGCGGAACGCTCGATCTTGCCCCGTGAAATGCCCTTGAAAACCTGACGCACGTCCTCGTCCACCTTTTTCGCGCAGACGTAGAAACGCCCGTTGGCGAACCCCACCGCTCCGTAGGCGAACAGCGGCAGCATGGGCGCGCCCTCGTCGGTCACGTACACGGGATGCGCCGTCAGGGTGTGCGCGGGTGCGGCGAAGGCCGCCACGGCCCAGTCCTCCATGACTTCGGTTTCGCCGGTTTCGGGGTTGAGCCCCACGGCCCGACGTCCGGGCAGCAGAAACAGCTCGCTCTCGTCCGGAAGGGGCATCAGCTCGTCGGGACGGGGCAGGCTCCACTCTTCGCCGCGACGGCACATGAGGAGAAAGTCCGGGTGATCGTAGATGTTCCCCTGCTCGTCGGCGACGAGCATGCGGGGGCGGATGGAAGGAGATGCCATATGAAGGGTCCTTGCGGTTGTGGTCAATGGGTATTATGACGGAAGCCGATGCGCCTAGAGGTATCGAAAGCGAACCGTCTCCGCAAGGGGCGTCGCGAAACCGTCCACGTTATCGGAAAGGAAAAGGTTATGCTGCTGGCTTTCGAGGTTGTGCTGTTCGGAGGG
This sequence comes from uncultured Bilophila sp., assembly GCA_902373525.1. Lineage (GTDB taxonomy): Bacteria > Desulfobacterota > Desulfovibrionia > Desulfovibrionales > Desulfovibrionaceae > Bilophila. The sequence continues at coordinate 332 of CABKMN010000060.1, read as the reverse complement.
TTGGCCTTCATGTTTTTCTGCATCCTGCGCAATCAGGACGCCATGTCGAAGACCATGCGCGAGGAGCACGCGGCCATCCTCTCCACGCTGGCGAAGCTCGAAAAGCGCATCGCCACGCTGCAACAGCTTGAGGCCGGCATCGCCGTCAACCCGCTGGCGAAGCAGCCCTATCCGCCGGAACCGGACCCCGCCCCCGCGCGGGAGCCCGGCACATGGAGCCGCGCCACGACCCCGGCGGAACCGCGTCCGGTCGAGCCGGGCTCGTCCCTCGACGGCCTCACCCTCGATCCGCCCTCCTCCCTCGGCTACGACGATGACGACCGCCCGCGCGG
>CABKMN010000059.1 GCA_902373525.1 uncultured Bilophila sp. | reverse complement strand
CCTTTCTGGAGAAAGGGCCCCCGCCCCCTCCAATCTCATTCTTCCTTCAACCGCTTCAAACTCTCGGCCAGCGCGGCGGCCTTGCGGGGGCCGATGCCGGGGATGGCGGCGAGCCGGTCGGGCGTGGCGGCGATGATTGCGTCGAGGGTCTTGAAGTGATCCCAGAGCATCCGGGCCGTGGCGGTCCCCACGCCGGGAATGCGCAACAGTTCGGCGGACAGGGCCGCGCCCGCCCGCGCCCGACGATGCCGCCCGATGACGAAATGGTGGGCCGTGTCGCGGACATGCTGGAGAAACAGCAGCTCGGCGGAACCGTCACGCAGGGGGAGGGGATTGCTCCGGCCCGGCAGGAAAATCCGGTCGCCCACGTTCCCGGCCCGGCGGTCGGCCCGGCCCATCTCGTCGCGCGCCTTGGCGATGCCCGCCAGCAGAAAACGGCCTTCCGCGCCGGACTCGCGGACGATGCGCTGCACGGCGGAAACCTGCCCGCGCCCGCCGTCGATGAGCACCAGATCGGCCCACGGCGGGCCGGATTCGAGACGGCGGCGCATCCACTCGGCCAGCGCCGCGTAGTCGTCGCCGTTGCAGGCGCTTTCGCCTTCGAGCGCGTAGGTGCGGTAATCCGATTTCTGCGGTTGTCCGTCTTCAAAGACCACCATGCCCACGCGCGTGGAGCTGCCTCCCGTGTGAGAGACGTCCACGCATTCGATGCGCCGGATGGGCCGGGACGCCATCGGCACCGCGCCGGGCAGGGCCGACTGGACGCGATCCAGCGCGAAGGCGGCGGCGAGCCGGTCGGCCATGGGCACTTCCGTCTTGGTGACGGCGGCCTCGCGGGCGTTGGATACCGCCATGTCCACCAAACGGGCCTCGGCGGCGTTGCGGGGCTTGGCGATGCGCACGATGCCGCCGCGCGCGTCGGAGAGGGCCGCCTCAAGGGCTTCAAGGGACTCCACCTCATCGCAAACGGCGTCGGGGCCTTCGGGCTGGAGGCCGGTCGGGGAACCGGGCTCCGCGTCGGTCGCGGCGGAAACGCGATCAACCGGGCCGGGCGCGGACGACGGGCCGGGTCCCGCATCGGCTGCGGCGGGAACGGAAGGCAGGTCCGTGTCTTCCGGCAGCCACGGGACCACGATGCGCGGGGGGATGGAGCTTTGCGGGCCGTAGAACTGTCCGAGGAAGCTCCAGAGCAGTTCGGGGCCTTCCGCCAGCTCCAGATCGGGCCAGAAAAAGGTCCGCCCGTCCACGAGCCGCCCTTCGCGCACGAACAGCAGGCCGAGCGCAAGGCCGCCCTTCGCCGGAACCACGCCCGCGACGTCCATGTTGCCGCCTTCGGGCAGGACCACGCTCTGGCGTTCCACGGTGCGCTCGATGGCCTTGATCTGATCGCGGTAGACGGCGGCCTGCTCGTATTCCATCGCTTCCGAGGCTTCGGTCATGGCGCGGCGCAGGGTGTCCACCAGCTCGCGCGAACGCCCGGACAGCAGCAGTTCCACGCGGTGTACGAGGGTGGCGTAGTCTTCCGGCGACACGTTTTCGGTACACGGCGCGAGGCACTGCCCGATGTGGTAGTAGAGGCAGGGGCGGACGCGGTTCTTGAAGGCCCGGTCCGAACAGCGCCGCAGGGGGAAGGCCCGGTGGATGGTCTTCCACGTTTCGCGGGCCGCCTGCCCCGAGGTGAACGGTCCGAAATAGCGGGCGTTGTCGCGCCGGGGCTGGCGCACCACCTCAAGACGCGGAAAGGGCACGTCCTTGGCGATGCGGAACAGCACGTACTGCTTGTCGTCGCGCAGAACGATGTTGTAGTGCGGGCGGTGCTTTTTGATCAGGCTGGCTTCGAGCAGGAGCGCTTCCTTTTCCGTGGTGGTGGAAAGCGTCTCCAGCGAGGCGGCGTGGCCGATCATGGCCACCGTTTTGGGCGTGAGCGCCGAAGCCTCCCGAAAATAAGAGAGAATCCGCTTGCGGAGGTTGCGGGCCTTGCCCACGTAGATGATCCGGCCCTGAGCGTCCTTATAGAGGTAAACGCCGGGCGTGACCGGAAGTGTCGAGGAAACTGGACGCTCCATGCGATCTCCGAAAAAAAGTCTGAAAAAGAAACGGGATGAAAGGCCGCCCGTCAGTCTACAGGCTGGCGGCGGGCCTGTAAACCGCCGCCTGTTCCCGCTTGCCAGATCGCGGCGGATGCGTGTACTCTGCCTGTATCCATTTATATTTTTCTGCCGACGAGAGGCCAGTATGGCACAGAAAACCCCCTACGACCCGGAAGAAGGCATTATAGACCTTTTTGATATTGTCGACGACCCCGAGGCGTCTCCCCAGCCGGAGCCCTGCGGGGCTGTTCGTGTTGGCGGCGGAGCCGGGGACGCCGTTCCGGAACCGGCGGAACGGGAAGAGGACCCCGGTTACATTGTCTCGCGGTATCCGTTTGAAAACGTAGACGAATGTCAAAATATCCCCGAATCGGGCGTTTCCGGAGAGTCGGGGAAGGCCCCGGAGGCCGCGACGCCTTGGGCCGACCCGGTCCCGGAAGCGTCCGCTCCCGAAGCGTCGAGCGAGGACCTGATCCGCGCCTTTGAAGAAGAGATGGCGAAGGCGGGCGCCGTGGCGCGCGAAGGCGGCGACGAGGACGCACCGGAACCCCCCTTTGCGTCCGCCCCGACCGAGGCGGCCTGCGATCCGGAACGGCCCGTTGACGGAGCTTCCGGCGTGGACGCCTCCGAGGACCTCGGCGTCCTGTTCGGTACGGGGCCTGCGTCGGCCGAAGCCGCTTTCGTGGAGAAGGACGCGCCGTTCAGGGAAACGCCGCCCGCGGAACGGGACCTTGCCGGGGAAACGGGGGAAGCGTCTTACGAAGGAAAGGCTGAGCGGGCCGAGGGAGAGAGCACGCTCGAAGAGCTGTTCCCCGAACAGCCCCTTGCGCCGGAGGAACCCGTTTCAGAGGCCGAGCCCGATGTCCCCGAACAGCCGGAAGACGTGCCGCACGTCGAGGCGGAATCCGTCGTGCCGCAGCCCGGCAATCAGGAAGCCGCCGAGCGAGAATCCGGTGAGCCGCAGTCCGGCGATCCCGAACTGGTCATGCCGGAACCGCAGGCCGGAGAACCTGTCGCGGAGCCCGAACCTTTGCCCGAGCCCGCATCCGTGCTCTCGCCGCTTGCGGTGTCCGTGGAGGCCTCCGGGGACGATCCCGTGAAGGCCGCCGAGCCCGTACCGTCCGAACCCGATGATGTGGAAGAACGTCTTACCCGGCTGGAGGAAGCCTTGAGCCGTTTGAACGAGCGGGTGACCGCTCTGGAACAGCGTGTGAACGAATCTGGGGAAGAAGCCGCCGGAGCCGTGTCCGGCGACATTGAAGCGCTGCTGACGGAAGGAAACGCCCTGTGCGGGCAGTTGCGGGCGCTTGCGGCGTCGCGGGACTTCGCCTCTTCCGTTGCGCCCGAACCGAAGTTCATCCCCGAGCCCGATCCCGAAGAGACCTCCGCTTCGCATCCGTCTTTTGCCGAGGCCGTCTCGCGGGAAGCCGAACCGGCTGCGGATGAGTCCGACGACGGCCCGGACCTGTTCGGGCTTGCGCTGGAATCGCTTGAGGGGCGGGTGTCCGTGCTGGAGAAACGTCCCGTGCTCGCGGCCCCGGATGCGGCGGGCATCGCGCAGGACGTTCTGGCGCTGGTCCGTGTGGACATGGAGAAGGCCTGCGAGGAACAGGAAACGACGGCGCGGGTGCTGGAGCAGTTGCAGCGCCGCGTGCAGGACCTGGAGTCCCGCCCGCTTCCGCAGCTCATTCTGCCCGACCTGCCGGACGCCGAGGCCATCACCGCCGACGTCATGAGCCGGGTCCGGGCCGAAATCGACCGCATCGCCGCCGAATCCGCCGCACGGGTGCTTCGCGAGGAAATCGCAAATCTGATGAAGCGGTAAGAACAACGGGGAGCCGAGGCTCCCTTTTTCTTTCCCGAGCGGCGTTGCCGGGGCACTCCACCGGAGGGACGGGCGAAGGGCCAAGGCAGCGCCCCATGACGGTGAGCTGTCGGCGGAAGGGGCGAGATGATGGATGCGGCGTCTTGAGCGAACTGCCCGAAAAGCGCCCGGTACGTCGCCCCCCGCCTGCCGGAACGCCTGACCTCGAAGGTGCGGGCCGAACGGTCAGGGGCGCGATGGATTTTCCGGTCGAGGAAGAACGCACGGACCGGCCTTCACCGTTCCTCTTTCCGCCGCGCATGCGGGAACGGAGGCGTCCCTCAAAAGGCCCGCGTCTCTCTCTTCGTTGATCCATACGGACCGTTTCGAGCGGGGGAGAGTCCGAAAAGGGCGGGGGAACCATCCTTCAGAATGGTTCCCCCGCCCCTTTTTTTCTACTCGTCCCCGACCTGCAAGGCGGCGAGGAAGGCTTCCTGCGGCAACTCGACGTTGCCCATGCGCTTCATGCGCTTCTTGCCCTCCTTCTGCTTTTCGAGGAGCTTGCGTTTACGGGTGATGTCGCCGCCGTAGCACTTGGCGGTGACGTTCTTGCGGAGTGCGGAGATGGTTTCGCGGGCGATGACCTTCTGGCCGATGGCGGCCTGAATCGCCACTTCGAACATCTGGCGCGGGATGGTCCGCTTGAGCTTGAGGGCCAGCGCGCGCCCGTAGGCGTAGGCCTTGTCCTTGTGCACGATGACGGCGAGGGCGTCCACGGCTTCGCCGTTGAGCAGGATGTCCAGCCGCACGAGGTTGGAGGCCCGATAGTCCACGACCTCGTAGTCCATCGAGGCGTAGCCGCGCGTGGCGGACTTCAGGCGGTCGAAGAAGTCGAACACGATTTCCGCGAAGGGCAGCTCGTAGGTGATGATCACGCGGTTCTGGGCCAGATAGCCCATATTTTTCTGGATGCCGCGCTTTTCCTCGCAGAGCTTCATCACGTTGCCCACGAATTCGCTGGGCACGTGGATGTCGATGCGGACGTAGGGCTCGTACAGGTTGGTGATCCGGCCCGGATCGGGCAGCTTCGACGGGTTGTCGATTTCCGTGGTCTTGCCGTCCGTCGTCTCCACCCGGTAGATGACCGAAGGGGCCGTGGCGATGAGGTCCACCTGAAATTCGCGTTCGAGGCGTTCCTGAATGATTTCCATGTGCAGCAGCCCGAGGAAGCCGCAGCGGAAGCCGAAGCCGAGGGCCTGTGAGGTTTCCGGTTCCCACGAGAAGGCGGCGTCGTTGAGCTGGAGCTTCTCCAGCGCGAACTTGAGCTGTTCGTAGTCGCTGGGATCGGACGGGTACAGCCCGCAGAAGACCACGGCCTGCACTTCCTTGAAGCCGGGCACGGGGGATTCGCAGGGGCGGTCCGCCAGCGTGATGGTGTCGCCGACCTTGGCGTCGCCCAGTTCCTTGATGTTGCCGCAGAGGAAGCCCACCTCGCCCGCCGACAGTTCGTCCATGTCGCGGGATTCGGGGGAGAACACGCCGAGGCGGATGACTTCGTACGTCTTTTTCGTGGCGAACAGTTCGATCCGGTCGCCCTTGCGGATGGTGCCGTCCATGATGCGGAACATGACCACCACGCCCTGATAGGAATCGTACCACGAGTCGAAGATCAACGCCTTGAGCGGGGCGTTCGGGTTGCCTTCGGGCGCGGGGAGGCGGTGTACGATGGCTTCGAGCACCTCGGGCACGCCGTCGCCGGTCTTGGCGCTGACGGGCAGGGCCTGCGTGCAGTCCAGCCCGATGTCCTCCTCGATTTCGGACTTCACGCGCGCCACGTCCGAGCTCGGCAGGTCGATCTTGTTGAGGACCGGGATGATCTCGTGGTTGTGGTCGAGGGCGAGGTACACGTTGGCGAGGGTCTGCGCCTCGACGCCCTGCGTGGCGTCCACGACCAGCAGCGCGCCTTCGCAGGCCGCCAGCGAACGGGAAACCTCATAGTTGAAGTCCACATGGCCGGGGGTGTCGATGAGGTTGAGCAGGTAGGTGTTGCCGTCCTTGGCCTTGTAGGGGATGCGGACGGTCTGCGCCTTGATGGTGATGCCGCGCTCGCGCTCGATGTCCATGCGGTCGAGGTACTGGTCGCGCTTTTCGCGGTCCGACACCAGCCCGGTGATTTCGAGGATGCGGTCGGCAAGCGTCGATTTCCCGTGGTCGATGTGGGCGATGATGCTGAAATTGCGGATATGTTCCTGTACGGGCATTGAAGCATGTCCTTTTTCGGTGGGAGAATGGATGATGATGCCTCCGGCGGCAAGGGGCGGTAGCCCCTTGACCCCGTTTGGGGGGAATGCTTCCCCCCAAGCCCCCTCGGATGAGGAGGCGCGGGCGCTTGCGGCCTGTTGTCCGGTTGTCCCGTTTCTCCGCAAAGCGACATGAACGGCTACGCCGTCCATGCCGCCGGTGAAAGGAACCGGCCGTCGGCGTTTCCGGTTGCGCCGGGGTCCGGGGGGCGGCTCGCCCCCCGGCGGAGTCTGAGGCGGAGCCTCAGCGGGTGCAGGGCGGCCCCTGCCGGGGTGCGGGGCGGAGCCCCGCTACTTCTTCCCGAAGCCGGGAATGGCGAATTTGTGTTCGAGCTTCTGGAGAATCCACGTCGCGGCGGAGACGAGCACGAGGTAGTAGACGCCCGCCACCAGATAGACTTCCGTGGGCCGGAACGAACGGGATACAAGCACCTTGGCCTCGCCGGTGAGCTCGATGCAGGTGATGATGTAGGCGAGGGAGGAGTACTTGATCAGGTAAATGATTTCGTTGCCGCAGCCGGGCAGGGCTCGCCGGGCCGCCTGCGGGACGACCACCCAGAGGATGGTTTGCAGCTTGGTGAATCCGAGGGCGTAGGCCGCCTTGATCTGGCCCTGCCGGATGGAGAGCAGCGCGCCGCGCACGTATTCCGACTGGTAGGCTCCGGTGCAGAGGATGAAGCCGATCACCGAGGCCGGATAGGGCTCCAGATAGATGCCGAGGTTGGGCAGGCCGAAATAGAGGATCATGAGCTGCACCACGAGCGGCACGCCGCGGAAGACGGTGGTGAAGCCGTTCCCGAGGCTGCGGAGCCATTTGGGGCCGAAGACGCGGGCCACGCCGGTCAGGACGCCGAGCACGAAGCCGATGGTCGCGGACGGCACGATCAGGGCGATGGACATGATGAGCCCCCGGTTGAGCGCGGGGACCACGGTCTGCATGATGAAGTCGGGATCAAGCCACTGCATCGGCTAGTCCTCTTTCGGGGCGGTTGGAGCCATGGACGATTCGCTGCCGTCGTCCGTGATGTCGTGGGACAGATCGCCGGTGAGCAGTTCGCTGACGGTGGGTTCCTCGGGCTTTCCGGCCCGCATGTCGAAGAGCTTGCCGCAGAAGTCGCTGGTGCGCGTGCCGGAGCCGGGGGCCAGCAGGATGTCGGGCGCGCCCTGTTCGATGATCTTGCCCTGCTCCATGAACAGGATGTCCGTGGCGAGGGCGCGGGCGAAGTCCATCTGGTGGGTCGCCATGATCATCGTCATGCCGCCGTCCGCGAGGTCGCGGATGACCGAGAGCACTTCGCCGACCAGCTCGGGATCGAGGGCGGAGGTGGGCTCGTCGAGGAGCATGACCTTGGGGTCCATGGCGAGGGCGCGGGCGATGGCGACGCGCTGCTTCTGCCCGCCGGAAAGCTGGGCCGGATAGAGCGCGGCGCGCTTGCCGAGGCCCACGCGGCTCAGTTCGGTGAGCGCGCGGTCGCGGGCCTGCGCCTTGGTGAAGCCCATGACCTTGCGGAGCGCGATGGAGACGTTCTCTTCGGCGGTGAGGTGATCGAACAGGTTGAAGTCCTGAAAGATCATCCCGACCTGCTGCCGGAGGCGACACAGGGCCCTGGTGTCTTTGGCGTTGACCTTGTTCCCTTCGAGCCAGATGTCGCCGCCGTCCGGGGGCAGGAGGTAGTTCAGGCACTGGAGAAAGGTGCTCTTGCCCGCGCCGGAGGGGCCGATGACCACCTTCACGTCGCCCTTGTGCACATCGAGGGACACGTCGTTGAGGATCGTTTTGCCGCCGAGTTTCTTGACGATGTTGGTGGCGCGCAGGATGGGGGTGGTGTTCATGGTGACGTGCCTCACATGGAGCCGCTGACGGCGTAACCGGGAATATGGACCTTGCGTTCCAGCATCCGCAGCAGATGCACGCCCACAAGGGTGATGACGAAGTACAACAGGCCCGCCGTGATGTAGAGCGGCAGGTGCTCGTAGGTCCGCGAGGCCACGAAGTGGGTGCGGGCCATGATTTCCGGGGTCCCGAGGACGAAGCACAGGGCCGAGTCCTTGAGCAGGATGGAAAATTCGTTGGACCAGCCGGGAATGGACAGGCGCAGGGCCTGCGGGAGGATGATGCAGCGGATGGCCTGCCCGTCGCTCATGCCGAGGGCGCGGGCCGCGCGCAGCTGCCCCACCGGGAGCGTCTCGATGGAGCCGCGGAAAATCTGGGACTGGTAGGCCGCGCTCGCCATCCCGAGCACGAGGCAGGAGGCCGTGATGGTGGAAAGGTTCAGCCCGATGACCTCGAACAGCCCGAAGTAGAAGAGGAACAGCAGGAGCAGGATGGGCATCCCCCGGAAGAACCAGACGTAGACGCCGATGATGCGCCGGATGAAGGCGGGGCCGTACACCTGAAACACCGCGAGGGGAATGCCGATGCAGAGCCCGAGCGCCAGAGCGCCGATGACGGTGATGATGGTTACCACGCCGCCCTGAAGGATGTAGGGCAGGGCGTTCAGGATAACCGGGATTTTGTCCACTATTTCCAGCATCGCGACTCACGGAACGAGGTTGAGGGTGGGTGCCCGCAAAGGGGAGGGGAAACGTTCCCCGCGAAAAGCGTTTCAGCATACGCCAGTCTTCCCGAAGAGGGAAGCCCTGACAGCAAGGCGGCGACGGCGGAGGACATCCCTCCGCGTCGCCGGACCTTTCATGTGCGATCTCGAAGCGTTGAGAACGCCGGAGGCCGTTGGGCCTCCGGCGCAGACGTCGTTACTTGTCGCCGAGGTACTTGGTCTGCAGTTCCTTCCAGTAGGGATCGGCCTTGAGCAGCTTGTAGCCTTCGTTGACGAGCTTCATGGTTTCGGCGTCGTCCTTGCGGATGGCCACGGCGAATTCGTCGCTGCCGAACACGCCCACTTCCTGCACGGGCTTGCCCTTGCGCATGGCGTCTTCGGCGGGGGCGCTGTCGAGGCCGATGGCGTCGATGCGGCCGTTCAGGAGGTCTTCAATGGCCATGGGGCCGGAATCGTAGAAGCGGAGCTGGTAGTTGTACTTCTTTTCGGCCTGCGCCTGCTGGAGCATTTCATGCTCGTTGGTGCCGCGCTGCACGCCGAGCTTGATCTTGCCGTTGTAAATCTGGTCTTCGGTGACCTTGGAGCCCTTCTTGGTGATGAAAATCTTGCGGATGGTCCAGTAGGGATCGGAGAAGGCGGCCTGCGCCTTGCGTTCGGGGCTGACGCTCATGCCGGAACAGACCATGTCGATCTTCTTGGCGAGAAGCGCGGGGATGATGCCGTCCCAGTCCATCGGCTTGTGCTCCACGGTGAAGCCCATCTTCTTGGCGATCCAGTTCATGGAATCGACGTCGAAGCCGGCGGGCTTGCCGGTTTCGTCCACATAGGCGAACGGCGGATAGTTGGCGTCGATGCCGTTGATGAGGTGCTTGCCGGCGGCCATGGCGGGGGCGGCAAGGGTGACGGAGAGCAGCAGGGCTCCGAGCCAACGAAGAGCGTTCCGTTTCATTTTTTTCCTCACTGAGGGTTGGGCGTGGTCAAAACTGCACCAGAAACCGGACAGGAAACACAGGACGGATTATGGAACCCGCCGGTTCGGAAGTCCGGCTGATTCCAAACCTTTCTCCTAACACAGATGGCTGTGCCGCGCAATCATGCCGGACCGGCTTCCCGTCCAGGCCGGGATGGGCGGAAAGCCCGTGCGGAAAAGGTGTCCGGGGACCCGTGCGTTCCGGCGTGCCCTGTTGACAATATTGCCTTTTTGAAGGTACCATCCCCACCAGTCGACATCGTTTTTTGTGTACGTGCTGCGCCCCGGCTCCCCCGGATTTTCTCCCGAGGAAACGGGGCGTTCTTCCTTCCGGGCGCGCGCCGTTCACGAAAACGGCGCGGAACCGTCACCCCGTGGCCGCGCAAACGGCGTATCAGGGCTGCGGAACCGCGCACAGCTGTCCCGCAGGGCCGGGAATCCGGCTTCGTTAACCGATTACCTTGAGAGGTTCCGTTACGTGGCGATAAAGCGCACCCTCCAGCAATGGAGTGTGGAAGATTCCACCGAGCTGTACGGCATCCGCAACTGGGGGGCCGGCTATTTCGGCGTTTCGCCCGAGGGCGACGTCGTGGTGTATCCTTCCGGCAACAACAAGGGCGTGGCCGTCAGCGTCCCCGAGGTCATCCGGGGCATGCGCGAACGCGGCTACGACATGCCGGTCCTGTTGCGCATCGAAAACATTCTCGATTCCCAGATCGCCCTGCTGCACGAGTCCTTCCGCAAGGCCATCGCCTCGCTCGGCTACAAGGGCGAATACCGGGGCGTGTTCCCCATCAAGGTGAATCAGCAGCAGCACACGGTCGAGAAGATCGCCCAGTTCGGCTCGCGCTATCATCACGGTCTGGAAGTCGGCTCCAAGGCCGAACTCATCTCCGCCATTTCCCAGCTTCGGGACGAGGAAGCCTGCCTCATCTGCAACGGCTACAAGGACGAGGAATTCATCGACCTCGGCCTCTCCGCCGTGCGTATGGGCTTCAAGTGCATCTTCGTCATGGAAATGCCCGGCGAGCTGGAACTGATCCTCGAACGTTCCCGCGCGCTCGGCGTACGCCCGCTCCTCGGCGTGCGCGTCAAGCTGATCACCAAGGGCAGCGGCCATTGGGCCGGGTCCTGCGGCGAGCGTTCCGCCTTCGGCCTGACCACCGCGCAGATCGTGGACATCGTGGACACCCTGAAACAGGCCGACATGCTCGACTGCCTGCGGCTCCTGCACTATCACCTCGGTTCGCAGGTGCCCAACATCCGCGACATCCGCACCGCCGTCATGGAGAGCACCCGCGTCTACGCGGGCCTCGTGCAGGAAGGTGCGAAGATGGGCTATCTCGACCTCGGCGGCGGTCTCGCCGTGGACTACGACGGCTCGCACACCAACTATGTAAGCAGCCGCAACTACTCGATGGACGAATACTGTACCGACGTCGTGGAAGCGGTCATGACCATCCTCGACCAGCAGGGCATCGAGCACCCGCACATCGTGACGGAATCGGGCCGCGCCACCGTGGCCTACTATTCCATCCTTCTCTTCAACATCCTTGACGTGAGCATCGCGGAGACGGGCGAGAGCATCCCCGAAGTGCTGCCCGAGGACGCGCCGGAACCGGTGGTCAACCTCCGCGAGACGTTGCAGGGCCTGACGGTCCGCAATCTTCAGGAATGCTACAACGACGCCATCTACTACCGGGACGAAATGCGCCAGCTTTTCATCACCGGGCGCGTGACGCTCCGTCAGCGGACCCTCGCGGACAAGTATTTCTGGGCGATCATCAACCGCATCTCGGAAGAAAAGGAAAAGCTCAAACACACGCCCAAGGAACTGGCGGACATCGACAGTTCCCTTGCGGACATCTATTACGGCAATTTCAGCGTGTTCCAGTCGCTTCCCGACGCGTGGGCCATCGACCAGCTTTTCCCGGTGATGCCGGTGCATCGGCTGGCGGAATTCCCGTCGCGCAAGGCGGTCATCTCGGACATCACCTGCGACAGCGACGGGCGGATCGACAAGTTCATCGACCCGCAGGGCATGCGCACGTCGCTTGATCTGCATCCCCTTGTGGACGGCGACGAATACTATCTCGGCGTCTTCCTCGTGGGCGCGTATCAGGAAACGCTCGGCGACCTGCACAACCTGCTCGGGGACACGAACGTCGTGTCCATCCGCATCAGTGAGGACGGTTCCTACCAGTTCGTCCGGGAAATCCGGGGCGACTCCGTGGCCGACATCCTCGACTATGTGGAGTACGAGCCCCGGCGCATCCTCGAAGACCTGCGCGAAGCCGCCGAACGCGCCGTGCGCGAAAAGCGCATCACGCCTTCGGAACGCTACAAAATCCTGCAAACGTTCGAAGACGGCCTTCGCGGCTACACGTATTTCGAACGGTAGCATGCCTCCGGCGGCAAGGGGCTCCCCCCTTGACCCCGCCGGGGGGAATGATTCCCCCCGGACCCCCTCGAAAGGACGGCATCGATTCCCTTGCCGCCCTGAGGGAGGTCCGGAGCGGTGATTGATGCTGTTTCCGGGGGACGGAAGCCGAAAGACGGGTTTTCGCAGCCGGGAAAGCGGTGATTGACCATTAAGCCGGGTCAAGGGGCCGCCGGTCCCTTGCGGGGGCCGGGGGCGGAGCCCCCGGGAAAAGGAGAGAACTATGGCACGAGTCCTCATCATCGGCGCGGGCGGCGTCGGCAGCGTGGTGGCGCACAAATGCGCGCAGAATCCCGAAGTGTTCACCGAGATCATGCTGGCGAGCCGTACGGTTTCCAAGTGCGACGCCATCGCCGCGAGCATCAAGGAACGCACGGGCCGCACCATCGAGACGGCGCGCGTCAACGCCGACGACGTGCCCGAGCTGGTGGCGCTGATCAAGCGGTACAAGCCCGTCATGGTCATCAACGTGGCCCTGCCGTATCAGGACCTTACGATCATGGACGCCTGCCTCGAAGCGGGCGTGCACTACATGGACACCGCCAACTACGAACCGCTGGACGTGGCGAAATTCGAGTACAAATGGCAGTGGGCCTACCAGCAGAAGTTCAAGGACGCCGGATTGATGGCCCTGCTCGGCAGCGGCTTTGACCCCGGCGTGACCAACGTGTTCGCGGCCTACGCCCAGAAGCACCTGTTCGACGAAATCCATGTGCTCGACATCATCGACTGCAACGCGGGCGATCACGGGCAGCCCTTCGCCACGAACTTCAACCCCGAAATCAACATCCGCGAAGTGACCGCACGGGGCCGTTACTGGGAACGCGGCGAGTGGGTGGAAACCGATCCGCTCTCTTGGTCCATGACCTACGATTTCCCGGACAACATCGGCCCGAAGAAATGCTTCCTCATGTACCACGAGGAGCTTGAGTCCCTCGTGCGGAACCTCAAGGGCATCCGCCGCGCCCGTTTCTGGATGACCTTCTCCGACAACTACCTGAACCACCTCAAGGTGCTCGGCAACGTCGGCATGACCGGCATCGAGCCCGTGGAATTTCAGGGCCAGCAGATCGTGCCCATCCAGTTCCTCGGCAAGCTCCTGCCCGATCCGGCCTCCCTTGGCCCGTTGACCAAGGGCAAGACCTGCATCGGCTGTCTGATGCAGGGCGTCAAGGACGGCAAGGAAAAGAAGGCGTACATCTACAACATTTGCGATCACGAGGCCTGCTACGCCGAAGTCGGCAGTCAGGCCATTTCCTACACCACCGGCGTGCCCGCCATGATCGGCGCCATGATGATGGTCACCGGCAAGTGGATGCGGCCCGGCGTCTGGAACATGGAACAGCTCGATCCCGATCCGTTCATGGAGCAGCTCAACCTCCGCGGCCTCCCCTGGGTCGTGCAGGAATAGTTTGGTAAGGGGAGGAAGATATTGGGGAGGGGAGAGGGAACCCTTCTGGAGAAGGGCTTCCCTCTCCCCTCCCCAAACCCCACCTCTCTCCCTCCCAAGACTTTTGGAATGGTCTATACTGGGCCGGGCGGCTTGTCGTCTGGCCCTTATTGATGCGTCCCCCGGTGTTTCACCCAAAGAACCCCCTCGATTTTTCTCCCTCAATCCCCCGGGAAAACTCCCGAACAGGGATTCGATACAGTCGAAAGTCTTTGAAGGAGGAGAGGAGGGGGTTCGGGGGAGGGGAG
>CABKMN010000058.1 GCA_902373525.1 uncultured Bilophila sp. | reverse complement strand
GGGGAGGGGAAGGGGAAACTTTCTCCAGAAAGTTTCCCCTTCCCCTCCCCCACATGGCTCGTCTACAGCCCCTTTTCCTTCATCCACATGATGAGGTCGGCGACGCGGTTGGAGTAGCCCCATTCGTTGTCGTACCAGGATACGATCTTGGCGAGCGTGCCGTCCTGCACGGTGGTGTACTCGGCTTCCACGATGGAGGAGTTGGGGTTGCCCTTGAAGTCCATTGAGACGAGGGGAGCGTCGCTGTAGGCGAGGATGCCCTTGAGTTCGCCCTCGGCGGCTTCCTTGAGCGCGGCGCGCAGGGTTTCGGTATCGGTGGGCTTGTTCAGGATGGCGGTGAAGTCCACGACCGAAACGGTCGGAGTGGGCACGCGGAGCGACCAGCCGGTGAACTTGCCCTTGAGCGAGGGGATGACCTTGGCGACGGCCTGCGCCGCGCCGGTGGAGGTCGGAATGATGTTGCAGGCGGCGGCCCGCGCCCGGCGGAGGTCCTTGTGGGGCAGGTCGAGGATGCGCTGGTCGTTGGTGTAGGCGTGGATGGTGGTCATCGCGCCGGTGCTGATGCCGAACAGGCGCTCGACGATGAGGGCCACGGGCGCGAGGCAGTTGGTCGTACACGAGGCGTTGGACACGATATGGTGTTTGGCCGGATCATAGTCCCTGTGGTTCACGCCCATGACGATGGTGAGGTCTTCCTCTTTGGCCGGGGCGGTGATGACCACCTTCTTGGCGCCGTTGTCGATGTGGACATGGGCCTGCTTCGCGGAACGGAAGATGCCGGTGGATTCGACCACCACGTCCACGCCGTAGGCACCCCAGTTCAACTGGTTGGGATCGCGTTCGGCGAAGCAGTGGATGTTCCATTCGCCGACGGTGGCGTTGTCGCCTTCGACCACGGCGTCGAATTCGGCGCGTCCGTAGTTGGTGTCGTATTCCAGCAGGTGGAAGTTGGTTTCCGCGTCAAAGAGATCGTTGATGGCGACGACCTCCACCGTGTCCCTGTATTTGCCGTACAGGGCGCGGAACACCTGCCTGCCGATACGCCCGAAACCGTTGATGCCGACTTTGACTTTCTGCATATGGGAATCCTTTAGTCTTCGAAGACCTGATAGTTGTAGGAGGTGAGCAGTTCGTAATTCATGCGCGTGGCTTCGTGCATGCGGGCGTTTTCGATGGCGATGGCGGAAATGTTCGCCACGCCGAGCATGAAGTCGCATTCGTCCGGGGTGAAGTCGCGTTCCTCGGAGGAATAGACGCGCAGGATGCCGATGGCCTTGCCGTTGACCATCAGCGGCGCGGAGAGCACGGACACCAGCCCTTCGGCCCTGGCGCTTTCGGGATACTGAAAGCGCCCGTCGCTGCACGCGTCGCGCAGGTGGATGAGCTTCCCGGCGAGCACTTCGCCGTCCAGCCCGCTTTTGGCCACTTCCACGGGGCCCTTGCGCATGTAGCCCGAGGACAGCCCCCACGCCGCGCTGGCGAGCAGAATCTTGCCCGTGCGGTCGAGCAGACGGATGGTGCTGGCCTTGCAGTTCATGGCCTTGGCGGTCTGCTCGGTGATCTTGTGCAGAACCTCGGTGGGTTCCAGACTGGAATTGACCACGGTCGCCACTTCCAGCAGGGCACGGAAATAATCATGACCTGTCATTGCGTTCTCCTTTGTCGCGCGCCGCGTGTCGGCGCTTGCGGAATGGGGGAGGAGGCGTTTCGCCGCCACGGCGTGAAACGCCTCCGCTCCCGTCGGAAGGTTGAGGGGCCCCGGATGCTCTTCCGGGGGCTTAGCTCTTGGCGTATGCGGCGAGCACCGCGTCGATGAGGTGCCCGCGCACGGCGGTGCGATCAAGATGGTTGATCGCGGCGATGGTCACGCCCGCGGGCGAGCAGACCTGTTCCCGCAGGATGGCGGGATGGCTGCCGGGCAGGGCCGCCAGCTTGGCGGAACCGAGGACGAGCCCGGTCACCAGATCGAGCGCTTCCTGCCGGGTGAAGCCCATGGTCACCCCGGCTTCGGCAAGGGCGTCCATGAAGTGGAAGACGTAGGCCGGGCCGCAGCCCACCAGCGCCATGAAGGCGTTGAACTTCTTTTCCGGCAGCACGATGGTGGAGCCGAGCAGGCCGAACAGGTCCAGCACCGTGCGGAACACGGCTTCGGGCAGTTCGGGGTCTTCCTGAATGCCGAAGATGCCCGCGCCCACGAGGGCCGGGGTGTTCGGCATGACGCGGACCACATGGCAGCGTCCCCGCACGGCTTCGCGCAGGTCTTCGAGGGTGACGCCCGCCGCGATGGAGATGAGCAGGGTTTCGGGCTTCAGGGCGGGGAGGGCTTCGGCGATGACGCCGCCGACGAGGTAGGGCTTCACGCCGATGATGACGATGTCGCACGCGGCGACGAGCCCCGGAATGTCCGGCACGGCGGTGACGCCTTTGGCGACGAGGGGGGCAAGGCGCTCCGGGGTGCGGTTGTAGCCGAAGAGGCGCAGGCCGGGCATGCCGGCGAGTCCGCCGATGATGGCCCCGCCCATGTTGCCGCAGCCGATGCAGCCGATGGTTTTGTCGGCGAGCGATGCTGGCGTATCCATGTCGTTTCCTTTTTCCGCGCGGGGACGGGAGGAACGGGAAAACCCGTTCCGGCGTCCGGCCGCCGGAGATATGTGTGGGTGTACCGGCCCTCTTTCCGCTGCCGCTCGGCGCGGCACCGGCGTGCGCCTCAGTGTTCGGCGGTCGGGACGTCCTGTTCCGCCGGGGTCGAGATGTCGTCCGGGGTCAGCGTTTCTTCCTCGACGGGCTGAAGGCGCAGGGGGACGAGGCGGATGCCCGTGTCCCGTTCCTCCGACCAGCGTCTGAGGGCGGCGAGCACCTGCGGATCGGGGTTGCCTATGACCACGGCGTGTCCTTTGGCGCGTGCCGTTTCCTCGGCCTTTTTCAGGCTCGCGAGGACGGCGTTTTCCGTTTTGGGGCCGGCGTTCAGCATGAGCGTCCTGCGCCATGCCGGGAGGCCGCGCCTTCGCGCCTCCGCGTATAAAATTGACTCTTCATGGGTCACGTCGTCAAGTACATACAACCCGGAACGTGCGAGAATTTCACAGAAACGCCGGGAAGCCGCCGCATCCGTGGTGAGTTTCGACCCCATGTAGTTGCTGGCTCCGGTGGCGTAGGGAACGTGCCCGAGCGCGTCTTCCATGAGGATGCGCATGTCCTCTTCCGACATGCCGGTGGTGATTTCCCCGGGGCCCGCCGAGATGAAGGGCGCCTGCGCGGATTCCATCGGCATGTCCACGAGGACTTCCTGTCCGGCCTCGTGCGCGGCGGTCGCCGTGGCCGCGGCATCCTTCGCGTACGGCAGGACCGCGAGCGTGATCGGCAGGCGCAGAGCCAGCACCTCGGCGGCGGTCGCCTTGTCCGCGCCCATCGCGTTCAGCACGATGGTCAGGCGGGGAGCCTTGTCCGTCGGAGGCAGCAGCGGGAACGAGCCGTCCGTGGTTTCAAACCAGATTTCGTGGGTCAGCACGCCCTTGGTCGCCAGCGTGAGCTTGCCCGGCGATTCGGTGAGCACGGCGCGGTCGGCCCAGATGTCGAGGCTTTCGGCCAGCGCGTTGAGGAAGCGGAAGACCGGCTCCGGAGGTCCCTTCACGTCCGCCGTTTCCGGCGGGGCTGGCGTTTGGGCCGCCTGCCGCGCCGCGCCGTTCCCGATGGGCGGGAGGTAGATGCGCATGCGCTGAAGGTGGTAGATGTCCTTCCCGCGCGTGCGGTAGTCGGACGTCAGGAGCATGATGCGTCCCTGATCGAGCTGGAGCCGCAGCACAGTCTGGAGCAGGGCGAAGTCGAGCTGGCGCGCCGCGTCGGTCAGCGTGCCCGATCCTTCCTGATAGGGCAGCGTGTTCCGGTGGACGGCGTCCTTCATCCGGTTGCCCAGATGGCTGTTCGGCGGGAGGATGGATTCGAGGGAGGCCGGTTCGACGGGGACCGGCTGGGGGAAGAGGGCGTCCGTGGCCTCTTCGGCCTTGTCGGCGATCAGGCGGGAGGTCGCCATCGCCGTTTCAAAGGTCATGAAGGCGTTCCGCAGGACGCCGCGCGCCGTGTAGTCGGCGACTTCCCACGTCGCGTAGCCGATGAGAAAGGCCGTCCCCGCCAGCAGGGTCGCCAGCATGGACCCCTTGATCGTTCTGAGGGTGTACGGATACGGGGCGGGGAGGCGCAGCCGTTTCCGCAGACCTGGAAACCACTCCATGAAACTCCAATGGCGCGGGCGGTCCCCGTCGCGCGAATGAAGACGGGAGGGCGCCGCGACGCCCTCCCGCCGGTGATGCGGTTAGTGGATGGTGCGAATCTTGGGAAGGCTCTTCACGAACTGGAGGCCCATGCGGAGCTGGTTGTCCCGTTCGAGGAATTCCTTGGCCTCGGGCAGCGGCTGTCCGTCCTGCGCCACGGGGGCGGGAGCGGTCGCCGTTGTCTTCTTGCCCTTCTTGTTCTTGTCGCCGTCGGTCTTTTCAAGGTGCTTGTTCAGGTCCTTTTCGCGCAGCATGCGCAGGGAACTGAGCGGCGTGGTGTCCTTCGGCGTTTCAAACGGAATTTCAAGGTCCGGCATGATGCCTTCGGCCTGAATGGAACGCCCGGAAGGCGTGTAATAGAGCGCCACGGTCAGCTTGAGGCCGGAACCGTCGGACAGCGGGATGATGTTCTGCACGGACCCCTTGCCGAAGGTCCGTTCGCCCACGAGCAGGGCGCGCTTCTGGTCGCCGAGCGCTCCGGCCACGATTTCCGAGGCCGAGGCCGAACCCGCGTTCACGAGCACGACGAGCGGCGCGTCGACGTCGGTGGCCTGCGGCTTGGCGGTGAATTCGCGCGCGGTCTCTTCCTGACGGCCACGCATGGAGACGATGACGCCGTCGCTCAGGAACACGTCGGAGACGCTCACGGCCTGATCCAGCAACCCGCCGGGGTTGTTGCGCAGATCAAGGACGATACCCTTGATCGGGCCCTTGCGTCTGGCTGCGGCCAGCGCGTCGAGGAGTTCCTCCGTGGTGCGCTCGCTGAACCGGGTAAGACGAATCCAGTAGTAGCCGGGCTCCAGTTCGCGGGACTTCACGCTGATGAGCGGGATGGCGTCGCGCTTGATGTGCAGGTCCACGGGCTCCTTCGAGTCGCGGTGCAGGATGGTCAGCACGGTTTCCGACCCCTTGGGGCCGCGGATGTGGGACACGGCTTCCTGAAGCGTCATTTCCATCGTGGGCTTGCCGCCCACGGCGAGGATGATGTCGCCGGACTTCATGCCGGCCTTGTCGGCGGGGGTGTCCTCGATGGGGGTCACGACGGTGAGCTGGTTGTTCTCCATCGTGATCTCCACGCCGATGCCGTAGAATTCGCCGGACGTGCTTTCCTGCATGTCCTTGAATTCGTCCTTGGAAAGCATGGTGGAGTGGGGATCGAGGGATTCGAGCATCCCCTTGAGCGCGCCGTCCACGAGGTTGGTGCGCGGGGTTTCCTTCACATAGAAGCGCTCGACGATGTCCAGCACCTGACTGAAGCGCTTGAGATCGTCGAAACGTTTGAGTTCGTCGGCGCGCTTGCTCCCTCCGGAGGCGTTGTTCTCTCCGGCGGCGTCGGCCTGCCCGGAAGCCCAGGGGCCTACGGTCAAAAGTGAAAACAGAACAAGGGCGAGGGCCCACGACTTTTTGTGCATACAACAGCCTCCGAAGCTGAAAACAGTTGGATGAAGATACCGGGGTTCCCCTGAAAACGCAAATGCTTCGAGGCCCGGCGGGCACGGCGGGACGGAAGGGGAAAAGCCCGCCGGACGCCGCCGAAAGGGGCGAAACGGGAGCGGGAACGGCGCGTATTTCCAGACCTTACCATAAGCGCGGGGGGAGTGTTGTAAAGAGGCAAAAAGAACGGAAAAATTGTAACGGAAACGGAAGAGCGCATTTTTTTTCGGTGAAAGAGCGATTTTTTTGTTGACAGATCGGGAAAGCATAGGTAGATACCTCTCCTGCATGGGCAGTTAGCTCAGTTGGTAGAGCATCGCCTTCACACGGCGGGGGTCACAGGTTCAAGTCCTGTACTGCCCACCATGCAAAACGGAGCGGTAGTTAAGTCGGTTATAACGCCGGCCTGTCACGCCGGAGGCCGAGGGTTCAAGTCCCTTCCGCTCCGCCATTTTTTGAGGACATCCTTTCGAGGGTGTCCTCTTTTCGTATGGCACGTTCACCTTACGGTTGACGGAACTGCATGCCCCATTGCTCGTTGCGGCGTTGAAGGGGCGTATGCCTTCGCGGGCAGGACCCGCCGGAACGGCTGTGGCTTTCCGGCCTTCGCCGGAGCAACCGTTTTCCTGAACACGGCCTCTTTTCCTCGGGGTTCTCCGAAGGAATGGGCCTTGCCGTTCCCTTCGCGCGGCGTCGCCCCGGAGCGAGGCTTTTCGTGCAGAAAGGCAACGGTTCCCTTGCGCGCGGCGGCATGCCGTTTCATCTCTTGTACGGGATCAGGCTTTTCTTCGCACGAGGGGCGGGTGTTGCCGCCATCGTTCGACCCGGTTGAGAGCTACTCTTTTTCCGCACGATGGGCCGGGTGCTCGCCGCCGGAACCTTCCCGAAAGATTTCCCCCGCCGCTCATACCGTGATGGCCTTCGCGGCGTGGTCCGGTTCCTTCGGGCCGATATTCCTCCGGGGCCATCGTTCCGAGAGGAGCGCAAACCGCCGGAACCGGTCCGCCCGTTCCGCGCACACTGAGGAGACGCTATGAACGCACCGGAACTTGTCCGCCATTTCGGCATGAGCCCCCATCCTGAAGGGGGCTTTTATCGGGAGACGTACCGCAGCGTGGGGAGCATTCCCGCCGAAGCCCTGCCGTCCGCCTTTTCGGGAGCGCGCTCCTATTCCACCGCGATCCTTTTTCTGCTGCGGCAGGGCGACGTCTCCCGGCTGCACCGCATCCGGCAGGATGAACTCTGGCATTTCTACCTCGGCGATCCGCTGCGGTTGGTCATGATTTCCCCGGAAGGCCGCCCGGAAGAGGTCGTTCTGGGGCAGGACGTGACGCGGGGGCAGCACCTGCAATGGGCCGTTCCCGCCGGGTACTGGTTCGGGGCGGCTCCGGCTCCGGGATCGGCGTTCAGTCTGGTAGGCTGCACGGTTGCGCCGGGATTCGACTTTGCGGACTTTGAACTGGGGGAACGGGAAGCGTTGCTGCGTCTTTTCCCGGACGCGCGCGAACTGGTGGAACGGTTCGGCTGATCCCGCGCGTTCTCGCGGTTTGCCGCCTCAGCACGCCCATCAGGAGCCGACCGGCCTTTTGCCCTTTATGCAACACCACGCCCCATGACGGCGGAAGGTGACGGGGACCCCGTGGGGCTTGCAACCTGTCCGCCTGCACGGGGCGTCATCATCCGGGGCAACCCGCTTCCGCCACATCCTCTGTTCCCCTTCAACACGTCGTCCCGCCGCATGCCCCGCAACGGGGAGCGCCGCGAACAGGGATTCGATAAGGGCGAACGTCTTGGGAGGGAAAGGGGGAGGTGCGGAGGGGGGAATCTTTCTCCGGAAAGGTTCCCCCCTCCGCATGTATCATTCAGCGTTTACTTGTAGCTTTCGATCAGCGACATGGCGCGGCCCTGCGCCTTGCGGACGCGGTCGCGGAGGCCGGCCTTGTAGGCGTCCATGTCCTCGATGGGCTTGCGGGCGACGCCGGTGTCCATCGCGGCCTGCGCGACGGCCGGGGGCAGCCATTCGACGAGCCGGGGATCAAAGGGCTTCGGAATGACGTAGTGCTGGCCGAAGGTGAAGGTCTGCCCCTCGTAGGCGGCGGACACCTCGGCGGGCACCGGCTCCTTCGCCAGCGCGGCGAGGGCGCGGGCGGCGGCGAGCTTCATGGCCTCGTTGATTTCCACGGCATGCACGTCCAGCGCACCCCGGAAAATGTAGGGGAACCCGGACAGGTTGTTGATCTGGTTCGGGAAGTCGGTGCGGCCCGTACCCATGATGCAGTCGGGGCGGGCTTCCATCGCCACCGGATAGGCGATCTCGGGGTCGGGGTTCGCGCAGGCGAAGATGACCGGATTCGGCGCCATGCCCTTGATCATCTCGGGCGTGAGCAGGTCCTTCTTGGACAGGCCGAGGAAGAGGTCCGCGCCCTTGAGGGCCTCGGTCATGGTCATGTCGTCGGACAGGGCGAACTGCGCCTTGTACTTGTTCAGGTCCGTGCGGCCCTTGTGCAGGATGCCCTTGGAGTCGAACATGCGGATGTTCTTGGGATCGATGCCGAGCGCGGTGTAGAACCTGGCGCAGGCGATGGCCGCCGCGCCCGCCCCGGACACCACCACGATGAAGTCCTCGGCCTTCTTGCCGGTCAGCTCCAGCGCGTTGATGAGGCCCGCGCCGGAAATGATGGCCGTGCCGTGCTGGTCGTCGTGGAACACCGGGATGTTCATTTCCTTCTTGAGCACTTCCTCGATGTAGAAGCACTCGGGCGACTTGATGTCCTCAAGGTTGATGCCGCCGAAGGTGGGTTCGAGCGCCTTGACCACTTCGATGATCTTGTCGGGATCGGTGAGGGCGAGGTCGATGTCGTAGGCGTTGACGTCCGCGAAGACCTTGAAGAGCACGCTCTTGCCTTCCATGACCGGCTTGCCCGCGAGGGGGCCGATGTTGCCGAGCCCGAGGACGGCGGTACCGTTGGACACCACGGCGACGAGGTTGCCGCGTCCGGTGTAGGTGTTGGCGAGGGACGGATCGGCGGCGATGGCGAGGCAGGCGTTGGCCACGCCCGGAGAATAGGCCATCGACAAATCTTTCTGAGTGAAGCAGGGTTTGACGGGGAGCACTTCCAGTTTGCCCGGACGCGGCTCCTCATGATAGGCGAGGGACTCTTCCCTGGTGAACAACGCCATGACGGCCTCCTGTGGTCTCTTGGGGTTAATACGCTGCAAAAGCAATAGCATAAGGGGGAAGGGGGGACAATAGCGGCTTCCCTGTTACTCGAAATCCTGTTACGCTAAGCCGGTGTGCCGTGAAAAGCGCCGGTTCCGCCCATTCGGGGCCCGCGCGCTTCCGGCGGGAAGCCCAAACAAAAGGATGCAAGCATGTCGCTGATCGAAATCAGGGATGTTCATAAATGGTATGGCGAGTTCCATGTGCTCAAGGGCATATCGGAGCAGGTGGAGAAGGGCGAGGTGCTGGTCATCTGCGGCCCCTCCGGGTCCGGCAAAAGTTCGCTCATCCGGTGCCTCAACCGGCTTGAGCCGATCCAGAAGGGCGATATCCTCTTTGAAGGCACCAGCATCTACGCGCCGGAGGTGGACGTGAACGCCCTCCGCGCCGAAGTGGGCATGGTGTTCCAGCAGTTCAACCTCTATCCCCACCTGACCGTGCTCGAAAACGTGACCCTCGCCCCGATCAAGGTGCGGGGCATGAGCAAGAAGGACGCCACCGATCTCGCCATGGAACTGCTCGCCCGCGTGGGCATCGCGCGTCAGGCCGCCAAACGCCCCGGCGAAATCTCCGGCGGGCAGCAGCAGCGCGTGGCCATCGCCCGTTCGCTTGCCATGCAGCCCCGGGCCATGCTGTTCGACGAGCCCACGTCCGCGCTCGACCCCGAAATGATCAACGAGGTGCTGAACTGCATGAAGGACCTCGCCAAGGAAGGCATGACCATGGTGTGCGTCACCCACGAAATGGGGTTCGCCCGCGAAGTCTCCGACCGCGTGATTTTCATGGACCACGGCGTGATCCTCGAAGAAGGCTCGCCCGAACAGTTCTTCACCAACCCGCAGCACGAGCGCACCAAGGCGTTCCTCCGCGAAATCCTGTAAGGATACAGCATGTCCACACCCGATCTTGTCCGTCTTGATATCGTCGTCGATGAAGACCGGTACGACACCGTCGCCGGCCTACTGGTCCGAAATATTTCCTATGGATGGGAGGAGGACAGCCTTCCCACCGGCGAAACGCGTTTTCGCGTGCACTGCGACAACGCCATCGTGCAGGAAAACCTGCTCGGCGCCCTGCGGGCGTGGCTGCCGGGCCTCGACGTGGAACAGACCGCCATCCCGCGTCAGGACTGGACCGTGGCGTGGCGGGAATTCTTCACCCCGGTCCGCGCCGGGCGGTTCATCGTGCTGCCTCCGTGGCTGGTCGCGTCCACGCCGCTGGAATCGCGCACGCCCATCGTGATCGAACCCAAGTCCGCGTTCGGGACCGGACACCACAACACCACCGTGCTGTGCCTCGAAGCGATCACCGAGCTGCTCGATTCGGGCCGTCTCAAGGCCGGGCAGCGGTTCTTCGACGTGGGCACCGGTTCGGGCATCCTCGGCATCGCCTGCTGCAAGAACGGGCTCACCGGGCTCGGATCGGACATCGATCCCGTGGCCGTGGACAATGCGCTGGAGAATGTGGTCATCAACAACGTGGCCGACGCCTTCCGCATCGTCCCCGGCAGCGCCGAAGCGGGCGAGGGCGAACGGTTCGATCTGGTGGTCGCCAACATCCTCGCCGGTCCGCTGCGCGAACTGGCCCCCGCGCTCATGGCCCGGATGAAGCCGGGCGCGTGCCTCGTGCTGTCCGGCCTGCTGGACGTGCAGGCCGACGCGGTCGAGGCGGCCTACGCCGAACTCGGCAAGGCGCGGCGCGTGCAGTCCGGCGACTGGGTCGCGCTGGTGTGGGGCGAATAACCGCGCCGCAGCCGTCGAAGGGCGGGCCCCCTTTCCGGCAAGACGCCGAAAGGAACCGCGCATGAACATTTCAGTCCTGCTTGCTCCCTACAGGGACGGCTTCACCGCCGCCATCGCGGCGGCGGTGGCGGACACGCTGGAGGGGAACGGCACACCCCCCTGCTTTATGATCCGCACGCGGAAGGCTTCGATTGCAACGCATGTGAAAGGATTGCGTCTTCGATTGCTGCGGCGTCCGGGGTTTTGACCGGCTCGTGTTCCGGGTGATCGCGGACGGCACCGCCGAGGCGCGCAAGGGCCGTCTTGATGCGGTGCGCGGTCTGGCGAACGCAACCTTCCGGCCTCTCATTCCGCCAAACGAAAACCGGGCTCCGGCAATACGCCGGGCGCCCGGTTTTCGTTTTTCTCGGGAACGCCTCGCGGCGGTCCGAAAAACGTCTACTTCACGATCCTGATGGTGTTCTTCTTCAGATAGCCCGAGGGGGAATAGCTTTCCTTGGCCTGACGGAGGCCTTCTTCGCCCGCGTCCTGTTCGCGGTTGATGAACACGAAGTTCTTGGCGGAATACTTGGCGAAGCAGAAGTTGATGGCCTGATAGACGCCACGGTATTCGGGGCGGCCCTTTTCGAAGTGGACCACGATGGTCTGATCGTCCAGCGGTTCGCCTACGGCGAAGGCCGCCATTTCGTCGCCCGCGTAGAGCGCGCCGCCGATGAGTCCGGGCAGCACGTCCCAGTTGCGGAGCACCGAGCAGACCACGTCGCTTTCCGCGAGGAGCGAGGCCGATTTTTCGCACTCGCGCCACTTGCACCAGTCTTCCTGAAGGGCGAGCACCTGCGGCATGGTTTCGCCGGTCAGGACGCGGTAGTCCTCGCCGTAGGTCTTCATGTACCCGTTGACGTGGTTCTTTTTCTTGTGGAGCTTGTTGCCCGCGAGGGTGGAGAGGGCTTCCTGCGTGTACAGGTATTCCCACTGCCCCGGCGTTTCCTCGATCTCCACACGTCCGGGGAGGCGTTCCAGCAGCAGTTCGCACAGCGGTTCCGGCGCGCGGATGATCGCCGTGCCGGGGACGAGCTCGGGCATGGCCGCCCAGTCGGCGGCGTACCAGTCGCCCACCGGGGCCCAGAGGCGTTCGACGGGCAGGTCGCTGCGCTTCTGGCGTATCCAGCACAGCCCGTGCGCCGTACGCCATTCGAGATTGTAATGGGGCCCCCAGCCCCACAGGTTGGTGAAGGTATAGTCGGCGGCGTGCAGGGGCAGCGCGCGGAAGTAGGAGGCATACGCGGCGGCGTCGCCGAGTTCGATGGAAGCGAAGGCGTTTGTCAGCATAGGAACCTCAGGTTAGCGGGATACGGAATGCGGGTGCGCGTTCAGGGCGAAGCGGGCCCAGTTGCAGCGCAACGCGACCCAGAGCAGGGAAAGCGCCATGACCACCTGCGAAACGAAGGTGGAGAGGAAGACTCCGGCGGCGTCCTGCCAGATGACGTGTCCGAACAGCCAGGCGATGGGCAGCCGCACCGCCCATACGGCGAGACTGAACGAAACCATCGGGTAGACCGTGGCGCCCGCGCCGTTGAGTCCGCCCGCCAGCACGACGCTGGCGACGGTGAACGGCACGGCCAGAATGTTGTAGGAAAGGTATTTGACGGTTTCGATCCGCACGGCGGGATCGGGGGCGATCAGGCCCGCGAGTTCCATGCGCCACGGCCAGATCGCGGCTCCGACGAGGCTCATGCCCGCGCAGGCGATGCCGAGGGTGACGAGCAGGGTGCGCTTGGCCTCGCGGCGGTTGCCTTCGCCGAGCGCGTGCCCGACGAGCACCGCGGCGGTCATGCTGAACGCCGTGGCGGGCAGGAACAGGATGGATTCCACCCGGAGCCCGGTGGTCAGTCCGGCGAGGGCGTTGACCCTGCCGAAGGGCAGCGACGCCGTGATGATGTACAGGACCATGTACCCGGTCTGCCACAGGAACGAGGTGCCGAAGGCAGGCCCGGCGACCTTGAGCAGGTAGGGCGCTCCGGTCCTGATCCAGCGCAGCGGCGGGAAGCTGTCGCGGGAGAACAGGTTTTTCCGCACGAGCAGGAAGAGCATGATCGCGGCCCCCACGGTGACCGAGACGAGCGTGGAGTAGGCGATCCCGGCGGCTCCGTAGTTGGGGAAGCCCCACCAGCCGAGGCCGAAGGCCAGATCGCCGAACACGTTGAGCAGGCAGGCGGTGATGGTGACGTACAACGGGGTAAGCACCCTCTTGGCGGCCCGGAAGACGGCGGCTCCGATGGTGAGGGTGTATTGGCCGGGGATGCCCCAGATCGTGGCGGTCAGGAACATGATCGCCGTGGCCATGATGTTTTCGGGTGTCTGGATGACCCGCAGGAGCGGTTCCCGCCATATGGATGCGGCGGCCGCGATGAGCACGCCGATGGCGATGCAGCCGATGACGACCAGCCCGACGTAACGCCGCGCCCTGACGTCCTGCCCCGCGCCGAGCGACTGGCTGATGGAGGCCACCGCACCGTTGACCGCCGCCATCGCCAGCGCCATGAACATCATGTGGCACTGGGTGATCAGCCCGATGGAAGCCTGCACCTCCGAGCCGATGCGCCCGCCCGCCCATACGTCGGTGATGCCGATGACGAATTGGCAGAGCAGCATGATGCCCTGAGGCCAGGTCAGATGCCAGATGGTGCGGATACGGGCGGTGTTCGGTTTCATGGGCGGCGTTCGGGTTCGGGTGAGCGGGGCGGCGGGAAGGGAAAAAGGCGATTGGAGGGGGAGGGAGGCCTTTTCCGGAGAAAGGGACTCCCTCCCCCTCCGAACCTCCCCGCCTCCTCCAAAGACGTTCGACTGGTGGGAAGGCCGCGCGGCGTGCGTTCCCGTCGGGTGGGGCGGGGCGTCGTTTTTGTGGGAAAGGTTTTGCCTTCTCTCACATATTGCCGAAAAGCGGATAGTCAACCTGTCCGGCGGATTTCCTACGACATCTTTGGGGGAAGGGGAGTCGGAAAGGGAGACGGGATATTCGCGCGGTCGGCATGCTTTGGGGGACAGCCGGTTGTGGCTCCGGCCCTTCCGCGTCCTGTTCTACATTAAATAAATGCGTGCACACCACACACTCTCTCTCTCTCTTACACATTCTTTTCCGGCGCACCGTCGGGGGACAAACGCCATCGCCCGCAACGGACGCGTTGCCGGACCCGACGCCGACCCATACGAACGTCTTTGGAGGGGATGGGGTGGGGTTTGGGG
>CABKMN010000057.1 GCA_902373525.1 uncultured Bilophila sp. | reverse complement strand
CCTCCCCCCTCCAAACCTCCCCTCTCCCCCTTCAAAGACTTTTGACCTTATCGAATCCTTCTTGCCGGCTGTACCTAAGAAAAAAACGCCCCATTACGGAGCGTTTTTTGGGAAAAAGAGATGGTTCAGGAAGCATTGTGCGCTTTCTTCTTAGGGCTGGGGAGAGCCTCACAGGTCACGCGCACAAGTGCTTTGAGAAAATCCCCGTCTTCAAGACGTTCGATACGGAGCATCGGCTTTCCCCCTTCATAAGGCGGTTCCAGCCTGCCGTCCGGCATGAGGGCCCTTCCCGGTTCCGTGTTCTTCACGAGCAGCCGGTCGTCGCAAACGCATCCGAACAATTTGCCGTCGCAATAGACGCAGTACTCGCCGAACATCTTCCTGTACGTGATGGCTCCCGCGCCCCCCAGACGTGCGGCGACGAAGTGCATGAACTCAAGGCTTGAAGCCATGTATCCCCCCGGAAAGCGCAAGACGCCCAAAGACGCCCAGGCGCGAACGAAGGCGAGCCTTCACCCCTCTCAGTGGGTGTATTCGAGCAGCGGCACGTCACCGATCTTGGCGCGGATGGCCTGCATCATCTGTTCACGGTTGGGACAGGGGAAGCCGATGGGCGACCCCTTGCCGATGCACGACGCGAGCGCCACGACTTCGGCCCCGCGATCCACCAGCATCTTGGCGCGGGTCACGGCGTGCTTGCCGGGACAGCCGCCGCAGCTCACGAAACCGACGATCTGGCATTCCCCGAAGTCTTCGAAACTGCCTTTGCCCTTGGCCGCCGTCACGAAATCCGTCGTACCGGGGCACATGTCCTCGGTCTGCTGACACCGGATGATGCCTACTTTTTTCATAACGAACCTCTTTGCTAGGTTATAAGTACGCGTCTCCCTCGCCCATGATAAAGGATTCGATACGGTCGAACGTCTTGAGAGGGAGAGAGGAAGGGGTTTGGGGGAGGGGAGAGGGAACCTTTCTGAAGAAAGGTTCCCTCTCCCCTCCCCCAATTTCGTCAGTTCTTCTTGTTCTCAGGCGGGATTCTGGCGTCGATGACCTTGACGCCGTATTCGGCGGCATTGTCCGGCGGGCTGTAGAAGACGACCATGAACGGCACCTCGCCTCCGGGGAGCACGTTGGTGTTGGTCGCCATGATGTCGATCTTGTTGGCGAGAGCCTGTTCGAGCTCCTGCTCGCCGAGCACCTGCAACTGGAACAGGGACAGCGACGTGCCCGCGAGCTGCTGCTTGGACACCAGCGCGTTGCCGGCGGCGTCGTACAGCGACGCTTCGATGCGGATCAGTTCGCGCGGCTGGTTGAAGCCGTTGACGACCTTCCCCTCGACCACCGAAATGTTGCCGAGCTTCTCGTTGCTGATGTTGTACTGGCGCACGCCGCGCAGGGCGATGTTCTTGACGAGGTCCACAGGGTCCTGCGCCTTGGGCGGCGCGATCAGCTCCTTCACGCCGTCGAAAAGCGGCGTGTAGGTCCATCCCCACCACGTTCCTCCGGCCACGGCGCAGAGAAGCACAAGCGTGATCACCCAGCCCCACGGCCCGCTCTTTTTCTTGGGCGGCATGGCGATTGGCCCGGCGGAAGACGGCTCGGGAGACGGCGTCGAACCGAGAACAAGTTCCGGCTGCATGCGTATCTCGGTGGGCTTGGGCTCGGGCAACTGAAACACGTGTTTGCACACCGAACAGCGCAGCTTCGCCCCCGGAGCGACCTGCGCGTCGGGGAGATTGAATTTGGTACTGCAATTAGGGCATGTTACTATCATACGGACTCCGCAATCGCATCATGCTTCAATTTCGGCCTCATAGATTGCCGGGAGTTCCCGGTAACTCTCCGCGTAGTCAAGACCATATCCCACGACGAACCCACTCGGCAAGGCAAACCCGACGAAATGAGACGTGACGGGGACCTCGCGGCGTTCGTGCTTGTCCAGCAGGACCGCCAGACGCAGGCTCCGGGCGCCCCGCGCCTGAAACTGCCGGAACAGGAAATCCATGCTGTGCCCGGTGTCCACAATGTCCTCCACGATGAGGACGTGCTTGCCCTCAAGCGGAATCTCCACGTCCTTGGTGAAGGTGATCGTCTTCGAACTTTTCGAGGCCGCGCCGTAACTGGCGAGGCGCACGAAATCCAGCTCCGGCTTGCAGCTCAGGTGCTTGACGAGATCGGAGAAAAACATGAACGCACCCTTGAGCACGCACACGACCACGAGGGGCTCGTCCTTGTACAGCGCGCTGATCTCGTCGGCCAGCTCCCTGATGCGCTTCTGGATGGCCTCTTCGCTGATCAGGGGTTTGAGTTTCGTAATACGCATGAAGAAACGCTCCTTTGAGGAGGGCTAGAGTTCCAGCAGGACGGCGGTTTCGTCGCAGTCCGGGAATTTGGGACAGTGTACGCAGTCCACCCACACCTTCTGGGGCAGGATGTCCTTCTCCACGATGGAGAAGTTCATGGCCTTGAAGAAGGGGAGCTGGTAGGTCAGGGCGAACAGGCGGTGGATGTCCAGTTCGCGGGCCTCGTCGATGCAGGCGTTCACGAGCAGCCGCCCGCACCCCATCCGCCGCGCGGAGGGGGCCACGGCCAGAGAACGGACTTCGGCCATGTTCTCCCAGATGATGGAGAGGGCGCCGCAGCCGATGATCCCGCCATCCCCTTCCACCACGAAGAAGTCCCGCAGATGCCCGTACAGCTCGGTCAGCGAACGCGGAAGCAGCAGGCCGTCGGCGGAACTCGTCATCAAAAGGGCATGGATAGCCCGGATATCGCCCATGCGGGCCTTGCGTACGCTCAGGTTCATCAGCAGGTCCTTTGTCCTTCGGAACGGAACGGTTTGCGCGCCCCGGACGAGGGGCGCCGTCGGTGCCGGAGCCTTTCAACCGCGAAACGCTCCGACGCCGCACACGGTGCGACGCGCGTTCCCACAGCCGAAAGTACGGTTGCCGGCGGCGGGAAACGCTGAAAAAAACGGAAGGCCTTAAACCCTAGTCGAGAAGCCCCTTGAAGGCGTCTTCAAGGTCTTCCTTGCCGACCATGCCGGGACCTCCGGCGACCAGCTTCCCGGTCTTGTCGTAAAGCAGGTTGAAGGGGATGGAAGCGATCCCGAACAGTCCGCCCACGTCGGGTTCCGCGAGGTACACCGGATAGTTGAAGCCCATTTCCTTGGCGAAGGATTCCAACTTCTGGCGATCGCTGTCAAGCGAAACGCTCACGATGACCACCTTGTCCTCGGGAAACGCCTTGCGGACCTCGATCAGTTCGGGCAGTTCCTCCCGGCAGGGAGGGCACCACGTCGCGAAGAAATTGAGGAAGACGACCTTGCCCGGATTGGACTTCACGATTTCGAGGACCTCGACGCCGGTGATGTTGGGAATGCCCTTGTCCTTGGCGGGCGCGGCGAACGCGGGCAGGGCCAGAACGAGGCAGGCCAGCAGGGCTATCAGGGAGAAAAAGCGGCGCATGGCTGCTCCTTTTCGGTTAATGGTTCTTGCGGGCGGCGATGAGGCTCTTGGCGAGCCGCACGGCGTCCACGGCGTCGGACGAGTAGTTCGCGCCGA
Organism: uncultured Bilophila sp.; assembly: GCA_902373525.1. GTDB lineage: Bacteria > Desulfobacterota > Desulfovibrionia > Desulfovibrionales > Desulfovibrionaceae > Bilophila. The sequence continues at coordinate 10,627 of CABKMN010000057.1, read as the reverse complement.
TGCTTTCGGCGAACGCGGGGGTCACGACGGCCCCGCCGACCATGACGTCCACGTTGAGCCCGCGCGCCTTCACGAGGTCCACCGTGTCCTGCATGCGGACCATCGTGGTGGTCATGAGCGCGGAAAGCCCGATGAGATCGGCCTTGTGCGAAGCCGCGGCCTCCACGATGGCCTCGGCCTTCACGTCCTTGCCCAGATCGACGACTCTGAAGCCGTGGTTGCCGAGCATGAGGCTGACGATGTTCTTGCCGATGTCGTGGATGTCGCCTTCAACGGTGGCGACGACGATGACCTTCTGTTCCTCCGCCTGCGCCTCGCGTTCCAGCAGCGGCTTGAGGCGGGCGAACGCCGTCTGCATGGTTTCCGCCGAACGCAGGAGCTGCGGAAGAAAATATTCGCGGCGCTCGTATTTCGAGCCCACTTCGGTGATGGCGGGGATGAGCCGCCCGCGCACGAGTTCAAAGGGATCGGCTCCGGCCTCCAGTTCCTTTTCCACCAGACCGACCACGCTTTCGCGGTCCCCGAGGATGACGGCCTCCTCCAGCGTGCGCGCCGAAACGCGGGCGAACGCGGAAGCCTCCGCCGTTCCGCCGTCGCCGGGGGTCCACGCGGCGTAGCCGTTCACGAACGACGCGGCGTCGCGGTCATGAGCCATGAGCACGTCTCCCGCGGCCTTGGCTTCGCGCAGGCGGCCGCTGGACGGGTTGGCGATGCACGAGCACAGCCCCGCGCCCATCGCCATGGCGAGGAAGGTGGTGTTCACCAGCTCGCGGGCGGGCAGGCCGAAGGAGATGTTGGACAGGCCGATGGACGTCGGCAGTCCGTGCGCGGCGCACCAGCGGATGGTTTCCAGCCCCTCGCGGGCGGCTTCGGCCTTGGAGGCCACGGCGAGCGCGAGCACGTCCACGAGCACGAGGCGGCGCGGGATGCCGAGCATGGCGGCCTTGTCGAGCATGGCCTCGATGATCGCGATGCGATCCGAGGCCTTCACCGGCAGTTTGCGCCCCTGAATCGGCAGCAGGATGAACGGCGCGCCCCACTGCCTGCACAGTGGCCCGAGGCGATCCATGCGGTCGGCCTCGCCGCTGATGGAATTGACCAGCGCGGAGCCGGGACAGAACGGCAGGGCCGCGGCGATGGCCTCCGCGTGGGAGGAATCGAGGGAAAGGGGGTTGGCGTGCTTGCCGGTGAGCCGCTGCACGAGTTCGGGCAGGAGCACGGTTTCGTCAACCATGGGCGCGCCCACGTTCACGTCGAGGACCGGCGCGCCGAGGGCGGCCTGTTCGGCGGCGAACCGCATGGCGAGGCCGTATTCCCCGGCCTGAAGCTCGGCCTGCAACGGCTTTTTGCCCGTGGGGTTGATGCGTTCCCCGATGATGGCGAACGGTTCGGACGAACCGATGCGGACGAGGTTGGTGCGGGTCGTCAGGACGATGCCCGAAGGGGTCACGGACGGAGCGGGAGCGGGATGGCGCTCCGCGGCGTCCACGGCGCGGCGCAGGGCCGCGATGTGCTCGGGGGTCGTGCCGCAGCAGCCGCCCACGAGCCGCGCGCCCATGCCGACGAACGCCGCCGTCTTTTCGGCGAAGGGGGCGGGAGGCAGACGGAAGACCGTCTTGCCGTCCACCAGCTCGGGCAGCCCGGCGTTGGGCTCGGCGAACACCGGCACGCCGGAACAGGCGAGGAAGCGCTCCATGAGCGGCGCCATCTCCTCGGGTCCCAGGCCGCAGTTGAGGCCGAGGGCGTCCACGCCGAGGTTCTGCATGGTTTCGGCGAAAATTTCGGGCGTGGTCCCGGTCAGGCTGGTGCCCTGCTCGAAGGTCATGGACACCATGACCGGCAGATCGCACTCGGCGCGCACGGCGGCCACCGCGATGCGGACTTCCGCCAGATCGAACTGGGTTTCGATGAGGATCAGATCGACGCCGCCCTCGACGAGGCCGCGCACCTGTTCCCGGAAGGCGTCGTACAGCTCCATCGGGTGCAGGTCGCCGAGCGGGCGCACGAACTGCCCGCACGGCCCCATGTCCCCGGCGACGAAGACTTCACGGCCCGCGGCGTCGGCGGCGTCGCGGGCGATCCGGGCCATCGCCCGGTTGAACGGCGTGGGTTCGAGCCCGGCGGGCAGTTTCAGCCGGGAACCGCCGAACGTGCAGGTCAGGATGATGTCCGCCCCCGCGGCGAGATAGTCGGCGTGGATGCCCCGGAGCACTTCCGGGCGATCAAGGCAGAATTGTTCCGGATGTTCCCCGGCGGGCAGGCCTCTGGCCTGCAACATGGTCCCCATGGCCCCGTCGAGAACGAGGATGCGTCCTGATGCCAGCGCGCTACGGAAGTTCGCCACGCGGTTCTCCTTTATGAACGCCTGTCCGCGGACAGGTTTGAATGAAGCGTCATGCGGGCCGCGTGTCCGGCGGCCCTTCCCTTGGGTTCCTGTCTACTGAAAATCGTTGAAAAGGACAAACCAAAACTATAGCATCCATTCCGGAAGTCCCGCCGTACGGGCCTTCCTTCCATGATTTTTTTCGTGACACCATGAGGCGGGTCCGCCGTGGAGCGCCTTGCCCGGCGCCGGAACGGCGAAACCCGCCCTCAAGCCTTCATACAAGGATTTATGGCAAAAGGACGTAATCACTGCATGAGCCGCCGCACAGCCCCGAAAACGGAGGAACCGCGCACCGAAACGGTTTCTCCCCCCGAACAGCAGGACCACGTGATTGTGGAGCCTGAAATCATCGAACCGGAAGTGCTGCCCAAAGCCTCCGGCAAGGCGGCCTCCCGCCGCGCGGCCCCCAAGACCGTGGAGGTCGTCCCTCCGGCGGACCCCGAGGAGGAGGCCGACGAGGACGTCGTCGAGGAGCTCCCCGAGGACGACGTGCCCGCGCTGGACCCGGACGCCGACATCGCCGACACGGACCTGCCCGTTCCGGCGCAGCCGCACCTGCCCTCCCTTTCCTCCAGCAAGGATTCCCTACACCTGTACCTGCGCGAAGTGGGGCGCTTCCCCATGCTCAAGCCGGACGAGGAATTCGAGCTGGCCCGCCGCGTCCAGAAGACCGGCGACAGCGACGCCGCCTTCCGGCTGGTTTCCTCGCACCTGCGGCTCGTGGTCAAGATCGCGATGGACTTCCAGCGCCGCTGGATGCAGAACGTGCTCGACCTCATTCAGGAAGGCAACGTCGGCCTCATGCGGGCCGTCAACAAGTTCGATCCGGACAAGGGGATCAAGTTCTCCTACTACGCGGCGTTCTGGATTCGCGCCTACATCCTCAAGTTCATCATGGACAACTGGAGGATGGTCAAGATCGGCACCACGCAGGCGCAGCGCAAGCTGTTCTACAATCTGAACCGCGAACGCCAGAAGCTCATTGCGGAAGGGTTCGATCCCGACGCCGCGGTCCTTGCGGAACGCCTCGGCGTGGGCGAGGACCAGATCGTCGAAATGCAGCAGCGCCTCGACGCTTCGGACATGTCCCTCGACGCCACGGTGGGCGACGACTCCGGCAACGCCACGCGCATGGACTTCCTGCCCGCGCTCGGCCCCGGCATCGAGGAACGCATCGCCGGGCAGGAAATCGCCAGCCTGCTTCAGGACAAGCTCCGGGACATCCTGCCCTCCCTTTCCGAAAAGGAGGCGTATATCCTCGAACACCGGCTCCTGACCGACGACCCGGTGACGCTCCGGGAAATCGGGGAACGCTACAACGTCACCCGCGAACGGGTGCGCCAGCTTGAGGCGCGCCTGCTCCAGAAGCTCAAGAACCACCTCTCCAGCGACATCGAGGACTTCTCGGAAGACTGGATATCGCATTGACGGAGGACGGGGATTCTCCGGTTGTTGTTCGGCCCCGTTTAGGGTATTCGTTATCCGCTGTTACCCGTGTTTTAACCCCTCAGAGTCTACCCATGAGTTTCTGCGTTCGCCTCTTCCAGCCCGCGGCCCCGCTCGCGGCTGCGCCGTCTCCCGTCCGCGCGGGGGGCTCCCGCCCCGGCGCGGGTCTTGTCCGCAACCTGCTGCGCGGGATGGTCTGCGCCGCGCTGGCCGTGCAGATGCTCACGGGGTGCGCCCGCAGTACGCCGCAGGAAGCGACCCTGTGGGAACTTTCCCCCGAGGCGCAGCATACCTACGCGACGCTCCTGCTCGACCAGTCCATCCGCAACGACGACCGGGAAGGCGTCCTTGAGGCCGCCCGGCTGCTCCTCACGATGGAAGACAGGGCGCAGCCCTTCGTGGACGCGGCGGCGTGGCTCATGCTCAACCGGGAAACCAGCGAAGCCCGCAAGCTGCTGGAACAGGCGGTCAAGCGCGTGCCCGGCGATCTCGGGCTGCACCTGCTGCTCGCGGAAACGTGGCTCGAACAGGGCGACAACGATCAGGCTCTCAGGATTCTTCAGGATTTCCGCCGCAACAGCCCGGACTCCGAGCTGGTCCAGCAGGAACTCGGCATCCTCTACGTCAAGACCGGGCACTTCAAGCAGGCCGACGCCATTTTCTCGGCCCTGCCGCAGCGCCTGCGGACCTCCTTCGTCCGCTACGCCCACGCGCAGGCCCTCGCCGGGCTCAACCAGCCCCGGAAGGCCATCCAGCAGCTCCGGCTCGCGGTGCAGGAAAGCCCCGAGTTCCTCGACGCGTGGTTCGAGCTGGCCCGCCTGCTGGAAGCGGACAGGCAGTACTCGGAAGCCAACGAAATCTACAACAGCCTCATCGAGCAGGACCCCGACAACCCGGACATCTGGATACGGATGGTCGAAGGCCAAATCCGGGCCGGAAAGCCCGACAAGGCGCTGGAATACGCCCAGACCGGCCCCGCCACCTACGGCTACAGGCTCACGGCGGCGACGCTCTTTCTGGACGCCAAGCTCTATACGCAGGCCGAAAGCCTGCTGGAGGGCCTCAAAAGCGATCCCAACGCGCCGGACGAGGTCAATTTCTACCTCGCGGCCATCGCCTACGAATCCCACAAGGACGTGCAGGAGACGCTGAACTACCTTGAGGCCATCCCCTCGGAAAACCGCTTCTACGACCGCGCGCTGCGGCTCCGCATCCAGCTCCTGCACGATCAGGGGCGTTACGACGACGCCATGCAGCTCATCCAGCAGGGGCAAAGCCAGTTCCCCACGGAACGCGACTTCCGGCTCATGGAGATTCACCTGTACCTGTTGCAGGAACGCTACCGGGAAGCCCTTACCGCCGCCTCGGCGGCACAGGCCATCTGGCCGTCGGACGACGAAATCGCCTACGTCTACGGGAGCGTGCTGGACTCCCTCGGCCGCAAGCGCGACGCCCTCGCGGTGATGGAAGAGATCATCGCCCGCAGTCCCGAGGACTATCAGGCCCTGAACTACGTCGGCTATTCGCTGGCCGAACAGGGAAAGGACCTCGACCGCGCGATCACCCTGCTCTCCGCCGCCCTCAAACAGGCCCCGGACCACGCCTACATCCTCGACTCCCTCGCGTGGGCGCACTTCCGCCGGGGCGAGATCGCCGAGGCGTGGAAGCTCGTCAGCCGGGCGACAAGCCTCCCCGACGGCGGCGATCCCACGATCTGGGAACATTACGGCGACATCGCCAACGCGCAGGGCCTCAAAAAAGAGGCGCGCATCGGCTGGGAACGCGCCCTTGATCTGGACCATCCCAACCCCGAAATCATCCGCAACAAGCTGAACTCGCTATGAACATCCGCCTTTCCGTCCCGTTCCGCCTGACGCTGCTGGCCCTGCTGGCCCTGACGCTTCAGGCCTGCGCCACGCGCGGCATCGAACAGGGAGCCCCCAACGCCTCCGATGCGACGTGGAAAGCCTACCAGAGCTACGCTTCGGCGCGCGGCTCGGAGCACGATCCCTACCGCCTGAGCGGCAGCCTGCGCTTCGGCACGCAGGGCGACACCCGCCGGGTGACGCTCCTGCTCTGGAGCAACGGCTACCTGCCCATCCGCCTCGACGTCATGGCGGGCGTCGGCGCAATCGCGGCCCGCATTCAGGAGACGCAGGACAGCTTCACCGCCTACTCCCCCAACGAGAACAAGGCCATCGTCCACACGGGGCCGCAGCGCGTGCAGCTCAATTTCGGCAAGCCCGTGCCCTTCGCCCTGCGGGACTTTTCCGCGCTCATGCGGGGACGTTTCCACGAAGTCTTCGGCATGGCCGAAGGACTCGATCCGCAGGTCCGTCCCAACGGGGACATCGCCTATACCCTGTCCGGCGGCCTTCTCGGCGGAACGCTGGAACTGCGGCCCGACGGCCTGCCCGTCCGCTGGACCGAGGACGACGCGAAAGGCGGCTGGGTCATGGACATCGGGTACGAAGACGGCAATCCGCCCCTGCCCTACAAGTTCAAGCTGGCCCATCCCGGCGGTTATACCGCCATCCTGCTGGTCAAGGACCGCCAGAAGCCGGAAGCGAAGTTCGCGGACGCTCAGCTGGCGCTGGACATCCCGGCGGGAACCGTCATCGAACCGATCAAAAGGGGGCAGGACTGATGGACATGCAGACCTCGCTGAACCGCGTTGAAGAACTGTTCCGAACCATCCATCTGGGCTTGTGGGTCCTGTGGACCGAAAGCCGCTGGCTCGCCGGGCCGGACGTCGGCTATCAGCGCCGCCTGTCGCTCATGCGGAGCCGCCGGCAGGCCCTCCAGACCGAGCTTTCGCACATGGCGACCCTCGCCGATCCCCGGCGCGAGCAGCTTTCCGGCGACCTCGCCCTGCTTGAGGGCGACATCGCCCGGCTGGAGAAGGACCGTGCGGAGCGCCGCGCCGCGCATCTCGCCCCGCTCCGCGACAAGTTCGGGTGGTTGCTGTAAGCCTTCTTGAGGAGGGGAAACCTTTTGCGGAAGGCTTCCCCCCTCACCTCTTCCCCTCCCAAGACGTGCGCACGGGGATGGGGGAGCGGCGTTTTCTTTCCCCGTCAAACACGGTACAAGGCGTCATGGGCGAACCAATCATGCCCCGCTTGTTGACTCTTCCGCATCCGGGATTATGAAAAGGCAAAGGCGTCCTTTTCCATCGGAGCGGAGAGCCGTTCCGTTTTCCTTCACTCTCCAAAAGACAGGAAGATTCCAATGGCTATCGTCTATATCGGCTCCGATCACGCCGGACTGGGACTCAAGGCCGCGCTGGTGAAGCGCCTCTCCGAAACGGGACACGACGTCCGTGATCTCGGCCCCGCCACGGCGGAAAGCTGCGATTATCCCGTTTACGCCAAGAAAGTATGTAAAAAGGTCCTCGCCGACGCGGACGGCGCCGCCCCCGGCGACGATCCCGCCTCCTACGGCATCCTCGTCTGCGGCACGGGCATCGGCATGAGCATGGCCGCCAACCACATCCCCGGCATCCGCGCCGCGCTGTGCGGCTGCGAATTTCAGGCCCGCGCCACCCGCCGGCACAACAACGCCAACGTGCTGTGTCTCGGCGAGCGCGTGACCGGTCAGGGCGTGGCCCTCGACATCGCGGAACTGTTCCTGAGCACCGCCTTCGAAGGCGGCCGCCACCTCCGCCGCGTCAACCAGATCGAAGGCTAGTTTTTCGTTGAAAAGCCGTCCGGCTTCCGCCGCGGCTCTCGCGTGGCGGGATTCCCGCCGTGCGGCCTTCCTGCCAGTCGAAGTTTTGCGGGCGGGCCGGAGAGGACGTTCCGACGAAAAGCGTCCTCTCTCGCCCCCTCGTTCAAAGGAGTCCTCATGCAGTTCTACAATACCATGTCCCGGAAAAAGGAAACCTTCACGCCCGTCCGAAAAAACGAAGTGGGCGTCTACGCTTGCGGGATCACGGCCTACGCCCTGTCGCACATCGGACACGCCCGCTCCGCCGTGGCGTTCGACATTCTGGTGCGCCTGCTCCGCTACAAGGGATACGAAGTCACCTTTGTCCGCAACTTTACGGACGTGGACGACAAAATCATCAAACGCGCCAACGACGAGGGCGTGTCCGCCACCGAAATCGCGGAAACCTACATCAAGGCCTACCATGAGGACATGGACCGCCTGAACGTCATCCGCGCCGACATCGAACCCAAGGCCACCGAGCACATTCAGGAAATGCTCAACCTGACCGAACGCCTCATTGCGGACGGCAAGGCCTACGCCACGCCCTCCGGAGACGTGTATTTCCGCGTGCGCTCCTTCCCCGGCTACGGCAAGCTCTCGGGCCGCACGCCCGACGACCTGCGTTCCGGCGCGCGCGTCGTGCCCGGCGAGGAAAAGGAAGACCCGCTGGACTTCGCCCTGTGGAAAAGCGCCAAACCCGGCGAACCCTACTGGGACAGCCCGTGGGGCAAGGGACGCCCCGGCTGGCACATCGAATGCTCGGCCATGAGCGAAAAGTACATCCCCCTGCCGCTGGACATCCACGGCGGCGGGCTGGACCTCATCTTCCCCCACCACGAAAACGAAATCGCCCAGACCGAGGCCGCGCTCGGCAAGCCCCTCGCCAACATCTGGATGCACAACGGCTTCGTGCAGGTGGATTCGGAAAAAATGTCCAAGTCGCTCGGCAACTTCAAGACCATCCGCGACATTCTGGAAACCTACCTTCCCGAGACCCTGCGCTACTTCCTCGCCGGGAAGCACTACCGCAGCCCCATCGACTTCTCGCTCGACAACATGGACGAGAGCGAACGCAGCCAGAAGCGCGTCTACGAATGCCTGCGCGAAGTGGACAAGGCGCTGGCCCGCGAAAAGTGGAAGCCCGGCGCGGCTCCCGCCGAAATGGTCGAGGAACTGAAGGTGCAGGATCAGTCCTTCATGGAGGCGCTGGAAGACGACGTGAACACCGCCGCCGCGATGGGGCACCTCTTCAACATGGTCCGCATCGCCGGGCGCGTGCTTGAGGACAAGAAGCTCCGCAACGCCGAAGGCGGACGCGAACTGCTCCGGTCGTTCCGCGACGCCACCGCGAAGTGGGACACCCTGCTCGGCCTGTTCGCCCTGAAGCCCGAGGACTTTCTGGCGTCGCTGCGCGAAATCCGCGCCCGGCGCAGGAACCTCGACATGAACAAGGTCGTCGATCTGCTCCGCGAACGGCAGGAAGCCCGTGCCGCCAAGGATTTCGCCCGCTCCGACGCGGCCCGCGACGAACTCGCGGCCCTCGGCGTGGAAGTCCGCGACACACCCGAAGGCCCCGTATGGGATATCATCTAGACGCACCACGGGCCGGGAGCCGGCCCGGCCGTTTCTGGCGCGGCCTCGTCGCCGTGATTCTGGCGCTGGCCCTGTTCGTTCAGGGCGCGCTCACGGCGCAGGCCGCGCTTTTCGGCAGCTTCGGCGTCAAGGACGAGCAGGAGCTCGGGCGCAAGTTCGACGTCCTCGTCCGTTCGCGCATGCCGCTTGTGGAAGACCCCGAAGTCAAAGGCTACATCCAGTCCATTGTGGACCGTCTCTCCAAGTCCTTTCCGCCGCAGCCCTTCCCCTTCGTCGCCAACGTGCTCCTGCACAACAGCATGAACGCCTTTGCCGTGCCCGGCGGCTATGTCTTCGTGCATACCGGGCTGATCATGCAGCTCGATCACGAATCCGAACTGGCGGGCGTGCTCGCCCACGAACTCGCCCACGTGACCCAGCGCCACATCGCCACCCGCATGGAGCGGGCGCAGGCCGTCACCCTCGCCAGTCTCGTCGGCGCGCTCGGGGCCGCCCTGCTCGGCGGCGGACAGGGCACCGGGGCCATGATGGCGGGCAGCGTGGCCGCCGGTCAGGCCGCGATGCTCAACTACAGCCGTATGGACGAAACCGAGGCCGACCAGATCGGCCTCCAGTACCTCACCTCGGCGGGCTACCGTCCGCAGGGGCTTCAGGGCGCGTTCGAGAAAATCCGCCGCAAGCAGTGGACCTCGGGCATCGACATCCCGGAATATCTGTCCACCCACCCCGACGTGGGGGGCCGTATCAACGAAATCCACGCCCGCATCCAGAGCCTTTCCGCCGCCGTCCGCAACCGCAAGGAGGACGACGCCCGCTTCAACCGGGTCAAGACGCTGATCTGGGCGCGCTACGGCGATCCCGACTCGGCGGCCCGGTTCTTCGCCCAACGCGCCGGGGGCAAAAAGCCGGACTGCCTCGCCTACATGGGGCAGGGCATCCTCGCGGAACGCCGCAACCAAATCAAGGACGCGGAGGCCGCCTTCGACAAGGCGCTGGCCTGCGCGCCCAAGGACGCTCTCGTCGTCCGCGAGGCCGGGCGCTTCTATTACAACAAGGGCGACGCCCGCGCCGGGCAGACGCTGCAACGGGCCCTGACGCTGGACCCCAACGATCTCATGGCCCAGTTCTTCTACGCCCGCCTGCTGGACGGCAACGGCGACAAGGCCTCGGCCCAGAAGTACTATCGGGAAATGCTGCGCTACCTGCCGCAGGACTCCGAAATCCATTACTACTACGGTCGCTCGCTCGGCGAATCGGGGCGCGTGTTCGAGGCGTATCTGCACCTCGCCTACAGCGCCATGTACCAGAACGACAAGCGCAAGACCGCAAGCTGGCTCAAGCAGGCCCGGCCCCTCGCCGTGACCCCCGTCCAGAAGGAGCAGCTCAAACGGTTCGAGGACGTCTACGCGGAACGCCAGAGCGTGTGGAAGTAAAAAAGATTGGGGAAATGAAGATTGGGGAGGGGGAGGGGAAACTTTCTGGAGAAAGTTTCCC
>CABKMN010000056.1 GCA_902373525.1 uncultured Bilophila sp. | reverse complement strand
GGGAGGGGAGAAGGGGACCTTTTTAAAGGTCCCCTTCTCCCCTCCCCCGATTTTTCTCCAGCGTCATACCTCTTTCTCCACCAGCTTGCCTTCGCGCAGGGTGACGAGACGGTCGGAGAGGGGGGCGATCCATTCCTGATCGTGCGAGACGACGACCACGGCGGAACCGGCGTCGGCGGCGTGGCGGGCGGCGAGGGCGATGCGTTCGGCGCTCTGCTGGTCCACGCTGGCGGTGGGCTCGTCCATGAGCAGCACGCGGGGCCGCAGGGCCAGACGGGCGGCGAGGGCCACGCGCTGGCATTCGCCGCCGGAGAGCTCATGACGCCGCCGGTGCAGAAAGACGGCGGGATCGAGTCCCACGGCGAGGAGAGCGGCATTGATCCGCTCGTCGAGTTCGGAAGCCTTGCGGATGCCCCGGACGCGCAGGCCGTAGGCCACGTTCGAGGCTACGGAACGCGAGAGCAGATAGGGCGTCTGGAGCAGGAGAGTCACCTGACGGCGCAGGTGGAGATCGTCGGCTCCGGCGGGTTTGCCCTCGAAAAGGATGGTCCCGGCGTCCGGCGGTTCGAGAAGTGCGACGATGCGGAGCAGAGTGGACTTGCCGCTTCCGTTGTGCCCGCGGATGCCGAGGATTTCCCCGGCGCGGATGTCCAGCGAGGACAGATGCAGGACCGTGCGGACGGCGCGAGGGCTTCCCGGATCGGGATAGGTGCGGACGATGTCTTCCAGATGGATCAGCGGGGTCACGGTCCCATCCTCCGGCGGAGCGCGGCCAGACCCATGTTCAGGGCGAAGGCCAGCGCCACCAGCACCATGCCGAGCGCGATGCTGCGGGCGTAGTCGCCTTTTCCCGTCTCAAGGGTGATCGCCGTGGTGATGGTCCGGGTGGCCCACTTGATGTTGCCGCCGACCAACATGGAAATGCCCACTTCGGACACCACGCGCCCGAAGGCCGTGATGCACGCCGTGAGCAGATGGAAACGGAGCTCGCGTACCGTGGAGAACAGCAGTTGCCACGGACCCGCGCCCAGCGTGCGGAGCGTGGGGGCCAGCAGTCTGTCGGCCTGCTCCACGGCGAGGCAGGTGTGGGCGATGACGATGGGCAGCCCGAGCAGGGCCAGCCCTATGGCGATGCCGGGCACGGTGAACAGCAGCTCGAAGTCCGCGAACGGCCCTTGCCGGGCCAACAGCAGATAGACCAGCAGACCGAGCACCACCGTGGGGAAGGACAGGGCCGTATCCACGAGGATGCGCAGGAGGTTGCGCCCCGGAAAGCGCGTGTAGCCGAGCAGAAAGCCGAGGGGCACGCCGGGGATGATGCAGCCGAGCATGGCGAGCCCCGAGGTGGACAGCGTCGCCTGAACGGCGGCGAAGGTTTCTTCGTCGCCGTTGGCGAGGAGCTGGAACGCTTCACTGAAGCCTTGCGCAATGACGCTCATGCCCGGTGCGAACTACTGGAACAGGTATCCGTAACGGGTGGCGAGACTGTCGGTTTCCTCGACGATTTTGGCCGCCAGTCCATTGATTTCGTCCCCGGTCACGACGCCCACCTCGCGGGTGAGGTAGTGGCGCAGGATGTTTTCCGACTGGGAGAACACCCAGACGACGGAATAGGCGGAGCCCACGCCCGGACGGTCCTTGAACTCCGGTACGGTGGCGATGAGGATGCGGATTTTGGGCGCGTCCTTGTCCGTGAGGGAGAACAGGTTGCTGGAATTGAGGGTTTCCTTGACGCGCGTGGCGAGGCGGGAACCGATGCTGTCGTTGCCTTCGTATTCCACGGCCACCGGGGTGTTGCGCTCGGTGATGCGCGTGGGCTTGTCGGGGACGGCCGCGCCCTTTTCGGCGGGGGCGTCGGCGGCGACGGCGGGAAGGGCGGGAAGCAGCAGGGCGAGGGTCAGGGCCAGCGGGCGGAGAGAGGCGTGCATAAAGGTCCTCCTGGGACGAAATGAGGAATATTCCATATCGCGTTCCGCGTGAGGCTTCAAGCCTTCGCGGGCGTGTGCCGCCTGATTTCCCCGTCGATGATCTGGACGAGGGCCAGCGAGCAGCAGGACAGCGTCGCCCCGATCATGAAGGGAATCTGGTAGCCGAACTCCACCCACAGCCAGCCGCCGAGCGCGGGCACGAAGATGGCGGCGATGTGGTTGATGGTCTGGGCCACCGCCATCGTCGGAGCGATGTCCTGCGGCTCCGCGATCTTCTGGAAGAAGGTGCGCAGGGCGATGGAGAAGTTGAACACGATGTAGTCGATGATGTACAGGATGCCCGCGATCCACGCGCTGCCCGTGGTGGCGTACCCGGTGAAGACGAGGATGGCGGTCGAGTATTCGATGCTGAGCAGGCGGCGTTCGCCGATGCGGTTGATGGCGCGTCCGATGAGAGGGTTGAGGAACCAGTTGATCGCGTAGTTGATCATGAACAGGATGGAAACCGTGTGTACCGAAAACCGGAAGTGCTCCACCAGCAGGAACAGGGCGAAAACGATGAAAATCTGCCGCCGCGCGCCGAGCAGGAGCGTCAGGAGGTAGAACAGCCAGTATTTCCGGCGGAATACCATTTTCTTGCTCTGGACGGGCAGGTCCTTGTTGGTGGGATCGAGGAACAGGCCCCAGACGCCGGTGGCCATGCACAGCGCGCCCACGATGAGGAACATCGCGGTATACGGCAGCATCCCGGCGCAGAAGAACACGAAGACCGAGGCCGCGAGGCTGCCGCCGGCCGCCAGCCCCCTGAGCTTGCCCATGACCAGCGGGGTGGTGCGGACGTCGAAGTACTGGAGCAGCAGGGACTGGTTGACCGCCTCGAAAAAGTGGAAGCCGAAGGACATGAGCAGGGTGGTCAGGATGACCGGAGCCAGCGAGGGGAAGAAGCCGGTCAGCGCCGTGCCGAGTCCGGTGGCGATTGCGGCGAAGGCGGCGACTCGATGTTCCTTCATGACCAGCAGGATCGGGATGATCAGGAACCCGAGCAGCCCCGGCACCTCGCGCAGGGACTGGACAAGGCCGTTGTCCGCCGCCGACAGGTGGGCGCTTTCCACCGCGAAGTTGGTGTAGAGCAGCGTCCAGCCCTGATACCCCAGCGTCGTACCGAGCGTCAGCAGGAACAGGAAAAAATACATGCGCGGGTCAGCGCCTTTCGGCGGCGTCGGCGGAAACATCGTGTGTCCTTTGAAAAGGTTGTTGGGGGAAGGATGGCAGGGACTTTGGGGAGAAAGGCCCCTTCCCCTACTCCCCTATCCTCTAATAGTCTTTTGTGGTTAAATCATACACTCTGGGAGTGCAAGCATCACGTTGTTTGGATTCCCAAATACAGAAAAAAGATTTTGTATGGTAATCTTTGGCAAGAACTGGTAAATTTGTTTCGAGAACTGGCGAATCGCCGTGGTTGCACCCTCCTGGAGGGGCACCTATGTAGGGATCATGTGCATATGCTGTTGTCGATTCCGCCCAAGTATAGCGTATCGGAGAAGGCTGGTTGTCTGAAAGGGAAAAGTGCCATTGAATCACGAGACGCTTTGGAAAAGTTCTTAAAATAACGGGAGAGAGTTTTTGGGCTGAAAGCTGTTTCGTGAGCACGGTAGGAATGGGAGAGCGGAAAATTCGGCTTTGCATACAAAATCAGAAAAAAGAAAACAGGAAAGTGGAGCAGCTTAAGCTGCTGTAATTCGACGTAGGCGAATAGTAAAAACCGATTTGAGCGGTCACCGCGTTTCAATCCCCCGGCTTTGCCGGGGGATTTTGACTGTCTTTGGTGGAGTGGGGGAGGTTTGGAGGGGGAGAGGCCCCTTTCTCCAGAAAGGGGCCTCTCCCCCTCCAATCTTTTAGAAAGATTCTTCCACAACAAGCTCCGCCAGCGGCTTGCGGTCCCTGGCGTGGCGGTCGGGAGACTTCGGCTCTCCGGCGGCGTAACCGATGGCGAGGACGTGTACGGGCTCCACTCCCTCGGGCATACGGAACAGCTCACGGACGACTGCGGGATCGAAATAGTTTATCCAGCAACTCCCGAGGCCTTGCTCCGTGGCTTCCAGCAGCATATGCGTCGCGGCGATGGCGGTGTCGGTGTCGAAGGTGTTCTTGGCGTCGAAGGGCCGTACCCACGCTTCGGACATGACGCCGCAGACGACGATTGCCAGCGGATAGCCCTTCACGTTGGTGCACCGAGCCAGCTTCGCCAGCCCTTCGGGACTCTGCACGACCAGAAAACGGTACGGCTGGTTGTTTTTCGCCGTGGGGGATACGCGCCCGGCTTCGAGGATGCGCTCCAGCTTCTCCGCTTCAACGGGGCGGGGAAGATACGAACGGACGGCACAGCGCGCCTTGGCCAGCGAAAGGAAATCGTTCATGAGGAACCTCCGGTGTGTTTGACTGGAGTATAGGACAATGTTTCCTTCTTGCAAGTACGCACTTTTTTATCTTATAGTATCTGAAAAGATACTCAAGGAAATCCTGTGAAACAGCTCAAACAGCAGTACGCCTGTTCGCTGGAACTGGCGATGGATTTGGTGGGGGGCAAGTGGAAGCTGTTCCTGCTCTGGCATTTGTCGAGCGGAACCAAGCGGTTCTGTGAACTCAAACGCGGTATGGGCGACATCACCCAGAAAATGCTGACCCTCCAGCTCCGCGAACTGGAACAGGCGGGCCTCGTCTCGCGGACGGTGCATCCGGTCGTTCCGCCGCATGTGGACTACGCCATGACGGAGCGGGGCAGGGCGCTCGTTCCGGCCCTCAAGGAACTGTGTGCATGGTCACGGGTCTACGCCGAAGAGGAAGGGATCGCGATCGTCAAACCGCAGCCTCCGGCGGAGGCGGAAGATTCGCCCGCAATGACGGATTGTTCTCACGGAGCTTGACTTTTGGGGTAAAGATGGGTAACGCTCTGGGGCTTACAAATTTGAAGGTTCGGAGAAGTTCATGTTCGAAAGTTTGTCTGACAGGTTGTCCAGCGCATTTCGCTCCCTGAGCGGGCGGGCGCAGCTCACCGAGGAAAACATCCGCGATGGCCTGCGCGAGGTGCGTCTTGCCCTGTTGGAAGCCGACGTCAACTTCAAGGTCGTCAAGGAATTCGTGGAACGCGTGCGCGAGCGCGTGCTCGGGCAGGAAGTCGAAAAGAGCCTGACCCCCACGCAGCAGCTCGTCAAGGCCGTACACGACGAACTCGTCGGCCTGCTCGGCGGCGAGACCACCGAGCTGAATCTGCGCGGCGCGCAGCCCGGCATCATTATGATGGTAGGCCTTCAGGGGTCGGGCAAGACCACGTCGGCGGGCAAGCTCGCCAATCTGCTCCGCAAGCAGAAGATGCGCCCCTACCTCGTGCCCGTGGACGTCTACCGTCCCGCCGCCATCGACCAGCTCCGCACGCTGGCCCGCCAGCTCGACATCCCCTGTTTCGCCTCTTCGGCGGACATGAAGCCCGTGGACATCGTCCGGGCCGCCGTCGAGGACGCGAAGGAAAAGCAGTGCACCGTGGTCATCCTCGATACCGCGGGCCGTCTGCACATCGACGCGCCGCTCATGCAGGAGCTGGTGGACATCAAGACCGCCGTGCAGCCGCAGGAAATCCTGTTCGTGGCCGACGCCATGACCGGTCAGGACGCGGTGACGGTGGCCGAAGCCTTCAACAAGGACCTCGAACTGACCGGCGTGGTCCTGACCAAGATGGA
The DNA here is from genome assembly GCA_902373525.1 of uncultured Bilophila sp. GTDB lineage: Bacteria > Desulfobacterota > Desulfovibrionia > Desulfovibrionales > Desulfovibrionaceae > Bilophila. The sequence continues at coordinate 8,653 of CABKMN010000056.1, read as the reverse complement.
CGGCGATGCCCGCGGCGGCGCGGCCCTGTCCATCAAGTCCGTAACCGGCGCTTCGGTGAAGTACGTCGGTATCGGTGAAAAACTTTCCGATCTCGAGGTGTTCCACCCCGAGCGCGTGGCGGGCCGCATCCTCGGCATGGGCGACATGCTCACCCTGATCGAGAAGGCGCAAAGCTCCTTCGAGGCCGACGAAGCCGAGGCCATGGCGAAGAAGCTGCAAAAGGCCACGTTCGATTTTGAAGACTTCCGCACCCAGATGCGCCGCATGAAGAAAATCGGGTCGCTGGAAAGCATTCTCAAGCTCATCCCCGGACTTGGCGGCCTGACCTCCAAGCTCGGCGACCTCAAGGTTCCGGAACAGGAAATGGCGCGCACCGAGGCCATCATCAACTCGATGACCATGAAGGAGCGCCGGAATCCGGACCTCATCAACGGCAGCCGCCGGCAGCGCATCGCCGCCGGTTCGGGCACGACCGTGGCGCAGGTCAATCAGGTCCTGCGGCAGTTCGCCCAGATGCGCCAGATGATGCAGCAGGTGATGAACCCCAAATCGAAGGGCGGCAGGCCGAAAATGCCTTCGTTGCCCAAAGGAATGGGGGGAATGGGCGGTATGCCCGGAATGGGAGGTCTCCCCGGTATGGGCGGACTTCCCGGAATGGGAGGCATGCCCGGTATGGGCGGGCTTCCCGGCATGGGCGGAATGCCCGGTCTTCCCGGTGCTCCGGGAAGCGGCAAGTCCGCTACGAAAAAGAAAAAAACGGAACGGCAAAAACGCAAGAAAAAGCGTTGAGCCTTCCCCGTTTTTCCGGGCCGTGTCGGCACCCGGTCGGTTATTCCCCGGCCGAAAGGCTGGTGGCGAGTTTCCGGCCCAGACGTGCAGGTCGCAAGGCGTTCCCCTTGTTCTTTAGCAACAACGTTACGATACCAACAGGAGATTCCAATGTCCGTTAAACTGAGACTCACCCGCATGGGCAACAAGAAGCGTTCTTTCTTCCGCATCGTGGCCACCAACAGCGCCACCCGTCGCGACGGTCGTCCGCTGGAGTTCCTCGGCTACTACAACCCGCAGGTCAGCCCCGCCGAAATCAAGATCGACACCGACAAGGTGCAGAAGTGGATGGACCTCGGCGCCGAAATGTCCGACACCGTGCGTTCGCTCATGAAGCAGTACGCCAAGAAGGCCGACGCCTAAGTCGCCTTCGGCAGACCGGTTTTCCAGCGACCCGGTTCGGCCTCTACGGGTCGGTCCGGGCCGCTTGCGTTTCCGGTGGGCGTCCGCCGGGCAACCGTGGACGTTTTTCCCTTCGCCGGGCGTTTCTTTTTTGGGGGGCGCGTCGGACGGAGAGCCCCGGAGGCCCTCTCTCCGGGAGCGTTTCCCGTATGCGGGCGTTCCTCCTTCTATCAGAACAGGATCAGGTAACATATGAAAGATTTTGTGGAATTTGTCGCCAAAGGGCTTGTGGACAAGCCCGAGGACGTGCAGGTCACTGAGGTGGAAGGGGAACAGGGCGCGGTCCTCGAACTGCGCGTCGCCAAGGAAGACCTCGGCAAGGTGATCGGCAAACAGGGCCGTACCGCCCGCGCGCTCCGCACCCTGCTCGGCGCGGCTTCGTCCAAGGCCCATCGCCGGGTCATGCTGGAAATCGTGGAGTAGTCCGTGGCGGAACGCACCATTCCCTCCGATCTGGTCGAGATCGGCACGCTGGCCCGCCCTCACGGCATCCGGGGGGAGGTCCGCGTCAATTATTACGCGGATTCTCTGGATTTGTTGCGTAGCGGTAACGTATACCTGCAAGCCGGCAACAGGCCGCCCCGCAAGGTGGAGGTCGATACGGTCCGCATGCATCAGGGAACGCCGCTGATCCGGCTCGTCGAAGCTCCCGATCGCACCGCTGCGGAATTTCTGCGCGGACAGACCCTGCTCGTATCCGAGGCCTCGCTGCCCGAGCTGGACGAGGATGAAGTCTATCTGCACGACATGCTCGGTCTGTCGGTCGTGCTCGACGCCACCGGCGAACCGCTCGGTACGCTGGACCACGTCCTGTTCCACGGCGAACAGGAGGTCTGGTCCATTCTCACGCCCGACGGCAAGGAAATTCTCCTGCCCGCCGTGCCCGAATTTGTCGCGGACATCGATCTCGACGCCGAGATCATCCGCATCACCCCGCCCGAAGGCTTGCTGGAATTGTATCTGTAACGGTTCCACGGGGTTGCCGAGGCGTTGGGATGTTTCCCGCGATTGTCCGTATCACGAAAGGCCGTTTTGCGGCCTTTTTCATTTTGCCGGGCCGGCACATCCCGGTTTCAAGGAAGGAAACGTAATGGAAGTACGGCAGGTTTTGAGCCGGTGTCATGTGGAGGACTTGGATGCGGCGATCACGTTCTACGAAGAACTGCTGCGGACGCCGTGCGGTTTGCGGTTCCGGCATGCGGGACTGGAACTTGCTCAGGTGGGCTCCATACTGCTGCTCGCCGGACCTGAAGACGCCTTGCGTCCCTTCCGGGAAACGCAGGCCACCTTTCTGGTGGATTCCGTCATGGCCTTCCGGGAGCGGTTGCTGGAACGCGGCGCAACTCTCATCCGTGACGTCGCCAACGTGCCGACCGGCATGAATATGACCGTGCGCCACCCTGACGGCGCGATTGTGGAATACGTCGAGTTTACACATCGGTAACAACAGTTCCCTGTATGAAAAACCACCGAGGCCCCGGATGCGCATACTCCGGGTTTCGGTGGGGCACGAAAGGAAAAGGCGGTACTCCTTGTTCGTTTCTACGGCATGGAGTTGAGCAAAAAGATAAACGCGGTGAAAGCCGTTGAGGGTGGAAAAAGTTCTTCTCCGCGCTCACCTTTTTTGAATACGAAAAACGGCACCGCCCCCTCGGTCGCTCACTCGGGCGGTCTTTAAGAGAGATTCGATAAGGGCGGAAGCCGTTGAAAGGAGAAGGGAAGGGGAGAGGAAAACGTTTTCTTCTCCCCTTCCTCCATTTTTTACCCCAACACGGCGGAATGCGTCAGAGCGTGGCCGGCGGAGAAGGCGCGGGCTTCAAAGGTGCCGATGCCCCAGTACTCCTGCACCACGGGGGCGAAGAGGAGGGGATCGATGAGGGCGGGATCGGGGAGACCGTCTTCGCGCAGGCAGGCGGAGTCGACCTTCACGTCCATGATTTCGCCGATGAACTGGGTGTGCGAACCGAGATCGACCGTTTGGGACAGCGTCAGCTCAACGATAAGGGGGCACTCGGCGATGCCGGGGGCGTCCACATGCTCGGCGGGAATGGGGGTCAGATTCAGGGCGGTGAACTTGTCGCTGTCGCGCCCGGAATGCATGCCCGCGAAATCGGACTGGGCCGCGAGCTTGCGCGAGGGGATATTGATGGTGAAGGACTTGCGCTCAAGGATGGCGTCGTAGGTCCAGCGGCTTTTGCGGATGGAAACGGCGATGCTCGGGGGCTGGGAAGCGCAGATGCCCCCCCACGCGGCGGTCATGATGTTGGGACGGCCCGTATGGTCGTATGTGCCCACGAGAAACAGCGGAGTCGGAAGAATAAACGGCTTTGCGCCCAGTGACTGGAACATGGGATTGCCTCACGCTTGTTGAAAAGAGGTGACGGGAAACGCGTTTGTTGTGTCAGAGAATGCAACGCCGCGCAAGAGCGCTGTAGGCGGCGAGGCGATCCGCCCGTGCGGAAGGGTATTCCCCGCTTGACCCCGAAAACAGCTTGTGGCATAAGACGGACTCAACACGCCGGGATGGTGGAATTGGTAGACGCAGCGGACTCAAAATCCGCCGGTGGCAACACCTTGCGAGTTCAAGTCTCGCTCCCGGTACCAGAATGGAATGAGGCGGTTACGGAAAACGTAGCCGCCTTTTTTCGTGCCTGGTTACCGGCTCAGAGCGTATCTCGTTTTTTGCTGCGGGGTCTTGCGGCGTAGTAATCTCCGAACGACGCGTAGCAGATGCCGCCGATGACGAGCACGCCTCCGATTGTCTGGGGGACCGTCATGGATTCGCCGAGCACGAGGGCGGCTTCAAGGCTCGCGAACAGGGGGATGCTGTTGTAGATGATGCCCGCCCGGACCATGCCGATGCGTTCCACCGAGAGATTCCATGACAGGAAGGAAACGACGGATGCGCCGACGCCGATATAGACGAGGGCGCTCAGGATACCCCAGTTCATGGGGCCCGCACTATGGACCGCGGTTTGCCAGAGCATCGGGGGGAGCAGGCCGAGTACGCCGATGCCGATGACCAGCGTGAGGAAGGCGGCCTGCGGGAACTCTTTGGGCCTGTAGCGGAGCATGAGGCTGTACACGGCGAACAGGCATACGGACGTCATCATCCAGAGGTCGCCTTCCGCGAAACGGAGCCCGAGCAGGGCCTTAAGGCTGCCGTGCGAGACGAGCACGACGACGCCGAGGAAGGCCCCGCACAGGCCGACGAGCTGGAACCGCGAAAGCCGTTCGTGGAGGAAGACGCGCGCGATGACGGCCATGACCATGGGCGACGTCGTGGCGAGCAGCGACATGTTGGTCGCGTCGGTCGTGTGCCCCGCCTGATAGATGAAGGTGTTGAAGGCTGAGACGCCGAACAGGGCCATCAGGATGATCGCGCCCCAGTGCCCCCGGGCGAGGTGCAGCGAGCGCAGGAGGCTGCGGGCGGAGAAGGGCAGGATGGCGACGAAGGCGATGGTCCAGCGCCAGAAGGCTATTTCCACGGGGGAAAGCGTGTCCGCAAAACCGCGGGCCACGACGAAGTTCCCGCTCCAGACCACGGTGGCGAGCAGGGCGAAAAGGTATCCCATGACGGTGCGGGAAGGCTGCATGGCGGACTCGGTTGTTGACGGCTCGGCAAGCCGGTTTTTGAGGGCGAAAGAACCTAACGCCCGTATCCCGGATCGTCAATGCGGCGGCCCGGACATGCGGTTTCGCAGGCCGGTTGCGGCGGGATGGCGGTCTGAACGGGCCTTTTCCCGTGCGCGAGAGGGGAACCTTTCGTCTTTTCCGCGAATCAGGCTCGCATTACCTTTTCCCGTGCGCGAGGCAGGGGAACACGGCCAAGGACATCGGGCTTTCTTTACACGCGTGAACCGGCGAGCGACCGCCGCCCCGGACGGATTGCCCGTACGCGGAACAGCGGCCCGATTTTCGGAGGCCAAAGCGGAGGCTTTTTCTCTCCCTCCCAACACGCGTTCCCCCGCAAGCCCTGTCCGCGCTGTTACGGGATACGCTCATGGGGGGCTCTCCCAGTCCTTCCCAATGGCTTCCCCCGCCGTCCTCTCTCTTGCTCTCCATGAACCTTTCCAGCGTCCCGGACAGGGCTTGCCGCCCGAAAACGCCTCCTTGTCCCCTTTGTTCTTCCTCGCGTGCGGACTCTTCCGGCCCGGATATCCGCCGTTCCGGGCGGTTCTAAGGATTTGCGCGCGCGGACGGAACAGGCTAGGATAGCGCCATCTTTTTTCTGGAGAAGACATTCCTATGCGTCTGCTTATCGCTTCCGATCTGCACGGTTCCCCGGAATCCGCCGCCTTTCTGCGGCGGCGCTGCGAGGAACTGTCCCCCGACATGCTCGTCATGCTGGGCGACTATTTGTATCATGGCCCCCGCAACCCTCTGCCCTCCAGCTACGGCCCGCCGAGCGTGGTCAGCGCCATGACGGGCATCGAAACGCCCATCGTGGCCGTACGCGGCAATTGCGACGCCGAGGTGGACCTCATGCTGCTGCCCTTCACGGTGGAGGACAGCGCGGTGATCGCGGCGGACGGGCTGCGGATCGTGGCTCAGCACGGGCACCATCTTCCCGGCTGCCCTCCGATTCCCGGCGTGCGTCCCGGCGATGTGGTTCTGAGCGGGCATACGCATATCCCGCGCGGCGAGACCATCGACGGCGTCCACTTCTGGAATCCCGGCAGCCCCACGCTGCCCAAGGGCGGATTCCCGGCTTCCTACGGCGTGTTCGAGGACGGGACGTTCCGCGTCTTCGCGCTGGACGGGCGGCTCATCCTTGAGCACCGGCCCCGGAACGCCTGATCCCCGGCGGCGGGGCGTTCCGCCCTCGGCGTACGTTTTTCCGCCGCCACCATGCCCTCCCGCCGCAACCTCCCGTCCTTGCGGGAGCTCCGCGTCGACGGTTCTCTCCGCGCGCTTTTCCCGGTGATCCCGGGACGATCTTTCCGCTTGCTTTTGCGGAAAGGATGCTTCAAAGATACCGCTGTCGTCCCTGTTCAGGGCAACCCTCAATCCCCCCTCCGCGTTTTTTTCTTTTCCCTCCGTTTTCTTCGGGAAACGGAAGGGTCGTTTTATTCGTTTTTTCGTTTCAGACAAGGCAGGTCCACATGAGCGAAACCCGCGCCACCCTTTTGTTGAGGACAGAACCCATCGGGAAACTGCTTCTCCGGTATTCCATGCCCGCCATCGCCGCGATGGTGGTCTTTTCCCTGTACAACATCATCGACAGTATTTTCATCGGACACGGCGTCGGCCCTCTGGCGATTTCCGGTCTGGCAATTACCTTTCCGGTCATGAACCTGACCTTTGCCCTCGTGATGCTCGTCGGCATCGGCGGGGCCTCCATCAGCTCCATCCGTCTGGGTCAGCAGGACACCGAAGGCGCAACGCTCGTGCTCGGCAACGTGCTGCTGCTCGGGCTCATCAACGGAATAGGCTTCGGCTTCCTGTCCCAGCTTGTCCTCGATCCCGTGCTCGTGGCCTTCGGAGCCAGCGAGCACACTTTGCCCTACGCGCACGACTTCATGCAGATACTGCTGTTCGGCCTGCCGATCACCTGTACGATGTTCGGCCTGAACCACATCATGCGCGCCACGGGTTACCCCCAGAAGGCCATGCTTTCCGCCGTGCTGACCGTGGGCGTGAACATCGTTCTCGCGCCGATTTTCATCTTCGTCCTGCACTGGGGCATCCGGGGCGCGGCCATCGCCACGGTTTTGTCACAATTCGTCGGTATGCTGTGGGTGTTGAGCCACTTCCGCAGTCCGCGCAGCAACGTCCACTTCCGTTCGGGCATCTTCCGTCTGCGCCGGGACATCGTCATGAGCATTTTTTCCATAGGGATGTCGCCGTTCCTGCTGAACGTGTGCGCGTGCCTCGTGGTGGTGCTCATCAATACCGGCCTGAAGACCTACGGCGGCGACATGGCCATCGGCGCGTTCGGCATCGTCAACCGCGTGCTCATCGTGTTCGTGATGGTGGTCATGGGGCTTACTCAGGGCATGCAGCCCATCGTGGGCTACAACTACGGCGCGCAGCAGTTCGGGCGGGTCAAACAGACCCTGAAGTACGGCGTCGTCGCGGGCGGCCTGTTCACGACCGCCGGGTTCCTCGGAGGGCAGTTCGTCCCCGAGATCATTTCCCGGATGTTCACGGACGATCAGTCGCTGATCGGCATCGCTGTGGAAGGCATGCGCCTGTGCACGCTGGTGTTCCCTCTGGTGGGAATCCAGATCGTGATCGGCAACTTCTTCCAGTCCATCGGCAGGGCCAAGCTGTCCATCTTCCTTTCGCTCACCCGGCAGCTGCTGTTCCTCATCCCCTGTCTGCTGATCCTGCCGCGGGTGTGGGGGCTGAACGGCATCTGGCTCAGCCTGCCCATGTCCGACACCCTGTCGTTTCTGACGACGATGGGCGTGCTGTACGTGTTTTTCCGGGAAATGCGCCACGCTCACCACAAGGACGCCTGACGGATTCTCATCCGCTGACGGAACCGGCCCGTTCTGGTATCCTTGGGGCAAGAGGGCGCAGGCTTCCCTCACCCCATCCGTACCCAAGGAGTTTTCCATGAAGGACCTTTTCAATCAGATAGGCAACAGTCTCGGCGGCCTCGGCGACAAGCTCAACGGCGCGCTCGGCGGTCAGCAGCAGCCCGCGTCCGGGCAGGGCGGCGGTCTCGGCAACGCGCTCGGGGACGTCGTCAAATCCGCAGGCGGTTTCGGCGGCCTGCTCGGTTCGGCGGCGCTCGGCGGTCTGCTCGGCACGCTGCTTTCGGGCAAGACCGCCCGCAAGGTGGCGCAGGGCGCGCTGATGGTCGGCGGCACGGCGGCGGCCGGGGCGCTGGCGTGGAAATTCTATCAGAAATGGGCGGGCAACAACGCGGCGGCTCAGCCCGCGTCTCCCGATGTGCCGCCCGCACCCGCGCCGTCCGGTTGGCCCGCCGAGCTGGCTTCGCCGCAGCCCCCCGTGGTGCAGCCGGATCAGACGGCGTTGCTGCTTCTTGAGGCGATGGTGTTTGCGGCTCGCGCCGACGGGCACATCGACGAGAAGGAGCAGGCCAACATCCGCAACGCCGTGGAGTCCCTGTTCCCCGGTCGGGACATGGGGCAGGTTCTGGACGGTTTCCTGAACAAGCCGCTGGACCCCGCCGCGTTGGCCTCCCGGATTGCCGACCCCGAGGAAGCCCGCGATCTGTACCGCCTGTCCGGCATGATCATCGACGTCGATCATTTCATGGAGCGCAGCTATCTCGAAGGGCTCGCCTCCGCCCTCGGCATTTCGCCCGACGAGAAGGCCGCCCTCGACCGCGACGTCGCGGAACTCAAGGCGAATCAGGAGCGTTTGGAGCAGAAGTAGGGCGGAAGAACCGGGGGAGGGGAGAGAAAACCCTTCTGAAGAAGGGCTTTTCTCTCCCCTCCCCCGGAC
>CABKMN010000055.1 GCA_902373525.1 uncultured Bilophila sp. | reverse complement strand
GGGAGGACTTTCTTCAGAAAGTCCTCCCCGCCCCCTCAATCTTCATTCCCTGTCCGACTAGAACTTGTACCCCACGGACATGGCGGCGATATGGCTGCGCCCGTTGTGGGACTTGCCGTCGAGGACGCCGGCGGCGGTGGACTTGTCGTAGTTGAGTTCCTTGATGATCAGGTAGCCGTAGGCGAGGTCGAGAGTCCACTGATCCCAGTTGAAGCCCACACCGGCGGTGATGCGGTGACGGCCGTTGCTCGGGGTCATATAGTCACAGGTGGAATCCTGCATCGGGCTGGTTTCATAAACGTAACCGGCGCGCAGCGTCAGCCAGTCCAGCGCCTTGTATTCGCCGCTGAAATTGAAGCCCCACGTGTCGCGCCAGTTCTTGGCGCTGTACTCGGTGCCGTATTCGGCTGTGTGGATATTCAGGGAACGGTAGCTGCTCCATACGGTGTAGACCGTCCCGGCTTCGAAGCTCAGGTCTTCGATGGGCCGCCAGGTCAGGCCGAAGGAAATGGTGTCGGGCAGATGGAGATTGCCGTGCAGGCGGGAGTTGGGAAACGGCTTGTTCCCGTAAGGCGTAGCCACGTTTTTGTTGTCGAATTCGAGATCGCCGTGTACGCGCTGGGTGACGCGGCTGCGGTAGGTCAGACCGGCGGCCCACTGATCGTTGAACGTATAGTGCGCGGCGAGGTTGAAGCCGGGGGCGATGCTGGAGCCCGTGAGCTTCTGCTGGTTGTACCCCAGCGGGCCAAGGCCGTAGTCCTTTTTCATGAGCATGGTGGCGTACATGAATTCGAGGCCCACGGCGAGGGAGAGGTTATCATTGACCTTGAAGGCAAGGTTGGGATTCAGTGAAACGGTTTTCAGGCTGACGTACTTGAGGTTTTCGCGGCCCGGCCAGTTGGTCGGATAGGAGTTCCCGAGGCCGAAGCGGGAGAAGATGCCGATGCCGCCCCAGAGATTGTCGCTGAACTGGTGGGTCAGGTAGGCGTGCGGGTTGGCCCAAGTGTGCTTGTCCACGTCGGTGGAGTGCCCTACGCCGAAGGCGTCTTCGGTATCCACGGTCCCGGAAGGCTGGATGAGGGTCATGCCGACCATCGTCTGGGTACCGGGGAGCTGGGTGATCCCGGCGGGGTTCCAGGCCACGGCGGACGGGTCGTCCGCGCGGCCAACCATGCCCCCGGCGAGGGAGGTGCCTCGAGCGCCGAAGTCAGACAGAGCGAATCCTTCAGCCTGCGCCTTTCCGGCGAACTGCGGCGCCGTCAGGAGACAGGCGGCGAGCAACAGGGTGCCAAACCGTTTCATGAGTCGTCCTTGCATTGTAAGAGGTTGACGTGTAAAAAACTGCCGTAGAAAAAAGCGGAAAAAGCATCGGTGGTTGTCGAGCCTTTTCGTTTTTACGCACAAAAGACCTCCATTTTTAACAGAAAAGCCGCAGAACCGCCAGCCGTTTTTGCGATTTGCCCATTTTTTCTATAGACGTTCCGCACTGTTGGAGTACGCATGACTTCCTCCGTCCCGTCGCTTCTCGATTTCCGTGACGTCAGCCGTTTTTTCACGGTGCGGCAGGGCGTGCTCGGCAGGGTCCGGGGCGAGGTCCGCGCCGTGGACGGCGTTTCGCTCGCCGTGAGGCGCGGTGAGACGCTGGGGCTGGTAGGCGAATCCGGGTGCGGCAAATCGACGTTGGCGCGTATGGCGGTACGGCTTTTGCCTCCGTCGGGCGGCGATATTTTGTTTGACGGCGAGTCCCTGCTGACGACCGTGAAGGGCCGCGACGATGCCTGGTATTCCCACAAATTGCAGATGGTCTTTCAGGACCCGTTTTCCTCGCTGAACCCCCGGCTGAAGATCGGCGTATCCATCGGAGAACCGTTGGCGGCGGGCGGGATGGGCTCGAAGGAGCGTCGGGAGCGCGTGGGGGACATCCTGAGACGGGTGGGGTTGCAGCCGGAACACGCGGCGCGGTATCCGCACGAGTTCTCCGGCGGGCAGCGGCAGCGCGTCGCCATCGCGCGGGCGCTGGTGACGAGGCCGGAACTGGTGGTGTGCGACGAGGCCGTGTCGGCGCTCGACGCCTCGGTTCAGGCGCAGGTGCTGAACCTGCTCAAGGAGGTCCAGACGGACTTCGGGCTGACCTACCTGTTCATTTCGCATGATCTGTCCGTGGTCGGCTACATGAGCGACCGGGTGGCGGTCATGTACCTCGGGCGCATCGTCGAGCAGGCGGATCGGGATACGCTGTTCGGAGCCGCGGCCCATCCGTATACCAAGGCCCTGCTCGCCGCCGCGCCGGTGCACGATCCCGAACGCCGCCGCGTCCGCGCTTTCCTGCCCGGTGAACTGCCGAGTCCGTTTTCGCCTCCCTCCGGGTGCGCGTTTCATCCCCGTTGCCCGCAAGCCATGCCCCGCTGCCGCGAAGAAGCCCCGGAACTCCGGGAAATCGCGCCGGGCCATCTGGCGAGTTGCCACCTGTACGGGTGACATGCCGTATGAATGAACAAAGCCCCCGTTTCCGACGAAACGGGGGCTTTTGTTTGGGAGGGAGATTATTGGACGATGCCGGGAGTGAGGCCGGATGACGAGTCGTCCTCTACGCCGTTGGAACCGGGAATGCCGACCTTGAAGTGTCGGAAGACAAGCCCGTCCGGCGTTTCGGGGGTGGAGGAATACGCTCCTGCAAATATCCCGGCATGATTATGGACGCCGGATACGGGAAGGCCTTGGGACGTTGCGATGGTATAGTCGTCTATTTTTGCGGCCAGAGCCGGATTGACGTACCCCCAGAGGATACGCCGGAAGGTCGGTTGCTGCCCGCGCGAAACGTCGTTTTGCGGTTCAGAGTCCGTGAGTGAAGGCCAGTAGGTTTCGTTCATGAAATTGTTGTTGTTTTGAAACGCGATCCAGCCTTGGACGTAGTTTTTGTTGTCTTGTTCCCATACGCGGACGACAAGCGTCGTCGTACTGTTCTTTTTGAGAACTTTTCCTTCGGGGATGCTGTAGGCGAGACAATTGAGGGCGTGCTCCTCCTTGCCGTCATCAGCGTACCACAACACGATGCCGTCGCGCAGGGTGTGTCCCGCCGCATTCGTGTATAGGCTCTGATAGGTCCCGGAAGGATCATCGGGAATATAGACGTTCGGTTGGCGAACAGTGGCAGGATAATTGGATTGGTACGGGGAAATGGTTTTGTAGCCTCCCGGCAGGAGCGCCGGATTGACCGGAGAGCGCGTAACCCCGCTTCCCGCGGTTGCGAACATTCCCGGGGCAGTAGGATAGGTAATGGCGTTTGTAGTGATTTCTCCGGAGACGACCCCCATACCGAGCCCGGAAACGCCGTACGAAGTCAGTTCGTCGTCATCGTCGCCGCCCGGCTTGGGGATGAAGTGTGTTCTGAACAGAATCCCGGCAAACAGGTTTGCCGACAGCTGATACCACGGGATGACCGATGTCTGGATGAGGATATCGTTTCTGGGTGTTTCGGCAATTGTTTCTTCCGTGATGCCGGCGAACCATGAGTCATAGGTGGTGTCGTTTTTTCTGGTATTCAGAAAATGATCCGGTGTGGCTCTTCCATAGCCCTGTACAAGCAGCCCTTTTTTGTCCGTAGCCGTCTCGAAATGTCCGAATCTGTTGTCGTCGAAAAGTTCTTCCGCATCGTGCTTGTTTTTGAGCGGGCTTGATACTTCCGGCAGTTCCTGTACCTCGCCGTTTCCCGATTCCCCGGAGGCATTGCCGGAACGCAGCGAGCCCCTCCCGTTCGTGTGCCAGACCAGCGCGGCTTGGGCGTCGTTGAGCGTACGGCCCGTGCTGAGGACGCGGAAGTATTGGCCGAGAGCGATGTCCTTGTCCTTGAACGTATCCGTGGAGAGGGGGGAGCTGGAAAGCCGGGTCACATTGGTGAACGTATAGGTTCCCTTGTCGGAGGTCTTTTGGTCATAGGTAAAACGATGGGTGCTGACCTGCGCTGCGGCGGGGAGCGCGGTATCTTTACCCGCTTGGCTGACGAGGCCGATCAGGCCGCCGGAGTTCGGGAACCATTCCAGATCGTTTTCGGTGGTTTTCACCGTCAGAGTGTTGTTCGCCGCGTCGTAGGTGATGCCGTTTTCTCCCGATACCCTTCCTATCAGATACAGGTCGGCGGCCTCCGAGCCGAACGTATCGTTTTTGACGGCGTTCACGTTGTCGATCCGATACCGCGTTGCGCCGTCCTTACTGATTTCCAGCCAGTCATGCGTCCCCTTGGGAGTTCCTCCGTACCATCCCGAATCGGTGCTTTTTAGCTCCTCGCCGGTCCAGCGAAACCATGACGGGAAGAGTTGCAGCTTGACGCCACCCTTGCCGTCTATGGAGATTGGGCCAGCCGTCTCCAGATCGATGGCCTCGCCCATAAGTCCCCCGCCGTCGAGTTTTTCCGTCTGCACCCGGACGATTTCCTTGCCCGACTCCGCGAGATAGGCGGCCTGCATGGCTTCCCTGCCGTCCACGCCGGTCATGACGGAGCCGGTCATCAGCGTGAGCATGGCCGAGCCGAGCAGGGCGAGGAGCACGAGTCCGGCGATGACGGTCAGAAGGACGCTGCCTCGTTGGGATGTGGTCATGACGGGTCTCCGGTCGGCGGCGTGTTGCGGGGGCTGACGGAAAGGGCGTAACTCTGCGCCCCGAAGGGTGTTTGCAGGGAAAACGTCACGGTGATGAGTTCGGGCGCGTCTCCGGGCGAACCGGAGTGCGTGCTGATGAAGGAGGTTGGGCTTGCCGGGGCGGATACGCCGTCCAGCAGGACGGGGTCGTCTGCGGCGGCGCTGCCGGACGCGGGGTTCAGGGCCAGCCGGAGCGCGCCGCCCGACAGGGAAAGCCGCACTTCCGTCCCGTCGGCCTTCTGGAAAGAAAAGACGCTGCCGTTGTCCTCGATGTCGTAGGTCGCGCCTGAGAGTTCCTTGTGCAGACGGATCAGAGCCAGTTCGGCCTGCATGTACACGGGGCCGGTTTCGCGCATCTGCGTGTAGCCGGTGAGCGCCGATCCGAATCCCGAAAAGACGAGCGCGCCGAGCACGCCGAGAATGATCAGCGTGCAGACGACTTCAAGCAGGGTAAAGCCGTTGCGGCGGTCAGAACACACGGGACAACTCCACGGAACCGCGTTTGACGGTGATGAGGACGTTGGCGATGGTCCCTCCCGGCGGGGTCCACGCGGAGGCTTCGGCCCCGAGCTTTTCCCGTTCGGCTTTGCTCGCCTCGATGCGCTGGGCAGCGTCCTTTTCCTGCATGTCCTGCGTATTGAAGAAGGCGACGCACTGCTCCATCGCGCTGGTGGCCTCGCTCAGGTCTTTGGCCGTCCGCGCGCTTTCCGCCGAGCCCCGCAGGGTCGTGGACAGCAGTTGTGCGGCCATGAAGCCCAGAATCGCCATCAGGACGATGGTGATGATGATTTCGATGAGGGTAAAGCCGCGCTGGTTCATTGGACGAACCCCGTTTCGGCGTTGACGGTGAGCGTCGCCTTGTTGTTGAACGTGATTGCATACGGAGAGCCGTACGTTTCGCAGTACAGAATGCCGGTGTCGTCCCGTGGGGTGGGGGCGGCGCAGGCCCCGCCCGCCGCGTCGAAACAGAATGAAACGGGACTCGCGCTGACGCCGGAGGCGAAACCGGTGTTTTCCAGCAGGCTCGGGAGGTTTGAGGAGACGCCGCCGGCGAGGGAAAAACGGACGCCGTCCTTCCCGACCTCGACGCACTGCCCGCCGCCCATCGCCATGCCCTGAGCCCGGGCGTAGATGAGCTGGGAAAGGAGCTTGTCGCGTTCGACGTACGCCTCCATGCCGTCGTTGCTGCGGAAGGCCGAGACGGCGGCGAAGGCCAGAATGCCCAACACCACCAGTACGGAGACGATTTCGATGAGCGTAAAGCCGTTGCGGAAGGATGGCTGCATGGCGTATGTCATTGTTGGGGCGTGAGCTTTTCCAGCGCCTGCCGGTTGGTTTCCAGAAGGTTCCTGAGGCGGATTTGGGCGTAGCCGTCGCCCTTGGCCCGTGCGCGGTAGAGCTGTTTTTCGAGCTGCGCCCGTTCCCTGTGCAGCCGTTCGGCGTCTTGCGCGGCTTCCCCGGCGGCTGTCGGAGGGGCGGCTGCGGGAGGTTCGGCGGGCGGTTGTTGGGCGACGGGCGGCGCGACGGGTTCGGGCGGCACCGGAGCGGGCGGGGGCACGGCGGGATCGGGCGTGATCTGAAGTTCCCGCACCGCGCCCGAGGGCGGCGCGGACGGTGGCTTTTCCCCGATGTGCGTCACGCCGGAGGCGTCCTTCCAGATGTACATCGGCTGCGCCGAGGCGGTGGAGGTTCCCGTGCGGTCCAGCGTTTCCCGGACCCCGGACGCCAGCTTGAGCAGCGGAGCGCCGCCGGAGAGCGTACCGTCCACGAGAAGCAGCTCCAGCCCTCCGGCCAGCGCGAGCAGGGCGAGCCACGTCAGGGAAAAGCGCTTGCGTTTTTTCATGGGCACCTCCGCGCGGGGCGGATTGCTTGTGTTTTGGAATGAGGACCGGTACGGTTGAAAAATGACGGTAGCACAGGCGGTTTGGAAAGACGAGAGGGTATTCGCGCGCGGGAGATGGTTCCGGGCGTGCGTCTTGAGCCTTGCGCTGACGCTTTCCGGCGCCGTTACCCCGGACGACGTTCGGGCCGAGGAGCCGCCCAAGCTCCGGGTGGTGGTGCGCCCTCCGATTCGGAAGAGCCGTCCGAAGCCCGCGCCGCATGCCGCCGCGCCGCCCCGGTCCGTTCAGGCCGCGCCGGTTGCCGAGGGAGAGGTCGCCATTTACCGGCGTGTGGGCGAGGACGGGACGGTCTTTTTGACGAACAGGCCGGACGGCGACGCACGGTACCGCTTTTTTGGACGGTTCAGCGCCGGGCGGCTGATGCGCCTCGTGGGGCCGGACGGCGTCGCCCGGCTTGCGGAGCGGTACGCCGGTCGGCATGGCGTCGATCCGCGTCTGGTCATGGCGATCATCAAGGTGGAGTCGGGGTTCGACGCGAAGGCCGTATCGCCCGCCGGAGCCAGCGGGCTCATGCAGCTCATGCCCGGCACGCAGCGGCATCTGGGCGTGCGCGACGCCTTCGATCCCGACGAGAACGTGGAGGGAGGCGTGCGCTATTTCCGGTCCATGCTGGACCGCTACGGCGGGGACGTCCGACTGGCGCTGGCGGCCTACAATGCCGGTCCGGCCAACGTGGACAAATACGGCGGCATTCCCCCGTTCGAGGAGACGCGGAACTACGTCCGCAAGGTGCTGGCCCTGTACGCTACCCCGCGATGAACTGAATCCACCAGTCGAGGATTTCCGATCCTGCGAGGATGTGGACGAACGCGCCGAGGCTGAGGAACGGGCCGAACGGAATGGGCATTTCCCGCAAGGGCGCTTCGCGCGGGGCGATGCAGGCGATGATCACGAAGGCGACGAGCGCCGCGATGCCCGCGACCAGCGTGACCAGCGGCAGGGCCATCGGCCCGCATAGCGCGCCGAGCATGAGCATGAGCTTGACGTCGCCGAGCCCCATGCCGTCCACGCCGCGCAGGTGCCGGAACACGAGGAGCACCGCCAGAAACGTGCCTCCCCCGAGGGCCGCGCCGAGGAGCACGTCGCTCCAGTGCATGCCGAGCGCGAAGACGGCGGCGGGAACGGCGAGCAGCGCCCCCCCCAGCGTGATCCCGTCGGGCAGGATGAAGCACTCCAGATCGATGCCCGAAGCCACGATGAGCAGCCCCGTGAACACGAGATAGACGGGAAATTCGATGCCGGGGCCGTAGCGCCACGCCAGCAGCCCGGCGGTCAGGCCGGACAGCAGTTCCACAAGCGGATAGCGGATATGGATGGGGTTGCGGCAACGGGCGCACTTGCCGCCCAGCAACAGATAGCTGAGGACCGGGACCAGCTCCCAGAAGCGCAGGCGCTGCTTGCAGTGGGGACAGTGGGAAGGCGGGAACAGGATGGACTCCCCGGTGAGGTAGCGGTGGATGCAAACGTTGTAGAAACTGCCGAGCAGCAGTCCGAGCATCGTGGCGGCGGGAATGAAGAGTTCGGGATGCAGGAGTTCCGGGGGAATGATCGGGTGCACGCGGGGCCTTCCTTTGGCATGTCCAGAATCGTCGGCGGAGCGCGGGAACGCCGGGAAACGCGGAGCCGCCGGATGCCGGGCATCCGTTACCTTGCGGTATTGTTCACAAGTCGTTCCGCGTCTCCAACGGTGGTGACAGAAGTTCCCGTCTCGCGTATTTCAGACGTACCTTGTTCCTGCCAAGATGTACCAAGAACCGGACGCTCCGGCAACCAAAACCGTGCAGGAAGGTTGTGCATGGCTAAAATAGACAATCTTTTTCATTTGTTGCACGCCAACCACGGCTCCGACCTGCACCTGTCCGCGGGCAACGTCCCGTTGCTGCGCATTTTCGGCGATCTCGTGCGGGTGGATGCCCCCACGGTGTCCACCGAAGAGCTGATGGCGGTACTGCGTGAAATGGTTCCCATGGAACGGGTGCAGGCGTTCGAGCAGACCGGCGATCTGGATTTTGCGTATGAAATCCCGGGGCTGGCCCGGTACCGCGCCAACTTTTTCCGGCAGAACCGGGGCGTTTCGGCGGTGTTCCGCGAAATCCCGCAGCGGATCAACACGGTGGAGGAGCTCGGGCTGCCGCCCATGCTGCGCGAGCTGGCCCTGTTGCCCAAGGGGCTCGTGCTCGTGACCGGGCCCACCGGAAGCGGCAAGTCCACGACGCTCGCCGCGCTGGTGGACTACGCCAACGCCAACCGGCACGATCATATCATTACCATTGAAGACCCCATCGAATTCGTGCACCAGTCCAGAAACTGCCTCGTGAACCAGCGCGAGATCGGGCGCGATTCCCGCACGTTCGGCACGGCGCTCCGTGCGGCCCTGCGCGAGGACCCCGACATCATCCTCGTGGGCGAAATGCGCGATCTCGAAACCATTTCTCTGGCCCTTGAAGCGGCGGAGACGGGCCATCTGGTCTTCGCAACCCTGCACACCATTTCGGCGTCCAAGACCGTCGACCGCATCATCGAAGTGTTCCCCGCCGAGGAGCAGGGGCAGGTGCGGACCAGCCTGTCGGAGTCCGTACAGGCGATCATCGCCCAGACGCTGTTCAAGCGGGCGGACCGGAAGGGGCGGGTGCCCGCGCTGGAAATCCTGTTCGGCATCCCCTCCGTCCGCAACATGATCCGCGAGAACAAGACGTTCCAGCTTCCGAGCGTGCTCCAGACCAACCGCAACGTGGGCATGCAGACGATGGACGACGACATCGAGCGTCTGCTCCTCCAGCGGGTCATCACGCCCGAAGCCGCGTTGGTCCACGCGCAGGACAAGGCCCGTATCCGTGAGGCCGTGGGGCGGTTGAAGTAGGCGTGTCGGGGGTGCGGGGCCCTTTGAAAGGGGGGGCTGCCCCTCCCCTTCCTCTCCTCCTTGAAAACGCCTCGTCGAATCCCTGTCCGCGCGGGCGGCGGGTCTGCTCCGGGGAAGGGAAAGGGCCTTGAGGCGATTGGAAGAAACGGAAAAGGGGATTATGGGAAGGGCGGTCGGGCCGTTTGGCGTGGATGAGGCCGGTCGCCGTGCGGCTGTTCCGGGGTGCGGAGACGGCCACGAAGCCCGCATGCGAATGTCTTGGGAGGGGGAGGGATTGAGGAGAAGGAAGCCGCGGCGGGTTCCCCTTTTCCGGGACGGTTCCCTTTCCCTCCCCAAATCCTTTCAGGATGATCATGAGTAGTTATCTGGAATTGCTGAATCTGACGCGGGAGCCGTTCTCGAATTCGCCGGACCCCGACGCCTACTGTCGGACGCCGACGCACGAGGACTGTCTGAACCGTCTGGAGATCGCCATCCGGCTGCGGCGCGGCCTCAACGTGGTGCTCGGCGAGGTGGGGACGGGCAAGAGCACGCTGTGCCGCTGCCTGCTGCGGACGCTGAACGAGCGGGAAGGCATCGACGTGTTCCTGTTGCTGGACGCGGGATTCGACGACGCCGACGAGTTCGTGCGTCACCTGTGCGAGCTGTTTACCGGAGAGCGGCCCCCGGAAGGCGCGACGCGCCGGGAATGCGTCGGCAGCATCCAGAGCCGGGTTTTCGACAGGGCGCTGGAGCGGAAGCGCAATCTCGTCCTGTTCGTGGACGAGGGGCAGAAGCTCGGCCCCGCCGCGCTGGAAGTCCTGCGCGAACTGCTGAACTTCGAGACGAACACCGAAAAACTGCTGCAAATTGTCATTTTCGGGCAGCCCGAGCTGGAACAGACCATCGACGGCATGCCCAACTTCAAGGACCGGATCAACGAGTGCCTCTCTCTGCGCCCGCTGTCGCAAAGCGAGAGCATCAGCCTCGTCCGGCACCGTCTGCGCCTCGCGGGCGGGCAGGCCGCCGAACGGCTGTTTTCCCGGGGGGGCCTCGTGGCCCTGCACAAGGCCAGCCGGGGCAAGCCGCGCCAGCTCATGCGCCTCGGGCATCAGATGCTGCTTTCCCTGCTTGTGGGCGGCAAACGGACCGTCACCGCGCGCATGGTCCGGGCGCAGGCGGCCCGCAACGGCGACGGCGGGGGTGTCCGCTGGGGCCGCCTGATCGCCGCCGTGCTGGCGGTCGGCTGTCTTGCCGGTGCCGCGTATTGGATGCCCGACGCCGTGAAGCGCGAAGGGCTGTCCCGTGCGGCGTCGGCGGTCGCCGCCGTATCCGGCTGGTTCGCCGGAAAGGAGGGCGCGCCCGCCGCATCCGGCGGCCCGGAACGGATAGGCCGACCGGTGGAGGGCCCGGCGGAAAAACGGGAAGGCAACCCGGCGGAGGCCGTCCCGCCCGCGGCGTCCGCTCCGGTCGAAGCCGCGGGTGAGGCCCCGTCCGCCCCGACGGGCTCCGTGGTCCCCGAAACGCTGGGGACCTTCCGGCTGGTTCCGGGAACGGCGCTTGCCGATATCGTGCGGGCATTGTACGGTTCCGGTTCCGCGCTGGAGCTGGTGACGGCGAAGAATCCCGCATACCGGACCGACGTCGGGGCCGGGCCGCAGGAAGTGACCCTGCCCGCCGTGCTGTTCACGCCGCCCGCGTCCATGACCCGGGGCATGCTGTTGAGCCTCGGGACGTTCGCCACGCCCGAGGAGGCGTATGCGGCATGGCGGGGTTACGGCAAACGCGCCTCTTCGCTGGCGTTGACGCCGATCTGGCGTCCGGGCGAGGGGCTGACGTTCCATATTCTGGCTCCCCGGTCCTTCACGTCGGAGCGGAACGCATGGGGCTGGCTTTCCCGGTTCTCGCCGCCTTCCGACGCGGCGGTGCGGCTGTTGCCGCCCTTTGACGATTCGTGTCTCGTTTTCCACCACTTTACCGTGAAATAGGCAGGCTTGTTCATGTCCACGTTGCGTTCTGTTGTGTTGTGCGGCGGCAGCGGCACCCGTCTCTGGCCCCTTTCCCGTTCGCT
The DNA here is from genome assembly GCA_902373525.1 of uncultured Bilophila sp. GTDB lineage: Bacteria > Desulfobacterota > Desulfovibrionia > Desulfovibrionales > Desulfovibrionaceae > Bilophila. Next base: position 3,080 of record CABKMN010000055.1, on the reverse strand, counting down.
GTACCCCAAGCAGTTTATGGAGCTGGGCGGGCATACGCTGTTCGGGGATACGGTGGACCGCGCGGCGGCCCTGCCGGACAGCGGGGCGCCGCTGGTCGTGTGCAACGAGGAGCACCGTTTCTACGTGGCGGCGGCATTGCAGCAACAGGGGCTGAAAGGGGCCATCCTGCTGGAGCCCAAGGGACGCAACACCGCGCCGGCCATCGCGCTGGCGGCGTTTGCCGCCCTGTCCGGCGGGGATGATCCGCTTCTGCTGGTCCTGCCTTCTGATCATGTCCTCAAGCCGCAGGCCGCGTTCGCCGAGGCCGTGGCCCGCGCCCGCGCCTGCGCGGAAACCGGGCGCATCGTGACGTTCGGCATCACCCCGACCGCGCCGGAGACGGGCTTCGGGTACATCCGCCGGGGAGAGGAACTGCCTTCGGGCGGGTACGCCGTGGCGCGTTTCGTGGAAAAGCCGGACCTCGCCGGGGCCGAAGCCATGCTCGCGGACGGCGGGCATCTCTGGAACAGCGGCATGTTCCTGTTCCGCGCCTCCGTGTACCTTGAGGAGCTCGCGCTCCGTGCGCCGGACATCCATGCGGCGTGCCGGGCGGCGTGGGACGGGCATCATGCCGATCACGACTTCATCCGTCCCGATGCCGACGCGTTTCTGAGCTCGCCCGCCGATTCCATCGATTACGCGGTGATGGAGAAGACGGACCGCGCCGCCGTGGTGCCGCTGACCGCCGAATGGAGCGATCTGGGTTCGTGGGAGGCGTTTTACGAAGCCGCGCCCCACGACGGGGACGGCAACGTCCGGGTGGGCGACGTGTTCGCGGAAGCCACGGAAAACTGCTACCTGCACGCGACCAACCGGCTGGTGGCCACGCTCGGCGTGTCCGATCTGGTCGTGGTGGAGACGGCGGACAGCGTGCTGGTGGCGGATCGCCGCCGTACGCAGGACGTCAAAAAAGTGGTGGAGGCCCTCAGGAAGCGGGGACGCGGCGAGGCGGAGAACCATCCGCTGGTCTACCGCCCGTGGGGCAGCTACGAAACGCTGGCCGAGGGCGAACGGTTTCAGGTGAAGCGCATCGTGGTCAGGCCGGGCGGGCAGCTTTCGCTTCAGAAGCACCATCACCGGGCCGAACACTGGGTGGTGGTCGCGGGGACCGCCGAGATCACCGTGGGCGACGAGGTGCGCCTCTACCATGAGGACCAGTCCACCTACATCCCGCTGGGCACGGTCCACCGCCTCAAGAATCCGGGCATCATCCCGCTGGTCATCATTGAAATCCAGTCGGGCCCGTACTTGGGGGAAGACGACATCGTGCGCCTTGAAGACAGTTACGGTCGCTCGTCATGAAGCTCCTCCTGACGCTCCTTCCTGCGCTGCTGACCCAGACGACCGGACGCCGCAACCGGCGCATCGTGCTGGGCTTCCTGCTCTTCACGACCGTTCTCGTGGCGGTGTTCAGCGTCCTTTTTCATCAGATCATGGCCTACGAGGGCCGGGACTATTCCTACATCACCGGCGTCTACTGGACGCTGACGGTCATGTCCACTCTCGGCTTCGGGGACATCACCTTCACGAGCGACGTGGGGAAGCTGTTCTCCATCATCGTGCTGGTGTCGGGGATCATCCTCATCATGATCCTGATGCCGTTCACCTTTATCCGTTTCGTGTACCAGCCGTGGATCGAGGAGTACAACAACCGCCGCAAGCCCCGGATTCTGCCGCCGGACACCCACGGGCACACCGTGCTTGTGGGCGACAACGACATTTCCCTGAGCGTGGCCCGCAAGCTGAAGCAGCACAACTATCCCTACGTCATCCTCGTCCCGGACGGGCAGCACGCGCTGGAACTGTACGACAACCGCTACTCGGTCGTGACCGGCGAATTCGACGACGCCAACACCTACCGCAACCTGCGGGCGGACAAGGCGGCGCTGGTCGCGGCGCTTGAGGACGATTTGCGGAACACCAACATCGCCTCCACGGTGCGCGAAGTCGCGCCGTCCACGCTGCTCGCCGCCAGCGCGGAAAATCAGGAGGCCATGAACATCCTCATGCTGGCGGGGTGCGATCACGTCTACTCGTTCCCGCAGATGCTCGGACGCAGCCTCGCCCGCCGGGTGTACGGGACCCGCGCCCAGTCGAACATCATTGCGCGGTTCGGTTCGCTGTGTCTTGCCGAAGCGCCGGTGCTCCACACGGAGTTCATGGGACAGACCCTCAAGGAATGCAATTTCCGCGCGCGGTTCGGGCTCAACGTGGCGGGGCTGTGGGAAGGCAACACCTACCTGCCCGCGCGCCCCGACAGCCGCATCGACGATTCCTCCATCCTGTTGCTTGCGGGCACGGCGGACCAGCTTGAAGCCTACGACCGCAAGGCCGAGCGGCACACCGAAGCAAACATGACGCCGGTGCTCATCCTCGGCGCGGGCAAGGTGGGCGAGGCGGCGGCGGAGGCGCTGGAACGGCGCGGCCTGCCCTACTGCCTGGTGGAGCGGAATCCCGATCTCGTGCCGAAGGACGATCCCCGCTACATTCTGGGGAACGCCGGAGACATCGCGATCCTCAAGCGGGCGCACATCATGGAGACGCCCTCGGTCATCGTCACCACGCACGACGACGACCTGAACATCTATCTGACCATCTACTGCCGCAAGCTGCGTCCCGACGTGCAGATTCTCAGCCGGTCCACGCTCGACCGCAACGTGGCCTCGCTGTACAACGCCGGGGCGAATCTGGTGATGTCGCACGCTTCGATGGCGGCGAGCACGATCATCAACCTGCTCAGTCCGGGCCGCGTGACCATCGTGACCGAAGGGCTGAACATTTTCCGGGTGACGGCACCGCCCGCCCTCGTCGGCCTGTCCCTGCGGGAGAGCCGCATCCGCGAGAAGACCGACTGCAACGTCGTGGCGCTCAAGAGCGAAGGCGTGCTCCGCGTGCCTCCGGACCCCAATTTCCCCATGCGACCCGACACGGTTCTCGTCCTCATCGGTTCCGCCGACGCCGAGCGCCGGTTCATGGAAAGCTTTCCGAGCTAGGAAAAAGATTGGAGGGGGGAAGGGGAACCTTTCTCCAGAAAGGTTCC
>CABKMN010000054.1 GCA_902373525.1 uncultured Bilophila sp. | reverse complement strand
GGATGGGGTTTGGGGAAGGGGAGGGAAGCCCTTCTTCAGAAGGGTTCCCTCCCCTTCCCCAATCTTCTCCCTACCGTCCTTCGACGAGCTTCATGTCCTCGGGAGCGGAGGCTTCGACGGTGTAGTCGATGACGCGCTTGCCGGAGGCGGGAACCTCAAGATTCCACGTCGTGACGTGATCCTTCACGACGGGCGCGGGAGCGGCGATCACCTTCACTTCGATGGCCTTGTCGCCGCTCTGCGGTTCGGGGTCCTCCACGCGCACGGCGACCGGGGCCGTATGGCTGTTCTCGATTGCAATCGTCCACTTCCAGACGCGGGTCTGGCGCTTGCCCACAAAGCCCCTGCTGCCGCTCTGCCGGACATCCTGCTTCATCTCCACCGTGACGCGGGCATCCCTGCCGAAGAACAGGTCGGCCTGATCGCCGGTCATGGAAAAGTCCTTTGCCCCCACGGGCAGGCCGTCCACCACATACATCGCCATACCGGCGGGCAGGTCCACGGCTTCGGGAAGGCGAACCTCGGCCATGAGCCACGCGGCATTGTCCCCGTATCCCGGACGGGCCAGACGGATGAACCGGGCCTTCCAATCGTCCTTCGCCATATCGAACAGCAGGGCCGTTCCGGCTGGGACGTCCCGGACGCCCATGTCCCACGTCGTCAGCGTGGCCCGCTCCCGCGCCGAGGGCATGGCGGGGGCGACCATATCCATCTCCGCCATATTCGCGCCCGCAGCCGACAGGGCAACCGGAGCGGCCTTGCGCGCCTGAACGGCTTGCAGAGGACGCAAGCGCCATGCCGATACGGGGGCGGGAGCCACATCCCGACCGGGATTGCCCGAAGCCAGCGTGAGCCGCACGCCCTTCCAGTCCTGCCCGGAACCTTGCCGTATCTGCGCCTGCTGCGTGAACCGCACCAGCCCCTTGTCCGGCTCCGCGTCGAACCGGTACACCGGCGTCCAGCCGCAGCCGAGCAGCGTGTATGCGTACCGCACCCGGACCTCTCCGGCCACGCCGTCCACCCGCGCCGTCACCCGCGTGCCCAGCGTGGCGTCGCCGTATTCGGACAGCGCCTGCTCAAGCCGCTGCACGTTCTTCCGCGCCTTTTCAAGCTGCGGCTTCAACGCGGCGGCCTGCGTGTACAACGCCTTCATGCGCCCGGTCATGGCGGCGTCCAGCTTCTCCAGCTCGGCCACCGAAACCTCCTGCGCCAGCGCCCCCTTGCTCCACAACGCGATCCGCGCCGTGACCTCCGCCACCTCGCCTTCAAGCCCGGCGGCCTCTTCCCGCGCCTGCGCCAACTCGCGGCGCAGGGCCGTTACCCCGGCGCCGTCCTCCACCGGAACCTGCGCCGTCTCATGACTGGTGACGGAGCCCCTATCCGGGGCAATCACCAGCGAGTCGAGTTCCGCCGACGCGGGCAGCACGAACGTCACCGCGCCGTCCCGTACCGGGAGCGTCTCCAGCACCCGCACCTGCGCGCTGGAAGGATACAACACCACATCCGTGGACGGGGAGGCCGTCGCCGCCCCCGCCGAACACCACAACAGCAACGCCAACAGCAACAAGCACCTGCGCATGAATACCTCACTTTGAGCGTGTTGAGCCGGGAAGCATCCCGTCATTCCATTTTATGGGAATGTCAGAACGTCCCCGCAGGAAAAAGCATTCCCCGCCAAGACGTTCCCGCTTTCTGCCTACAAAAAAAGGAGGAACGCCGTTCCTCCCGCATCATTTCGCTCCTCGCCATTCGCGGGGAATCCAGCGTCCCCGAACCCGCCGCAAAAAGCCATGACTCTCTTGCGGCCCCTCCGCTTTGCCTTTCCGTTCCCCATCCTCCGCCAACGCGCACTCCCTCCGACAGGGATTCGATAAACACAAACGTCTTGGGAGAGGGAGGGGGTTTGGTGAAGGGAGGGAGAACCTTTCTTCAGAAAGGCTCTCCCTCCCTTCACCAATTCATTTACTTCTCGTTCGCGCCGCAGCACTTCTTGTACTTCTTGCCGCTGCCGCAGGGACAGGGATCGTTGCGTCCCGGTCTGTTCTCGGCGCGGGCCTGCGCGGGTGCGGCGAGCAGGTCTTCCGGCTCGTTGGAATAGGACAACTGCTGCGGCTGCTCCTTATGCTGGAACATCGGTTCCGGCTCGGGCGCGGCCTGCTCCTCAACTTCCGTCGGGCGCTGCTCCACGCGCACGCGGGTCAGGGCCCGGAACGCGCCTTCGCGGATATGCACCAGCAGTTCCTGGAACATGTTGAAGCCTTCGCGCTTGTATTCCAGCTTCGGATCGCGCTGGCCGTAACCGCGCAGACCGATGCCGTCGCGCAGGAAGTCCATGTTGCGGAGGTGTTCCTTCCAGCAACGGTCGAGCTCTTCCAGCAGGAAATAGCGCAGCAGGTCGCCGTAGAGCGGCCCGGCCTCCTCCTTCAACTGGGTCAGGATGGACTGCACCAGCTCCTGCGCCTCCTCGCGGGACGGCAGGGGCGCGTCGGCGGGCAACACGCGGTCGATGTTCATCACATCGGCCAGACGCGCGCGGACGGGCTTTTCGTCCTCGGGATCGCGGGCGGCCTTGGAAACCTCAATCCCGGCGTACATGTCGTCCAGCAGATCGGACAGGTACTCGCTCAGGATGGGGTCCAGATCGGGCTCCCGCATGAGGTCGCGGCGCAGGCTGTAGATGACGGTACGCTGCTGGTTCATGACGTTGTCGTAGTCCAGCAACGTCTTGCGGATTTCAAAGTGATGGCCTTCCACGCGCTTCTGGGCGTTCTCGATGGCGCGGGACACCATGGCGTTCTCGATGGGCTCGCCTTCCTGCATGCCGAGCTTCTGCATGAGGCCGGACAGCCGGTCGGAGCCGAACAGGCGCATCAGGTCGTCTTCGAGGGACAGGTAGAACCGGGAGGAGCCGGGGTCGCCCTGACGCCCGGAACGACCGCGCAACTGGTTGTCGATACGGCGGCTTTCATGGCGTTCCGTACCGAGGATGTGCAGGCCGCCGAGTTCGATGACGCCCTCGCCCAGCTTGATGTCGGTGCCGCGGCCCGCCATGTTGGTGGCGATGGTCACCTTGCCGGCCTGACCGGCCTGCGCCACGATTTCGGCTTCCTGCGCGTGGTGCTTGGCGTTCAGCACGCTGTGCGGCACGCCGTCGCGCTTGAGAAGCTGCGAAATGAGTTCGGACGTTTCGATGGAAATGGTGCCCACCAGCACGGGCTGGCCCGTGGCGTGCAGTTCCTTGATGGCCTGTATGATGGCCTGCATCTTTTCGCGGCGGGTGCGGTAGATGAGGTCCGGCATGTCCTTGCGGATCATGGGCCGGTTCGACGGGATCATGGACACTTCCAGACCGTAAATCTGGGCGAATTCCACGGCTTCCGTATCGGCGGTGCCGGTCATGCCCGACAGCTTGTCGTACATGCGGAAGTAGTTCTGGAAGGTGATGCTCGCGAGAGTCTGGTTTTCGGCGGCGACGGTTACGTGCTCCTTGGCTTCGAGGGCCTGATGCAGCCCGTCGCTGAACCGGCGGCCCGCCATGAGGCGGCCCGTGAACTCGTCGACGATGACCACCTGATCGTCCTTGACGATATAGTCCACGTCCCGGCGGAACACGGTGTGCGCCTTGAGGGACTGCAACACATGGTGCTGCGCCGTGATGTTGGCGGTGTCGTAGAGGTTGTCGATGCCGAGGGCCTCTTCCACATAGAGCACGCCCTCGTCGGTGAGGGAGGCGGACTTGCCCTTCTCGTCGACGGTGTAGTGCTTTTCCTTTTCGAGCCGGCGGACGACCTCGTCGACCTGCTGATAGAGATCGGTGGACTCGTCGGACGCGCCGGAGATGATGAGCGGAGTACGGGCTTCGTCGATGAGGATGGAGTCCACTTCGTCGACGATGGCGTAATGGTGACCGCGCTGCACAAGCTGCTCGGCGTAAAATTTCATGTTGTCGCGCAGGTAGTCGAAGCCGAACTCGTTGTTCGTGCCGTAGGTGATGTCCGCGGCGTAGGCTTCCTTGCGCTGTTCGTCGCTCAGGCCCGCGACGATGACGCCGACGCTGAGGCCGAGGAAGGTATAGAGCCGGCCCATCCATTCGGCGTCACGCTTGGCGAGGTAGTCGTTGACGGTCACGACATGCACGCCCTTGCCTTCAAGCGCGTTGAGGATGACGGCCAGCGTGGCGACGAGGGTTTTGCCTTCGCCGGTCTTCATTTCGGCGATCTTGCCCTTGTGGAGCGCCATCGCGCCGAGAAGCTGCACATCGTAATGGCGCATGCCGAGCACGCGGACGCTGGCTTCGCGGACCAGCGCGAACACTTCCGGCAACACGGCGTCGACGTCCTTTTCGCCGCTCTGCACCTGATCCCGATAAACCGCCAGACGTTGCGGCAGCTCCTCGTCCGCAAGAGCCTGCATTTCGGGCTCAAGCGCATTGATTTTTGCCACCAGCGGCCTGAGCTTTTTCAGAAAACGATCGTTTTTACTACCGAAAATCTTGCGTACGAGGAAACCTATCATGAAAACTCCCGAAAAAGAGGATACACGGCGTCAACCGCATCTCTACCTAATAAGACATGCTTCCCTGATTGGCAAATGACGACACGGGACTTTTCTTTATCATGGACGCGGCACGACAAGAGGATGCCCCGACGCGGGAGCCGCATGAACAACGACGGAACGGAGGCCGCCGCGCGTCCCCGACCCCCTTTCCTCCCCTCTTCAATCCACCTTTCGGCTCGCTCCCCGCACAGCCCAACCCTCGTTTGCCCCAATCCCCATCCGGCCCCGCCCGCCGTACGACGCCGCGCCTGAGGCCGGTTATAAAAGCCTTTGGAAGGAGAGGGATGGGGATGGGGGAAGGGAACCTTTCCGGAGAAAGGCCCCCTTCCCCGGTTCTCCGCGTCAGCAAATCCTCGGCAACTGATCGCCTTCAAGCATGGACAGCAACCGGCGGCCTCCGATGGGCGTCCGGAGCACGACCTGACCGGGCCGCGCCGGAGCCTCGGCTTCGAGCACCGTGCCGATGCGGGCGGCCTCGCGGCCCTGCGGCTCGGAACGGAGCACGTCGAGCGCGGCCTGCGCCTTGGCCTCGGGCACGAAACAGAGCATCTTGCCCTCGTTGGCGAGATACAGGGGATCAAGGCCGAGCACGTCGCACCCGGAACGCACCGCGTCGTGGATCGGGATGGCCTCCTCCTCAATGGAGCAGACCACGCCGGACTGCCCGGCGATCTCGTTCAGCGTGGTGGCGAGGCCGCCGCGCGTGGGATCGCGCAGGACATGGATGTCCCCGACTTCAAGCATCAGACGCTCCACCATCCGGTTGAGCGCCGCACTGTCGCTCTCGACGCCCTGAAGGAACGACAGGCTGTCGCGCTGCCCGAGCACGGCAAGCCCGTGGTCGCCCACGGCCCCGCTTACGAGGATGGCGTCGCCGGGTTTGGCCCCGCTGCCGGAGGGGGAGGGGTCCGCAAGAATCTCGCCCACGCCCGCCGTGGTGATGAACAGCTTGTCGCAGGCTCCGCGCGGCACCACCTTGGTGTCGCCGGACACGATGAACACCCCGGCGTTGCGGGCCGCTTCCGCCATGCTCTCGACCACCTTGCGGAGGAGATCGAGGTCCAGCCCTTCCTCAAGGATGAAGCCGCAGGTCAGGTACCGGGGCCGCGCGCCGAGCATGGAAACGTCGTTGACCGTGCCGTGCACCGCCAGCGTGCCGATGTTGCCGCCGGGGAAAAACAGCGGCGTCACGGTATACCCGTCCGTGCTCATGGCGATGGGGCCGGAAAGCTCCAGCCGCGCGGCGTCGTCCAGCGTCCGCAGGATGGGATTGTCGAACTGCTCCAGAAACAATTCGTTGATGAGCCGCTGGGAGGCCCGGCCGCCGCTGCCGCAATCCAAAAGAAGTGTCTTTGTCATAACCGACCTGTCTTAATGATGATTCCAAGAACGGAACAACCGGCGGGCGATCCCGGAGCGGCCTCCCATCCTGCCGATGGAACAGAAAATCCCGAGCAGGTTGAGCACCCCGAAGAGTGCGAAATTGACGTGCATGGCGCTCAGAAAGTCGGGAACGTTGCTCGGACCGAGCGATTCGTCGCCAAGGTAGGCGTTCATGGTCAGGGAAATGATGACCATGCTGGACAGCGTGCCGAGCGTGCGCGCCGTGCCGACCAGCCCCGAAGCCTGCCCCCGGTGCGCCTCGTCCACGCTGGTCATGATCGCGCTGGTGTTCGGGGAGGCGAACAGCGCGATGCCCGAACCTATCACGAGCTGGACCGCCGTGACCACCCACAGCGTGGAGTCCCCGTCCAGCGAAGAGGCCATCAGCAGGCCGACGCCGCAGACCGCAATGCCGATGGTGGCGATGACGTCCGCGCCGTGCCGGTCCGCCATGCGTCCCCCGAACGGGGAAACGAAGACCTGTATCGCCGGCTGCGCGGACAGCAGCAGTCCGGTCTGGAGCAGCGTCAGCCCGTGGACGCCCTGCAGATAGAGGCTAAAATAGAAGGTCACCCCGAAAATGGAACTATAATTGATGAAGGACGCCAGCGTGCTCAACGCGAAGGGCCGGTTGCGCACCAGAAACGCGATGTCGAGGATGGGGTGCGCGGAGTGGCGTTCCGACCACAGGAACATCCCGAGGAAAAGCAGGCCGAAGACGAACAGTACGCCCGCCCACGCACCGTCGAGCAGCCAGATCGCGCCGATGGACAGCGAACTGATCGCCATCGTGTAGAACAGGCTCCCCCGCCAGTCGAAGGGATCGTCCGGGGCGTCCTTCCAGTCGCGGCGCACGTTGCAGTACATGAGCAGCCACGCGATCACCCCGATGGGCACCACGCTGAAAAACAGGAACTGCCAGCCGAGGGCGGTTCCGAGAATCCCGGACAGTCCGGGTCCGAGGGAAAGGCCGCTGTACACGCCGATGGAGGTCAGGCCCAGCACCCTGCCGAGCTGTTCCGGCGGGGCGCAGCTCGCAAGGATCGCCAGCGCGCAGGTGTTCATGATCGCGGTGCCCATCGCCTGCACGAAACGGAGTCCCAGAAACACCCAGATGTCCGTAACGAAAGGCAACAGGGCCGACACGGCGACGAACAGCGACAGCCCGCCGAGAAACAGGCGCTTGCGCCCGATCATGTCTCCCACGCGCCCGGAAACAAGGTGAAAAATCGCCAGCGACAACGTGTAGGCCGCGTTGATCAGACTCAACTGCATGGCGCTGGCATGCAGGTCCCTGCCGATGGCGGGCAGCAACGGCCCCGCTCCCGACAGCATGAACGGCAGCATGAACTGAGCCGCACCCACGGCGATGATGACCGTGTTCAGCGAAACCTGCCCTTCGCCCGATGGCTGTTTTGTTTCAGTTCTCATGGAAGCGTTGTACTTCCCCACGCGAAGCCGGTCAATCACGGGCGCAACCGGACCGCCCGCCGCCACGGACCACCGGAGCCCCGCTCGCGGACGCGGCGACGCTCGATTACCGCTACCTCTCCAACGCCCCCCGCCCACGGACGCGGCGACGCTCCAGCCGTTCCCATGCCTTCCGCCGCCCACGCCCCGTACGGCAACGCCTGACGCCGCAGCGCATCATGCCTGCCTACGTTCATCCGTCACGGACGCGGCGACGCCTCCAGCGACCGCACCATACAACACACGACGAACGGCAGGTGCCCGAACGTCCGGGTTCCCGTCCGCGCAAAGCCGTTCCGCTCGTACCAGCGCACCAGTCTCCGGTTTTCGTACATGACCCCGATGGAGAGCATCCCGCCCCCGGCCTTCCGCGCCGCTTCCGCCGCGTACCCGACCAGCGCCGCGCCGTATCCCCGCCCCCGCCGATCCGGGAGGACCGCCAGCTTTTCGAGATAAAACACGACGTCGTCCTTTCGCTTCAGAGCCACGAAGCCCGCCATGCCGCCCGCGTCGAACAGGCCGTACAGGGCCGTACCCCGGTCCAGTTCCCCGGCCAGCGCCTCATCCCGCAGGAACGCCCCGTTCGTCGGGCAATTTTCTTCCGTCAGGCCAAACGCTTCCGCCACCGTCCAGAACGCCTGCCGGATCACCTGCGCCCCCGCCGCGACATCGTTGTGGGCAAGCCGCCTGATCGTAACCGCGGCCCTCTCCCCGCACGCATTTTCTTCCGAGATTCCCATGTCCCCTCTGCTCGTGCCCACAGTCAGCTCTCCGTCAAAGCCCCGCACGTGATTCCTCAGTATCGCGCGCAACGCACCCATGTCGGCGGCATCGTCACCCCTGCGCGCGATCTCCCAACTGCGCCCGTTCCGTGTCCGCCACAGTCAGCTCGCTACGCCGAGATGCCGCCGTCCGAGAGCAGCCGCGGCGTCACCCCAGCCGCCCCCGGCGGCACTGAAAATCCTGCGTCATAGAAAATGGCTGAGGCTTTATTGCTTGAACTTTCAAAGGAATACCCGACAAAACACCTCAGCCATGCCTCCGCCAACGGAAAAACTGAAGAAAAAGACTGTCTTTTCACCATGCTGTGGAGATGAAACAACCACCTCCTATGACAGTGACCGCTGAAAAAAGATATGCCGCCCGCTCATAGACCTATCCCCTTCCGCTCCTGCGCATGGCCCCACCATTCCCTCCTTCCCCACAATCCTGCCTTTCCCGCGCCGAACCGGGGGATGGACGCCTCCGATTCAGTCAAGGGGCCCGCCCGTCCCGGCATGGCCCCATACGAACGTCTTGGGAGAGAGAGGGAATGGGGTCCGGGGAAGGGGAGAGGGGACCTCTCTGGAGAAAGGTCCCCTCTCCCCTTCCCCGGCATGCGCGCCTACTCCACCGCCACCAGTTCCATGTCTCCCCAGACGCCGACGGCCCCCCGGCACTGGGCGAAAATGCCGGTGAGCCCGTGCCGAACATGACGTTTGGCGAGCTCAAGCACGGCCTTGACGTCATCTGGGCCTTGCAGACGGTTGCAGAACGCCGTCGCCAAGGCATCCGCCAGCGCGCCGTCCGGGGACCGCACCAGCACCAGCTCGCCCTGACCGAAACTCAGGGAATGCCCGATGGTCGCGGACGAGGCGCACAGGGCGAGCGGGCAGGCCGAAGCCGCCACGTTCAGGCCGATCATCACGCCGGACTCGGGATCGGGCAACAGCCCGACCACACGGTCGCGCCGGGAATACATATAGATGTCCCCGCCGTTCTCGACGATGAGATCGGGAGAACGGTCGGACAGGGATTCGGCGGCCATCTGCGCGATGGTCCCCGCCACCGCCGCGAACGGCCCCACTCCGGCGACGGAGGCCGCCTCCGTCATTCGTCGGACGATCTCGGGCGGCGTGCCCGCGTCGGGCAGGGGAACGGGGAGCAAGCTGCTCCGAAAGGCGGGGTGCAGGACGATCCACGCCTCCAGCTCGCCGCGCAACGCCCGGACGCGCGCGGCAAGGGCTTCCCGGAAGCCTTCGGGCAGAGGCGAAACCGCCGTCACCCGCAGGTCCGTCTCCGCGATCACGAGCTGAAACCCGCATTCGCCGTCGCGCGGGGCGCACCGGTCCCGGTAGCCCCGGTGCGGGTCGAGATGAATCCCTTTCATGGTCCTTGGCCGTCCTTTACTTTTGGTGAGATTGATTCTAAAAAAATGTTTTCGCAATGTCGATTCCACCCTGCGGGGTGCCCCCTTTCATCCCTTTTCCAACGCGTCCATACAGGAGAACGCCATGCCAAAGCATTTCATGAGAATCCGCGACCTCGGACACAGCGGGGCCTGGGAAATCATCCGCCGTGCCAAGGAAATGAAAGACACCAACTATCGCGGTCACTGCATGGACGGCAAGGTCGCGGCGCTCATTTTTGAAAAAGCCTCCACGCGCACGCGCGTCTCCTTCGACGTGGCCGTCCGCCAGCTCGGCGGCACCACCATCTTCATGACCCCCGCCGAAAGCCAGCTCGGCCGCTCCGAACCCCTGCGCGACACCGCCCGCGTGCTCTCCCGCTATGTGGACTGCATGATCGTCCGCACCTTCGGACAGGAAAAACTCGACGAACTCGCCGAGTTCGGCTCCATCCCGGTGGTCAACGCCCTGACCGATCAGGGCCACCCCTGTCAGCTCATGGCCGACCTGCTGACCATCTACGAACGTACTCCCGACTTCTCCAAGGTCACCGTGACGTGGGTGGGCGACGGCAACAACATGGCGAACTCGTGGATCGAAGCCGCCATGTACTTCCCCTTCCAGCTCAACATGGCGATCGCTCCCGGCTATGAGCCGGATCAGCAACTGCTCGCCCTCGCCCTCCAGTCCGGGGCCAAGATATTCCTCACCCACGATCCCAAGATCGCGGCGGACGGCGCGAACTACATCTACGCCGACGTCTGGGCCTCCATGGGACAGGAAAGCGAACAGAAAAAGCGCGAGGAAGCCTTCAAGGGCTTCTGCGTGGACAGCGAACTCATGGGCCTCGCCGCTCCCGGCGTCAAGTTCCTGCACTGCCTGCCCGCGCACCGGGGCGAGGAAGTGACCGACGACGTTATCGAAAGCGAAGCCTCCATCGTCTGGGACGAAGCGGAAAACCGTCTGCACGCCCAGAAAGCCATCCTCGAATGGGTGTTTTCCGACTAGCGGTCTCCGGCTCCGGCCCGCACTTCCGGGCCGGAGCCCTCTTCCGGAAATCATTGACATCCTCCCTGTCGGGGAGAATGGTTTTGCACCAGCCCTTCTCCGGCGTCCCGGCGTCCTTTCGCCCGAAAAGGAGGATTCATGGAACCGTCAGTCACCCCATGCGCTGAACCGGACCCTCCCGATACCACCGTTTGCCTCATGGCCTGCAGCCCGCATGCGGACGGCACCAGCGACGCCGCCGCCCGTATTCTGGAGCAGGCTCTCGCGTCGCGCGGCGTCGTCGTGGATCGCATCCAGCTCCGGGACTGGAAGGTCCACCCGTGCGTCGGCTGCGGGTACTGCGTCGCCCATTCGGGCGCCTGCGTCTTCGACGGTGACGACGCGAAAGAACTTTTCCGGCGGATCGGCCGGTCGGACGCCCTGCTTCTGACCGTTCCGGTCTATTTTTACGGCCCTCCGGCCCTGCTCAAGGGATTCATCGACCGGGCGCAGGCGCTCTGGGCCATGCGCCCGCAAGGCGGGCCCGCCGCCGTACGCGACGCCCGCGTCGCCCTGTTCGCGGCGCGCACGCGAGGCGAAAAACTGTTCGAGGCGAATCTGCTGATCCTGCGTTGCTTTCTGGATACGCTGGGATTCGGGCTGCGCGATCCGCTGCTCCTGCGCGGCGTGGAAGGGCCCTCAGAACTTTTTCATCCACAGACCATCGCCCAGCTTGAACGACTCGGGCTTGAAGCCGCCGAACAGGCCATCCGTTTCCATCATGAATGAACGAAGTTTCCGTTTTCTCCAACCGCTGCGCGATCTGCTCCACGCCACCTCGCTGGACGAACGGCGCTGCATCCTGTGCCATATCCCGTTTACCCCGCTGGATCGGGGGGAACTGCCCGCGGAGGCCGCGCCCCGCATGGGCATCCCGCTGTGCCCGTCGTGCCGGGCGCTGCTCCGGCCCCGCAAGGGCGGCTACTGCCCCCGCTGCGGCGAACTGAAGCCGTTCCCCGACTCGGAAACGGAACTCTGCGCAACCTGCCGCGAAACCCCGCCCCCGTGGGAGCATTTCCGCTTTTACGGCGCGTACAGCGGCGCGCTCAAGACCCTGCTCCTGCGCGGCAAATTCGGCGCGGACCCGGCGGTCCTGCACCTGCTCGGGCGTTTCCTCGCCCATTCCTGCGCCGATCTGCCGAAACCCGACGCCATCGTCCCCGTCCCCCTGCACTCCACCCGGCTGCGCGAACGCGGCTTCAACCAGTGTCAGGAACTGGCCCGTCCGCTGGCCGACGCGCTCGGCGCGCCGCTCATGCCCGAACTCCTGCGCCGCCAGCACCCCACCCACCATCAGGTGGGCCTGAGCGAAGCGGAACGCCTCGCCAACCTCGAAAGCGCGTTCCTCGCCACCCCTCTGGCGCGGGGCAAGCGCATCCTGCTTGTCGACGACACCTACACCACCGGCACCACCCTGCGCCGAGCCGCCGGCGCGCTGCTCGATCCGCACGCCGGGGCCGCCGCCGTGGACGTGGCGGTCGTCGCCAGAACCCCGCGTGAAAAGCTCGATTTTCAGTACAGCTGGAGCTCCCGTTCCGGAGACAATTGATCAACCCACCGACTGCGGAGGCGTTTCATGTTTGGACGAACCCTGATGACCTTGGGACTGACGGCGCTGCTCGCCCTCCCGGCCCACGCCGGTTTCGGGCTGGTCCTCCCGGACAGCCCCATTGTGGACGATCCGGAAAAGAAATCCCTCAACCTCGTCATCTGCGCGCTCGACCCGGCGACGGGCGAGGGCGTCCCCCTCGAACGCCCGCAGGTCCTCTCGGCCCTGCGCTACAGCGGCGAAGAGGTCGATCGCAGCGAACACCTTTCCGTCCTTGAGGAAATCAACGCCTACGGCGCACGCGCATGGACCACCAACATCGTCCTGCCCCGCCCCGGCGTCTATCAGTTCATCATGCAGACCAAGACGGGCTGGCTCCCGGAACAGGACAAGTTCGTCCAGCACATCGTCAAGGTGCAGGTTCCCGCCTACGGGTCCTCGGAAGGCTGGGACAAGCCCGCCGGGATCAGCTTTGAAATCACGCCCCTGACCCGCCCCTTCGGCCAATGCGTCGGCATGGCCTTCACCGGACAGGCGTTGTTCGGCGGCAAGCCGCTCCCCGGCGCTATCGTGGACGCGGCCTATCTCGACCCCGTGTTCAAGCCCAACGTCACCCAGCCCGCGGACCCGAACGCGCTCCCGCAGGACGACGGGACGGACAAGGCCGACAAGACTCCAAAGAAGAAGGAAAAACGGCCCGTTCCACAACCCGTTTCCACCTTCGGGGACGTGCAGCAGGTCAAGACCGACGCGCAGGGCGTGTTCACCTTCGTCTGTCCCTATCCCGGCTGGTGGGCCTTCTCCACGAGCACCACGGGCGACCCCCTGCAAGACCCGGAAGGCAAACAGAAGCCGCTGGAAATCAAGGCCACGTTCTGGGTCTACATCAGCGACTGCGCCAAGCCCGCCCCCGGCAGGAAGTAGCCGTGCGCGCCGCCGCGTTTCACGTCATCGACCGGGCCGCATGGCCCCGGAGCGGGCATTTCGACTACTACGTCGAAAAAATCCACTGCCGCTACGACCTCACCGCCAACCTGACGATCACCCGCCAGCTCCGACGCGTAAAAGCCCTCGGCCTGCGCTTCTACCCGACCCTGCTTTATCTCGCGGCGCGCGCCGTCAACGCGAACCGGGAATTCCGCATGAGCTTCGACGCCCACGGCGCACTCGGGTACTGGGATTTCGTCAATCCTTCCTACACGATCTTCCACGACGACGACAAAACCTTCTCGGACGTCTGGAGCGACTACGAGGAAGCCTTTCCCGACTTCTACCGGAACGTCCTGCACGACATGGAAACCTGCAAGGACGTCAAAGGCATCCTCGGCAAACCGGACAAACCGCCGAACTTCTGTCCCCTGTCCGCGCTGCCGTGGCTGAACTTCACGAGCATGACGCGCGTCCTGCCCGCCTCGCCGCCGTTCCTGTTTCCGATCATCGCGTTCGGCAAGTATGTTTCCCAGGGCGGCGAAACGGTCATCCCGGTATCCGTTTCCGTCCACCATGCGGCGGCGGACGGTTACCACACCTGCAAGCTCATCAACGACATGCAGGCGCTGGCGGACGCGGCGGAGGACTGGCTGGCCGAAACGACATGAGAAAACCGGCGCGTCATCCGATTCCGGGAGCGCCGGGCTTGCTTTTTTTCGTCTTCGTCCTTACCCTATACAATGCAAAACCCAAACTTACGGCAGGATACACTGCCCAACCATCCAGAGGACACATCATGCCCAAATCGTTTTTTGCCTGTCTCAGCGCCGTTCTGGTTCTGGTCATGCTGGCTTTCGCCTACGGCGAGGCCGACGCCGCCCGCATCGGCGGAGGCCGTTCCTTCGGCGGACGCCCGTCCATGAGCCAGCCTTACACGAAACCGCTGCCCTCTAATCCTTCCTCCTCGTTCAGCCAGCAGACCAACCGTCAGAGCCAGCAGGCGGCCAACGCCGCTTCTCCGGCGGGGCGCGGCCTTTTCGGGGGCATGGGCGGCATGCTCGGCGGTCTTCTCGCGGGCAGCCTGCTCGGTTCGCTGCTTTTCGGCGGCGGCTTCAACGGCGGCGGTTTCCTCGACATCATCCTGATCGGCGTCATCCTGTTCATCGCGTTCAAGTTTTTCAGCCGTCGCCGGGCCGCGACGCAGGGTGCGGGCCAGCCCAACGCGGGCAACTTCGACTCGTTCCGCAGTGCGCCCACTCCCGACCCGGTGCAGCAGCGCACCGCGACGCCCAACAAGGGCGGCTTCGACTGGGACGCCCTGACCACGCCCACCGGCGCGAGCCAGCAGCTCTATCAGGACGCCGTCAAGAAACCGGCCGACTTTGACGAAGAAGAGTTCCTGCGCGGCGCGAAGGCGGCCTACGCCCGCCTGAACAGCGCATGGGACAAGCGCGACCTCGCGGACATCGGCCAGTTCTCCACGCCCGCCTTCATGCGGGAAATCGAGCAGCAGGCCGCCGAGGACAAGACTCCCGGCAAGACGGAAATCATGCTCGTAAACGCTTCCCTCGTGGGCATCGACACCGTGGGTTCCGAGCAGATCGCGCAGGTCTACTTCAACGTGCTGCTCCGTGAAGACCCTTCGCAGGAAGCGCCCGTCGAAGTCCGCGAAATCTGGCACTTCACCCGCCCCGCCTCCGGCGACGGCAACTGGAAGCTCGACGGCATCCAGCAGGTGGACAACATGTAGGAAGATGAAGATTGGGGAGGGGAGAGGGAACCCTTCTGAAGAAGGGCTTCCCTCTCCCCTCCCCAAACC
>CABKMN010000053.1 GCA_902373525.1 uncultured Bilophila sp. | reverse complement strand
GCTCCATGCCGGGCGCGTAGTAGCCGGTGGTGCTGCCTTCGCGCTGGAAGTCGTGGTGGCAGCGGGCCATCCAGCGGCCCGGGATGCCCGGGTCTTCGATGAATTCGTTGCGGTCGAACTTCCAGACGACCTTGCCGTTCCAGTCGAGCTGCACGAGGTCGAGGCCGTCCTGCACGCCGTAGCGCCCGTCACGCGAGCCGCGCGAGGTCATGAGGTAGCCGCCGGGGAAAATCTTGTTCGGGAAGCCGTGGACCCCCTTCCACACCTTGTTTTCGTAGCCGTTCATGTTCATGAGCACGGCGCCCGTTTCGATGGCCTGAAAGATGGTGTAGCCGTTCCAGCATTTTTCGGGATTGTAGACGGTGACGCCGGTGGGATAGATGGTCGGATGGCCCATGATGTTCTCCTGAGGGGTTGGGGGCGTATGGGACGTGAAAAGCCGGTTGCTGACAGGGTCGGAGGAATCGTGTTCCGAGGTGATCAGGCGATTTCCTCAAGGGACTTGCCGCCGGTGCGCTGGCCCCAGATGGCGACGACCACGGCGGGGACGAAGCACATGAAGCTGAAAATCCAGAATACGCCGTCAAAGCTGTAGGCCGCGTAAACCATCGGGATAAGCGGTTGCGCCGCGGCGACGGCGAGGCGTCCGGTGGAGCTGTGGAAGCCGGTTGCGGTGTTGCGCATGCGGGTCGGGTAGGATTCGGCGGTGTAGGAGAAGACGGTGAAGCCCACGGCCATGACTACGGCGGTCAGGACGAGTCCGGTGATGACGATGGGCCAGTAGCCGACCACATTGCCGAAGATGGGGCCGAGGACGGCGAGGATGAGCAGCATGCACATGATCGGAATCTTGCGCCCGCCGAGGTCGGTGACGAAGGAGGAAAAGAACAGGCCCGCAGGGACGCCGATGGAGATGATCGTCGTGGCCATCAGGCTGTCTTCCAGCGAGAAACCGTGCGCCTTGAGCAGGGTCGCCGTCCAGTTGGTGACCGTGAAGGTCGCGGGATTGGTGAAGACCACGATGGCGAGGAGGACCAGCGTGCGCTTGATGTACTGGCGTTGGAACATGCCGGTCAGCACTTCCCGTACGGGGACCTTGGTCTGCACGTTTTTGGCGGCTTCGGAGAGGTCCACGTGCTTGCCGGTGATTTCAAAGACGACCTGTTCGGCTTCCTCGACCCTGCCGCGGGCGACCAGCCAGCGGGGGGATTCCTTGAGGTAGCGCAGGCCGATGACGAAGGCGATGAGGCCGACGCCGCCGAAATAGAAGATGTAGCGCCACGCCTCTTCGGCGAGGGGGATGATTGCGCGGCACATGACGCCGATGACCGGGACGGCGGAGAAGCCGACGGCGGCGACGAGGTTCTGCCACTTGCCGCGCGATTCGGCGGGGGCCATTTCGGCGATGTACGCCTGCGAACAGACCATGAGGCAGAAGACGCCGAAGCCGGTCATGGCGCGGGCGATGACGAATACGTGGAAGTTGTCGGTAAACCCGTTGAGCACGGAGAAGAACGAGAACGTCGCGATGGCGATGAGGAAGGTCCTGCGCCGTCCGATGAAGTCGGAGATCACGCCGCCGACGAAGCCGCCGGCGGTCATGCCGATGAAGTACCAGAGCGTGACCGTCCCGATGTCCGACATGTCCAGTCCCCATGTGTGCATGAGGGCAGGGGCGATGAAGCCGAAGTTCCAGTTGTCCATCTGCTCGCAGAAGTAGGCCATCATGATGATGAAGAAGACGACCTTGTGGAATCCCGTCACCGGCATGTTGTCGAAATAGTTGTTGGGAATTTTCCGGACTGTTGCTTGGCTCATAATCGCTTCTCCAAAAGTCGATTCTGTTCAGGATCGACGCTCTTCAGCGTTGTATATACGCATCATGATGTAATGATGACGTATATGAACATACAATGGAATGCGTCGTTTCTGTTGTTCACAACGGTAACAGGATATTCAAGCATCTCTTTTCGGTCATCGCTTGATGTTTGAGACGGCGTATCCCCGCAGAAGCGGAGTCCGTTACGCCGAAAAGCGTACGGAATGCGTCCCTTTTTATCGTGCGGATCGGCAACGGCTTTTCCGGAAAAGCATGTTTGAACCATACGGGAAAGGGAAAGGCCGGAATGTTACGAGTGCAGCATTTCACGAAAAAAAGTGAAATTTTTTTCAATCGGAAAGACGGGAGAGGTCTTTGCTATATAACTATGCGTTAAAAAAGATATTATAAAAAATAAACACAAAGATGCGCCTTGATGGGTGTGCTGGCACGCCCGTTGCTAAGCGCGAGAAATGCAGTGAAGGCCACACTTCCAATAGATATAGGACTCTTTTTCACAAAGAGATGGAATACGCCGTCATGAAAGGGAAACCCTTCGCACGGAGGAGCGGAAAACGGGCTTTCGGACGTGGGAGAAAAACAAAAGGCGCGGGGAACGGCGGGCGGAACGCAGAGGGAGGGAGGCCGAAAGACGCGGACAGGGGAGGCAGTCGGAACGGAGGGAAGGGCCGCGCGGAGGCGGCGGAGAGGCGCGCCGGGCATCGGCCCGGAACTGGCCCCCGACACGGAGGAAGCTATGGCGGAGACGAGGGCACAATCCGATTCCATGTCGTCGTCCGGACGAAGTGGGAACCGCACTCAATCAGGAGTGGAAACCAGCCCTCTCTCTGGAGGTGGGTCGGTTGGAGAGAAAAAACGCCCGTACAGGGCACGGGCGTTGTGGGACTATCGTATTTGCTTATCATACGCTGTTATGCGCGAAAATACTCGCTTATGGCGTAGACACTGCTTCCGTCAACGGAAGACGTCAGTGGGCTCACCGTTTCCCCGCGTTCCGTTCGGCGTCTTCGAGAGAGGCGTATCCGTAGGCGGTGGAAATGTGTTCCGCCACTTCCTTCGCGAGATTGCGTCCAGTTTCCTGACAGTTCCGAAGGTATTCCAGATACAGGCGAAGGGTTTTTAGGGAGTAGGTCTTGAGTTCCCCCACAAGATACGTTTCAAAGGAGGTCTGCCACGGCGTATCCTGCTCGCTGGTCAGAGGACGGCCCGCGGAGCGCATGCGGGGATAGGCGAGGTCCACTTCCCGTTCCCACTCGACCTGTATTTTGGCGATCTCGGCGATCATTCCGAGTGCCTCCTCGCTTACGCGCGGCAGGTGATCTCGTATTGCCGCGAAGGCATCGGGGTGGGTCCGTTCCATCATGAAGGCGTATTTTTCTTCGGGCAGGTTGCGGCCTTCCCGGTCCGCCCGTTCAAGGTCTTCCCGGTAGCTTTCAAGCAGAGGCAGGCTCCAGCTTTTGAACTGGCATGCGCGCATTTTTTTGAAGAAACCGGAATCGTTCTGACATGAAGCGCGTCCACCTTCGTTTTTGACCTTGTCGAACATCGTCCATTCCAGATCGCACAACTGCTGGATCAGAGTATTCTTGTCATCCATCATGGGGTTCTCCTTTGGTTTCTGCCCAACGGCTTTGAAAAACACGAATGGTATACCGGAATTCGGTCTCCCGGCAGACGCAGGGCATGGGACCGGATGCCTCGGCGCCGGATCAGGATGGGATTGATTCCCTGAATCATTCCTAAGAGCAAGAAGCCGCCGTGGCAAGTCGCCCGTTGGAAGGCGGCTGTCCGGCGTATGGGGTGTTCACTGCCGGCACTCTGGCTCTGCAAGCCTCTTTTTTTCTACTTGGAAAACAAGGGGGTGCCTTGAGTGCGCTGGTTGGACTTTCCCCAGTCCGGGGAAGGCTTCGTCTTTTATTCAAGAGCAGGCATGGGGGAGCGGCGCGGTACCCGTGGGACGGGTTCTCTGGGGAACGTTGCGCGTTGTAACTGTTTTTTCCCAAAGGCATAGTGCGGTAGCAGGCCGGAACCGAGTCGCCTTGTTTCCGTTGAAAGCTCTGTTGAACCTTTCTTGCTTATATGCCGGGAAAAGAAAGGGGACTTATGGTTTGTTTCCATAAGTCCCTGAAATTTCTGGTGGGCGGTGAGAGGCTTGAACTCCCGGCATCCGCCTTGTAAGGGCGGCGCTCTACCAACTGAGCTAACCGCCCGTTCGTATGCAGCGCTTCTTCTACGGGAAAACGGGTTTGAAGTAAAGAGGCGCTCTCAACGCTCTCAGTGGATTGACGGGCGTTCCCGGCGCGGTAGTATGGGGGTATCTTCAACTTGTTACCCCCGCCGCCATGACCAACGAACTGTCCGCCCGCATCCACAACGCCACCGAAACCGCGTTGGCTTTCGTCTGCACCTACATGCTGGCGTTCTACTGGCATATGGACAGGCCGTTCTGGGCGGGGTTCACCGTGTTCGTGGTCAGCCTGCCGAGCATCGGGCAGTCGTTGCAGAAGGGCGTCCTGCGGATGTTCGGCACGTTCCTCGGCGCGGCCGTCGGCCTCATACTGCTCGCGCTGTTCGCACAGGATCGGTTCGTCACGCTCGCGGCGTTGTCCGTCTACGTGTGCCTGATGATGTCGCTCATGCTCGCCAGCGCCTCCTACGGCTACGTCTACTTCATTTCGTGCATCGTCACGCTGGTCATCGTCCTGATGGGCATCCACCAGCCGCAGAACGGCTTTTACCTGTCCGTCTACCGGGCCGAGGAAACCTTGCTCGGCATCGGCGTGTACACCGCCGTCACCGTGATTTTTTCCCCGCGGACATCCATCCGGGTGCTGCACAGGGACATGGGGCGGCTCATGGAAGGGCACAAGAAACTGTTCGACATGAACGCCGGGGACGAGGAAGGCAAGATGCCCCGGATGTACGCCCAATACGTCGCCATGCGCGACGTCGTGGCGACGACCGAACAGCTTGTCCCGGCGGTGCGGCTGGAAAATTATCAGGTCTACCGCTACCGGGATTTCTGGATGCGGGCCATCCGGTGCAGCGCCGAACTGCTGGAACTCCAGCGCAAATGGACCGGAACGCTCGTCGCCATGAAGGACCTCGACATGGCGGCCCTGTTTCCGGGATTCGATTCCCGGATTGCGGAATTGGGGCAGCTCTTCGGACAACTGGACGCCGTCGGACGGGAAGACGCGCCGGTGGGGTCGGCCAACCCGGAGGAGGTGCGCCCGCTGGACATGGACGAGACCGTATTCGAACAGCTCGGTTCGACCCGCAAGGGACTGGCGTTCTCCGTAATCCAGCTCTACGCGGAACAGTGCGCGCTGTGCCGCGAACTGATCGGGCTGGCGGCCTTCCTGCTGCACGGAGCCCCCGCACCGGTCCTGTCCCGGAGCGAGGCGTCCAAGGATTTCGCGGTGATCAAGCCGGAGCAGTACGCCTACATGTCCCAGATGTTCGTCATTTTTTGGGTGGCCGCGCTGTGCTGGATACTGCTGAATCCGCCCGGCCTCGAATCCATCGCCTTCCTCGAAATGACCATTCTGCTCGGGATGATCGGCGTCATGACCGGACAGGACAAGCCGCTGGCGCAGGTGCTCACGTTCGGGCTCGGCATTCTGTGCACCGGCGTTCTCTACGTGTTCGTGTATCCGGTTCTGGGCAATCTCGGAGAGTTTCTGCTGCTGATGGGCGTGACCGGCTTCCTCATTTCCTTCGCCTTTCCCCGCCGGGACCAGAATTTCGCCAAGCAGGCCTTCATGCTCCCGTGGCTGTCCCTCGGCAACTTCACGAACGTGCCGACCTACGATTTCGGGCAGCTGCTGACCGGATCGTACACCCTGCTGTTCGGGATTTCCATCGTGTCGCTGGTCCACTACGTCTTTTTCATGCCCAATACGGAGGCGCTGTTTCTTCGGAAACAACGGGCGTTTTTCCTCTCGTCGGGCAAGATGCTGCGACACCTCCGTGAATGCGGCGGGCGGCGGCGTTCGCTGACGTTCCGGCTGCGGGTGCTCTTCCGGCTGCACCGGACGCGGTTTCTCGCCGACGAAATCGCCATGCTGTCCCAAAAACTCCCCGTGGGCTTCGTGAAGCCCGAGATCGCGCAGGTCTTTTCCACGGAGGTGCGGGACATGGTGGCGGCGATGTCCGGCCTGTACGCCCGGCTGCGGACGATGGACCGGGACGTCCTGTGCCTGTCCGACGACGAGTTGCCGCCGATGTCCGGCGGTACGCTGAAAGGACAGTTGGAGTCCATGCAGCGGGCGGCGCGCGTGATGCAGGAAAACCTCCGCGCGCTCGTCCGGTCCGAGGGCGGCGTGGATCGGCCGGCCGTGCAGGGAATGATCGTTTCCTGCGGAGGCATCATGAAGGCGGTATCCAACACGCTCGACGTGATGCGCTCGATTCCCGTGGAAGCCGATTCCCGTGAAAGATTCTGACGGAGGCCCCCCGGCTCCGCCCGGCGGAGGGGATTTCAATCAAGCGTTAAGGGAGAGGTCGTTATGCCGCATGAGCTTGCCCTGATGGGCGTCTATTTTTCGCCGTTCCTGCCCGTCGTGCTGCTTGCGGTGCTCGGGGCGCTGGCGACGGCGTTTTTTCTGAACCGTGCCGGTCTGTCCGGCTGGTTCGCCAATCCGCCTTGGGTGTTTGCGGCCCTGCTCGTGATTTATGTGTGTCTCCTCGTACCGTTCGGGATGGTGTTATGAGCGTCAACAGTCTGTTTCGCTGGTTCCTGACTTTGCTGATCATCGGGATTGCCTGCGTGTTCTGCTACATCCGTTACACCGCGTATTTCAGGAATCCGTGGACGCGCGACGGGATGGTGCAGGCCGAGGTTGTGGAGGTCGCCGCCCGGGTATCCGGGCCGATCACGGTCGTACACGTGCGGGACAATCAGTACGTGAAGGCGGGCGATCCGCTTTTTGATCTGGACGACCGGCTTGTCCGGGTGGCGTTGGCGCAGGCCGAGGCCAATCTGCACCAAAAGGAGGCCGTGGCCCGCGAGGCCCGGGACAGGGCCGGGCGGGATACGCGGCTTGAGGCGCAGGCACCGGGCGCGCTCTCGCCGGAGGCGTATCAGCAGGCCCGGGATCAGCTTCTGGCGGCCGAGGCGGACGTGGAGGCGGCACAGGCGCAATTGGCGCAGGCCCATCTGGATGTGGCGTTTACGCACGTCGTCGCGCCGGTGGACGGTTACATCACCAATCTGACCTTGCAGCCGGGGACGATGGCGGTGGCCTACAAGCCGCTGGTGGCGCTGATCAGCTCGGACAGTTTCCGGGTGGACGCCTTTTTCCGGGAGACGCAGATAGGTGACTTCCGGCCCGGCGATCAGGCGCTGGTCACGCTGATGACCTATCCGGACAGACCGCTGGAGGCCGTGGTGGAGAGCATCGGATGGGGCATCGCGCGCGAGAACGGCAGCACCGGCGAGCAGCTTTTGCCGTCGGTCAGCCCGACGTTCGAGTGGATACGGCTGGCGCAGCGCATTCCCGTCCGCATCCGGCTTACCCCGCTGCCGAAGGACGTGGAACTGCGCGCCGGGACCACCGCCTCCGTGCTCGTCCGCGTCCACCCAGAGGACAAGCGTTCCCCCATCCTGCCGCTGCCGACGCTTGGGCAGTAAAAGAGAAGATTGGGGAGGGAGAAGGGAAACGTTCCGAAGAAGGGGGGAACACCCCACGTTTCCCTTCCTCCTCCCCAAACCCGCCAGTGCGCTCGCACCCACCCTCCTTTCCTTCAAAGACTTTCGTAAACGGGGCGGATGTGGGGTGCGGCGGCGCGGATGCCCTCTCCCCGTCGGAAGTTTCCCGGATGCACCTTCTGGGGGGCTTTTGAATCTTTTGGGCTCTGTCATAGTACGTGGTTGTTTCATCTCCACAGCACGATGAAACGACGACCTTTTTCTCCAATTCTCCCCTTGGCGGAATCCATGCTTGGGGCATGTTATTGGTTATTCCTTTGGCGTTTCAAGGAATAAGGCATCAACCATTTTCTATGACTCAGCCATCTTTTTTTGCGGCAGGTGGTGAACCGTGAATGGTGTTATTGCGCTGTGCCATAATTCTTTCAGTATATTTTATCTGGGTACATTATTGGGGAGCAAGACGTGTTTTTTGAAATACCCGTTGGGTCGTCCCGGCTGAAAGCGGGGCACGTCTGACGTTCTCGGGACGACAAGAAAGGGTTCCGTGTCCGGCGACAGCCGGATGCGGAACCCCTTCTTGTCGTTTCGAGGGGGTCTGGGGGGCATCATGCCCCCCAGCCGCCGGAGGCATGCCTTTCTGCTCCAAGTCTCACCAGTCGCGGCAGGCGTCCCGCAGCACGGGCTCGCCGTAGCGTTCGAACATGCCCCAGGCCCATGCGTGGGTCATGTCGGGCGGGCAGGCGATGTTGACGTCGGCGGCTTTGACCCCTTCCCACGGGCCGCCGATGCGGGCCACGAGGTTGGGGATGTCCAGCCATGTGCTCTGGCCGTAGTCGATGTGGATGTTCAGCCAGCGGCGCACGTTGGGGAGCTTGGCGCGGGGCGGCCCTTTTCGGGAAACCGGGTCGAGGCTGATGAGCAGTTCGATGGGCACGCCGGTTTTGCGGGCCACGGCGTTGACCACGGCGTCCCCGCCCCAGCTGTGGCCGATGAGCACGATGGGCTTGCCCTTGGCGGCGTAGAACTTCACGAGCGCGCGCATCTTGCGGCCTTCGTAGTGCTCCCGGAACCAGACGTCGTGCTTTGCGCGCAGATCGGCGGGATACCGGGCGCTGACGGCGTAGCTGTTCCCCAGAAACTGGTCGCTGAAACCGCCGACCACCAGCACCAGAGGCCGGAACGCCCCGGCGTCCAGCGTCCGCGCCTTCTCCAAGAAATGCCTTTCCTCCCGCCGGTTCCGGACTGCGGACAGGCCGCACAGCTCCAGAAGCCGCTGGGGGTTGCGTTGAAACGTGAAATTCATCGGGATTCCTTTGGGCTAGGATTGGCGCGTCCGAAAGACGCGTCCTGATGAACATGTCAAAGCCCGAAGGCGTTGGCAAGGGCATGAGCGGAATCCCCGAAGGGGCTTTTCCCAAAAAAGAAGCCGCCGTACGGGAACCGCACGGTGGCTTCAAAAATCCGTCTCCCCACCCCGGCCCAAAACATGAAAGTCTTAGGAGGCTGAGGGGAGGGGTTCGGGGAAGGGAGAAGGAAGCCCTTCTTCAGAAGGGTTCCTTCTCCCCTCCCCGAGAGTCGTTAGTTGTTCTTCAGGGCGAACGAGCCGTTTTCCTTCTTCACGTCGATGGCGATCTTCCACAGCACGGAGACGATGATGCCGCCGAGGCCGTAGACGCCGAGCGCGACGAGGATTTCGGGAATCGTCGGGGTGTACTCGGTGACGGTTTCGAACATGTTGGGCACGAAACCGCCGATGAGCAGGCCGAGGCTCTTGTCGATCCACGAGGCGATCACGAGGAGGATCAGGGCCCAGGGCAGAATCTTGTCGTTGTAGCGCAGCGCCGGGGGAATCAGCATGAGCAGGGACAGCACGGCGAACACGACCGCCGTCCACATCCAGCTGTTGATCCACGCCATCTGTCCATCATGACCCGTGAAGAGGTACAGGATGGAGTGCTGGTGTCCGGGGATGCCGCTGTAGAAAGCCGTGAAGATTTCCAGCAGGTAGAAGAACACGTTGACGCACATGGCGTAGGTGATGATCGTGGACAGGGTCTTGGTCGCTTCGCGGCCGGGCTCGAAGCCGGTCACGCGGCGCACGACCATCAGGAGCAGCAGCAGGATGGCCGGACCGGAACAGAACGCGGAGGCGAGGAAACGGGCGGCCATGATGGCGGTGAGCCAGTAGTGGCGGCCCGGGATGCCGGCGTACAGGAAACCGGTGACGGTGTGGATGGAGAAGGCCCAGATGATTGAGATGTAGATGAGGACCTTGATCCACTTCGGCGGGGTCACGTCGTTGCGGGCGGCTTCAAGGGTGGTCCAGCCGATGACGAGGTTCAGGATGAGATAACCGAACAGAACGGTCATATCCCAGAACATCACGGAGTTCGGCGTGGGGTGCAGGAGCACGTTGAGCGCGCGCTGCGGCTGCCCGAGGTCGACCACGATGAAGAGCATGCACATGATCACCGCGCCTACGGCCATGAATTCGCCGAAGATGATGATCCGCTTGAACTTCTCATAGTGGTGGAAGTAGGCGGGCAGGACGAGCATCACCGCGCCGGCTGCGACGCCGACGAAGTAGGTGAACTGGGCGATGTACAGGCCCCAGGACACGTCGCGGCTCATGCCGGTGAGGGCAAGGCCGATATTCGCCTGGAAGATGTACACGATGAAGCCGAGGCCGAAGATCGCGCCCAGGAAGCAGAGCCACAGGTAGAAACGCGGCCGGCCTTTGAGAATCAGTTCGAGCATGGCGGCCTCCTAGATGATGTAGTACACGCCGGGCTGGGTGCCCAGAGAGGGTTTGCGGCGGATGGTGAAGTTCTCCGACAGGGCCTTGCGGACCGGGGAACCCGGATCGTTGAGGTCGCCGAAGATCATGGCGCCTTCCGAGGCTTCCACGCAGGCGGGGAGCTTGCCCTGAGCGAGGCGTTCCGTGCAGAACGTGCACTTCTCGACGACGCCGCGCGTACGCATGGGGAACTCCTGGTTCACGTCCTTCACGAAGGGCTGCGGGTCACGGAAGTTGAAGCTGCGGGCGCCGAACGGGCAGCCGGCCATGCAGAAACGGCAGCCGATGCAGCGGTGCGGGTCCATGACCACGATGCCGTCCTCACGCTTGAAGGTGGCGCCGGTGGGGCACACGCGCACGCAGGGCGGGTTCTCGCAGTGGTTGCACATCAGGATGAAGTCGCCGTGCACGAATTTTTCCGGCAGGTAGGCGTTCGGGTCGTCGGGGAAGACGTGCGCGTACTTGTCCGTCCAAATCCACTTGATGTCCTGCTTGCCCGGAATGTCGGGCACGTTGTGGGCATGGTGGCAGGCGTCGATCACGCGCTGGAAGTCTTCAGGCTTGTTGAACTTGCGGGTATCGATGACCATGGCCCAGCGTTTGGCGTGCAGGGCGTCCGGTTCGTTGGTGTAGGTACCCTTCACCGGAGCCGTGCCCGCGGGGACGGCTCCGGCCTTGCCCGCGGAGGCAAGGGTCAGGGCGGAAGCCGTGCCCAGCGCGAAGGCGGAGAGACCGGCTATCTTCAGAAAGTCTCTTCTGCTTTTCATTAGTTGTTCCCCCTCGGCGCGACGTGGCAGTTCCAGCAATACGGATCGACGTTGTTGCTGTTGTGGCACTTGTCGCAGAAGTCGGCCTTGTTCGTGTGGCAGGCCATGCATGTATCCTGAAGGCTGATGACCCACTTGCGGCCGTCGGTGGCGACGTATTCGCGCTTGCCTTCGCGGATGGCCTCATCGCGCCAGGTGTTCAGCAGGGCCATGTGTTCGGCCCGCATCCATTCCTTGGATTCGATGCACTTGTCCTTGCCTTCGCCCGTGGGGACGGCGACTTCGGGATAGACGTAGGTCTTGCCGCCGAAGTTCAGCCAGAAGGGCGAGGTGAACGCCACCACGGCGATCAGGACGCCGGGGATGATGTATTTGGCATTGTACATGGTTTACTTGTCCTCCTCGGCAGAAGCGGCGGAAGCCTCTTCCTCTGGCTCGGGGTCGGGGCATTCGAGGTCTTCCTGGCGCAGGTTCATGGTGCGGGGCTGTTCGCCCTTCATGACCAGCGCGTTGGCGACCAGTTCATGCACGCCGCTGACGGTGACGCCGGGCGCCCAGTAGTTGGCGAGAGGCGGCAGCGTGGCGCGGTCGATGGCGCAGACGCAGGCCATCCAGTTGACGTCGTTCTTCTGCTGGACGTAGCGGAGGGCGTTCCCGCGGGGGAAGCCGGCGCGCAGACGCAGTTCCATGATTTCTTCGGTGTTGAGGCCGGAGCCGGAACCGCAGCAGAAGGTTTCTTCGCGGATGGTGTGAGGCGGCATTTCCACGAACTCGGGGCAGACGGCGCGCAGGATTTCGCGGGGTTCTTCCAGCAGGCCCATGGCGCGGGCCGGGTTGCAGGAGTCGTGGAAGGTGGTGATGATGCCGCTGTTGCGTTCGGGACGGAGATTCAGCTTGTTGTGGTGAATCAGGTCGGCCGTGAACTCGGCGATGTGCACCATCTTGGTCGCGCGGGCGTTTTCAAACTTCGTCCCGGTGATGGGCGAGGTGGGCACGTCCATCATGCCTTCGGGCGCGGGGCCGTTGTAGGTCGCCATGTACTGGTTGATCACGCGCCACATGTGGCCGCATTCGCCGCCGAGGATCCATTTGGAGCCGAGGCGGTTGGCCTCATGGTACATCTTGGCGTTGAGCTTCTTCGCCATGTCGAAGGACACGAACGAACCGAAGTTGCCGCCTTCGGAGGCGTAGGTGGACAGCGTGTAGTCCAGGCCGATTTCGTGGAACAGCATCAGGTAGCCCATGAAGGTGTAGATGCCGGGTTCCGCGAACACGTCGCCGGAGGGGGTGATGAAGATGACTTCATGGCCCTTTTCGTTGAACGGCGGGTCGATATGGATACCGGTGATGGTTTCGATATCTTCGCAGAGGAATTCGACGATTTCCTTGAAGGCGTGGGGCTGGATGCCGAGGTGGTTGCCGGTGCGGTTACAGTTGGACACCGGCTCCATGATCCAGTTGATGCCGAGGCCGAGTTCGTGCAGCAGCTCGCGGGCGATGGCCGTGATTTCGGCCGTGTCGATGCCGTAGGGGCAGAACAGCGAGCAGCGGCGGCATTCGGTGCACTGGTAGAAGTAGGTGAACCACTCCTTGATGACGTCCTTGGTCAGCTTGCGGGCGCCCGCAACCTTGCCGAGGAGCCGTCCGGCGGTGGTGAAGTCGCGGCGGTACACGGAACGGAGGAGTTCCGCGCGCAGCACGGGCATGTTCTTGGGATCGTTGGTGCCGAGGAAGAAGTGGCATTTGTCGGCGCAGGCGCCGCAACGCACGCAGGTATCCATGAACACCTTGAGGGAACGGTGCTTGGCGAGGCGTTCCTTCAGGGCGTTATAGATGATTTCTTCCCAGTTTTCGGGCAGGTGCCAGTCTTCATCTTCGGGCTGCCAGGCATGCGGGTGAGGCATGTGGAGCCCTTCCATGATGTCCACTTTGGCGGGATAGGCGTACATGCCGGCCTTGATTTCGGGCTTGACGTCCATCCAGCTCTTTTCGGGGAAACTCGCGCGGGAGGCGATCATTTCTTCCGGTTTTGGCATTTTGGCCATTATGGAAACTCCTTACTTGGACGAGGCCGGGGCCGCGGGTTCAACGTCTTCGGGCTGCTTTTCCAGGGGCAGGCCAGCCTCAGCCATCAGGTCACGGAAATCATCCTCATATTCCGCATAGGTGCGGAAAGGAGCATTCGGATTGTTCCAGGGATTGACGTGACGCACTTCGCGCGTGTTGCAGCGCATGTTGCGGGTGGGGGACATGAAGATGCCGCCCATGTGCATGAGCTTGCTGAAGGGGAAGTAGAGGAGCAGCACGCTGACGAGGACGATGTGGGTGAAGAACAGCGGGTTCAGGCCCTCGACGGACTGCGGCGAGAAGTGGACGATGCCCATGATGAACACCTTGGCCTGAGCGACGTCGACCTTGTCGAAGTAGCGCATGCAGATGCCGGTGCCGATGATGGCCATGATGAGGAACAGCGGGAAATAATCGTTGGCGAGCGAGATGTAGCGTACCTTCGGGTTCACCAGACGGCGGCCGAAGAGGAACAGGATCGCCACCACGATGAGCGCGTCGGTCATGAACAGACGCGGCACGCCGACCTGCATGATGCCGTCGAAGAACTCAAGCCAGGCAAGACAGACCGGAACCGGCTCGATGAAGAACCGGAAATGGCGGATGAAGATGATGAGGAAACAGTAGTGGAAGGTCAGCGCGAACACCCACAACCATTTGGAGGAGAAGTACGTGGCGCGCGGCCCCACGGGGCTGACTTCCGCGGACGTGTTGCGGAACAGCGAGCGGAACAGCAGTACTTCGAGGATCATGCGTCCGACGACCGCGGCGTTGCTCATGGGCGTGTCGAGGCGGTTCGGCTTGATCCAGTCCAAGGAACGCTCCTGGCCACCCGTCGTGGGGATGGCGAAGGGCACGGGCGATTTCGCCCACCAGCAGGTAATGCGCCAGATGATCCCGCAGATGAAGACAGCCGCGGCCAAAAGAGGCAGCGCCACACCCAGCAGAGACTGGAATCCGGCGGCCGCCCCCGACCAGGCGATGGCTCCGATGAGCAGGACTGCCACGAGTGAAACTATCATTCCCTACCTCACTCCAGGCTTAAAGTTTGACATATCCAAATCCATAACCACAGAAAAAGGATTGTGAAAAGGAAACAGGAACACGGCGCTAGGCCATGTCCTGATCTTCCGCCAAGCCATGTCTGGCCGCCCAGCGCCTGATCTGCGATCCCTCCCTGCGCTGTTGGGCCACACGTTCGGCATACACTTGTTCCCTGTCCGCGAGGTACAGGTTGAACGCAAGGAGACACAGGGAGTCCAGACGGTCCCCCATATCGAGGAACGCCTGAAAGTCTCCGGCGGCCAGCATGTCCGTCAGGAGCAGTTCCCGAAGCACCGGCTTGTACAGGTACAGTACGCCGATGGCCTGTTCGGGCTTGAGGTCCTGAACGGCGCGGACGCGGATCAGCCCCGCCACGGCGGCGTGCACGTTCTCCATGTCGACGTCCTTTCCGGTGACGGCATCGTAGATCGCCTCCGCGGCCACTCGGGTGGCGTAGCCGACGGGGTTGGCGAACTGGTCGCGCTGCGTCCGAATGAAACCCGTAGTTTCAAATGGATACGTAGCGAACACGGCTTCAGTCCATTTCTGGATGGCCATGTCGCGCCGAGCCGAAATGATGTCTTCAGTGCTCATGGTTGCTCACATCGCGGTTGTGGGGAGTTGGGTTCTCCGGCACTCAGGATCAAAAACAAGCGTCCGCCCCGAAAGGTTGCGGCCCGCCTGTTCCGTCGAGTGCTCCGAACCTGAAAATCATACGCCGTCTGCACCCTTACGCGATTTTGTCGGATTTCACAAGGCTGACTTGTGAACAGAGGGTTTGCCTGTTCAGACAAACAGCCGATAACATCGTGTTACTACACAAAATAATATTTTTAGAGGGATTATTCGCCGCGTGATTCCCGGATCGCCCCGACAGGGGATTCGGGACGAAATCGGGGGAGGGGAGAAGGAAACTTTCTGGAGAAAGTTTCCTTCTCCCCTCCCCCGAACCCCCTCCTCTCATCTTTCAAAGACTTTCGACCTTATCGAATCCCTGTTGCCGGCTTTTCCTGTGGACGGAAAAGGGCGGACGGCATGCCGTCCGCCCTCGTGTTTTTTCGCGTGTGTTCGGGAGATATTCCGGTTTCCGGCTCTCCAAGAAAAAATCCGCCTTTCCCGTGCGCCTCCGGGAGACGTCCGCCTCCGAAACGGGACTACGCGTTTCCCCTGCCCTCCGTTGACCCATACGAACGTCTTGGGAGGGGGAGGGATGGGGT
>CABKMN010000052.1 GCA_902373525.1 uncultured Bilophila sp. | reverse complement strand
GGAACCTTTCTTCAGAAAGGTTCCCCTTCCCCCCTCCAATCTTTCCTATCTGGCTTCCTTCCACCACCACCCGGCGCGCTGGACGAGGACGTTGACGTCGCCGCCCGCGGCCACGTTGAGGAACGAACGGTACTGGCGGATGGACTCCTGACTCATGGGGTTGGCCTCGAACAGCCACTCGAACAGGGGCGCATCCTCGGTGAGCAGCTTGCGCGAGGACTCCAGACGCCGCCGGAAGGACGGCGTGACGAAGGGCAGCAGCTCCTCATGCTCCGCAAGGGTCGCGAAGTAGGCGAGGCTGGTGATGAAATTGAGCCCCTGAATGGATGCGGCGGCGCGGTCGTGGGCCTCGGCGGTGGAACGGAAGGTCGTGCATCCCATGTCCCGAAAAAGGCTCTCCACGAGGCCGAGAACCGCCTCCGTCGCGGCCTTTCCCGGCGTGACGCAGACCCGGAGGTCGGACGGCTGCGGCTTGGGGCCGAACAACGGATGCGTGCCCACCACCGGACCGGCGTAGGCGGCCTCCATCTGGGCCAGCGGCTGCATCTTCACCGAGGTGATGTCCGCAAGTATCTGCGCGCCGTCCAGATACGGCACGAGACGCGGCAGCACCTCCGCCATCGCCCCGGCGGGAATGCACAGGAAGACCGCCGCAGCGCCCGGCAACGCCCTCGCGAACACCTCTTCGGTCAAGGGAAGGTCCACCCCGACCACATCATGCCCCGCCGCGCTCCAACGCGCGCAGAGCAGCGCCCCCATCCGGCCCCGGCAACCGACGATCACCAGACGCCGAGGCGTAAAGCCGTCCTCCGCATTCACGTTCATACCCGCACCTTTCCCCAGCATTCCCAGAAATTCGGGAACGATTTGCTCACGCAGGCCGGATTGTCCAGCGTAAGACGCGCACCCCGCAGTTCCAGCAGGGCCAGACTCATGGCGATGCGGTGATCGCCGTGCGCCGAAAAACCGATGCCGTCCAGCGAATGCAGACGCGACGGCAGGGACGGATCGCCGTGGATGGTCAGCCCGTCGTCGTGCTCGTCGCAGCGGACGCCCACCTTGGCGAGTTCCTGAGCCGGGACCGCGATGCGGTCGCATTCCTTGATCCGCAGGTGCGCGGCGTTCCACAGCCGGGTGGAGCCGGAAGCGTGCGCGGCGAGCACCGCGACGGTGGGCACGAGGTCCGGGCAGCGGCTCATGTCCGCCTTCACGCCGTGCAGTTCGGACGGATGGACCGTTACGGCGTCGGCCTCGACGTCGATGTCCGCCCCCATGTCGCGCAGGATGTCCAGCATCACCCGGTCGCCCTGCAACGAATCGGCCCGCAGGCCCTCAATCCGCACCGGACGGGTGCCGATGGCCCCGGCGGCGAGGAAGTAGGACGCGCCCGACCAGTCGCCTTCGACGGCGTACCGCCCCGCGCGGTACATGGCGGGACGCATGCGGAAACGGACGCGGCCCGGCGCGGCCTCCTCCAGCGTATGCCAGTCGACGGCGCTCCAGACCTCGCCGTCGCGGCGTTCCACCGTAAAGGGGACGCCGAACTGCTCCAGCGCCTGCAAGGTCAGCCCGACGTAGGGCCACGAGACCACCTTGGTCCCGCCGATGTTTACGGTGAGTTCTGTCCGGGCCAACGGAGCCGCCAGCAGCACGCCGGAAAGGTACTGGCTGGATTCGTCCATGCCGATGGTCAGTTCGCCGCCGTCCAGCCCGTGCGTCCGCATGACGAAGGGCGGGAAGCCGGGCTTGCCTTCAAAGGCGAAGGATACGCCCACGCTTTCAAGCGCTGCGGTCAGCTCGCCGATGGGGCGTTCGTGCATGCGCGGCGCGCCGTGGATGCGGAAACGCCCCATCCCGGCGGCGAGCACGGCGGTCAGCAGCCGGCAGGTCGTGCCGGACTCGTGCACGTCGCAGGACACGGGGTCCACCGCGCCGCCGTGCGGCTGTCCGCCGACGCCGGACACCGCGTATTCCCCTTCCCCGACGCGCACGATGCCCGCCCCGGCGGCGCGGAGGATCGCCATCGTGCGTTCAAGGTCCTTGCTTTCGAGCACGCGGCTCACCACGGAATCCCCCTGCGCGAGGGCCGCGCCCATAACCATCCGATGCGATACCGACTTCGACGCCGGAGCCTGCAATGTGATCATCGTCCTATCCGTTTGCTGCTGAAGGAAAACAAAAAGGGCCGCGAACACTCCGTTCGCGGCCCCTGTCAACGCTTGTCCCGACGAAACACCGTCAGACGCACGTCCTCACGCCGCTTCCTTCCCTAAAGTAATAGTAATAGCAAAGACCCCAGTTCATGGGGGCTTCGCAAAGGGAGACGGCGGCGTTCATCAAGTACATCTGGCGATTCCTTTAAAAAACGTAAGGTTCACCCTAAGGCCAACGCGGGCGGGATGTCAAGCGGTGGGGAAACGACCTTTCCTCTCCCCGCTTTCTTCCACAACACGCCCCTCTCGCGCCATGCACGGAGAAACGCACGAACAAGGATTCGATAAAGCCAAAAGTCTTGGGAGGCGGAGGGAAGGGGGAAAGGTTCCTCCTCCCTTCCTCCAACGCTCCACTCCCCTACTTCTCCCACGAGGACCAATGGCCCGCCTCGGCGATGCGGCGCATGGCCTTTTGCGTGTTTTCCTGAGAACCGAAGGCGGTGAGGCGGAAATAACCTTCCCCGTTCGGCCCGAAGCCCACGCCGGGCGTGCCCACGATGCCGAGGCCTTCCAACAGCA
Source organism: uncultured Bilophila sp. (assembly GCA_902373525.1). GTDB lineage: Bacteria > Desulfobacterota > Desulfovibrionia > Desulfovibrionales > Desulfovibrionaceae > Bilophila. The sequence continues at coordinate 12,670 of CABKMN010000052.1, read as the reverse complement.
CCTCGAAGAACCGCCACGAATCCATGCCGCCCGGCGTCTTCAGCCAGATGTAGGGCGCGTTCACGCCGCCGTAGACGTCCAGCCCGGCGGCCCGCAGCCCGTCGCGGATGGTCGCGGCGTTCTCCATGTAATAATCCACGTTGTCGCGCACCTCCCGCCGCCCTTCCGGCGAATAGACGGCTTCGGCGGCGCGCTGCACGATGTAGGGGCAGCCGTTGTACTTGGTGGTCTGGCGGCGGTTCCAGAGCGGCTTGAGCGGCATCATCCGGCCGTCGGCGGCGCGGGCCTTCACGGTTTCGGGAACGACCACGTAGCCGCAGCGCAGTCCGGTGAATCCGGCGGGCTTGGAAAAGCTGCGGAATTCGACCGCCACCTCTTCCGCCCCCTCCAGTTCGTAGATGCTGTGCGGGATGCCGTCCTCGCGGATGTACGCCTCATAGGCCGCGTCGAACAGGATCAGGCACTGGTTGGCGCGGGCGTAATCCACCCAGCGCTGAAGCTCGGCGCGCTTCAGGGTCGTGCCCGTGGGATTGTTCGGCAGGCACAGGTAGATGACGTCGGGGCGCTTCAGCGGCAGGGCCGGGACGAAACCGTTTTCGGCGGTGCAGGGCAGGTATACGATGCCGGACCAACCGCCGTTTTCGGCGGGCGTTCCGGCGCGGCCTCCCATGACGTTGGAGTCCACATACACCGGGTACACGGGATCGGTTACGGCGACGACGTTTTCACGCCCGAACAGTTCCTGAAAGTTGCCGAGATCGCACTTCGCGCCGTCGCTGACGAAAATGTCGTCGGGATCGACCGCCACGCCGCGCGGGGCGAAATCGCCCTCCGCGATGGCTTCGCGCAGGAAGCGGTAGCCCTGTTCCGGTCCGTAGCCCCGGAAGCCCTCGGCGGTCGCCTGCTCGTCCACGGCCTTGTGCAGGGCCCTGATGACGGACGGCGGCAGGGGGCGGGTCACGTCACCGATGCCGAGGCGGATCAGCTCCGTTTCGGGGTGTTTTTCCCTGTAGGCGCTCACCTTGTGCGCGATGTCCGCAAAAAGATAGCTGCCCGACAGCTTGAGATAGTCGTCGTTGATCTGTGCCATTGCGATACTCCTGATGCTTGCGGCGATATGGGGAGAGAGGAAGCCCTTCCGGAGAAAGGTTTCCTCTCTCCTCTCCCCCACCTCTCGCCTTCCCAGAACGCTCGTCCGGGCCGGGGAGGGGAAGGGAGCCCTTCAAAAGGGTCCCATCCCCTCCCGATGCGCCTTACCCCGGATATTCGCCCGTAAACACGGTGACCGCGCCGCCGGTCATGAACACATGGCCGGAGGCCTCGTCCCACTCGATGTCGAGCGTGCCGCCAAGGAGCTTCATATGCACCTTGCGGTCGGCGTTGCCGGTCAGAACGGCGGCGACCACGGACGCGCACGCGCCGGTGCCGCAGGCGAGGGTTTCGCCCGCGCCGCGCTCCCAGACGCGCATGCTCAGCGTGTTGCGGTCGATGACCTCCACGAACTCGGCGTTCGTGCGCCGGGGAAACAGGGGATGATGCTCAAACAGGGGGCCGAGTTCGGGAAGATTCAGCTTCCCGATGCCGTGAGTGAACACGACGGCGTGCGGGTTGCCCATCGAAACGGCGGTGACGTTCCACACCCGTCCCCGTACGCGCAGGGAACGGTTGATGAAGTCGCTTCCGGGGTCACCGACGGGGATGTCCCGCGGGGCGAGACGCGGCACGCCCATATCCACGGTCACGGCCTCAACCTTGCCGCCGGATACGTGCAGGCCGAGCGTGAGGATGCCGGCGAGCGTCTCGATGCGGACCCGTTCCTTGTCCGTGTGCCCGTTGTCGTACACGTACTTGCCCACGCAGCGGATGCCGTTGCCGCACATCTCCGCCTCCGTGCCGTCCGCGTTGAACATCCGCATGCGGAAATCCGCCGCGTCGGGATCGGTGGGCGGGCAAATGAGGATCAGGCCGTCGCCGCCCACGCCGAAATGCCTGTCGCTGATGCGTCTGGACAGATCGCCGGGGTTCGGAACGGGAGCCTTCAGCGCCTCCATGTACACATAATCGTTTCCGGCGGCCTGCATCTTGGTGAACTTCATGTGGATAACCCTGTCGTTGGAAAACCGTCCCGCACTCCCGGAACGCCCGGAGCCGAGGACTCGAACGCGCGCCGCAAAGGGCGCTTTCCTCATCCCGCCAAGGCACGCGCGGCGACGAAAAAACACCGGCGCACCGCACTCCCGCACCCGGACGTTTGCGGCGTTTTTTCAGGAATCGGGACTCGATATGCATCTTGCTTTTTTTGCCCAGTGCGGGTATGCAAGTCCTGTCCTGAAAATGTTTCAGGGTGGGAGTAGAGAGGCAGTTTTTTCCTTCGGGAAGAAGCTGCCTCTCTCGTCTTTCCCGAAGATTCCGAACCGTCCCGGACCGGGAAAAGGGAAGCCTTTCCACGAAAGACCTCCCTTTCCGTCCTTTTCTCCGCAACCGTCATACCGCACACGAAATCGTCACCGGAGAAAGGGCGCTACGCCCGGACGGCATCCCCAACCGGGGCATCCCTTCCGACGGACGGCGTCCGTCTTCAACACACGCAAAACGCGCTCCGTTTCCGGGAAACGGGAAGGAGGCGCGCCTCCCTCCCGGACAGCGGGCTAGTGGAGCCACAACAGCTCGGCGTAGCTCGGCAAGGGCCAGTCGTGATTGGCGCATAGGCATTCCAGCGCGTCCGCATGCCCGCGGCACGCGTTCATCGCCGGGAGCACCCTGTCGCGGGCGTACTCGGCCTTTGCGAGCGCGGTATCCCCGAAACGGGCGTCGAGGACGGCTTCAAGCGCATCCAGTGCGGCGATGAGGCCGCGCACATGCCCGCGTACGCGCAGGAAGTACGCCTTCTCGGGTTCCGCATCGCCCGCAAGGGACGCGGCGGCGGAAGCGGCGTCCGCCAATCTCGTCTGATAGGCCAGCGCGACGGGCAGGATGCGGGTCCGCCCGAGCTTGAGGGCGGTGTGCCCTTCGATGGCGATGGTGTGGGTGTAGCTCTCCAGCAGAATTTCCTGCCGGGACAGCATTTCGCGCGGGCTCAGGACGTTGTGACGGTCGAAAACGTCCATCACGTCCTTGTCGCCGTAGTGGGCGAGGGCCGCGACGGTGTCCCTGAGGTTCGGCAGGCCGCGCCTTTCGGCCTCGGCAAGCCACTCCTCGCTGTAGCCGTTGCCGTCGAACACGATGGGCATGTGCTCCGCGAACAGCTTGGCGAGCAGCCCCTGAATGGCCGCGTTGAGAGGGGTGCCCTCGGCGAGTTCGGCCTCCAGCATGGCGGCGATGTCGTCCAGCGCGCAGGCCATTGCGGCGTTCAGGGAGATGTTCGCGGCGGCGATGTTCTGGGAGGAGCCGAGCGCACGGAATTCAAACTTGTTGCCGGTGAAGGCGAAGGGGCTGGTCCGGTTGCGGTCCGACAGATCGCGCGGGATTTCCGGCAGCACGGACACCCCGATCTCGATGGGAGCCACGCCGCCGCCTTCGGCTTCCTTGCCGTAGGCGATGGACCGGATGACGCCGGACAGGCTTTCCCCAAGGTAGACGGAGAGGACCGCCGGCGGCGCTTCGTTGGCGCCCAGACGGTGGTCGTTGCTGGCTCCGATGATGCCGAGGCGCAGGTTGACCCCGTGCTTGTGCACGGCGCGCAGCACGGCGGCGAGGAATACGAGGAACTGCGCGTTCTTCATCGGCGTTTCGCCGGGATTCAGCAGGTTGTGCCCGTCCGAATCGCACAGGGACCAGTTGTTGTGCTTGCCGGAGCCGTTCACGCCCGCGAACGGCTTTTCGTGCAGCAGGCAGACGTAGCCGTGACGGCGGGCGGTGCGGCGCATCACTTCCATCGTCAGCATGTTGTGGTCCGTGGCGATGTTTACGTCCTCATAGACGGGCGCGATTTCAAACTGACCGGGGGCCACTTCGTTGTGCCGGGTATGCGCGGGGATGCCGAGCGCGAAAAGACGCTGTTCGACGTCCTGCATGTAGGCCAGCACGCGGCTGGGAATGCTGCCGAAGTAGTGGTCCTCCATCTCCTGCCCCTTGGCGGGCCTGGCCCCGTACAGGGTGCGCCCGCACATCATGAGGTCGGGGCGCTGGATGTAGAGACGCCGGTCCACAAGAAAATATTCCTGCTCGGAACCCACCATCGCCTGAACGCTGGTGGCCGTCGTGTTGCCGAGCAGGCGGAGGATGCGCAGGGCCTGTGCGGAAACCGCCTCGACGGAACGCATGAGCGGCGTTTTCCGGTCGAGGGCCTCGCCGGTGTAGGAGTAGAACACCGTGGGGATGTACAGGGTCTTGCGCCCATGATCGTCACCGAGCAGAAACACGGGGGACGTGGGGTCCCACGCCGTGTAGCCGCGGGCTTCGAACGTCGAACGGATGCCGCCGGACGGGAAGGAGGAGGCGTCCGGCTCACCCTTGATGAGCATTTTTCCGGAAAACTCGCCGAAGACCTGACCGTCCGGCGTGGGGGAAAGGAAGGCGTCGTGCTTTTCGGCGGTCAGCCCGGTCATGGGCTGGAACCAGTGCGTGTAGTGGGTGGCCCCGTGTTCGAGGGCCCAGTCCTTCATCGCCCCGGCGATGACGTCGGCGTCGGCGGGATCGAGCGGAGCGCGCCGCGTCATGGTCTGCATGAGCCGGTCGTACACGTCGCGGGGAAGACGCTGGCGCATGACGCGTGCGTTGAACACGTCGCGGCCATACCCGGAGGCAAGGGACTGGCCCGGCTCGGGGGCGTCAAGCGGCGCAACAGGCTGGGCAACGGCAAGAGCGTCAAGAGCCGTTTCACGGACAGTGGTGGAACTCATGGGTTCACTCCTCGAAAAGGTTGATGCCCGGAACAAAGCAAAAACGGGACCAACATCACCCGAGGAAATCCCCCCAAGGGATTACCTGCCCAACGTGTTTAAATCATACGTTTCTTTTTTATAAATATTCCCGAAACGCCTCTACCGGACGTGCAAAACGCCGGGGCGGGTACGGGCCGTATCCCTTTTTCCACTTTTGGGTAGATTTTTATAACACAATAAAAAACAGCGTGTTAACAGTACGGTGAACGCCTTCCGTTACGATTCGCCAGCCTTGTTGATCGCTCAACCAAGTTGAATCCCACTCTTTTTCTCTCTTTTCCACAAAATCGTAGGAAAGAATCCCTGATCTACATTTTGGTATTTTGTTCCAGATACGATAGAGCCATTCGCCGTTCCCGGATCACAGGGAGACTCTACATCCCCATTTGGTCGCAGACCGGTCGTGAATACGGTTCCCGGATCGCAGGGAAACGCTTCCTCATGCCGATGCGGCACAGATCAGGCATCGCCTCTTCCCAATGCCGTCCCCTTTCCTTTGCCCCGTACTCTGACCCACAGGCGCAATCGAACGTCCTCTTTCCCCAATCGGAATCTTGGATGCCGTTGTGCAGGGCGGTGAAACCGTGAGCGTCGGGCGAACCTTCGAGCCTCACGCGCAGCACACACGGAACGCGTTCCCCGCTCGGATGAAGGGGAACGCCACATCCGTTTTTTCGGCCCGGTTGGAGAAGGCGTTTTCCCAAACGGGTACACGGGAAGACAGCCCGCCGGAGGGTTCCAACGCCCTCCCGGCCCGCTCCGGGCACAAAAAAAGGAGGGAACCGAAGTCCCCTCCTCTGAATCGGCGAAAAATACCGGCTACTTCGCGTAGCCGACGGCCCGGCGTTCACGGATGACCGTTACGCGAATCTGGCCGGGATAGGTAAGGTTTTCCTCGATCTTGCCGGTAATGCCCTTACAGAGCATGTAGGTCTGATCGTCGTCCACGTTCTCCGAATTGACCATGACGCGGATTTCGCGTCCGGCCTGAATGGCGTAGGCCTTGGACACGCCGTCGAATTCGGAGGCGATGTTTTCAAGGTCTTCCAGACGCTTGACGTAGCTTTCCAGAAGCTCCTTGCGCGCGCCGGGACGGGCGCCGGAAAGCGAGTCCGCCGCCTGCACAAGCACGGCCAGCGCCGTTTCGGGACGCTGATCCTCATGGTGCGCGGCGATGGCGTGCAGGATTTCCTTGCTTTCGTTGAACTTCTTGGCGAGGTCCGCGCCGATGAGCGCGTGCGGGCCTTCGACTTCGTGGTCGACGGCCTTGCCGATGTCGTGGAGCAGACCGGCGCGCTTGGCCTTCTTGATGTCCATGCCCAGTTCGGCGGCCATCATGCCGCACAGGGCGGACACTTCCAGCGAGTGCTGGAGCACGTTCTGCGTGAAGCTGGTACGGTAGCGGAGCTGGCCCAGATAGCGGACAAGCTCGGGATGGATGCCGTGGACCCCGGCGTCGAAGGTGGCCTGTTCGCCCACTTCGCGTATCTGCACTTCCAGTTCCTGCTCGCACTTGTGGACCACGTCCTCGATGCGGGCCGGGTGGATGCGCCCGTCCTGAATGAGCCGTTCGAGAGCCATCTTGGCGACCTGACGGCGCAGCGGGCTGTAGGCGGACAGAATGACGGTCTCGGGAGTGTCGTCGATGATGAGGTCAACGCCGGTCGCCGCTTCCAGCGCGCGGATGTTGCGGCCTTCGCGACCGATGATGCGGCCCTTCATGTCTTCGCTGGGCAGGGTCACGGCGGTGACGGTATGCTCGCCCACGTAATCCCCGGCGTAACGCTGGATGGAACAGGCGATGATCTCCTTGGCCTTGCGGTCCGCGGTTTCGCGGGCCTCGGCCTCGATGAGGCGCATCATCTTGGCGGCTTCGTGGCGGGTGCGGGATTCGATTTCGGCGAAAAGGCGCTGGCGGGCTTCCTCGGCGGTCAGGCCGGAGACTTCCTGCAAACGGCGCTCCTGTTCGTCGATGCGTTCGTTGAGGGATTCCTCAAGCTCGGCGAGCTTGCGTTCCTTCTTGGAAAGGTCCTTCTCGACGCTGAGGAGCTCGTGTTCCTTTTCGGTGGCCTTTTCGAGCTTTTCCTCAAGACGTTCGCCCTGTTCCTGCAACTTGCGGTCACGGGCCTTCAGTTCGCGCTCGCGTTCCTTGAACTCGTGTTCGAGCTCGCGCTTCTGGTTGAACAGATCGTCCTGACCCTGAAGGAGGATTTCCTTCTTCTGGGCCTGCGCTTCCTTGCGGGATTCTTCGACTATGCGGGTAGCCAGCTCGGTGGCGTCGCCGATACGCTTGGCATTGAGATGTTTGTTGAGATAGAAGCCGACGCCCCCGCTGACGCAGATCGCCGCGAAGACGCACAAGGCGGTAAAAAATTCCATAAGTCCCCTCCCTTTATAGTGTCGGGCTCAAGCCCGTTCACGCGATGCGACACCGCCGAGCGGCGGCCTCGTCCAGGCCTCGGGAGGACATTCTGCTGGGAAGGGGGACAACGCGATCCGCACACCGTCGAAAACACGGACCCGTCTGCTGCGGGGTCGCAGCGAAGGACGCCAGAAATGACCCCGAAGCGCCGTGTCCAGATACCGGTGCAAAACCTGGTCTCCCAGGGGGGAACCGTGGACAGGTCTTCAGACTTCCCGACACGTCGGGCATGCACACCGATCTGCCGCTTGATTCCCATTCAATATGCTTGTGAGGTCAGCACCAATATAGGGATCACGCACGCTCCAGGGAACATTCCGTGAACAATTAATCCGTTTTCTCTATAAGCTTCAGCAAATGGGCGAGACGTGTCTCCACATCGCCGAGTTGCTGCTGTGTTTGCAACAAGTCGTCTGCAACTCCCAAAACCAGAAGCGCCAGCAGTTTTTCCCTGCCGAACTGCCCTCCCTGGTTTTTCAATCTCTCATACTGCTTCTCGACGAAAGCCTGCGCCCGTTCGATGCGAACGGGATCGGCCTCCGTACGGAAGGAAATGTCCATTCCCAGGACATTGAGCTGAAAGCTGTGCATACAGGTATCGGTCGGTTACGCTTCGGCCGTGAACTCGCGAATCGTCGAGAGCAACGTGTCGATGCGGCCGTTAATCTCTTCCTTGGTGTGCTGCTCCTGCTCCAGAGACTCCTTGAGAGTCTTGTTCTCCTCGTCGAGAGCGGTAAGTTTTTCCTGCAAGGTCTTGTTTTCCTCGCGAAGGGTATCAATCTGCCCGAGAAGCTCAACCACACGGGTTTCCAAGAGATCAAAAAGTTCCATGCAAAGACTCTACTCTTTTTGCCGTATCATGGCAAGATTGAGGGTGGGAAGAAAAGGATTCGATACGTGTTTTTCGCACGACGACGCCGGCGGGCCGCCCTGCGGGAATCTCTGATCCGGTATTGCGTCAATCGCAGATATCCTTTCAGTAACGGAATATCCGCCGTTCTTCAAGGCTCTGATGCGCCCGTTCCCGCATCCTTCGCGGAGTGCCGCCGAAGGGGCGGCATCCGCTGGAGCAATCGACCGTAATAAAAGGTAAAAAACGTCTATTTGCGGCGCAGGTTCACCTGTTTTCCGCGCGCCACGGCGAGATGGTTTTCCGGCACGTCCTTGGTGATGACCGACCCGGCGCCGACGAGCGCCTCCGCGCCCACCGTGACCGGAGCCACCAACGCAGTATTGCTGCCGATGAAGGCATGCTCGCCGATGACGGTTTTGTACTTGTTGACGCCGTCATAGTTGCAGGTAATCGTCCCCGCGCCGATGTTGGTGCGCGCGCCGATCTCCGCATCGCCCAGATAGGTCAGGTGATTGGCCTTGGCCCCTTCGCCGAGGCGGGCCTTCTTCATTTCCACGAAGTTGCCGATGTGCGAGGCCATTTCCATCACCGCGCCGGGGCGCAGGCGGGCATACGGGCCCACAAGGCAGTCCGGGCCGACCGAGGCGTGGTCCATGTGCGAGAAGGAATGCACGACGGCCCCGGCCTCCACGCTGCTGTCGCTGATGACGCAGTGGGATTCGATGACCGCGCCCGAGGCGATGCGGGTATGCCCGTAGAGTTCGCAGGGGCCGAACAGTTCCGCGCCGGGTTCGACGGTCACGAACGGCCCCATGCGGACCGTATCCGGGCCGTGGATGACCACGCCCGCCGCCAGCCGTTCCTCGACGATGGCCCGCCGCCGCAGCTCCTCGGAGGCGGACAGTTCCGCCGGGTTGTTGATGCCGAGCAGGTTGGGATCGCTCCCGCAGGACAGGCCGCGCACGACCATGCCCTCGGCCACCGCCATGCCCACAAGATCGGTGATGTAGTACTCGCCGCTCTTGTTCTCGTTGTTCAGCTTGGGCACGAGGCGTTCCACGGCGTCGAGGTCGAGCATATAGATGCCCGCGTTGATCTCGCCGGTCGGCTCGCCGTGTACGGCGGCGTCAAAGTCCTTGGCCTCCACGATGGCCCGCAGTTCGCCGTTCCGCCTGACGATGCGGCCATACGCGCCGGGGTTTTCCAGCGTCAGCGTCGCCACGGACACGTCCGCGCCCTCGGCGTAGAACATGAAGTCGCGCAGCGTGTCGGTGGTGATCAGCGGGGTATCCCCGTTGACCACGAGAACTTTCTTCATGCCCGCCGCCTTCAGTTCCGGCATCGCGACCATCAGGGCGTGCCCGGTTCCGAGCTGCTCCTTCTGTTCCACGAAACGCAGTTGGCGTCCGGCGAACGCGGCGCGCACCATGTCGGCCTCGTGTCCGATGACGGCCCACACGGCCTCACCGAACAGGGGGCGAAGCGCCTCCGCCACATGGCCGAGCAGCGGTTCGCCCAGAATGGTATGCAGCACCTTGGGCTTTCTGGAATGCATGCGGGTGCCCTTGCCCGCCGCAAGGATGAGAGCGCAACAGGGGAGCGTGCTGGATTGGGACATCGTCGTACCTCGCAAGTATCGTTCACGCCGGAAAGCCCGGCGCAGGGGTGTCGGAAAGGCGTCCGGGCGTTGCCGGGAGCCGCTTCGCCGCCCGTGCGGCGGCCATGCGGTCATACTACGTCACAACTCGCGCGCTTTACAAGCTCCCATTCCCTGCGGTAGCACCGGTTCCGTACCCAAGACCTTTTTTCAGGATATGCAGATGACCAGCGACACTTCTTCGGCTCTCGTCATTTTCTCCGGCGGGCAGGACTCCGCCACCTGCCTCGGCTGGGCGCTCAACCGTTTCGACAACGTTTCCACGGTCGGCTTCGACTACGGGCAGCGCCACCACGTCGAAATGGCGTGCCGCCAAAACATGCTGAACGCGGTCCGCACCGACGCCTCCCTGCCCGCCTCGTGGCCCGCGAAGCTCGGGGAGGACACGCTTCTTTCCCTCGGCCTGTTCAACCAGATCGGGGAAACGGCCATGACCAGCGACATGGAAATCGCCTTCAACGAAAAGGGCATCCCCAACACCTTCGTGCCGGGGCGCAACCTCGTCTTCCTCACCGCCGCCGCCGCGCTGGCGTGGCGCAAGGGCGTCCGGCATCTGGTCATGGGCGTATGCGAAACCGATTTTTCCGGCTATCCCGACTGTCGCGACGACACGATCAAGGCCATGCAGGTGGCCCTCAATCTGGGCATGGACTCGCGTTTCGTGGTCCACACGCCGCTGATGTGGCTCGACAAGGCCGATACGTGGGACCTTGCGGAACGCGAAGGCGGCGCGCCGTTCGTGGAAGCCGTCCGCACCGTGACGCACACCTGCTATCTCGGGGATCGCGCCGATCTGCACCCGTGGGGCTACGGCTGCGGCGAGTGCCCCGCCTGCAAGCTCCGCGCGCGCGGGTGGGAGGAGTACGCCTCCCGGCGGGGGGCCTCCGGCGGCAAGGGGGCTACCGCCCCCTTGACCCCTGTCCGGGGGAAATGATTTCCCCCGGCCCCCTCGGTGCGGGCGGCGTCCGTTCCCTTGACGGACGGCGGGGCCGATTGGGGCTGGGGGATGCGGGGGAACTCGTGTTCCCCCGCGTGGGATTATTGCCGCCCCGCGCCCTTAACGCTGATGGGGAAAACCTCCAAACGGCAGGGAAGGTTTTTACCAACAGAATCAGATGGCGGCGGGCACGAAAACCTCGCATCCGCAGGGAAGGCTTCCGAAGTTCGTTCGGACGTCGTCCCGTTTGGGTAGAAAACGCTTTTCCCTTCATCCGTTACGGAAGAGGGGGAGGAAAACCTCACATTCGCAGGGAAGACGTTCCCACAGGGGCCGTTTCCTTAGTGCTGAGGGGCCCCTGTTGCAACGGACACGGCGTATTGAAACCGGCGGGCGCGGTCGGCCCGCTCCCTGCGCGGCGGATGCGGGCTTTGAAACATTTTTGGGAAAAAGGTGGAAAGGCATGGCCTATCGAGTAAAAGAACTTTTTTACACCTTGCAGGGTGAAGGCGCGCAGGCCGGGCGTCCGGCGGTGTTCTGCCGCTTTGCGGGCTGCAACCTCTGGTCGGGGCGGCCTGAAGACCGGGCCACGGCGAAGTGCCGGTTCTGCGATACGGATTTCGTAGGCGCGGACGCGGGCGTTTTCGAAACCGCCGAGGCGCTGGCCGAAGCCGTCGCCGCCGCTTTTCCGGTTCTGGACCCGCAGGCCTACGGCGGGCGCAGGCCCTACGTCGTCTTCACCGGCGGCGAACCGGCGTTGCAGCTCACGCGCGAGCTTCTCGACCTGCTGCACGCGCGCGGTTTCGAACTCGGCGTGGAGAGCAACGGCACGCTGCCCCTGCCCGACGGACTCGACTGGATCACGGTCAGTCCCAAAGGCTCCAACCCGCTGGTCACGGTTTCCGGCGACGAATTGAAACTCGTCTGGCCCCAGCGGGGCTGCGCGCCCGAGGACTTCGCCGGGCTGGATTTCCGGCATTTTCTGCTCCAGCCCTGCGACGATGCCCACAACAAGGCCAACACCCGCGAGTGCATCGAATACTGTCTCGGGCATCCCCGCTGGAGCCTCGGCTTGCAGACGCACAAGTGGATCGGCGTGCGGTAGGCGCGCAGCAATGCGGCGCGGAAGGAAGGCTCTTCCCGAAAAATCAGGAAACGCTCCGGCGTTTCTCCCTTCCCCTTTTTCTCCGCAACGCCTTTTCAGCGGTCACCGGTCCCCCTGCGGAGGCCGAACCGAACGACGGAAAGCCGGGAAACGGACGTTTCCCGGCTTTCGGCATGGAGAACATGAAGGGAAGCCCCTACCACTTCTTGAAAATGAAGAATGCGGCGAGAACGATCAGGCCGAACCCCACGAAATGATTCCAGCGCAGGGATTCGCCGAGGTAAAGCGTGGAGAAGAACGCAAAGACCGACAGGGAGACGATTTCCTGAATGGCCTTGAGTTCCGCCGCGCTGAAATAACCGTAGCCCACGCGGTTGGCGGGCACCTGCAACAGATACTCGAAAAACGCGATGCCCCAACTGATCACGATGGCGGCGAGCAGGGGCAGCGCCTTGTAGCGCAGATGCCCGTACCACGCAAACGTCATGAACACGTTGGAAAGAATCAGCAAACCGACGGTAGCGACCGGAACGGGAACAGGAAGATTCATGGAAGCGTGCCTCTTCAAAAAATGTTCCGGCACTGTACCCGCCAGCCCGCCGTCGCGCAAGATGCCCCCTCTCGCCCTTACGCCTCCCGTTCGCCTTTTCCGGCCTCCATCAGCGTTTCATCCTTCACCCCGTCCCGATGCCTCCTCTTTTCTCTTCCCCATTCCCCGCATCCAACGCCGCCTCTTCCATAACGGAAGCAATACGTGGAACAGGGATTCGATAACGTCGAACGTTTTAGGGGGATGGAGGTGGGGTTTGGGGA
>CABKMN010000051.1 GCA_902373525.1 uncultured Bilophila sp. | reverse complement strand
GGTGAGGTTTGGAGAGGGGGAGGGGAAACGTTCTTCAGAACGTTTCCCCTCCCCCTCTCCAATGGTACTATCGTCTGCCGTCTACTTCTGCGGCTTGCTGAAACCGTACTTGGCGAGGACGGCCTGCCCCTCGGGGGACAACACGAAATCGACGAACCTGGCGCCGCCGTCGCGGTTTCCGCCGGTGGTCGCCACGGCGATGGGATAGAGAACCGGCTTATGCCCGTCCATCACGGCGGCAACCTGCATCTTGTCGCCGCCCTGCTTGGCGTCGGTGCGGTAGACGAACCCGGCGTCGACTTCGCCGCGCCCCACATAGTCCAGCGCCTGACGCACGCTCGCGCCGAACACATACTTCGGCTGCAACGTCTCCCAGAGCCCGGCGGCGGTCAGCGCCGCCTTGGTGTAACGCCCGGCGGGAACGGAATCGGGATTGCCCACGGCGATGCGCTTGACTTCGGGCTTCGTCAGGTCCTTGGCCCCGGTGAGGCCGAGCGTGCTGTCCGACGGGACGACCATCACCAGATCGTTGAGCGCGAAATCCTTGCGGGTGGAGACGTCGACCAGTTTTTTGGCCGCGGCCTTGTCCATCGTTTCCTGATCCGCGGAGGCGAACACGTCTACCGGAGCGCCCTCTTCCATCTGCTTGAGCAACGGATTGGAGGCCGCAAAATTAGTATGCACCTTGATGCCGGGGTGTTTCTTCTCGAACAGGCCCTTGATTTCCGTGAACGCGTTGGTCAGGCTCGCCGCCCCGGAAACGGTGATTTCCTGTGCGGAGAACGCCGAGCCCGCCAGAAACAGGCAGCCGAGCAGGCCGAGGGCCGCCAGCCGGGCGCACCGCTGGAAAAACGTCTTGTTCATGTTCATACTCCTTTGTTTTTCGGCTGTTGCGGATCACGAAACAGACGTTTTCCAGCAATACCCCCCTTGCCTTTTCCCGGCAATATTGTCACTCTTCCGACCGACTGCGTGACCGGCTTCCGGCCTCACGAGTCCGTGGGATAGCCTGCATATCCCGATACCCCGTTTGCCCGGTTCAGAGGAGACCCCATGCAGGAAGAAATAACCCGCCTTGTCCACGGCCTCGACGAGTCCGCCCTGCGCTTCATTGAAGCGTGCATCCGCCACGAGCGCGAATCCCGCAACGCGCCTCCGCCCCCTCCGCCGCATCCCGGCGGGCACTTCACCGTCCCGGAAAACGTCAAGCATCTGACGTCGGAACAACTTGATGCCGTCGCCAAGTCCTTTCTGGACTGGTACAAGGGAGCCGTTTCCACGACCCAGAGCCGATCGCGGGGAAGGCTGTGGCTGGTCTTCCTGCTCATCCGCTACGGCGCGCTGCGTCTCGGCGAGGCGTTGGCCCTCGATGATCGCAACGATCTCAACTTCACGCGCTCTCTGGTCATCGTCCGGGGGCAAAATCCCCGCGAACTCCAGTTTCCCGAAGCCATCATGGGGGAAATGCGGCAGGTTCTCGAATCGCCGGTCATGTTCGGCCTGCGGGGCGAGGTGCTGCATCTTGACCAAGGGTATGTACGCCGTATCTTCTACGAGCGCGCGAAGGACGTCGACCTGCCGAAAGACCTCCTCAGCCCGCGGGTCATCCGGCATTCCCGGGGCATCGAGCTGTTGCGCGGCGAAGTGCCGCTCAAAATCGTCCAGCAATTCCTCGGGCAGCAGAGTCCGACGCTGACGGCAAGCTATCTTCATTTCTCGCGCGAAGACGCGAGGCAAATCGTCCATTCCCATCTAAGGAGGGAAGCCATGAAAAAAACCAGCGCCCGCAACGCGTTTACCGGTACCATCAACCGCATCACCCGCGGCGACCTGCTCGTTGAAGTGGAAATCCTGACCGGCACCGGCCTCAAGGTGGTTGCGGTCATTACCGCCGAGAGCGCGGATAATCTCGAACTGCGCGAAGGCATCAACACCACCGCGACCATCAAGGCCCCGTGGGTGATCCTCAGCACCGGCGACGCGCCCACCAGCGCCCGCAACCACTTCTCCGGCAAGGTGCAGAGCGTCCAGCTCGGTGAAATCGAAGCCGAAGTCCTCGTGACCCTCGACGAAGGCTCCACCGTCTGCGCCGTCATCACCGCCCAGAGCGCCCGCCAGCTCAAGCTCGAACCCGGCAAGCCCATCTCCGTCCTGTTCAAGGCGTTTGCCGTCGTATTGGGCATGTAAAAAAACTTGGAGAGGGGGAGGGGAAACTTTCTGAAGAAAGTTTCCCCTCCCCCTCTCCAAACCTCTCCCCCTTCTCTTCAAAGACTTTCGAGCTTATCGAATCCCTGTTCGGAGCGTGTTCGAGCGCCGGAACGTGTTCCGGCGTGTCGGACGTTTCGGGTGGGGATTTTTCTGTTCGAGGGCGCAGTTGGGGGTTCGTTGGAGAACGCGCCAAAAGAAAACCTTCCTTGGGGACAAGGAAGGTTTTTTAGGAAGGCTTTTTTGCTGCGGGTAAGCGGCTGTCAGGGATTCGATAAGGTCGAAATTTTGCGGCGGGGTGCGAACCGAACCGGCAGGTCGGGGGAAGATTAAAAAAACGCCCTTCCCGGTCTTCATCTTTCCTACACCTCCACCAGCGGCGCGAGCAGCGAAAGCGCGTCCGGGGCCTGCGCGCGGCGGGAAGGGTAATCGTCCACGACATGCTTGACGGCGCCGTTCCGGTAGACCGCGAGCGAATCGGCAAAGGCGTCCACATCGGCGGGATCATGGGTGATCAGGACCACGGGGATGTTCCATTCGTCAAGCAGTCCCCGGATTTCACGGCGCATCCTGACCCGAAGGAGCGGGTCCAGCGCCGCGAAGGGTTCGTCCAGCAGCAACATGCGGGGCGCGGTGATCAGGGCTCGGGCCAGGGCGACGCGCTGCCGCTGGCCGCCGGAAATTTCGCGCGGATACCGATCCGCCAGATGCCCGACCTCGAACCGTTCCAGCAGATCGCCCACCGCCTTGCGGGCCTTGGGCGAAGGCCGCCCGAGGAGCGTCCGCATCTTGCCGTCGAGGGCGAACTCCACGTTCTTGCGGACCGTCAGGTGCGGAAACAGGGCGTAATCCTGAAAGACGTAGCCGAGACGCCGCTCGCGGGCGGGCAGATCGATGCCCTTGTCCGAAGCGTACAGCACCTTGTCCCCGACCTTGATGTACCCGCCGTCCGGGTGGACCAGACCGGCCAGCGATTGCAGGGTCAGCGTCTTGCCCGAACCGGAATGTCCGAACAGCACCAGCCGCCGCGTGGAACAGCTCAGGGCCACGTCGAGGGAAAAATCGTCGCCGCGTTTGCGCCCCGTGGCGAGGCGCTTGCGGATACGCACCTCAAGCATCAGCGACCTCCCGCTTTGCCGCCGAACAGCCTGTCGGCGATGACGAGGATGGCAAGGCACAGGCCCGACGTCAGCACGACAAGCACGGTCGCCTGTTCGTCGTTGCCCGCCTGAAAGGCGTCGTAGATGGCGAGCGCCAACGTCTGCGTCTTGCCCGGAATGTTGCCCGCGATCATCAGGGTCGCGCCGAATTCGCCCATGCCGCGCGCAAAGGCGAGCATGCCCCCGGCCACGATGCCGCGCCACGCCAGCGGCAGCGACACCTGCCAGAACACTTTCCACTCCGAAGCGCCGAGCGTGCGGGCCGCGTTTTCGAGGCGCGGGTCCACCAGCTCCAGCGCGGCGCGGGCGGATTTGTAGATCAGCGGAAACACGACCACCGTGGCCGCGACCACCGCGCCCTGCCACGAAAAAATCAGGTTGATGCCGCACTCGGCCAGCCACGGCCCGATGACGCCGCGCCTTCCGACCAGCAAAATAAGGTAGTAGCCGAGGACCGTCGGCGGCAGTATCATGGGAAGCGTGCACATGGCGTCGAGGATGGCGGAAAACGGCGAACGCCGACGCGCGAGAAGCCACGCGGCGGCCACCCCCGCGCAAAACGACGCGGCGGTCGCCAGTCCCGCGACCTTCAGCGACAACAGGATCGGCGACCACGGAATCGCGCCGCCTTCGAAAAACTCCGGTAGCATGCTCATGCTACCGGGCATGCCCCAATCACGCCCGCTCCGCAATATGGTCACGAAAAGCATAGAAAGCGCGACTTGAAATCGGAGGAGCCTGATGGAATGAAGATTGGAGGGGGCGAGGGCCCCTTTCTGGAGAAAGGGGCCCTCGCACCCTCCAAACCTCCCCCACTCCCCCCAAAGACGTTTGTAACGGACCTCAGCAGGAGCCTTGATGAAAGGACGGGCCGCTCACGACCTATCTTGATCTCTTAAAAAGAGGATAGGGAGAAACCCGTTTCTTCTCCTACTGAGCACAGTTTCTCAAGGCTGTGTCATAGAAAATGGTTGATGCTTTATTCCTTGAAATGCCAAAGAAATAACCAATAAAATGCCCCAGGCATGGATTCCGCCGAGGGGAGAACTGGAGAAAAAGTCGTATCTTCACCGTGCTGTGGAGATGAAACAACCACATCCTATGACAGAGCCTTTCTCAAAAAGATTTGCCGCTCCTCTTCCGCATCAGCGGTACGGGGAAGCCTGACGGCAATCCGCGTACCATGCTCGAACCCGGCCCGCTCCCTGCCTTTTCGTCGCCCCGCCGGGAGACGGACGCCCAAGGTTCGGCACGCTGCGCTACCCCGCCTCGGAACGACCCATACGAAAGTTTTAGGGGGATAGGGGTGGGGTCTGGGGAGGGGGAAGGCCCCCCTTTTTCAAAAGGGGGGCCTTCCCCCTCCCCGGTCTTCCCGCCTCCATCTCCGTTGTTTCCCAAAATTTTCGGATAAGAACGTTTTGACCTGTTCAGAGTTTCATAAGTGAATATTCTATTGTCATCGGATTCCAAAGAGGCTATTTTCAGGGGCGACGCAACCCCGGGGAGCTTCCGGGACAAATCCAGAAAGAACGAGAACATCCATGCAGGAACTTTCAGAATATACCAGACGGCACTGGGACGTCGTCGTGATCGGCGGCGGAGCCACGGGCGCGGGCACTCTCCGCGACCTCGCCATGCGCGGGGTCAAGGCGCTGCTGCTCGAACAGCGTGACCTCGTCCACGGCACCAGCTCGCGCTTCCACGGCCTCCTCCACAGCGGCGCACGGTACGCCGTGAAGGACGCCGACGCGGGACGCGAGTGCATCGAGGAAAACCGCATCCTCCGGCGCATCGGCAAACACTGCGTCGAGGAAACCGAGGGCTTCTTCGTCCGCACCCCCGAGGACGGAGCCGAATTCGAGGCGAACTGGGTCACCGCCTGCGCCGAATGCGGCATTCAGGCCACGCCGATCTCCGTGAAGGAGGCCCGCGCACTGGAGCCCAACCTCGCGGACGACATCGTTTCCGTGTACCGCGTGCCCGATTCCGCCGTGGACGGCTTCCGCCTCGTCTGGCAGAACGTCCAGAGCGCCCTGCGCCACGGCGCGGGCTTCCGCACCTATACGGAAGTCACCTCCATCAACAGCGCCAACGGGCAGGTCACAGGCGTCAGCGTGCGCGACAGCCGCACCGGCGAAACCGGCACCATCCCCTGCGCCTTCGTGGTCAACGCCGCCGGGAGCTGGGTGGGCGAGCTGGCGCACACCGCCGGGCTGACCATCAACGTCAAGCCCGACCGGGGCACGCTGGTGGCCTTCAACCACCGCTTCACCAGCCGCGTGATCAACCGGCTCCGCAAGGCGTCCGACGGCGATATTTTCGTGCCGCACGGTTCCATCACCATCCTCGGCACCACCTCCAAGAAGACCGAACGCCCCGACGACACGGTGCCGGATACCGCCGAAGTGCGCGCCCTGCTCGACATCGGGCGCGTCCTCTTCCCCGAAATCGACAGCTACCGCATCCTCCGCACCTTCGCGGGCACCCGTCCCCTGTACACCGCCGATCCCTCAGCCGAAGGGCGCGGCGCGTCCCGCAACTTCGTGGTCCTCGACCATGAAAAGGAAGGACTCAAGGGCATGGCGACCATCTGCGGCGGCAAACTGACCACCTACCGGCTCATGGGCGAACGCATGGCCGACCTCGTATGCTCCAAGCTCGGCGTGGCCGCGCAGTGCCGCACCGCCGTCGAGCCGCTGGTGGAGGAACCTTCCGCCGAACTCATGGAGCGCGCCCGCAAGGTCTTCCCCGCGCAGGGGCTCGAACAGGCGCAGTCCCGCCTCGGGGACAGCTTCGCCGCCACGGTGGAGCGCCTTGAGGCCGCGCCGTGGAAAAAGGCGCTGCTCTGCGAATGCGAACGCGTGACCGTCGCGGAATTCGAACAGGTGGCGTCCGAAGCCACCTCCCATTCCCTGAACGACATCCGCCGCCGCACCCGCATGGGCATGGGCACCTGTCAGGGCAGCTTCTGCGGCCTGCGCGGCGTGGGCGCGGTGCTGGAGGCCCAGCTCCTGCCCGCCGGCATCCGGGCCTGCGGCACGGGCGAATGCGACGCGACGCCCTGCGGCGCGCCGGACCTGCTCCAGAGCTTCCAACAGGAACGCTGGTACGGCATCCGCCCCGTACTGTGGGGCAGCGAATTGCGAGAAACCGAACTGGCGCGCGGCATGTACGGCGCCACCCTCAATGTAGACGGAGCCGACGAATGATCAAGAAACCTGTTTACGATGTCGTGGTCGCCGGAGGCGGCCTTTCCGGGTTGAGCGCGGCCCTGTTCGCGGCGAAGGCCGGGAAACGGACGCTGCTCGTCACCAAGGGCTCCGGGGTGCTCGCCATCGGCGGCGGCACCATCGACGTGCTCGGCTACCGGGCCGACGGAACGTCGCTGGACGTGCCTTTCGACGGTTTCGATGCGCTCCCGCCGCGCCATCCCTATGCCATCGTCGGCGCGGAAACCGTAAAGAAGGCGCTGGACGACTTCCTCGCGTTCTGTGAGGAGGGCGGCTGCCCGTACCTGTGCAACGGAGGGAAGAACACCCGCGTGGTGACGGCCCTCGGCACGACCAAGCCGAGTTATCTCGTGCCGCACACCATGTCCATGCACGGCGTGGCCGAAGCCTCGAATATCTTCGTCGCGGGCGTCGAGGGCCTGAAGGACTTTTCGCCCGCGCTGGTGGCGCAGGGCCTCGCCAGCCGCAAGGCCTACGCCGGAAAGAACATCGTGCCCGTGCTGCTGCCCAGCCCGTTCCCGCTCCAGCGCGACCTTTCCACCCTTGATCTGGCCCGTTATCTGGATACGCCGGAAGGCATCCACTGGCTGAGCAAGAGCCTCAACAAATACATCGTGCGCGGCGTCCCCGGCGCGATGTTCGTTCCCGCCATCCTCGGCACCGCCGCCAACGGCGACGTACACAACGCCATCAAGGACCGCACGGGCCACATCGTCAACGAAATCTCCAGCCTGCCCCCGGCGGTGACGGGCCTGCGCCTGCACGCCCTGCTGCTCCGGCTGCTCAAGAAATACGACGTGGACCTGATCGAACAGTCCACCGTCACCGGCTCCGAGATCGAGGGCCGCCGCTGCAAGGCGCTGATCACGACCAACAACAGCCAGCCGCGCCGCTACGAGGCGCGCTCGTTCATCATCGCCACGGGCGGCGTGCTCGGGGAAGGCTTCGTGACCGAACCCGAACGCGCGTGGGAACCGATTTTCAACATCGATCTGCCCCTCAACCCCGCTTCGCCGGAATGGTCCCTGCCGGAAGCCTACCCCGCCTGCCGCCAGACGCCGGGAACCTCCCGCCCGTCGCACGGCTTCGCCCTGCTCGGCCCGGATGTGGACGGCAAACTCCGCCCGCTCGGCGGGGACGGCGCTCCGCTGTGCGACAACGTGTTCTTCATCGGCAAGACGCTCGGCGGCTACGATCACGCCGCTGAAAAGTCCGGCAACGGCGTTGCGCTGGCAACGGCCCTGTTTGCGTCCATGAACGCCTGAGGTACGTATGAAACCCATTGAAACCGTAGATAAATGTACGACCTGTTCGACCTGTGTGGCCTACTGTCCCGTGACCAAGGCGACGCGGGCCTTCAAGGGGCCGAAGCTCACCGGGCCGTCCTCGGAACGCTTCCGGCTGTTCGACGAAACCGGCGGCGGCGAAATCTCGGAAATCGAGGCGCTGGACTACTGCTCCAACTGCAAGAACTGCGACATCGCCTGCCCGTCCGGGGTGAAAATCTCCACCCTCAACATGCTGGCCCGCGCGGACTACTGCCGCAGGCACAAGCCGCCGCTGCGCGACTGGGTGCTGGGGCACGGCCATGCGCTCGGCAAGCTGGCCCGCAAATTCCCCGGCTGGCTGGTCGGCATGGCCTCCACCAATCCGCTGACCCGGCTCGTGCTCGACGCCTTCGGCGTAGACAGGCGCGCACCCATGCCGGTATTCGTGCCGCAGAGCTTCACGGAATGGCTGGCGGCCCACAACGCGGCCCTGTCCCCGGCGGAACGCGCCAAACTGACGAAGAAGGCCGTGTTCTTCCCCGGCTGCTATGTGAACGACTATGATCCCGAAACCGGCAAGGACCTCGTCTTCCTGCTGGAAAAAACGGGCTACGAGGTCGTGACGCCGGAGTTCCAGTGCTGCGGCCTGCCGATGGTGGCGAACGGCTTCTTCGACGACGCCAAGGCCGCCGCATCCAAGAATGTGGACAGCCTCACGGGACTCGTGGCCTCCGGCGACGTGCCGGTGCTCACGGTCTGCCCGAGCTGCCAGCTCATGCTCAAGCAGGAATACGCCGAATACTTCCCGGAACTGGACGGGCACGCCGCCCTCGTCCCGCACGTACAGGACGCCTGCGAATTCGTCGCCGGGCTGCTGGAATCCGGCGAACTGGACATCGACGTGCGCGAAGACGCCGCCAAGCTCGTCTACCACGCCCCCTGTCACCTGCGCGCGCAGGGCATCGGCAAGCCGGGCCTCGACCTGCTCCGCATGGCCTCCGCCAACGTTGAGGACGCCCGCTCCGGGTGCTGCGGCATCTCCGGCAGCTACGGCTTCAAGAAGGAAAAGTACGATGTGGCGGCTTCGGTCGGCGCGGACCTCTTCAAGGCCGTCAAGGACAGCGGCGCGGAGTACTGCGTCACCGAATGCGGCACCTGCCGCCTTCAGATATCCCACCACACCGGGGTGCCGTCCATGCATCCCCTTTCCTGGCTGCGAAAGCTGGTGAAATGACGCCAAGGGGCCTTTCCGCGGAAAGGCCCCTTTTTCGTTGCGGACGGGTCAGACTCCGAACGCGCCGCGCCGGTGATGCGGCAAGCCCCGGCCCTTCCCGTCGGACGGCGGGCGCACGGGAGCGACGACGGCCTACATCCCAAAACGTGCGGACGGTGCCGCGGATGCCCCACACCCCGGCACGCGCCGCGCCGACGGACAACGAGGCCGCCAGCCCGAACGGGAGCAGCGGGGACTGCCGCGCAGGGCGTACAATCGTTTCACGGGATTACCGGAACGTATCCGCGTATGCCGAAAGGCGGTTGGAGAAGCGAGGAGGAAAGGGGATCAAGTCGTGCGGGGGGCGAAAACGACCTGATTCCGCCCGAGGCTTCTGGCCTCGTGCAGAGCGGCGTCGGCGCAGCGGTACACGGTTTCGAACGTGGTGCCGTTCTCGGGATAGGTGGCCACGCCGATGCTGCACGCGGGAGCGCTCTTTCCCCGTGCGGCGGACAGGACTTTGAGCATGGAGCAGAATTCCCGGGCCTTTTTCTCGGACAGCTTGCCGATCTGCACGTCCTTGAGCAACACCACAAAGATGTCGCTGCCGACCCGGCCGATACGGTCCGAACGCCGGAACGTCCGCCGCAGCACCCATGCGATGTCGCTCAGCACGGCGTCGCCGGACGAGCGGCCCAACGTTTCGTTGATTTTCCTGAAATTGTCCACATCGACGACGAAAAGGGCGTGCGACTGGCACACGTCGCTGGTCACGAAGCACCGTTCCACAAGATGCCGGATCGAAGCCTTGTCGTAAAAGCCCGTGAGGCTGTCCCGTTGGCCGAACTCTTCGGGAGACGACTCCCGGGTGTTGCCCGCCGTCATGTCGCAGCGCATACGCTCACCTCCTACCGGCGCGAAACGCACGTTCCTGACCGTATCCCCGATGTTCTTGTCAAGAATCCGTCCGGACACTGTAGCAAGGCGGACAGGAACCCGTCAATCAACCACGGAAAGGCCGGAAGATCGTTTCCCGGCACAAAAAGCCTCTGCCTCGCACGGGACAGAGCCTTTTGGACATCATAACGCGATGTTTGATCGAAAAAGCCTCCGACCCGCACGGGACAGAGGCCGTTCAGCCGAGAAATCCAGAAAAGAGACGCGGCGTCGCCGCAAAACAGGGCAACAGCTCCCGGGGGCTCCAGACCGGAAATCCGGCCTGTTCCCAAGCCAGTATCCCCCCGCCGAGCTGGCAAGCCCGGCC
The DNA here is from genome assembly GCA_902373525.1 of uncultured Bilophila sp. GTDB lineage: Bacteria > Desulfobacterota > Desulfovibrionia > Desulfovibrionales > Desulfovibrionaceae > Bilophila. The sequence goes on along the minus strand of CABKMN010000051.1, from coordinate 5,106 downwards.
CGGCGCGCACCGTTCCAGCAGCGCGGCGTTGTCGCACGTCCGTCTGCCGCTGCGGCAGAAAAACACGATGAATTTGCCGGAAAAACGGGCATCCAGCTTGCCCGTCCGCCGCAACACGTCGAGCGGCACCAGCGGGCAGCCGGGGATGGCCCGTTTGAGAAATTCCTTTTCGGTGCGGATGTCCACAAACAACGCGCCGCCGTTGCGGAACAGGACCACGGCGTCCTGTGGAGAAAGCGTTTCCAGCATCAGTCAATCCTGTCGGCAAAACAATCCGCCGCCCGAAATACGGACGCGGGGGCAACGCCCGGACGAAACCCTACCACCCGCGGCGGCGGGAGGTCCAGCCCTTTCCCGGCGGAAACGGCCTCGAAACAAGGCGGGGACGGGGGACGCCCCGCCTTGCCCGAGAGCAGACGGCCTGACGCCGCGACTCTTCACAGGTCCCTCTGGGGAACCCGTTTTCGGCGGACGTGGCGTTGCGGCACGGGAACCTTCCAACGCCGAACGGTTACGGACTATTTCAGGTGTTCGCCCGTCAGCTTCTGTTCTCTGGACCGCTGCGCCTTCTGGACGTTCTCCTGCAACTTTTCCAGCAGGTTGCCGCAGATCAGCTTCTGTTCGGGGGCATAGCCGCACAGCTTCTTGTATTCGTCCACGGAAATGCCGTGGGACAGCAGATGCTTGGCCGTCAGGTTCTGGAAGCTCCGACCGCACAGGCAGCACACCACGGCTTCCTCGCTGATCGCCTCTTCAGGACGGACCACCAGATTCCGCTTGGTGAACTTCTTCTTGGGCGCGGCGGCGGAAACGGGCGCATCGGCCGATTCCTGAACCGGTTCCTCAGGATTGACGGGTTCTGCGACGAGTTCTTCCGCATCCATGACGGCGAGCTTGTTGTTCGCCTGAATAAGTCCCGCCTTGAAAAGGGCGAACTGTTCAATGATGAACGCTGAAGGTTGTTCGGGATATCTTTCCATGACCAATTTAAGCAGTTCGGCATCGCTTATCATAAAGGAACCTCCGATGAGTATGGGTTGCTTACCCTAATAAACTTTCAGACGCTTGTATAGCGGCATTTCATCAGAGAGCGGACATTGGACGCATTCCTTATCCCCAAAATCCGTTTCCGAGCGTTTCCCCAAAGAGAACATCAGAAGCAGAGGCTAAGGATACGCTCTCAGGATAACGAAAAGGGACCGAGGCTCAATTCGGACTTGGCTTCATACGGAACGCAGACAAGGCGTCGGCAATACGCCATAAGAAAAGGCGGCGTCGGACTGCCGACACCGCCTTCATGTTTTGGCAAGAGAAACGTTACCGCTTTACGGCTTCCCCGGCGAGGGGCTTACCCTGCCATTCGCCCGTGAGCGTACGGAGGAACCCGACGATCAGGTCGCGGTCGCCCTGCGGGATTTCCATGCCCGACAGATAGACGCCCATGATGCGTACGGCTTCGTCCAGCGTGGTCACGGTGCCGTCATGCAGATAGGGAGCCGTCAGTTCGACGTTGCGCAGGTTCGGGACCTTGAAGCGGTGCAGGTCTTCGGCCTTGCCGGTGAAGCCCTTGAGGCCCTCGTCCGACCCGAGCGGGTTGCCGCGATCCGCGAAGTAATCCTTCTTGAGGTCCATGTATTCGAAGGACTGTCCGCCCACGGACTTGCCGACGTGGCAGCTCGAACAGCGGTACATCTTGAAGCGCTGGTAGCCTTCGACTTCCTTGACGGTCAGGGCATTGTCGTCGCCCTTGAGCCACTTGTCGAACCGGCTGTTCGGGGTGATCAGCGTCTTTTCGTATTCGGCGATGGCGTCGGTGACGTTCTTGCCGTTCCAGCCGTCGGGATAGACGGCGGTAAAGGCGGCGGTCAGCTCGGCGTCCTGCGCGAGCTTGGCGCAAATTTCGTCCCAGTCCTTGCTTCCCATTTCAATGGGGTTCATCGGCGGTCCGCCGGCCTGTTCCTGCAAATCGGCGGCGCGTCCGTTCCAGAACTGCTTCACGTTGAACGCGGCGTTGAACATGGTGGGCGCGTTGATGTCGCCGAACTGCCCACGGATGCCTTCCGCAAAACGCTTGTTGTCCGTCCCGGCCTTGCCGTAGTCGTGACAGGTCTGACAGGCGACCGTATCGTCGCCGGAAAGCCGCTTGTCGGCAAACAGCTTTTCACCGAGAGCCACCTTGGCGGCGTTGACGGGAAGCGCGTCCGGCAGGGGCTGCAACGGCTCGGCGGCATGCTGCGGCGCGGCGAGGCCCGTGGCGTAATGGGCGGCGCGGGACGCCTTCACCCAATCGAGGATGGCGGCCTTGTCGTCGGAAGAAACCCGGCTGCCCCAATGGACCGCCGTGAACTTCGCGGGCGGCATGGTCTCGTTGGTGATCACCCATTCCATCTTGGCGAGCGTGGCCTCACCGATGGGCTTGTCCTTCGCGGCCTCGACCAGTTCGAGGTTCAGGTCCATAGCCCGGAGCCCGTCCTTGAAGTCCTTCTCGATGATTTCCTTGATCCCCGGAATCTTGGCGTAGAACGGCAGATCGTAGTTCCGGGAGTGGCACGCCATGCACTTGTCCATCACGATGCCGGACACCTTGGAAAACTTCGTCAGTTGCGGATGGTTGGGGGGCATTCCCTGATCTGCGCCGATGCTCTCGCTCAGGGCGCCGCCTGCCGCTACGGAAGCCGCCAGCACGCAACTGGCCACCAACAGGGCGGAACGGGTTCTCATGTGCTCTCTCCTCGTCAAAAGATGATGATGCGAATATTTCCTCTCACCTGCTTGCGGATTTTTGGACAAATAAGGAGAAATGTCAATACTAACAAGAATCATTTTTGATAAAAAATTTTCCCTCACAAGAATCGTCTGAAATGCAATGCCTCAAAGCCGATGAAATCCATCATAAAAGGGACTCCGGCTTCCCGAACATGCGCTATTTCACATCGGCAATCCGAGAATCAGCTGTCCCGTTTCGTACGGCAGGCCAGAAAAAAGACACCCGCCCGGCCCCGCCGGAGAGAGTGTCCGTCCTCATTGCCGCCCGCCGCCGCGTTCGACGACGGGTCGCCCGCCGCGTTCCCGCGACGGTTCAGTCCTTGTCCTGATCCGCGGGGTCCCGCCCCACGCTTCCGAACAGTTCCCGGTATTCCGCGTCATAGTCTTCGGCGGCCAGACGGCTCGGCCTTTCCGCCGCGCCGCTTTTCGCATGGACGAGCGAGGGCACGGCGTCCGAAACGTCGTTGAACCCGTCCCGCGTGTACGACACTTCCACGGCCCGCCCGTTCCGCCAGAACCGGCAGATGACGGGATACGTCTCGTCAGGGTTCCTGATCACGTCGCAGACCATGCCGTATCCGTAGGCGACGTCCAACACGCTGTCTCCGGCGATAAAACTCATACGCACCTTTCCGTTTTGCGAGCGAACCATTCCGCGCGTCCGTCTCCCATACGGCCTTCCGCCGGAAAAAGAAATCCCTGAGAGGATCAGGCGTCGCCGAGCTCCTTGCGCTTGCGCCAGAGCGTCACCGTATTGATTCCGAGCAGTTCGGCGGCCTGCTCCATGCTGAAGCCGAGCGCGAGCACCCGCCGGATGTGTTCGGCCTCCACTTCCCGCAAGGTCGGGATGCGCTTTTCCCCTGACGGCTCCCCGGTCCCGGAGAGCGCGGGCGGCAGGTCGGCGGGCGTCGCCTCCCGACCGGCGGCGAGCAGGGCCACCCGCTCCATGACGTTGCGGAGTTCCCGGACGTTGCCGGGCCACGAGTACGCCAGCAGGGCCCGCACGGTGGCCTGCGACAGCGTGGGGGCCTGCCCGTACCGTGCGGCCGCCGCACGCAGCAGCTTGGCGGCCAGCGGCGCGATGTCTTCGGGGCGTTCCCTGAGCGGCGGCACCACGCACTCGAACACGTTGAGCCGGTAATACAAATCCTCACGGAACGAGCCGTCCCGCATCATGGCGGCAAGGTCCCGATTCGTCGCGGCGATGATGCGGACGTCGAGCCGGATCGGCTTGTTGTCCCCCACCCGCTCAATGACCCGGTCCTCAAGAAAGCGCAGCAGCTTGGCCTGCGCCGTGGCCGACAGTTCGCCTATCTCGTCGAGGAACAGCGTGCCGCCGTCCGCCAGCTCGAACTTGCCCTCCCGGTCGCGCACCGCGCCGGTGAACGCGCCCCGGACGTGGCCGAACACCTCGGATTCGAAAAGATTTTCCGCGATGGCCGTACAGGTGACCTCGATCAGCGGCCTGTCCGCCCGCGACGAACGCCGATGGATGGCCCGCGCCAGTTCGGTCTTGCCCGATCCGGTTTCGCCGGACAACAGCACGGTGGCTTCGCTCGGCGCAATCCGTTCCACAAGAGTCTGCAAGGCCAGCGACTTGCGCGAAGTCAGCCCGTCGAACCAGTCCCCGGCTCCGGCCCGCAGGCGCGCATTGTCGCGCCGGAGATCGACCAGTGTGGACACCTTGCGGACAAGGTGTTCCAGCTCCTCGGTGGTAAACGGCTTGGGCAGATAATCGTAGGCCCCGGCCTTGATGGCGGATACGGCGTTCTCGTAGGAAGCGAAGGCGGTCATCACCACGCAGACGACGTCAGGATAACGGGCGCGCACATCCCGCACCAGTTCCACGCCGGACAGGCCTTCCATACGCATGTCGGTCAGCAGCATGTCCGCCGGTTTTTCCTCCAGCGACTTCAAGGCGGCCTCGGCGCTGTCCACGCCCACGGGCCGGCAATCCATCATCTTCAAACCAAGCATCAGCGTCCGCACAATCCCCGGATCGTCGTCCACTACCAACACTCGCAGCATGGGGCACTCCTTGAGGGAAAGGAAAAGAGGAATCGGCGGGGAACCTTTCTTCAAAAAGGTTCCCTCTCCCCCGGTATCCCCTCCTCTCTTCTTCCCAAAACGTTCCTGTGCGGCCCCCTGCCCTTCCCAAGCGACGGGGCGCACGGCATCCTCTCCGTTACCGCAAAAAACGCAAAAGACAAATCCCGAACTCTCCCCCTTCATGCAAGACCACCGCCGCCCTTCCCGCCCAATCCCATCGGCAAACGGAAAACCCGTCAGGAGGGATTCGATACGGTCGAACGTCTTGGGAAGGGTGGGGGAGGTTTGGAG
>CABKMN010000050.1 GCA_902373525.1 uncultured Bilophila sp. | reverse complement strand
GAGAGAGGAGGGGGTACCGGGGGAGGGGAGAGGGAACCTTTCTCCAGAAAGGTTCCCTCTCCCCTCCCCCGATTCCTTTTTTCATCCTACTCCGCCACCACGAAATTGCCGGGATACTGCCGGTTCAGCTCGTCCGACAGGTCTTCGGCGTGGTTCAGCGAGTTGAACGGCCCGGCCTGCACCCGCCAGAGGCCCAGCGACGGCGCGTAGAACGCCCGCCCGCCGAGATTCCGGCCCTGTAGCCGCCGCACCAAATCCTGCGCCGAGGACTGATTGCTCAAGGCCGCGATCTGGATGTAGAACCGCCCGTCCATGTCCCCGGGGCGCACGCCGTCAAAACCGTCAAGCGCCTCCACCCGCACGCGCGCCGTGCCCGTGCCGATGATGCCCAGCTCACGCGCGCCGGCATAGGAAAGATCGATGATCCGGTTCCCGACGAAAGGCCCCCGGTCGTTGACCCGCACCACGATGGACCGCCCGGTCCGCAGATGCGTCACCCGCACCTTGGTGCCGAGCGGCAGCAGTTTGTGCGCGGCGGTCATCGAGTACATGTTGTAGCGTTCGCCGTTGGCCGTTTTTTTGCCGTGAAAATCCTTACCGTACCACGAAGCGATTCCGTCCTCGCGATAGCCGTCCGCCGTCAGATAGGGGCGATAGGTCTTGCCTCGCACCGTGTAGGTCTTCGTGCCCCGCGTGCCGCCCCCTCCGCCGCCGAAGTCCATCAGTCCGCAGCCCGCCAGCGAGAGGGACAGCAGGACCAGCAGAACCACACGGTAATACGGAGCGATAAAGAAGCATGTTGTACGCATAGCACCTCTCGAAACGTCGGTTTGTACGCTTTCACTATGCCACAGGGCGGCCCTTTCGCCAAGCCCCCGCCCATTCGGCACACGGCCCGCGCCGCGGAACGTCGGTCCCCCCCCCGAGGCGGTTCGCCTGCACGACCAACGTACGGCCCGCGCCACGGAATGCGGATATGTTCCATGCGCTGCCCACGCGCAAGGTGGTGCGGCAACCGCACGCTCGGGGCGCGGGCTCTTCTCCTCCACGGGATCGCAGCCCGGCCTGCAAAAAACAAAAACTGTTCTCGATAACGGCCCGATACTTTTTTTCAAAAAAATTTTCACAGGCGGCATTCCATACGCATCCTCCCTTATCCTCCATGATCATTGGAAAATTATATCGCATCAATATGTACAGTTTTTTAAACCAGATAGCGCATAACGGCTCATCGGAGCCGCTCTCAAATTCCAACACGCCATTTTTATTTACGATTTATTTTCTACCCGCCAAAAAATCGCAGCGACTCGACAGGTTTTGGCCGGGATGGTAAAGAGTGTCCTTTCTCTCATCAGAACAGCGACCGGGGCACCCCTTCTTTTCCGTCGTCCACGCATGCGGCCCCTGCAAACAAGGAATGTTTCATGACACCCAAACCGTCCGGCAGTTCTCCCGCGGCCAAATGGCCTTTGCTTCTTTTCTCCGCTCTTTGCCTGCTTTCCCTCACCGCCTGCGCTTCCCAGCAATCCGCTTCGCAGCGCCACCAGTACGCCATTGTCCGCTATCACGACTCGCTGACGGATTTTCATGAATACCGCCCCCCGGCGCGGGAAGTGCTGGCCTACTCCGCCCGTCAGGAATTCGTCTCCGCGAGCATGACCGTTGAGCGGGGAACTCCGGACTTCCAGCCCATCCCGAACGAAGAACTCGACGACGGCGACATCGACGTCGAAGCCGCGCCCGAACTGCTCAAGACGCCCAAACAGTACCCCACGCTTTCCCTCGTCAAGCCGGTCAAGGACACCATCCGCGTCACGTCGCCCTTCGGCGTGCGGAAGCATCCCATCAAGCGCCGCCGCCTCATGCACGCCGGTGTGGACATCGCCGGGCGGCGCGGCGAAAAGGTGGTCGCCTCGGCTCCCGGCAAGGTCGTCTACAGCGGGCGCAAGGGCTCCTACGGCCTGACCGTGGACATCGACGCCGGAAGGGGCGTCACCCTGCGTTACGCCCATCTGGACAAACTCGGCGTCAGGGAAGGGCAGAAGGTCAAGCAGGGGCAGTACATCGGCAATCTCGGCAGGACCGGACGGGTCACCGCGCCGCATCTGCATTTTGAAGTCAGGCTCCGCGACAAGCCGATCAACCCCTTGCAGTTCCTCTCCCCCGAACATCAGTGGGCGTCGAACACGGGAACCAAGCACCGCAGCAAGCGCGGCCGCAACCTCTAGGTTCCCATTTCCCGGTCAATATGGGCGGCCCGTCTCGAATGGGCCGCCTTTTTTATGGAACACCGGGGAGAAGAAAACGCTCTCCCCCTCCCCCGCCTTCTTCAGGACGTCCGGCCTTACCGAATCCCCGTTCGCGGGGGCCGGAGTACGGCAAGGCCTGATGCGGAAGGCGGTCCGGTTGAAAACCAAAGGACGGATTCATGGGCGCACACAGCCTTCCCGTACTCATGTACCATTACGTCAGCCGGTTTCCCGGAGCCACCACGGTCAGCCCGGAGCACTTCGAGGCGCAGTGCCGGGGCATGGCCGAGCACGGCTGGCGCGGGGTCGGCCTCGACGAAGCGGAAGCCTTCCTACGGGAGGGCGCACCGCTGCCGCCGCGTTCGCTGCTCATCACCTTCGACGACGGGTATCTGGACAACTACGTCTACGCATGGCCGATTCTCCGCAAATACGGCCACAAGGGCGTCGTCTTCGCCGTCACCGAGCGTCTGGAAACGGAACGCAGGCTCCGCCCCACGCTTGCCGACGTCTGGTCCGGCCTGTCCGAACGCGAACTCCCGCCCGTGGACGCGCCCATGCACGATACGCCCTTCGGCTTCCGGGAACGCCGCGACCTGTTCCTGTCGTGGGAGGAGGCCCGGCACATGGAGGCCGGCGGCGTCATGGCCGTCGCCGCGCACTCGGCCCGGCATCTCGCCGTGTTTGCGGGGCCGGAATGGGGCCCGGTGAACCGGCACGACCGGCATAAAAAGACGCCGTCCGCACTCGAAGGAGCGGGAGAACGCTTTCACATCCCCGGAACGCGGCTGAACACGTTCAACAGGACCGAATGTCCCGTGGTCTGGGGCCTGCCCCGGTTCAAGGAACGCCCGTTCCTGTACAGCCGGGCCTTTCTCCCCGCGCCCGAACTTGTGGACGCCGTGCGCGCGCTCGTCCCGCAGGACCCCGCCGAGGCCCGCGCCTTCTTCGAATCCTCCGACAACGTGGCCCGCCTCGAAGCCCTCGTCGCCGGATTTTCCCCCGAGCGCCTCGGAACGCCGGAACCGGAAGAGGTCCGACGCATCCGGGTCCGCGAGGAACTCGCCGCCTGCGCCGCAACCCTGCGCCGCGAACTCGGGCATCCGGTCCGGTCCCTGTGCTGGCCTTGGGGAAGCGGGTCCGACATCGCGGTGGAAGAAGCCCGCAAGGAAGGCTTTTCCGTCTTCTTCACCACCCGCATGGGAGCCAACCCGCCCGCCGCGCCCGAAGCCGTGCGCCGCTTCAAGGTCCGTGACGCCGGATGGGACTGGCTCAGGCTCAGGCTCGAAATCTACGCCCGTCCGTGGCTGGCCCGACTGTACGCGGCCTGCCGCATCTGACGGCCCGCGCGCCGGAGCGCACGCCTCGGGGCACGACGCCGGAGCCCCCTCATGGATGCGGGCGCATCGGAGAAACCATACATGGCGATCATCGACGGAGACCCCGCTTTCTATGGACGCAAGACACGTTTCCGTATGCCGCGCGCATGATGCCCGACGCTCTTGGGACGCAGAGCCGGGCGGCCTGTCCGCATGCCGGGCAGGCCGTGCCGCATGCCGCCTCCGTCTTCTCGCCCGGCACAGCCGCATGCCGCGTGTCAGGGGGCAGGGAAGATGAAAATGAGGGGAAGGCCGATCCCGCCTGACGGATAGCCTGCCGCAATAATCCATAACATGTGGGTTGGTACATTCAGAGATCAGTGAAACTCCCGGTGCCGGTGGAATCCCCCCGCGTCCTCCAAAGCGAGGCGCGGCTTGTGTCCGTTTCGACACGACGCCGCGCCTTCTCACCATTCCGACAAAAAAACGTGCCAAAGCAAAAGAATGCCTTGGCACGTTCTCATTGCTCGTGACGTAACTTCTCATGTCGCACGACAGCTCACACCGCGCATTCGACGCCCGGAAAGGAGGCATGGCGGCTCCGCCTCAACGGCGCACCATTTTTCCGGCCTTTTTCCGCGGGTCCGACCGGACGCCAACGCGTCTAAGCACTGGACAAAATCCGTTGCGAATGGCATGTGTGTGCCGCAAAACTCCAGTAACAGGATTTCCTATGCCAAACTTCGTCCGTCTTCTTGTGCTGTGCCTGCTCGCGTTGGCGCTCCCCGCGCACGCCGCCGCGCTGACCGAACGCGACGCCGTGATTTCCCGGCAGAACGACAAAATCCAGATACGAGTCCACTACCCCGAAACCGGCAACGCCAAGGTGGACGCCGACGTCGCCGAATGGGCGCGCCAGCTTGTGGACACGTTCCAGACGACTTACGGCGAAGAGCCGGACCTCAGCGTCCCCTACGAACTGGAAAGCACCTACAGCACCACCCACGCCTCGCCCTCCGTCCTTTCCATCGTCTGGAAGACGGCGAGCTATACCGGCGGCGCGCACGGCAATCTGGAAATCAGCTCCACGACCTACGACATGAAGACGGGGTCGCTCATCGATCTGTACGACGTATTCGGCAATCTCGACGTCGCGCTGGATCAGATGAGCCGCTACAGCGCCAAGGTGCTGGCCCGCTCCCTCGGCGACATGTACAACGGGGACATGCTCCGCAGCGGCACCGCGCCCGAAGCCGAAAACTTCTCCACCTTCGCCCTGATCCCGGCGGGCATCCGCATTTTCTTCCAGCCCTATCAGGTCGCGCCGTGGGCCGCCGGGCCGCAAACCGTGGACATCCCGCTCGGAGAGCTTCCGGGCTCCGATCCGCGTCTTTCCCTCTGGGGCAAATGATCTTTCCGGGCAGGGGCGACCCTGCCCTTTCTTTTGGCGGGCACAAAAAAAGGCGGGGAATCTCCCCGCCCCTCTCCGCAACGTCGCCGTTACGCCTTGGGAGCTTCCTGAAGGGAAGCGTGGAACAGGTTGCACCACTGGTCGAAATTCTGCGGCTCCCGATCCAGCGTCTCCACGTTGTCATTGAGCCACTGGTGGAACCGGCCCACCATGTTCTGGAATTCGGGATGCTCCAGCACGGGCATGCTGTACTCCCCGAGCGTGGCCTGCGCGTAGCCGAGCACCGCCGAACAGGCCATTTCGGGGTCCACGATGGTCCCGTTGAGCTGCGCGAGCAGTTCCTTATACTGAGGATAGTCCTCCGCGAGTTCCTGAACCGTCGGTTCGGGAACCAGAATGCAGAAATCGCCGTCCTTGTCTTCCTCGATCCAGGAAAAACGGACCCACTGTTCAAAAATCACGGCGTCGAGCAGGGAGGACATCGCCCTCCGCATGTCGTCGGAAAGTTCCGCGGGAGAAGATGACGTGTTCATGAAAACTCCTTGGAGAGAAATATAGCCGTACTATGGTCACGCCCGGCCCCGAGGTCAAGGCCGCAGCCGCCCAAAGCGGGCACGTTTTCTTTTTCGGCAAAAAAGCATACCGTCGCTGCGCGGGCCGTCTCCCCGACCGGACCCCGCCGGACGCCTTCCGAGGAAGCGTCCGCGACCGCCAACCCCACAGCCAAGGAATCCGTGTGTCCGACCACGCATCGCTCATAGCCGGAGAACTGGGCATCCGCGCCCAGCAGGCCGAAGCCGTCATCCGCCTGTTGGACGAAGACGCCACCATCCCCTTCATCGCCCGCTACCGCAAGGAGGCCACGGGCAGCCTCGACGAAGTCGCCGTCACCGCCGTACGGGATCGCCTCGCGGCCCTGCGCGAGCTGGACAAGCGGCGCGAAGCCGTCCTCGCCTCGCTGGAGGAACGCGAACTGCTCACCCCCGAGCTGCGCGCCAGACTGGAAGCCGCCGACGCCCTGACCGTCCTCGAAGACATTTACCTCCCCTACCGCCCCAAGCGCCGCACCCGCGCCTCGATGGCCCGCGAACGCGGCCTCGAACCGCTGGCCGATCTGCTCGTCCGGCAGGATCGCTCGCTTCCCGCAACGCTGGCCGCCGCCTATGTGAACGCCGAAAAAAGCGTGCCCGACGCCGACGCGGCCCTTGCCGGAGCCCGCGACATCCTCGCGGAACGCTTCGCCGAGGATCAGGCGGCCCGCGGACGCCTCCGCAACGTCTTCGGACGCGACGGGCTCATGAAGAGCAAGGTCGCCTCCGGCAAGGAGGACGATCCCGACGCCGCCAAATACCGAGACTATTTCGCCTGGGACGAGCCCGCCGCGCAGGCTCCCTCGCACCGCATCCTCGCCATGTTCCGGGGTGAGGAGGAAGGCTTCCTGCGTCTCTCCCTCCGTCCCCGCAACGAAGAACAGGCGCAGGAACTGCTGGCCCGCCTCTTCGTCCGCAACGACGGCCCCTGCGGACGCGAAGTCCGCGCCGCCGCGCTGGACGGCTACGGACGCCTGCTCGCCCCCGCGCTGGAGACCGAACTCCGCAACCGGCTCAAGGAACGGGCCGACGCCGCATCCATCAGGGTGTTCGCGGAAAATCTGCGCCAGCTTCTGCTGGCCCCGCCCCTCGGCCCCCAAAACATCCTCGCCGTGGACCCCGGTTTCCGCACCGGCTGCAAGCTCGTCTGCCTCAACCGCGAGGGCAAACTGCTCGATCACGCCACGATCAACCCGCACGCCGGTTCCGACAAGGCCCGCGCCGAGGCCGGGGAAACCCTCCTCCGCCTCGCGGAAAAACACGACGCGGAAGTCGTCGCCGTGGGCAACGGCACGGCGGGCCGCGAAACCGAAGCCTTCATCCGTTCGCTTCCCGGCTGGAAACTGCCCGTGGTCATGGTCAGCGAAAGCGGCGCGTCGGTCTACTCCGCCTCGGAAGCCGCCCGCGCCGAATTCCCCGATCTCGACCTCACCTACCGGGGTGCGGTGTCCATCGGGCGCCGCCTCGCCGATCCGCTGGCGGAACTGGTGAAAATCGATCCCAAGGCCATCGGCGTGGGGCAGTATCAGCACGACGTGAACCAGTCCGAACTCAAGCGTTGCCTCGACGACGTAGTCATGAGCTGCGTCAACGCGGTGGGCGTCGAGCTGAACACCGCCAGCGAACAGCTCCTCACCTACGTTTCCGGCCTCGGCCCCACGCTGGCCCGCAACATCGTGGCCTTCCGCCACGAGAACGGCCCGTTCCGGACCCGGCGCGATCTGCTCAAGGTGCCTCGGCTCGGCCCCAAGGCGTTCGAACAGTGTTCCGGCTTTCTCCGCATCCGGGACGGCAAACAGCCCCTCGACGCCAGCGCGGTGCATCCCGAATCCTATCCGGTGGTCGAGCGCATGGCCAAGGACGCCGGCGCGACCGTACGCGATCTCATGGACAGCCCGGAACTCCGCAAGTCCATCCGGCTTTCCCGGTACGTCACGGACACGCTCGGCCTGCCCACGCTCACGGACATCATGAAGGAACTTGAAAAGCCGGGACGCGATCCGCGCGGCCCGTTCAAGCCCTTCTCCTTCGCGGAAGGCGTCAGCACCCTGCAGGACCTCAAACCGGGCATGAAGCTGCCGGGCATCGTCACCAACATCACGGCGTTCGGCGCGTTCGTGGACATCGGCGTCCATCAGGACGGGCTCGTCCACATCAGCCAACTGGCGAACCGCTTCGTCCGCGATCCCAACGAAGTGGTCAAGGTTCATCAGGAAGTGCTCGTCACCGTCGTGGACGTGGACATCCCCCGCAAGCGCATCTCGTTGACGATGCGGGAACACTAGTCTCCCGAAAGGAGCGCGCCCTCCCCGAACCCGGCGGAGACACGTTCCTCTCCCGGACCTTTGACCGTCAGGCCCGCCGCCCCGGAAGTCCCCTCGGCAAGCGCCTGCCGGTCGCTCAACCTTCACCGGAAACGCCGCTCCGGCGCCGCTTCCCCCTTCCCCTGACCTCTACCGGCGGCCCGCCGCCGTATCTCCAAGGAGTTTCCCATGAAAACCGTTGCGACCAAGCCGGAATTCGCCGGGCTGACCGAAGATCAGGTTATCGACGCCATCGACGCCTACGAGGCCCAGCTTGACGATGCCTATGATGAGGACGCCGATCCCGATGACGAAGGCGGCTGCGCCTGCTGCTCCGCCGACGAGGGAAGCTGCGAAGACTGCGACGAAGACGAGGAAAACCTCTCGGACGATCCCGTCGTGCTTGAAGTGGAACGTCTGATCGCGGCCTATTCCGACCGCTTCGACGAGCTGTGCAAGGACACCGGCGAAGTGCCCGAAGAGGCGCTGACCTACAAGCCCCGCACCCCCATCGAACAGGTCGCCTTCGGCATCTTCACCGACGCCCTCCACGATTCGCTGATGGATCAGGACGACGAGTAGACACCGTGGGGGGAAGGGAGGGGAAAACGTTCTGAAGAACGTTTTCCCCTCCCTTCCCCCCACCCTTCCCTCCTCTTTCAAAGACTTTCAACCTTATCGAATCCCTTATCCGGGAACTCACCCCGCACGGCGGCAAGGCGTTCCATCAACGTTCCAACCCCAAAAGAAGAAAGAGGCCGTTCGGCCTCTTTCTTCTTTTTTGATGAGCCACCCCCTTTTCGGAAAGACGCCGCAAGCCGCCGCGTCTCCGTTTCCGAGGGGGTCCGGGGGGCATCATGCCCCCCGGCCGCCGGAGGCATGCCTTTCCTTCCCCTCCGGCTCCCGCAACGCCCCTTTCAGCTTCATGATCCGCGCCCACGAGGCTTCGAGCCGGGCGCGGGACAGCCTTCCCTCGGCCACGGCCCTGACGATGACGGCTTCGACCCTGGCGACGGCGGCGGGATCGTACTCCAGATTGTTGCCGATCAGCAGGATGTCCACCCCGGCGTCAATCGCCCGGAGCACCACCTCCTCCAGAGAATACCGGGCGGCGATGGCCTGCATCTGCAAGTCGTCCGTCACCACCACGCCGTCGTACCCGAGGCCGCGCAACAGCCCGGTGACGACTTTGGGCGAAAGCGTGGCGGGCACGTCCGGATCAAGCCCCCTGTGGAACAGATGCCCCGTCATCACCATGTGCGGACCGGAGGCCGCCAGAGGCCTCGCGTAGGCTTCAAGCTCCCTCGGGCTCCATGTTTTGGTGATGTCCGTGACGCCCTTGTGCGAATCCGCGTGCGCGCTCCCGTGGCCGGGGAAATGCTTGAAGGCCGCGACGACGCCCGCAGCGTTCAGGCCGTCCGCAAACGCCGCCCCGTGAACCGAAACGGCCTCCGGGTCCGCCGAAAAACTGCGCCCCAAACGTCCGATGGCCGGTGAGTCTGGATAGACGTCGACGTCCAGCACCGGCGCAAAATTGAGGTTCACCCCCAGATCGCGCAGCAGGGTCCCCATGCGGAAGGCCGTGTCCCGCGTGGCTTCGGGCGTTCCCCGGCCCAGCTCGGCGGCGGACGGGAACGCCGGAAAACCGTCGCTCGGCAGGAACCGCGCCACCTTGCCGCCTTCCTGATCCACGGCGATGAACAGCGGACGGTCGGCGGGAGCGGCCTCGCGCAGCGCGGAGGTCAGCCGTTTCACCTGCGCCGCATCCCGGATGTTGCGCCCTATGAGCGGGTTGTGCGCGTCCCGCTTGAACAGGATCACCCCGCCCAGATGCCGGACGCGGATGTCCTCAAGGATCGCTCCGCACGATTCCGGCTCCTGCCCCTTGAAGCCCACCAGCAACATCTGCCCCGCCATTTCTTCGACGGAAGGCGCCCCGAATGCGGAGGCACCCGCGCCAAAGAACAGGAAAAAGGCGAGCAGAACGCCGAACGGACGCCGTCCAGCCCGGAACGGAGCCGAATATTCATGCAGAAACATATTGCTATCCAAGTGATTTTACGGCAGAACGGGCACGCCTCAATCGGCGTCTCGTTTCCGGCGGTCTTCGATGGCCTTGGGCTCGTCCTTCTTCTCGGGAGAAACCGGTTCCACGGTATACTCGTCGGGGGACAACTCATAGGTATCGGGATCGTCCCGGTGTACGCGCGGTTCTTCCGCCGATCCGCCGGTCGCGCCGGGAATGTTGGTGTAGATGATGAACCGGCTGCCGTCCGCGCCGTACTGCACGTTCTTTCGCGCGCGGCGCATCGCCAGCCCGAAAACCACGAACAGCACCAGAAACACGAAAAAGGCGACCACGATCCCTACGGTGGCGAGCAGGAACACAAGCCCCGCCACAGCCACGGACGTGATGCCGGCGATGATCCATCTCAAAAAATCAGGCATGGGAGAATACTCCAATCGGTTGCGTTGACTCCTCTCTCTGGGGAGATAAAGCCTCCATCCCGGAATGACAAGCCTTCCCGCCGATTTCCGCCTCTCAAAGGAGCTGCTATGGTATCACAAGACCTGCTCAAACGCTTTTCCGCCGGTTTCCAGCGCTTCCAGAAAACGTGGTATTGCCCGGAAAACAACATCTACGAAGACCTGCGCGCCGGACAGAATCCCTACGCGCTGGTCGTCGCGTGCAGCGACTCCCGCGTGGACCCCGTCCTGCTGCTCGACGCCACCCCCGGCGACCTGTTCGTCATCCGCAACGTCGCCAACCTCGTTCCGCCCTACGAACCGGACAGCCATCACCACGGCGTCAGCGCCGCGCTGGAATACGCGGTCCGGCACCTGCGCATCGAGCACATCATGGTCATGGGCCATGCGAAATGCGGCGGCTTCACCAGCCTGCTCGAAGTCTCGCACAGCGACGACGAATTCCTCAACATCTGGATGAGCCTCGCCTGCCGGGCCAAGGCCGAAGTGGACCGCACCCTGCCCGACGCCGATCCCGACGAACGCCAGCGCGCCTGCGAAATGTGGGGCGTGCGCTTCTCGCTGGACAACCTCATGGGGTACCCGTGGATACGCGAGGCCGTGGAGCGGGGGGAACTGCTCCTGCACGGGCTGTATTTCGACATGGGCACGGGCGAGCTGCTCTACTTCGACGCGCACCGGGAAGCCTTCGTGCCGATGGTGGAGGCCTGCGCGTCCGCCGGAGCTTCGTCCGTCAGGGTCCGGCGCTGATCGCCGGAGAAAGGTTTCGCCGCGAACGCCCCGGCAAAAAAATACTTACGCTCGCCCCTGTTTGCTCCTATACCGGAAACAGGTCCCCTTCCGGGGCCCAGTTCCATCAAAGGGAGAAAAAAACGATGCGTACAGCTTCTCTGACCATTCTCGCGTTCGTCGCGGCGTTCCTGTTTTCCGTCATCCCCGCCAAGGCCATGGAAAGCCACGAGATGCCGGGAGCGGCCCACTATTCGGACCGGGCATTCCTCTCCGGCATGATCGCGCACCATGAGGGCGCGGTGGACATGGCGAAACTGTTCCTCCAGTCGCCCCAGAAGGATCAGGCCCCCAAGGTCAAGGCGTGGGCCGACGACGTGATCAAGGTGCAGGAAAAGGAAATCGCCGAAATGAAGGACCTCCTCAAGCCCCTCGGCGGCATTGAGGAAAGCGCCTACGCCCCCATGAAGAAGGCCATGCAGCACATGCTCGACGAAGGCAAGAATCTGGGCCCGAACATGCGCTTTGTGGAACTCATGCTTCCCCACCACGCCATGGCGCTGGAAATGTCCATTCCGGCCCTCCTCGCCTCCAACAATCCCAAGGTCCTCGACCTCGCCGAAGGGATTATCATCAGTCAGGCCAAGGAGATGCGTGCGTTCAAGGCGTGGCTCGCCGCTCACCGTACGAAGTAATCGTTTCCTTTCCGAACGTTTTCCGCTGTTTCGTTTCGGAAACGAATCCGCCCCCCGTGAGGGCCGACACGAAATTGCAACATTTCAACACAGCAAAACAATTGTAAAAAGCGCCTGTACACCGTCCCCGGCAAAGGAAAATGCGGTGTACAAGCGCTTTTTTTCGCGTTAGCCTCCGTCCCCAAAAACGCAGGATGGCTCGCATGTCTTTCGAAATCATTCTTCTCATTCTCGTTGCCGCGCTGCTCCACGCCTCGTGGAACGCCGTCATCAAGGGCGGTTCCAACAAGCTGTACGAAACCGGGCTCAACTGTTTCGGGGGCGGCGTGGGGGTGCTGTTCATCGTCCCCTTCCTTCCGTTCCCGGCGTTGGAGAGCCTCAAGTTTCTGGCGGGCTCCTGTACCGTGCACATCGCCTACTATCTGTGCATCGCCGTAGCCTACCGCAGCGTGGACATGTCGTTCGCCTACACCATCATGCGCGGCACCGCGCCGCTGCTGACCTCGCTGTTCATGCTGCTGAGCGGACACGAAATGCCGCTCGCCGGGTGGCTCGGCATCCTCTGCCTGTGCGCGGGCGTCCTGACCCTGACCTGCGACAACATCAAGAGCGGACGCTTCCAGCTCAGGGGCGCGCTGGCCGCCGTGGGCACCGCCGTGGTGATCATGGGCTACACCCTGTTCGACGGCTACGGCGCGCAGGCCAGCGGAAACCCCATCAGCTACGTGTGCTGGCTGTACGTCATCAACACGTTCCCCATCAACCTGATCCTGCTGCTCAGGCAGCGCAAGACCTACGTCCCCTATTTCCGCACGCGTTGGAAGCACGGCCTCTTCGGCGGGCTGTGCAGTCTCGGTTCCTACGGCGTGGCGCTCTGGGCCATGACCAAGGCCCCCATCGCGATGGTCGCGGCCCTGCGCGAAACCTCCGTCATCTTCGGCATGCTCCTCGCCGTCTTCTTCCTTGGAGAGAAGTTCTCCATCGTCAAGCTCCTCGCCGTCGTCCTCGTGGCTACGGGGATTTTCTTCATGCACTAGGAATCGGGGGAGGGGAGGAGGAACCTTTCTGGAGAAAGGTTCCCCCTCCCCCGGTACCCCCTCCTCTCCTCTTCCCAAGACTTTTGACCGTATCGAATCCCTCTCGTCCGCTTTCCCTGAAATCGTTTTGCCCGTAAAAAGATCATCCGATCTGGTGAACATGCGCTCTTCCCATGTGGTAATGACGACGTTCCCGTATCGGCTTCCGAGGCAACGGCCTCCACGTTGATCAAGGCTGTCGCTCTCCTCAAGAAATCTACCGCAAAATGTGCGGCCCGCTGGCTCTTCAAGTCCCTCCGCACCAGTCCTCCCGGCGCGGACAGGGAACGCCATGACCATGGATTCGACACAGTCGAACGTCTTGGGAAGAGGGGCCGGGGGAGAAACCTTTCCGAAGAAGGAGAACCCCCTCGGTCTTCTTCCCCTCCAAAGGTTGACAGCGACGCCCTAAGGCCTCACAACAGCCGGATCGGCCATACCGGCCTCCAACCTCCAACCCTTGGCAACGTTATGAGCTTTCCGGAACTCTTCGCCCTCGCCGTTGCGCTGGCGATGGACGCGTTCGCCGTCTCCGTCTGTGCGGGCTGCACGCTGAAGCGGGTGACCGCCGGGCACTTTCTGCGGCTTTCCCTGACGTTCGGCTTTTTCCAGTTTCTGATGCCCGTGATCGGCTGGACGCTCGGGCTGACCGTGCGCGGCTTCATCGAATCGTGGGACCACTGGATCGCCTTCGCGCTGCTGGCGTGGATCGGCGGCAACATGATCCGCGGCGGAGCGGACGACGAAGGGGACGAGGACGTCTGCGCCGTGGACCCGACCAAAGGCCGCCGGCTCATCGTCCTCGCCGTGGCGACCAGCATCGACGCACTGGCCGTGGGCCTGTCCTTCTCGCTGCTCAAGATCAGCGTCTGGGGCCCTTCCGTCCTGATCGGCGTGGTCTGCGCCGCCATCACGGCCTGCGGCGTGTTCGCCGGAAAGGCCCTCTCCAACGCGGACATCTTCGGGCGTCGCGCCGAGCTTGTCGGCGGCTGCGTCCTCATCGCCATCGGCCTGAAAATTTTGTACGAACACGGCGTATTCAGTTGACGCCCGCCGCATTCCGCACCGGCGGGACGCGACGAACGCCCTTCTTTCCCGGAGTTGCTTCCCATGACTGCTGAAACCGCACACCTCGACGCCCATTCGGAGAAAAAACACGCGGCGCTGGCCTCCCTGTTCTGGGCACTGTTCCTGACGATCATCAAACTTGCGGCGGGGCTCGCCACCAACAGCCTCGGCATCCTGTCCGAAGCCCTGCACAGCAGCCTCGATCTCGTGGCGGCGGGCATCACCTTCTTCGCGGTCCGCGTTGCGGCGCGCCCGGCGGACAAGTCCCATCCCTACGGCTACGGCAAAATCGAGAACCTGTCCGCGCTGGCGGAAACGGTCCTCCTGCTGGTCACCTGCGGCTGGATCGTGCATGAGGCCGTGAACCGGCTCTTCTTCAACGCTCCCGAAATCGTGCCCTCATGGTGGGGTGTGGGGATCATCCTCGTGTCCCTGCTCGTGGACGTGAACCGTGCGGCCATGCTCCGCCGCGTCGCCCAGAAGCACAAAAGCCAGGCGCTGGAAGCCGACGCCCTGCACTTCACCACGGACATCTGGTCCTCAGGCGTGGTGCTCGTGGGCCTGCTCTGCGTGCAGCTCAGCGAATACCTGCCCGCCGACAGCGTGTTCCGCGGCATCCTGCACATGGCGGACGCCATCGCCGCCCTGTTCGTATCCGGCATCGTGGTCGTAGTGGGCATCCGGCTGTCCCGCCGGGCGGTGACGACGCTGCTTGACGGCGGCGGCAAGGAACACAGCGAAAGACTGGAACAGGCGCTCGCCAAGCAGCTTCCCCTGTGCCGCGTGCGCCGTCTGCGCGTGCGCGAAAGCGGGGCCGACGTGTTCATGGACATCACGCTGGAAGCTCCGGCCACCCTGCGTCTGGACGCCGCGCACGACGTTTCCTGCGTGGTCGAGGATATCGCCCACGAGATCGTGCCCACCGCCGACATCACCGTCCACGTCGAACCCGCGCAGGAAGAAACCGAAAGCATGCTCCAGCTGGTCCGCACCATCGCCACGGCGCACAACCTTTCGGTCCACAACCTGATCCTGTCCGAGCAGGAGGAGGGGCTTCTCGTCTTCCTGCATGTGGAGGCCGCCCCGGACATGCCGCTGCGTCAGGCGCACGAGCATGTGCTCCTGTTTGAAAAGGCGCTCGGAAAGCGTCTCAACACCACCCGCATCGAAACGCACATCGAACCCGAGGACCGCATCGGCGCGGCGGACGACGTGCCTTTCGACGCGGACCTGCATTATGTGCGGGCCGCCGTGAACAGCATCCTGCCCGAGTTCCCGATGGTGTCCAACGTGCACGATCTCCGGTTGACCCACATGGGCGGGACGCCGCTCGTCAGCTTTCACTGCATCATCGACGGCGATCTCTCCGTCGCCGCCGTCCATGACATCGCCACCGACATGGAACGCCGTCTCCGTACCTGCGCTCCCAAGCTCGACCGCATCCTCATCCATACCGATCCTTCCCCCCTCATCGTCAGGCCCGGCGAGAGATAACCAATTGGAGGGGAAGGGGAACCTTTCTGAAGAAAGGTTCCCCTTC
>CABKMN010000049.1 GCA_902373525.1 uncultured Bilophila sp. | reverse complement strand
CCTCCCCCACCTCCCGCCTCCCGCCGTCCGCCTTGCGTTCTCGCCGGAACGCGGCTAGACCGCAGGGAGCAAGGAGGAGGAATCATGACGGACGAAACGCTGGACATCATCCGGGGGATGCAGAACAACGAGGCCACGGACCACCGCATCTACGCCGCGCTGGCGAAGCAGGCGGGGCTGCCCAAAAACCGCGAAATCCTCGAACGCATGGCCCACGACGAGGCGGCCCACTGCGCGGTGTGGGGCCGCTACACCAAACGGGAGGCCACGCCCGACGGGCTCAAGGTGTGGCTGTTCGTGCTGCTCGGGAAAATCTTCGGACTCGTGTTCGTGATCAACCTGCTGGAATCGGGAGAGGATCAGGCCGCGGACAAATACGCCCGCCTCGTCGGGGAAGTGCCCGAGGCCCGAGGCATCATGGAGGACGAAACCCGCCACGAGGAACAGCTCGCCGCGATGATCCATGAGGAAAAACTCAGCTATATCAGCTCGATGGTCCTTGGGCTCAACGACGCGCTGGTCGAGCTGACCGGCGCGCTCGCCGGGTTCACGCTGGCCCTCAACGACAACAGGATGGTCGGCATGGCCGGGTTCATCACCGGCGTGGCCGCCACGCTGTCGATGGCCGCGTCGGAATATCTGGCCAAAAAGGCCGACCCGTCCGAGGAGCACCCGCTCAAGGCCGCCGTCTATACGGGCGTGGCCTACGTCATCACCGTATTCTTCCTGCTGCTGCCCTACATCGTGTTCGAGAGCCCGCTGACCGCGCTGGCGTTCTGCCTGTTCGACGCCGCGCTGATCATCCTCGGGTTCACCTATTTCGTATCGGTGGTGCGCCGCGAATCCTTCGTGCGCGGATTCACCGAGATGATCGCCATCAGCTTCGGCGTGGCGGGCGTCTCGTTCCTCATCGGCTGGGCCGCCCGGAGCTGGCTGAACATCGACGTGTGATCAATCGGTGATTGATGCCTGAGGACGAAAACGGAAACGGCCCGCGACCTGACGAGAGGACGCGGGCCGTTTCAGCGGCGGAAGGGCCGATTACAGCTTTTCGGCAAGAGCGGCGAGGCAGGAGCAGGCCTCGGCCTTGGGGTCGAGACGCTTGAGCGCCATGTCGATGCCGTTGATGAAGATGACCGCCTCCTCATACGGGACGGTGTGGGACTCGGGCTTGGCCTCGACGGCCTTGACGCACGCGGCGAACAGGTCTTCGGGTTCCCAGTGGGGATGGAAGCCGTCGAGCGGATCGACGATGACCTTCATGCGGGCGGTGACGGCAATCTGCTGTTCGTAGGTGGTATGGGGGTAGAGGGCCTGCATCATCTTGACGAGCGCGGCGAAACCGTCCCGGCTGAACGCCGTTCCCTGTTGCCGGTGGTCTTCAATCGCGCCGCAAACGACCGTTGCGAGTTCCTTGTTCGTCATGATCAAATCCTCCTTGGCGAATCTCTTTGACCCTTTTTACATAAGTCCCGTCGGCGCGAAGTCAATGGGGGGAAACGGAAAAAATCTTTTGCGTGCGTCCCGGCGCGGCGGAAGGAAGGTTTTGGGGGACGTTCCGAAACGGAAAAAGGCCGGAACGGGAACGTACAAAGGGCCGTTTGACGCTGTCCGAAGGCGTGAACGGCCCTTTGGGGGCGATGCAACAGCGACGCCGCAGTGCCGTATGGAGGAGGAACCGGCTTTCGGGTGCGCGTTGCAGTCGTTTTTGATGAATCCGCCCGCCGGGGGAGGGACGGCGGGATGGGCGTCCTCCGCGTGCGCCCCGCGTCAGCCGCAGAGTCCGCCGGGAGGGTCGCCGGAAACGGGGAAGGGCGTCCCCGGAGGCGTTCCCGCACGGGAACGCGGGATGGTGACTGTTGGTGACGGTCAGTGACGCCTGCGGCACATCGACAAAGGCATGGCGTCAACACCTGTCCGATACAGGATAATGACTGTCATGAACCGTCATTGACGATCAGGCCGCCCCCAGCGCGCACCGTTTGGCGCGCCTGCCCGGCATTTTTCCGGTCATGTCCCGTGTGGACAGGGGCAGGTTTTCGAGGGATTCGATCTGCTCCGCAATGGATTGCAGATTGCTGCACACCAGCCGCAGCAACGGCGCGTTGTCGAGGTTCAGTCCCTGCATGAGTGTCGCCTGCACGCTCCGCAAATCTTCGCTGATAGCCATGAGAGTTCTCCTTGTCTCGCTCCGTGGATTCGCCGTCTTCCCGGCGCGGTTTGAAAGTGCCCGAGTCCGGGTTGTTTGTCAATCAAAAATTGATAAAAGTGACCGAAAATGAATTTTTCAGGATGGAGCAACCAAAGATTGACAAGAGCGCCGGGGTGCGGGTATAGACAAAGGCATGAACACGACGCCATCCGATTCCGATTCCAACGCCATTCTGGACCGCCTGCTTTCCGGGGCGGGCCTGCACCGCGACGCGCAGCTCGCCGCGTTCCTCGGCGTTTCGCCGCAGGCGGTGAGCCAGGCGCGGCGCAAGCGCAAGATTCCAGAGGGGTGGGTGGTCAAGGTCGCGCGCGAGTGCAACCTTTCGATGGACTGGCTGATGTTCGGCCGGGGCTCGGCGGACGATCCTTCCCGTACCGCCGCATCCCCGCAGCCGTCCACGCCCTCGGGCGCGGCGGTGCCGGACCTCGATCTGCTGTGCATCCCGCTGGTGGCGGCGAGCCTGTCCGCCGGGGTCGGGAGCCTGCAAACCGACGGCGAGGTGCTGGATTATTTCGCTTTCCGCTCCGAATGGCTCTGCCGCAAGGGCAACCCCGACAAGATGATCCTCATGAAGGTCTACGGCGACAGCATGGAGCCGGAGATCAGGCACGGGGACATGGCCCTCATCGACCAGAGCAAGCAGCAGATTTTTCCCCACACCATCTACGCCGTGGGCGTCAACGAGGAAATCTACATCAAGCAGATCGAGACGCTCCCCGGCCACCGGATGCTGCTCCGCAGCCTGAACAAACGCTATGATCCCATTGAAGTGGACCTGCGCGGCGACATGGCCGAGTCCGTCCGCATCATCGGCAAGGTCATCTGGTGGTGTCGGGAGGTGTAGGGGGGCCCGTTTCCCGAGCACGATGCGGAGGGACGCTTTCGGAAGGGAGCGTCCCTTTTTCCGTCGGCTTCGTCGTCCCGCTTCCCCGAGGGGGAAGCAGGGGCTGAACGCGCTTTTGTCCATGACGTGTCAGGGGGATGGCGAAGAGAACATTCGTTTGGGCTCTGTCATGGGATGCGGTCGTTTCATTTCCACAGGATGCTGAACATTCAGACCGGTATCCGGTTTTTTCCGTCGCCGGACTCCATGACTGGGGCCTTTCATCGGTTATTCCTTTGGAATTTCAGGCAAAGCCTCAATCCTTTCCGACGCGGCCTTCTTTTTCCCCCAAGGCCGCAGCGCGCCCCCTCCGTCCGGGAACGGGCGGGCTCACAAAACCGGGGACGGCCCGTAAAACGAGGAACGCCCCCTTCCGGGAGCGTTCCTTGTTCGTTCAGGCTTATAAGCCGCCCGCCTTCATTTGCGAGAACATTTTCGGGTAGTTGCGCTTGTTTTCGGCGTAGCGGTCGAGGATGTCGGACAGCCTGAACCGTCCGTTTTCCAGTGCGGTGCGGAACAGGGCCGTTATCCCGGCGCGCCTGACGTCGTTCATGGTCAGCGGATCATCCACGGTGCCCTTTTTTTCCGAGCCGGAGGACAGCGCGCACAGGCCGATGAAGACAATCGCCTCGTCGAGCCGGGCCCGCGCTTCGGCGTGGGTCCCGTCCCATACCGTTGTCTCAAGCCGCCCGGCAAAGGTTCGGAGCCCTTCCCGGTCGTCCCGCAGGTCGGCCACAGGGATTTCGATCCGGGCGTACGGAGGCTCGGTATGATCCTCCAGCCAGAACGCCGCCCGATCCCGGCCCAGCCAGAGCGCGGCGCAGAGCACCGGCACGGCGGCGAGGAACAGCCCGCGTCTGAGCCGCGCCTTCGGGGTCATCCGGGCGCGGTTCCTGATCCAGTAGCGGATTTCAACGGCTGCGGCCAGCAGAAAGAGCAGCAGAAACGGGGCGTAGGTCAACGGGTCTGCGTTCATGCGTCCTCCTCGTCGTTCGCCGGGGCCGGATGCGGAACCTGCGGAACGCCCCGGAGGGGGCGGGCCCGACGCTCGGCGTCTCAGGATACCCGTTCGGGCCGCCGCGCGCAATCGGTTGCCCGCCTGTGCGCCGTGCCGCCGTCACCGGGGGCGTCCCCGGCGGAAGGCCGGCTTTTCCCGCGCCCCGCCTGCCCGTCCTTGGAGAACGGCCCCGCGCGGCGCATACGGCTCAGGCGTCGTTCCGGGGGCCTCCGCGTACGGCGCGGCGCGCGGAAACCGGAGTGACACCCCGCACTGCGCGGCGACGCGGCCTTCGTACGGCGCGGCGCGCGGAACCCGGAGGCCTTCCGGTCCGGAACGGGGGCCGGAGCGGGGGCCGGAGCCGCCCGCAGGCGGAGGCAGCCGGGGACGAGCGGCTCTCAGCCGTCGTGGCGGGTCCGGGTCCGTCCGCAGGCGGAGACCCGCCCGATCTCGAAGCCGTTTTCGGGTGTTCCGCAGCCGGGTCCCTCCGCAGGCGGAGGCAGGCGTCCGAAGGCGGGCGTCAGGCGGTTCTGTTCGTCAACCCCTTGGGGCGTCCGCACGGGCGTAGTCCTTCCTCGAAGCCTGAGTCGATGACGTTTTCAAGGATGAGGGGCGTCCGCACGGGCGTAGTCCTTCCGGCAAACCGCGTAGTACGCATATTCCACGAGCGAGTTGATGTCGTACACCGGCAGGTTGATCGCCCGCTGGATGGGTGCGGAGAAGGCCGAGAGGTCGGTGCATTCGAGCACGAGGGCGTCGAGCGCCTTTTCCTCGGCGAAGGCCCGCGCGGTGCCGACGATTTCGGCTTCGAGGCGCGGCATGTCGAAATCGTTGCGCCTGCCCTCGATGATGGTTTCCCAGAATTCGGGATTGCCTTCCATGCCCCGGATGAACACCGACTCCATCGGCACCGCGCATTCCGAGAAGTGCGCCGGCGTCAACGCCTGCCTGCTGGCGGTCAGCACGCCGATGTTGGCCTGCTGCCCGTGCATCAGCCGCACCAGCGGCAGCTGGAGCAGGCTGGACATGAAGACCGGCACCTTCAGTTCCGCCGCGATCCGGCTCTGGAACCGGGCCATGAACCCGCAGCTTCCGGTGATCGCCTGCACGCCGTCGGCCTCAAGCTCCTTCGCCGCCGTGATGAACGGTTCCAGCAGGTCCGGCGTGGGGTTGAACAGCAGGCGCGGGATGTCCACGCCCCGCACCACCCGCGTGACCGTCGGGAACCGGTACGTCAGCGGATTGCGCATGTGCCCGCGCGGCTTCGGAAACAGCGATTCGAGGCACAGGATGCCGATGGGCATGTCGTAATACAGCTTGCCGCCTTTCATGAGGGACCTCCGGGGTCGGGGTTTGGGGGGAGGACGAACCTCCCTCGTACGGGTTACGCCTCCCGAGCGAGTTCGGCAATCTTCGACCGGCGCATCCGGGCCCGGATGATGCTGGCCACGGCGGCGACCGTGAGCAGCAGGACGACCGCGCCGGGCTTCCGGAGGAAGATCATGAAGCTGCCGTCGGACAGGGGCATGGTCTGGTCGAACGAGGATTCCAGCAGCGGCCCGAGGATGAAGCCGATGATCATCGGCCCGGCGGGGGACTGGAAGCGGCGCATGCCGTAGCCGAGGATGCCGAACAGGACGAGGCACAGGATGTCGGACTCTGGTTGATGGAGTGCGTCCCGACGAAGGCGAAGCTCGTCACCACGAAGACCGGATGCTTCGGCAGCTCCCCGATGCGTATTCTTTTTCGAGGCCGCCGGTCCCGCACGGGACCGGCGGATCGCGCCTAGTCGGGCGCGTTGAGGTTGCAGTAGTTTTCGAGGCTGACCGGGCGGAAGGGCTGGCGGACTTGCAGCGCGCCCACGGCGGCGGGGCTTTTGGACTGGGCGGCGGCGGTGAGTTCCGCGAGCGCGGGGCCGCACATGCGTCCCTGACACTGGCCCATGCCGCAGCGGGTGAAGCGCTTGACCTCGTTCACGTCGCGGAAGCCCTCGGCCACGGCCTTGCGGATGTCCCCGGCGGTGACGCATTCGCAGCGGCACACCAGCGTCTCGTCCGGCACGTTGAAGATGGCGGGGTTCGGCGCGAACACGTAGCGCAGGAAGCCGCGCGCGATGCGGACGGCGCGCAGCTTGCGGCGCGCGGGCGTGCAGCGGTGGTCGGCCTCGGCGTCGGAAAGCACCCCGAGGCGGCGGGCGATCTCGATCCCGGCGATCTCGCCCTTGAGCAGGCTCGCGTCGCCGCCGTGGACGTAGGTGCCGTCGCCCGCGACGTACAGGCCGTCGACGCTGGTGCGCCCGAATTCATCGGTCACGGGATGCCAGTAGCGCTGTACCGCGTCCCAGACGTGCTTCGCGCCCAGCGAATTGAGGATGTGGGTGCGGGGGATGATGCCCTCGTGGCGCAGGAGCGTCCCGGCGGCGATCTCGTGGGTCCGCCCGCCCGCGTCGTAGAGGACCTTTTCGACATGGTCCGTCCCCGCGGCGCGGATGTTGGTCACGTTGCGGATGATCGGCACCTTGCCCCTGAGCACGCGCAGGGCCATCTTCATGCCCTTGGCGACGTAGGCGGCGTCGAGCACGCCCGCGGGCATGAGCGCGCCGGACAGGATGCGGCGGGACCAGTACCCTGTGTCGAGCCACGCGGCGATGTTGACGCCCGCGTCGAGGAGGTGCCCGGCGAGCAGGAGCAGCAGGGGGCCGTTGCCCGCGAGCACGACCGGCGCGTCCTTGTCGGCGGACAGCGTGCCGCCGGAGCGCAGCAGGATGTCCGCGCCGCCCGCGCCCATGACGCCGGGGAGCGTCCAGCCGGGGAAGGGAACGGGCCGTTCCATGCCGCCGGGGGCGACGACGATGAAGGAGGCGGTCAGCTCTTCGGCCCTGCCGTTCATGGTGCAGGAGACCTTGTGCGGCTCCAGCCCCCACACGACGGCGTTGGGATAGTAGGTCGCGCCGCTTTCGCGGAAGCGTTTGACGAGGGCGAGGCCGGTTTCGCGGTCCTTGGGGTCGAGGATGGCCTGCGCCATCGGGGTTTCGATGTTGCGGAAGAGCTGGCCGCCGGGGGCCGCCTGCTCGTCGATGAGGGTGACGTCCAGTCCGCAGGCGCGCGCGGCGCAGGCGGCGGACAGGCCGGCGGGACCGGCGCCGATGACGATGAGGTCCATGTTTCTGTCCATTATTCAGACTCCCCGGAAAGTTGCCGTCTCACGGTCATGCCTTCCCGCACGGTGACGAGGCAGGACTGCACGTTGGGTTCGCCGTCGATTTCCATGAGGCATTCGAAGCACACGCCCATGAGGCAGTAGGGGGCGCGGGCGCTGCCGTCCACGGGGTGCTTGCAGGTGTGGCCCGCGTGGGCGTGCCCGAGCACGGCGGCGGCGACGCTGATCCCGGCGGGGACTTCCAGAGGCTGTCCGTCGAAGGTGATGCGGACGGTGGGTGTTGCGGTGTTCTGCATGGCGTGTTCCTTAGCAAGCGTAGCCGAAGCGTTTGAGCGTCATTCCCTGCGCGGTTTCGGGCAGGTCGCCGCCGAGGATGAAGTCGGGGAGCAGGCGCGTATGGGCCGCGGCCATGGTCACGGCGCTGTGGGTGTTGACGAGGGTGACGTTGGGGTGTCCGGGCAGGCGGCTGTAGATCGCCATGTTGTCCTCGGGCATGACGCGCAGGCCGGCCCACGCGCGGATGAGGCGTTTCTTGCCGAGTTCGGGCCAGACGCGGATGGCCCACTTGCCCTCGGAGGCGACGTCGGCGGGGATGACCCGCGTGTGGTGCCCGGCCTTCTCGTGCCGGAAGCCGATGATGGTGGTGCCGCCGAAGGTCTGGGTGACGCCGAGCACGGGGATGGGCATGACGAAGGGCATGCGCTCCACGAGCAGCACCTGTCCCTTGTCCGGGTAGACGGGCAGGGCGGGCAGGGCGAACTGGGCGAAGCGGCGGTTGGACAGCCCGGCGGCGAGCACGAGGCGTTCGCAGTCGAATTCGCCGTCTCGGGTGGTGACGCGGTAGCCGCCCGCGTGGGGCCGCACGTCGAAGACCAGCGTCTGCCGGAAGGTCACGCCGACGCGGGGCAGGGCGGTGCGGAAGGCGCGCAGCAGGGAGAGCGGGTCGATGACGCCGTCCTCTTCGCACCACGCCGCGCCGCAGACCTCGGGGCCCCAGCCGATCTTCGGGAGCTTGCGCTCCAGTTCGGCGCGGTCGATCATGCAGCCCTTGTATTCCCCGAGCGCCTCGCGCAGCTTTTCGATGTAGTCGCCGCGCTTTTGGTAGTCCGCCTCGCTCAGGACGGGGATGATGCCGCCGGTGTAGTTCACCGGGATGGCGTGCCCGGAGGTTTCCTCCAGTTCTCTGGTCAGGTCGGGGTACAGCCGCGAGGAGATGAAGCCCCATTTCGCGTACTCGGGCAGGTGCAGAAATTTCGACTGGCACCAGATCAGCCCCACGTTCGTCCGGGACGCCTTGTTCGTGTCCGTCGGCGCGTCCAGCACCGTCACCTTCCGGCCCTTGCCCGAAAGCCCGTATGCCAGCGCCGAGCCCGCTACGCCGCCGCCCACGATGATGATGTCTTGTTCTGTCGTACTCATAAGAGAATGCCTCCGGCGGCAAGGAGCTGCCGCCCCTTGACCCTGCCCGGGGGGAATGATTCCCCCCGGACCCCCTCAGAGCGTCGAACGCCGCGGCTGCGCCCCGTCGTCCGCCGTCCTGTGGGCGTCAGGCGTTTCCGTGAGGAAAGCCCGATGTGCCCGCCCTGTTTGTCAGATATGCCCCCGTCCCCGTTACGAAAGTCTTGGGAGGGGGTGGGGTTTGGGAAAGGGGGAGGGAACCTTTCTGAAGAAAGGCTTCCTCCCCCTTCCCCAATCTTCCTAGTCTTTCTTGTACGCGACGCAGTCGACTTCGACGCGGAGGTCGCTCATCATGCTGGCCTGCACGCAGACGCGGGCGGGGGCGTGTTCCGCGGTGAAGAACTGGGCGTAGACCTTGTTGAACCCGGCGAAGTCGCGGGGGTCGTCGAGGAAGACGTTGACGCGCACGACGTCTTCGAGGGAGTAGCCCGCGGATTCGAGGACCTTTTTGAGGTTTTCGAGGGCGACGCGGGCCTGCACGGTGATGTTGCCGGTGACGATTTCGCCGTCGGCGTCGCGGGGAACCTGACCGCTGACGAAGAGCCAGCCGTCGGCTCCGGCCGCTTTGGAGAAGGGAAGGGCGCCGGGTTTGGTGGGGGTGCCGTAACGTTTGATGGACATAGCTGCGCTCCTGCGGTTTGGGGACATGCCCGTGGGTTGCCGGTTGAGGAAGGGGTCCTTCCTTTGCGTCCTGCCCCGAGGCGCCCCAACAGAGGGGGGGAGGACGGGATGCCCGAGACAGGGCGCAAAGGAGGGAGGGGAAGGGCGGCAAGGGGGGACCACCGCCCTTCCGTCCGGGGGAGGGACCGTCCCTCCCCCGGAATGGGGTCTACTTCCTGTTGGTGAGGCCGAGGTCGGTAAGGACCTTGTTCATTTCGGCGTACTGATCCTTGAGCTGCTTCATCCAGACGTCGCCGGTGGTGAAGTCGGGGGAGGCGTTCATGTTCTTGATGGCCTTGATGTACTCGGGGTCCTTCACGATCTCTTCGGAGATGGCGGCGAGGCGGTCGAGGATTTCCTTGGGCGTGCCCTTGGGAGCGGCGATGCCCGCCCAGCCGTAGTAGTTGCCCTGATAGCCCTGCTCCGCGAAGGTGGGGGCGTCGGGGTACACGTCGCTCTTGGTGCCGATGGCGAGGATTCTCAGCTTGTCGGCGGAGGCCATGGGCGCGTAGTTCTGGGGGAAGAGGAAGGTCATGTCGGCGTGCCCGCCGAGCACGGCGGTGGCCGCTTCGCCGCCGCTCTTGTATTCGACCTGCTTGACCTTGACGCCGGTGCTGGTGAACCAGTTGCGCATGGCGAAGGTCAGCCACGAGGTGGCGGCGGGGCTGGCGAAGACGAGCTTGCCGGGTTCCTTCTTGGCGGCTTCCTCAAATTCCTTGAGGGTCTTGTAGGGGGAGTCCTTGCTCACGACCACGGCGCAGTTGGCGAGCATGACGCGGGCGATGTAGTCGAAGCTGTCGAAGCCGTAGTTCGCGCCCTTGGCGGTGAGCGGGATGATGATGTTCGGGCCCGCCTGCGCGAGGAACAGGGTGTAGCCGTCGGGCTTGGCCTTGGCGGCGAAGAGGCTGCCGGTCAGCCCGCCCCCGCCGGTCTTGTTGACCACCACGACGGGCTGGCCGAGCTTCTTTTTGGCGAATTCGGCCCACACGCGGGCCGTGAGGTCGGAGTCGCCGCCCGCGCCGTAGGGGCTCACGAGCTGGATGGGTTTGGTCGGATAGTCGGCGGCCTGCGCCGGAACGGACAGCAGCCCGCCGGCCAGCAAAAACGCGCCCATGCCGAACAGTGCGGTGCGAAGAGTCTTGAACATAAACTGTCTCCCCTGTGTTGAAGGTTGCCAATCGTATGTGATGCGCCGCGACTCGGTGCGCGCCGCTCCTCCACGTTTCCCGAAAGGATATCTCCTTTCTTTTTCTCCCCGCCTCCTTCCTTCCTTCCGCCTTCCCGAAAGCCCCGGATGAGGGATTCGATAAGGACGAACGTCTTGGGAAAGAGAGGGGTGGGGGTCCGGGGGAGGGGACAACCCTTCTCCAGAAGGGTTTCCTCTCCCCTCCCCCGTTTTTTCTATCCTTCCTGCGCCAGCTCGGCGAGCTTGGAGCGGCGGAGCCGTGCGCGCATGATGCTGACGACGGCGGCGACGGTGAGCAGGAGGAGGACGACGGCGACCGGGCTTTCGAGGAAGATCATGAAGCTGCCGTCGGAAAGGGTCATGGTCTGGTCGAAGGCGGATTCCAGCAGCGGCCCGAGGATGAAGCCGATGATCATCGGCCCGGCGGGGAACTGGAAGCGGCGCATGCCGTAGCCGAGGATGCCGAACAGGATGAGGCACAGGATGTCGAACAGGCTCTGGTTGATGGAATACGTCCCGACGAAGGCGAAGATGGTCACGGTCGAGAAGATGATGTGCTTCGGAAGCTGCGTGATCCTGATCCAGGCCTTGAAGCCGAGCTTGGCGATGACGTAGAGCAGGATGTCGCAGAGGATGAGCGACCCGAAGATGCCGTAGACCACCGTGGTGTTCTCGAAGAAGATGTTGGGTCCGGGGGTGATGCCCTGAATGAGGAACGCGCCCATGAGCACGGCGGTCACGTCGTCGCCGGGGATGCCGAGGGTCAGCAGGGGGATCATCGCGGAGCCGGTCACGGCGTTGTTCGCCGCTTCGGGAGCCATGACCCCTTCAATCGCGCCCTTGCCGAAGCGTTCGGGATGCTTCGAGGTGCGCTGCGCCTCGGAATAGGCCATGTAGGCGGCGGGCGACGCCCCGAGGCCCGGCATCGCGCCGATGATCGAGCCGATGATCGAGGAGCGGAGCAGGACCGGAATGCGTTCCTTGATTTCCCGCCACGACAGGCGGCCGTTTTCGCCGGACAGGTCGAACTGCTGCTCGAAGGTCTTGCGGATGCCGGAACAGGCCTGATGGATGACTTCGGGCAGGCACAGGAGGCCGATGACCATAGGGATCAGCGCGATGCCCGCCATGAGGTTTTCGTTTTCAAAGGTGAAGCGCATGGCCCCGGAGGTGCCGGAGACGCCCACGGTCGCCAGCAGGATGCCCACGCCCGCGCAGATGACGCCCTTGAGGATCGAGGAGCCGGAGATGCTGCCCACCACGGTCAGCGCCAGCAGGATGAGGCTGCACTGTTCGACCGGGCCGACCTTGAGGGTCAGGTAGGACAGCGGGGCCGCCACGCAGATGAGCAGGAGGTTGCTGAACGTGTCCCCGAACACCGAACCCACCAGCGCCGCGTTGAGGCCCTTGCCCGCCTTGCCCTGTTTGGTCAGGGGAAAGCCGTCCATCGCGGTGCAGACCGCCGGCGGCGCGCCGGGGGTGTTGAGCAGTACGGCGGTGATCGAGCCGCCGAACATGCTGGCCTTGTAGATGCCGAGCAGCATGGGGATGCCCACCAGCGGGCTGACGTAGAAGGTCAGCGGCAGGAGGATGGAAATGGCCATGATGCCCGAGATGCCGGGGATGGCCCCGAACATCAGCCCCGTGAAGATGCCGAGCGCGACCGCGCCGATGGTTTCCGGGGTGAGGATGGAGATGAGTCCCGTACAGATGTCTGCGAACATGTTGCCTGCTCCCGTGTTGGCCTAACCGAACAAGACGCCGGTCGGCAGGATGATCTGCATGAAGTGGAAGGCCACATAGTCGAGGGCGAGCGTGAACAGCACGTAGCACACGATGCCGATCAACCAGTGCCGCAGGCCGAGCATCACCGAAACGAGGAACATGACGACCGGCGTGGAATAGACGAACCCGACGTATTCGAGCCCGATGAGGTACAGGAACAGGATGCCGACGTATCCGGCGAGGGCCACGAAGCGCCCGGCCTCTTCGCCGCCTTCCTGAAGTTCGAGGCGCTCGTCGTCCACGGTGCCCGCGAGCATGTGGCGCAGCGCCCGGAGCGCGAAGCCGACGAGCAGGACGCTCATGGCGATGAGGACGATGGTGACGATGGAGGGGAAGAAGGCGGGGCTGATGGTGGACGGCATGCTCTCGATGACCCAGCCGTCGATATGACAGTAGAAGTAGATGAAAAAGAACATGAGGAAGAGGCTTATGCCCGCTTCGATCCAGACATTTCGTCGTAACAGCCTGCCCATGTGCGTCTCCCCTGTGATGCGCGGAAAAAAAGGTTCTCGATACAATCCCCTGATGCGAACGATGTGTTTTTTCTCTCGCGGCCTCGGGCCGCATTCCGTGGGCGTTTCCCCTCGCCCGTTCCTGTTAGAGCAGGTATTGTGCCAAAAAAGACGACGTCAGATCATATCGAACGAGTAGAATGGGTTATGAGAAAAGCGCGTCATTTCAACCCGCTAGGGGCTGTAATGAAACGTGACAATACGACGCTGTTGTGGCACAAAAAGGAAACCCGCCGGACAAGCCGGGCCGGGCGTTTTGGCTGGTTTCTCGAAAAAGTGTAACGAAAGAATACAGTGTAATGAAACATTACAGGTGAAGGCCATGCTGAACAGCTTGCGAAGCCTCCCCGACCTCGAAATCATCATCCAGCGCTCGCTGGATCGCTCGGCCCGCTACGGCGTGGACCCCCACCTCGACGGCGCGCCCGAATCCGCCCGGCTCACCGACGATCAGTTGCGGGAGCGCATCGAGTCCCAGCGCGTCTTCTACGCGCTGGCCAAGGAGCAGATCGATTCCCTGTACCGCCTGCTCAAGGATACCGGCTTCTGCATGGCCCTTGCGGATGCGGAGGGCTATGTCCTTTACGTCGTGGGCGATCCCGACCTTGTGGAGCACTTCAAGCGGCGGCGGTGCGTGCCCGGCTACCGCTGGACCGAGCGCGACATCGGGACCTGCGCCATCGGCCTGTCCCTTGAGGAGCGCATCCCGGTCTTCCTGCCCGGCGACCGGATGTATTCCGCGCAGGTCCGCAAGATCAGCAACGCGGGCGCGCCGGTCTTCTCCCCGGACGGGAACGGGGTGCTGGGGGCCATCTCCCTGAGCGGCAATTCGGACATGATGCACGTCCACACGCTGGGCCTCGTGCGGCAGGCGGCGGAAACGGTCACGGCGCAGCTCCGCGAGCGGGAGCGCATCCGCGAGCTGGCGATCAAGAACCAGTATATGCGGGCGCTGGTGGAGTCGGATTCGCGCGGCATCGTGACCGTGAACCCGGAGGGCCGCATCGTGGAGGCCAACCGCACGGCCCGCAAGCTCCTGAAGCTCCCGCCCGGCTGCGAGGGCAAGCCGTTTGAGGAAACCGTGGGCGAAAGCTACAACATCACGGACTATCTCAAGGACGGCAAGGGGTTCCGCGCCCGTGAAATCCTCGCCCGGCGCAGCGGGGGAACGCACTTCGCCTCGCTCGATCCCATCCGCATGAACAGCGGCGAGCTGGTCGGCGGGCTGTTCACGGTGATGGAAAAGAAGGAAATGATGCGTATGGCGGTGGAGATGACCGGGGCGCACGCGCATTTCACCTTCGACTCCATCCTCGGGACGAGCGAAACCCTGCGTTCGGCGCTGCACCTCGCCCACATCGCGGCGGGCAGCACGGCCCCGGTCCTGCTCTACGGCGAGACGGGCACGGGCAAGGAGCTGTTCGCGCAGGCGATCCACAACGACGGCGACCGCCGGAACCGTCCCTTCGTGGCGATCAACTGCGGGGCGATCCCCAAGGAACTGCTGGAGAGCGAGCTTTTCGGCTATGAGGAAGGGGCGTTTACGGGCGCGCAGAAGGGCGGGCGTCCGGGCAAGTTCGAGCTGGCGGACACGGGCACGCTGTTCCTCGACGAGATCGGGGACATGCCCTTCGACATGCAGGTCAAGCTCCTGCGGGTGCTCCAGACCGGGGAAATCCAGCGGGTGGGCGGTCTGCGGACGGTCCCGGTCGATCTCCGCATCATTTCCGCGACGAACAAGGACCTGAAGCAGGGCATCGCGCAGCACAAGTTCCGGGCCGACCTCTACTACCGGATCAGCACGCTGAACATCCTCGTGCCCTCCCTGCGCGACCGCCGGGAGGACATCCTGCCGCTGGCCTCGCACTTCATCCACCGGCACGAGCTGCGCCTGAACCGGCCTCCGGTGCCGCTGCTTCCCGAGACGGCGGAGGCGATCCTGAACTACGCGTGGCCGGGCAACATCCGGCAGCTTGAAAACGCGGTGGAGCGCGCGGTGCATCTGGCGGAGGGCGGACCCCTGCGTCCCGAGCACTTCGGCATCGCGGACCTCATGAACGAGGGGCTTTCCCTGTCCGGGCTCTCCGGGCAGGCCACCCTCGAAGTCATCGAGCGGCAGGCCATCGCCGCCGCCCTCGTCCGCTTCGACGGCAACGTCAGTCGGGTGTCCGCCGCCCTCGGCGTCAGCCGTCCGACGTTATACAGGAAGATCAGGAAGTACGGGCTGGAGCAATAGCGGGAAAGGCATGCCTCCGGCGGCTGGGGGGCGAGCCGCCCCCCAGACCCCGGCGCAACGTCCCGGAGCGCTCTCCGCACCGAAACGCTCCGCTTTTTCGGCGCGGAGAGCGCTCCGGGCCGCCCCGTCGATGTCGGATGGTTCCCTTTTGGGGATATGTTTTTCAATGAAGAGAGGCGAGGAACTTCGTTCCTCGTCTTTTTATATCTTTTGGAAAAGCCATCTGAAAAAAGGCCTCTTTCCTCTTCCCTCTTCCATTTCCCTCTTCCAGAAGAAAGAGCATTCCGCCCCCGGCCTCGCGCCCACGCGGAACATCGACAAGAGGGATTCGATAAGGGCGAACGTCTTTGAAGGAGGAGGGAAGGGGGTACGGGGGAAGGG
>CABKMN010000048.1 GCA_902373525.1 uncultured Bilophila sp. | reverse complement strand
CTTCCCAAGAACCGGGAACAGGGATTCGATGAGGTCGAACGTCTTGGGAAGGAAAGGGGAGGGCTTGGGAGGGGGAAGGGAACCTTTCTCCAGAAAAGGTTCCCTTCCCCCTCCCAAGCTTCACTCCCTATTCTTTTTCCTTGACGGCTTCCCGGATGCGGCAGACGCCGCAGACGCCGGAGGACGTGGGGTACCCGCAGACGGAGCAGGGGGAAAGCGCGTCGCCCTCCTCCTTTTCCAGCGCGGTGAAGGCGGAACGCCCGCGTTTGAGAAAATCCACATAGAAGGAGAGCTTGCGCCCCGGCATCTCCTCTTCGAGCTGGTTCCACAACCCTTTGTAGTAGGTGAAGCTCGCCCCGGAACTGTAGGGACAGGGCGTGTGGTGGTGCTCGATTTCGTTGAGGAAGGCGTAGGTCGCCGTCTCGAACTCGGTCAGTCGCCAGAACGGCTTGACCTTGCGCGCGAAACCGTCCTCGCCGTCGAGGCGCGGGCCCTGATCCGACAGATAGCCGACGTCCCAGCGGAGCGTGTTGCTGAACAGACGGGCGATCTCGTCGTCGAGGTTGTGCCCGGTCGCAAGGGCGGTGAAGCCCTCTTCGAGCGCGGTCTTGTTGAAGTAGTGACGCTTGATCTTGCCGCAGGCCGAACAGATGGGCCGTTTGAGGCGCTGTTTCACCAGCGGGATGGCGAGTCCCTCCCTGGCCATTTCCTTGACGATCAGCCTGAAGCCGTGCTTGCCGCAGAAACGTTCGATCACGCCGCGCACGATCTCGGACGTGCCGGGGATGCCGAGGTCGATGTGCAGGCCGGTCACGTCGTAACCCTGCCGCGACAGTTCGAGCATGAGGGACAGGGAATCCTTGCCCCCGGACAGGGCGACGAGGATGCGATCCTCATGGGTGAACAGCTTGCCGGTTTCGATGCCCCGGGCGACCTGCGCGGTGAAGAAGTCCCGGAAACAGGCTTCACAGAATCCGGTGTTGTGGCTCGGCAGGGAAATGATGGCCGTGGCGGACTTGCAGCGTTTGCATATCATGGTGAGGCGAACTCCGGGGCAGGCGCGGACGCGCTGCGGATGGGATGGCCCGGCGTGAAACCGGCTGAACTTCGTTTTCTATCCGGCGCGCGAGAACCTTGTCAAGCCGAGGAGACGGCGCGTCCGGCACATGATTTTTTGCGGCTCGGGCCATGATTGTGATCCCCATCACTGTCTTTTTCGGATAAAGTGGGAAGGTCTGTATAAAGACGATGACATTCTACCCCCAACCCGGGAGGCTTTCCATGTTTTGCAATCAGTGTGAACAGACCGCGAAAGGCACGGGCTGTACGATCATGGGGGTTTGCGGCAAGCAGGCCCCGGTAGCCGATCTTCAGGACCATGTGATCCATGCGCTGCGGCTGCTGTCCCGCACGGCGCTCAAGGCCCGCGCCAAGGGCATTATCGATCAGGATACGGACGACTTTACGGTGCGGGCGCTGTTCGCCACGCTGACCAACGTGAATTTCGATTACGCCGCGCTCGAGGAGGTCGCCAAGGAGGCCATCCGCCGCCGCAAGGCGCTCGCCGAACGGCTGGGCTGTCGGCCCGATACCGGCGACGCCGCGCTGGATGCGGATTTTCAGGAACTGCTGAAGGTACGGGCCGGTATCGATCACTTCAATGCGGACCCGAACATTCAATCGGCCATGCAGATGCTGCTGTTCGGCCTGAAGGGCGTAGCCGCCTACGCGGATCACGCGTCCGTCCTCGGCCAGCGCGACCCCGAGCTGAACGCCTTCGTGTACGAGGCGCTCGCCGCCGGGATGCCCGACAAGGACGGGACCCCGGACAAGGCGCGCAGCCTTGAGGAATGGCTGGACCTCGTGCTGCGCTGCGGCAAGGCGAACCTCCGGGCGATGGAACTGCTCGACGCCGGGAACACCAAGGCGTTCGGCGATCCGGTGCCCACGCAGGTGTCCCTCGGACACCGTCAGGGCAAGGCGATCCTCGTGTCCGGCCACGATCTCGAAGACCTGTACGAACTGCTCAAGCAGACGCAGGGCACCGGGATCAACATCTATACCCACGGCGAAATGCTGCCCGCGCACGGGTATCCGGTGCTGAAGGCGTTCCCGCATCTGGTCGGGCATTACGGTACGGCGTGGCAGAACCAGCAGAAGGAACTGCCGGACTTCCCCGGCGCGGTGCTGTTCACGACCAACTGCATCCAGAATCCCAAGAACTACGGGGACAAGGTGTTCACGTCCGGCATCGTGGGCTGGCCCGGCCTCGTCCACATCAAGGATCGGAACTTCGCGCCGGTCGTGCTCAAGGCGCTGGAACTTCCCGGCTTCGCGGAAGACGCGCCGGGCAAGGACGTGACGGTCGGCTTCGGACGCAAGACCCTGCTGGACGCCGCCCCCGCCGTGCTCGACGCGGTGAAGTCCGGTGCCGTGCGGCATATCTTCCTCGTGGGCGGCTGCGACGGCGCGAAGCCGGGCCGCAACTACTATACGGAATTCGTGGAGAAGACCCCTGCGGACACCCTCATTCTGACGCTGGCCTGCGGCAAGTTCCGGTTCTTCGACAAGGACCTCGGCAAGATCGGCCCGTTCCCGCGCCTTATGGACGTGGGGCAGTGCAACGACGCCTATTCGGCGGTCAAGGTGGCGCTGGCGCTGGCCGACGCGCTCCAGTGCGGCGTGAACGATCTTCCGTTGTCGCTGGTGCTGTCGTGGTACGAGCAGAAGGCCGTGGCGATCCTGCTGACCCTGCTTGCCCTCGGCGTGAAGAACATCCGGCTTGGACCGAGCCTTCCGGCGTTCGTTTCGCCCGACATCCTCAACCTGCTCGTGGAGAAGTGGGGCATCAAGCCCATTTCCAGCCCTGACGAAGATTTGAAGGCCCTTTTGGGGTAAACATGTGGTGGAGGGAAAGGAACCTTTCTGAAAAAAGGTTCCTTTCCCTCCCAAGACGTTCGGTTGTATCGAATCCCCGTTCGGAGAATGGGGATTGTGTGGGAACACGTTGAAAACATATGGCATGTACGCCGGAACGGGAACGCCCGCTCCGGCGTTTTCATTCCGGATGCCGGAAAAAACGACTGATGCGGCGGAGTCGGAAAATCCGCCACCGCGGGCATCCCGGCAAGGTCCGTCGCCGGGAAGGGCGTGCCGCGCCGCCGCCTTCGGGAGCATGCGGGGTCTGCTCGACCGGAAGTATGGGCGGGGCCCTGCCGTTCGGGGCCGCCGTTGAAAGAGCGCGGCGGAGGTTCCGAAAAACGGGACGTTTCGCATCCGTAAGAGGCTCGTTATGCGGTATTCCGCATGATGCCGCTTGCGTCTTCGGAGGTGTCCGGTGTACTTGTGCCGAAACAGGTGAGCGAACGGGGGCATCTTGATGGAAAAACTGGAAGTGCTCGGGACGTTGCCGTTGTTCGAACCGCTTTCCTCCGCCGAGCGGGAGCGGCTTGCCGACGGATGCCGGATGCGGACTTTCGCACGGGGCACGGCGCTGTTCCGGGAGGGCGAGCGCGCCGACGGCATGCACGTCGTGCTGCGCGGCGTCGTGAAGGTGGTCCGGTTCGCCCCCGACGGGCGGGAAACGGTGCTGCATCTCGTCCGCAAGGGAAACACCATCGGGGAGGCCGCCATGTTTCAGCGGGGCACCTTCCCCGCGTCCGCCGTCGCCGTGGATGATGTGGAAACCCTGTACGTCTCCGCCGAGGCGCTGTTCGCGCTGGTGACGGAGAACCCGGAACTGGCCCTGCGGATGCTGGCGGCGTTGTCGCTGCGCCTGCGGATGTTCGCCCACAAGCTCGCGGTGCAGGGGCAGGGCGGGGCGGCGGGACGGCTCGCCACCTATCTGCTGCACCGGCGGCAGATCGGAGGCGCGGACGTCATCCGGCTCGGGGTATCCCGCGAAGTGCTGGCGAATCTGCTCGGGCTGGCCCGTGAAACGCTTTCCCGCCAGTTGTCCCGGTTCGTCGAAGCGGGGCTGGTGGAGCTGAAAGGAAAGGACATCGCCATCCGTGACGCCGCCGCCCTGCGGGAGATCGCGTCCGAAGGCGCGGATCGATAGGCCGGACGGAAAGACCGGGGAGACCTTATGGGAATTGATGCCGAGATATTCAACAGTCCCGAATGGATGAGCGAAGCCCTGCGGAACGGCAAGACGGGCCTTTGGGCCATATCCCTCGACGGTCGCGGAGGCGCGCACCGGATGATGGCCAACGGCAGCATGCTGGAACTGCTCGGACTGGAAACGCATCCTTCGCCGGAGACGTGTTTCCGGCACTGGTTTTCCCGTGTGGACCCGGAGTACAGGCGAGCGGTGGACGTGTGCGTGGAGAAGATGCTCTCCACCGGGCAACAGCAGGAAGTCCAGTACATGTGGCACCATCCCGCGCGGGGGCCCATTTTCGTGCGGTGCGGCGGCAGGCGGGCGGAAGGAGGGAGCGGGCGTCCCGTCCTGAAGGGATACCATCAGGACGTCAGCGAGCTGGAGACCATGCGCGGGCAGGTGCGCGAAAACCTCGCGCGGTTCGAGACGGCCTGCCGCATCGGACGGATCGGCGTGTTCGAGTGCGTGCGCGGA
Organism: uncultured Bilophila sp.; assembly: GCA_902373525.1. Classification (GTDB taxonomy): domain Bacteria; phylum Desulfobacterota; class Desulfovibrionia; order Desulfovibrionales; family Desulfovibrionaceae; genus Bilophila. The sequence continues at coordinate 11,955 of CABKMN010000048.1, read as the reverse complement.
AAGACGATCACCTTTTCCGCCAACGACATTTTCTTCGGGCAGTTCGGCATGACCGACGCCGACGTTTCCTTTTCCGGCTTCCGACGGCTGTGGCGACGGATCGCCCCGGAATGCCGCAGGCGGGTACTGGAGGCCCTGCGGCGTGCGGCATGGCGTCCCGGCGGCTGCGAGCGTTTCGAGCTGATGCTTCTTCACCCCGAGCGGGGACAGGTCTGGTTTGATTTCGAGTGTGAATTTTCGCGGGACGGCGATGCGGTGCGCGCGGTGGGCTACACCGCCGACATCTCCGAGCACAAGCGGCACGAAGCCGTCCTCCGTACCGCGAAGGAGGCCGCCGAAGCCGCCAACCGCGCCAAGTCGGCCTTTCTCGCCAACATGAGCCACGAGCTCCGCACGCCCATGAACGCGATCATCGGGCTGGCCTATCTGGCGCTCAAGACGGAGCTCACGCCGCAGCAGTACGAGTACATTTCCCGGATCAGCGATTCGAGTACGGCCCTGCTCGGCATCCTCAACGACATTCTGGACCTGACCAAGGTCGAGGCCAACAGGCTGGACCTCCAGTCCGTCCCGTTCAATCTGAAAAAGGAACTCGGCGTGCTTTCCGCCGTGGTCCGGCAGACCGCCGAGGAAAAGGGGCTGGAGTTCAGTCTGGACCTCGGGCCGGACGTGCCCCTGCGGCTGATGGGCGATCCCCTGCGCGTCCGGCAGGTGCTGCTGAATTTGTGCAACAACGCGGTCAAGTTCACCGACGAGGGGGCGGTCGAAGTCGAGGTGCGGGCCGTCGAGAGCACGGCGGAACGGACCCGGCTGGCGTTCGTCGTGCGCGACTGCGGCATCGGCATCCCCAAGGAGGACCTGGAGCGCATCTTCAAGCCGTTCGTGCAGGTGGACGACACCAGCACCCGGCGTTTCGGCGGCGCGGGCCTCGGGCTCGCCATCAGCAAGCGGCTCGTCGATCTGATGGGCGGTACGCTGTCCGTGGGGAGCCGTCTCCACGGGGGCAGCACGTTCCGGGTGGAGCTGGAATTCCCGTTGTCGGAGGAGGCCCCGCGCAGCGAGCTCGGGGCGCTGTACTCCGGGAACGACGTGGCCGACGAACGCCTCCCGCTCGCGGAACTTGAGGGCCTGCGGGTGCTCGTCGTCGAGGACAACGAGATCAACCAGTACGTCGTCATCAACATGTTGTCGCGCTTTCATGTGGAAACCCGCGTGGCGAGCAACGGTCAGGAGGCCGTGGAGCTGTTCCTCAAGGAGCGGGACTTCGACGCGATCCTGATGGACGTGCAGATGCCGGTGATGAACGGCTACGACGCCACGCGGCGCATCCGGGAATGCGGCCTGCCGGAGGGCCGGAGCGTGCCCATCCTCGCCATGACCGCCCACGCCATGCGCGGGGACGAAGAGCGCAGCCTTGCCGCGGGGATGAACGTACACCTGACCAAGCCCATCGACGTGCGCGAGCTGGCCCTTGCCCTCGCCCGTTGGGGAAACGCCTCGCGGCGAAACCGCGGGTAGGGAATGCGGCCCGACCGCCAGACATTCCCGAGGAGGACGCCATGCGGACGATTCTGACTTTGCTGGGGGCGGGACTGCTGGCAGGATGCTGCCTGATGCACGTCCATGTTCCCATTACGGAAAATACGCAGACCAACGCCGGAAACTTCGGGACGCTGGGGCAGCGTCTGCTGCCGGAGGACACGCCGCCGGAGCTGAGCGCCGCGTTTCGGCAATGTCTGAGCGCCGCCTACACGGAGCACTACGGGCAAGGCGAAGCGGGTGCGGCCCGGGAGCGCGAGGACGGGTACGCGCTGTTCTGGCAGACGGTCATGGCGGCGGCCCCGACATACGATCATCTGGCGGCCTATGATGTTCAGGTGCGGGGTCGGAAACGCTACGAGGCCGATCCGCGTTCGTTCGTGGAGGCGGGCGGGGTGTGGGCCCGGATCGTCTTTGAGCGGTGCGGCGCGGGCGTGTTCCCGGATGAGGAGCGCTACCGCATGATCGGCCTGTTCTCGGGCCTCCCCGCATGGTGCGATCCGCCCGCCGGAGTCCCGCCGTCGCCGCACAGGCCGTCCGCAGCCGACCGAAACCTTCCATAAGGGCAAGGTGGGGCCGTTCCCGCAAGGAAACGGCATGCGCCGCACCGACGTCCTGCAACGTTGGCGGAGTCTCACCACTCCTTTCTTCAACCAGAAACGAATCCACAGAGAGGAAACCGGATGTTCAACGCACAGGATAGTGTCCGTTGCGCGTAGCGGAAGCTATTGCGTAACATGAAACGCTTTTAGGCAATAGCTCCCGCTCGATCCTGATACGCCATTAGGAGGAGCGTCATGGGCTATAAAAAGGCAAACGATGTATTGCCGCATGATCTGTTGCATGCGGTTCAGCAGTATATAGACGGCGAGTATCTGTATATTCCGCGCAAGACGGGGAACAAGCTCCCGTGGGGTACGACTACGGAGACGAAACACACGCTCCGGGCAAGAAACAGGGACATTGTGGCCGGTCGTCTGGCCGGGTGTTCCGTCAGCGACCTGGCGGAACGCTATTGCCTGTCGGAAAAGGCCATATACAAAATCCTCAGCGCCGGGAAAAACGGCTAGCAGAAAGCGCCCTGAGTCCGCTCGGGGCGCTTTTTCCTTTCTGAAACGAAAAGGAGGGTGCCTTGGGGGCCCGTACGATATACTGTCCTCATACGTCTTCATTGTAAGGGAAATGGAGATGGTTCAGGTTCAGTGCGGCATGCCGGAGCAACAATCCGAAACGGCGGGACTGGGGCGTGACGTCGGAACCACGCATCCGCCACGGGCAGGCCGCAACGCTTCTTCAACCGAGCAACAGGAGTTTCTCCATTGGACATTCCACGTCTTTTTACCATTACCGAAAGCGCCCACCGCATCCATAATCCGTTTACGGCGGAAAAGCTCGCCACACTCGGCGCCGTGCTGCGTCTGAAACCGGGGACACGCATACTCGATCTCGGCAGCGGTTCCGGAGAAATGTTGTGCACATGGGCGCGGGATTACGGCATTACGGGCGTCGGCGTTGACATGAGCCGTTTGTTTTCCGAGCAGGCGAAACGCCGGGCCCGGGAACTCGGAGTCACCGAACGGGTCACGTTCATCCACGGCGATGCGACGGGCTACGTCTCCGAGGACAAGATCGACGTGGCGGCCTGCGTCGGCGCCACATGGATCGGTGGGGGCGTCGCCGGCACCATTGATTTGCTGGCGAAGAGCCTTTGCGACGGAGGGATGATCCTCATCGGCGAGCCCTACTGGCTGCGGGTGCCGCCGACGGAAGACGTTGCCAGAGGATGCTGCGCCAACGCCGTCTCCGATTTTCTCACGCTCCCGGAACTTCTCGCGTCGTTCGGCGACCTCGGCTACGACGTTGTGGAAATGGTTCTGGCCGATCGGGAGGGCTGGGACAGATATGAGGCGGCCAAGTGGCTTACCATGCGGCGCTGGCTTGAAGCGAATCCCGGTGACGACTTTGCGGAAGAGGTCCGCGCCAGGCTGACTCTGGAGCCGACACGCTATGCGACATATACGCGCAACTCCCTCGGATGGGGCGTGTTCGCGCTGATGGCGCGGTAAGGCGAGGCGACCGGGAGCGTTTCCGCGACCGTCCGGCGACGCCTGCGGGGCTGTACGACGGGTCGTCAGCCGTCTCGGCGGGCGGCGTTTCGCCTTGTGCGCCTGCCGAGTGCCTCGGGACGGCGTGGCGGAGTACGAACGGCAACGTGATGGCGGTCGATGACGATGGAGAAGGCGACGTGGCGGGAGGCGAGGACGAACGTTCGGCTGTCCGCACTCATCGGGGACGGATGCGCGGGGAGGGGCGTGCTTCGCCGGGTACGGCAAAGGCCGAGTTCCCGTTTGCGGTTGAGCAGCATGCGCTGCGCTCAACGGCCTTTTTGCAGCGTGGAACGTGCGCCCTCGCGGATCGGCATTGTCGGGACGCCTGCGGCGACGGCGTCTCGGCCTCCGCCGCATCGACCGCCTTCCCGAAGGCGAAAAAGAAAGGCTGTGTCATAGAAAATGGTTGATGCTTTATTCCTTGAAATGCCAAAGGAATAACCAATAAAATGCCCCAAGCATGGATTCCGCCAAGGGGAGAACTGGAGAAAAAGGTCGTCGTTTCACCGTGCTGTGGAGATGAAACAACCACATACTATGACAGAGCCAAAAGAAAAACCCGGAAACCTGTGCAGGTTTCCGGGCTATTTCATCCCTTCCGGGATTGCATTCTGGTAGCAAGGGGGAGATTTGAACTCTCGACACTACGGGTATGAACCGTATGCTCTGACCAACTGAGCTACCTTGCCATGAGTCGCTACCGAAGCAGCGAGGACATTTAATAAGCGAGTTTGCACGTCTTGGCAAGCGTTTTTTTACAAAAAAATCTTAAAAAGATAATCAACTGATTTTTCTTTGTTTCTTGCTTTCCCTTTTTTCCCAAAAGCTCCGCCTTGTCTCCTGACGGTTTTTCACGCGCGCGTTCTACCCCGAAACATGCCGCCAGTACGCCCACGTCACCCCGATCATGGTGAGGGTGCGCAGGAGCTGGTTGCAGACGATGAGCTTCAGGGCCAGACCGGGGCTGTAGTACCCCGCGTAGGCCGGAAACTGGTGGCGGATGGTCCGCATGGGCGTGGACAGGATGTTGCCGACGAGCAGGGCCACGATGACCTCGGAGGACGTCAGCCCGCCCATGTGCAGCGCCGAACCGGCGGCGGACAGGGAGGCCCCGATTTCGGCGGCGAGGCTCAGAAGCACGATGCCGAGCGCCTCGGGCCGGACGAACCCGAGCCACGGCGTATGATCGGACAGCCACGCCTCGGCGGCGCGGAACAGGCCGTAGTGCTGCATCACGTACATGACCACATAGACGGGAATGGTGAACAGGACGAGCTTGGGCAGACGGCGGCGGAACCGTTTCCACGCCTTGGCCGCCGCGCTTTTCAGCGTCACCTTTTCCTGCGGGAGGCGGCATTCGGCGCATTGCGCGCCCTCAAGGGGCGGCAGCAGGCAGTGTCCCAGCCCCACCGTGAACAGGGTCCGCAACGCGGCGGCGGCAAGGGTCAGCCCCGTGTAGATCAGCGCCGGAGCCCCGAGCACGGGCCAGAGCATGAACAGCATGGTGGGCAGGTGCACCATGTAGGCGGGCAGGCTGTTGAACAGATTGGCGAGCACCAGCTCGCGCAGGCTCAGCTCGCCCTTGGCGTGGCTTTCGGAAAGCAGGGCGTTGGCCGCGGCGGGGGAAAAGAAGGCCATGGAGAAGGACGCCCCGGCGACTTCGCGCAGCCGGGCCAGCCGCACCAACGGCGCGGAAAGGCGGGCGAGGGGGCGCGTCCAGCGCAGGGCCTCCACCACGTTGGCGATGAGCAGGCCGAGACACATGGCCAACAGGAGCCGCGTGAGCGGGCGGCCCAGCGTCATCCAGAACGGCATCAGGTCGGAAGGTATCATGGTGTTCGGATAGCACGCTTTTTCCGGGGACGCCAGCGGATGCGTCCCTCCGCCTTCCGGCATTGTGCGACGCCGCGAAATCGTGTAGATTCGGAGTGTTCAAAAAGCGTTCCCTAACCCTCGTAACTCCCGGTTTGTCTCTCTTAAGGAGGTTCCCATGCTGATTCGTGAGTGGATGACCAAGGACGTCATCACAGTGACCCCTGACACATCCATGCTGAAGGCGTCGAAGTTGATGAAGGATCATAACATCCGGCGTCTGCCCGTGCTCGACGGGAAGCGTGTGGTCGGCATTGTGTCCGATCGGGACATTCGGGCCGCCTCTCCTTCCAAGGCGACGACGCTCGACATGCACGAACTGTACTATCTCCTTTCCGAAGTGAAGATCAAAGACATCATGACCACCGATCTGGTCACGGTGTACGACACCGACGCCGTGGACGCCGCCGCGCTGCTCATGGAAAACAAGGGCATCGGCGGCCTGCCGGTAGTGGACGGTTCCGGGGAACTCGTGGGCATCATCACCGACCACGACATTTTCCGCGTGCTGGTGGACTTCTGCGGCGCGGGCAAGGGCGGCCTCCAGCTCGCCTTCCTGCTGCCCGACAAGCCCGGCGTGCTGACGCCCATCTTTGACGCCATCAGCCACAACGGCGGGAACGTCCTTTCCGTGCTCACCTCCCGCGGCAGATCGCAGGAAGGTTCCAGCCACGTCTACATCCGTCTCCATCCGATGGACGCCGAACAGGAAAAGGCCCTCATCGAAAACCTCAAGAAGGCCATGCCGCTCGAGTACTGGATGGACGACGAGTTCCACTGCAACAGGAACTGCTAAAACTGACAGACAACTTACGAGAGAGGGGAGGCTGTTAGGAACGCCTCCCCTTTCTCGTCTGGTTTCCAACATATAAAGGTATAAATAAATTATCAGGAATATGTTTATATGTTCGATGAAAGACGCATATTTAAAAATATAAATGAAAAGGCCAGAATAGTTATCAGTAATAATAATATTCTTGATATTGTTGATACGCTTCCTGATAATTATTTTAAGCTAATTATTACTTCTCCACCTTATAATATTGGAAAACCTTATGAAAAAAAGGTTTCTCTTTCTGATTATTTAAAGTGGCAAGAAGAGATTTTGGAAAAACTTGTCCGTACGCTTTGCGCTGACGGGAGTATTGTGTGGCAAGTTGGTAATTATATTGATAAAGGAGAAGTTTTTCCTCTTGATATGTACTTTTATCCTATTTTTAAAAAACTTGGTTTTAAATTAAGAAATAGAATTATTTGGCATTTTGAGCATGGATTGCATTGTCAGAAGCGTTTTTCGGGAAGATATGAAACGCTTTTATGGTTTACAAAAAATGACGAATATACATTTAATCTTGATCCTGTTCGTGTTCCTTCAAAATATCCTGGAAAACTACATTATAAAGGTCCTAAAAAAGGGCTTCCCAGTGGAAATCCATTAGGTAAAAATCCATCAGATTATTGGACTATTATTAACAATGAATTAGAAGATGGTATCGTTAATATACCAAATGTAAAAAGTAATCATCCAGAAAAAACGATTCATCCATGTCAATTCCCAGTGGAATTAGTTGAAAGATGCGTTCTTGCTTATACAGATGAAAATGATTGGGTTTTTGATCCTTTTGGGGGTGTGGGAAGCAGTTTAATTGCAGCAATCAAGCACAATAGAAAAGGTATGATTGTTGAATTGGAAAAACAATATGTTGAAATTGCTCAAGAAAGAGTAAAAAAATTTGTTATGGGCGATCTAAAATTAAGGCCAATCGGTAAAGAAATACACAAACCTACAGGTAGAGAAAAAGTTGCTCAAGTTCCTAAAGAATGGAAGGGAAAGCAAGGATATTTAATATGAAAATAGTTGCTGAATTTGATTTTAATGGTGGCAAAAGTGCGGTAGAAACTAAATATAGTAAAGAGTTTTCTGAAATTGTAAATGTTGTTAATGCTGTTGATGCCTTGTCTTGCAAAAATAAGGAAAGTCATGAAGTGACAATGGATGGAAGAATATTGTTTTCCCCTAAAGAGTTGAACAAAAAATTTAAAGAAGAATTTAAAAAATATTGTTGGTCAAATTATTCTGTTGAATGCGAATATATTTATGGAAACTACTTAGATGGATATATTCCTTCTTCATCTAAAAAAGCAAAACCATTTAGAGATATGGATTTTTTAAAAAAAGGGGTAAAGCTTGGAGTTGAAGTTCAGTTCGGTAAGTACGCATTTATGGTTTACAATGTTTGTGCAAAAATGACGATTTTTTCTAATCTAGGGAAAATTGATACAGGTATTGAAATCGTTCCTGTAAAACACTTAGCAGATGAAATGAGCACAGGTGTATCTTATTTTGAACAGTTTGCGTGGGATTTAACAAAACGCGGAACATCAAATATAGATATACCTGTGCTCATACTTGGTATTGATGTGTAAATTAAGCTTTTTTCAGCCCGAGTTCCTCGTCGATTTCGGCCATCGCGCCGATGGCGAGGGTGAGGAAGTCCCCGAGTTCCATCCCGAGCTCGGAGCACTGGCGGATGCAGTCGCGGTTGACGCTGGCGGCGAACGCCTTGTCCTTCATCTTTTTCTTGAGGCTGGAGGCCTGCATGCCCTCCATGCCCGTGGGGCGCACGAGCGCCGCCGTGACCACGAGTCCGGTCACGGTTTCCCCGCAGCGCAGCGCGTAGTCGAAGGCGGAGGAGGGCTCCACGCCGGTCATTTCGCCGTTGTGGGCGCGGATGGCGTGCAGGGCTTCCTCGGGCAGGCCGTCGCCGATGCGTTCGGGGCCGACGAGGCCGTGTTTCGCGGGCTCGTCGTGGGTGAGGGGATAGTCGAGATCGTGCAGCAGGCCGGTCAGCCCCCAGACTTCCTCGTCCTGCCCCAGATGCCGGGCGAGGGCGCGCATGACGGCTTCCGACGCCAGCGCATGCTGGACAAGGTGTTTTTCCGGGCCGAGCGCCAGCAGCAGTTCCAGAGCCTGTTCGCGATTGAGCATGGGAGCCTCCGTGGTTGGGAATCGAATGTGGAACCTGCTGCATACCGCAGCGCGGCGGCAAAATCCAGCGCCGGGGAATGATTGACACGGCCACGGGAATGACGGAAAAGAAAGGGATCTATTCCAACCTTTACGCGGTTCGCCCCGTGACGGACACCATCCATACATGAAGCGCATAATCGGTATCAAATTCAGTCATTACGGACAAATATACTTTTTTTACTGCGAGGACCCCTTCGTTGACCGGGGGGATCGCGTGCTCGCGGAAACGGGGCAGGGCCTCGGCATCGCCACGGTGATGTCCATTGTGGACCGCCTGCCCGAAGACCTTCCTCCCGACGGCGTCAGGGATATCCTGCGCAAGGTGACGGACGAGGACCTGACCACGGCGGAGGAGAACGACACGTTGACCTACGCCGCGCACAAGTTTTGCGAGTCGCGCATCCGGGAACGCCAGCTCGACATGAAGCTCGTCGATGTGGAAGTTCTCTTCGATCGCAGCAAGCTGGTGTTTTACTTCACTGCGCCGACCCGCATCGACTTCCGCGAGCTGGTCAAGGACCTCGTGCGCGAGTACCACACCCGCATTGAGCTGCGCCAGATCGGCGTCCGCCACGAAACGCAGATGCTCGGCGCGGTGGGCAGTTGCGGCATGGTCTGCTGCTGCCGCCGGTTCCTCCGCAAGTTCGTCCCCGTCACCATCAAGATGGCGAAGGAGCAGAATCTGTTCCTGAATCCGTCCAAGATTTCGGGCATCTGCGGGCGTCTGCTGTGCTGCCTCAGCTACGAGCAGGAGAATTACGACATTTTCCACAGCAGTTGTCCGCGCCTCGGCAAGCGGTATCAGACCAACAAGGGACCCATGAAGGTGTTGCGCGCCAATATGTTCCGCAACAGCGTGGCGCTGTTGACGGATACCAATGAAGAGCTTGAGCTGACGCTCGACGAGTGGCAGGCGCTTGATCCCCGTCGGCCCGACGCGCCGCCGCGTCCCGAAGGAAAGCCCGACGCCAAGCCGGAAAACAAGCCCGCCCAGCCGCGTCCGCACGACGAGCTGATGGTGGTCATGGCCGATCCGGACACCATCGACGAGGCGTTCGCCGACGAGGAGGAGCTTCCCGAGGACGGCGCGGGCGGACTCAACGACGGCGACATGGAGACGCTCGAAGAGGGCCTCCGCCCCAAGCGCAAACGCAAGCGGAAAAGATAAGGTAAGGATTTGGAGATTGGGGAGGGGAAGCCTTTTTGAAGAAGGGCTTCCCCTCCCCACAACCCTCCCTTTCCCCTCCCAAGGCTTTTGCAAAAAGAGACTTGGCGGTTTTCCCGGCCACGGGAATGAGGGGGAGCCAGTGACGGCCGCGGACGGGATGTTCCGCCGCCCTTGCCCACGGAACACAACGAAAGGAGCTTTCCAGTGTCCTCCAGTTTTTACATTACGACACCGATTTATTACGTGAACGCCCGCCCGCACCTCGGGCACGCCTATACGACCATCGTGGCGGACAGCCTGCGCCGGTTCCACAGCCTGCTCGGCGAAGACACATGGTTCCTGACCGGCACGGACGAGCACGGCGACAAGATCGTCAAGGCCGCCGAAGCCGCCGGGCAGACCCCGCAGGAATTCGTGGACGGCATCAGCGGCCAGTTTCAGGCTCTGTGGCCCAAGCTCGGGGTCAGGAACGACCAGTTCATCCGTACCACGGACGCCGATCACAAGGCCCGCGTACAGGCGTTCCTCCAGAAGGTCTACGACAACGGCGACATCTATTTCGGAGAGCACAGCGGGCACTACTGCACGGGCTGCGAGCGTTTCTACACGGAAAAGGAGCTGGAAAACGGCCTCTGCCCGCAGCATCTGACCAAGCCGGACTTCATTCAGGAGAAGAACTACTTCTTCCGCATGTCCAAGTATCTGCCGTGGCTGGCGGAGCACATCCGCAACAATCCCGACTTCATCCGGCCCGAACGCTACCGCAACGAAGTCCTGTCCATGATCGAGAGCGGCGCGCTGGAGGACCTGTGCATCTCCCGTCCGAAGTCCCGTCTCGAATGGGGTATCGAACTGCCTTTCGACCGCGACTACGTCTGTTACGTGTGGTTTGACGCGCTGCTCAACTACATCTCCGCGCTCGGCTGGCCCGACGGCGACAAGTACGCCGCCTTCTGGCCCGGCGAACACCTCGTGGCCAAGGACATCCTCAAGCCGCACGGCGTGTTCTGGCCCACCATGCTGAAATCCGCCGGAGTGCCGCTGTACAAACACCTCAACGTACACGGCTACTGGCTGATCAAGGACACCAAGATGTCCAAGTCTCTCGGCAACGTGGTGGAGCCGATCAAGATGGCGGAGCGCTACGGACTGGACGCCTTCCGGTACTTCCTGCTGCGCGACATGCAGTTCGGTTCGGACGCCAGCTTCTCCGAAGAGGCGCTGATCACCCGCTTCAACGCCGATCTCGCCAACGACCTCGGGAACCTGTTCAGCCGCGTTTTGTCCATGAACGCCAAGTATTTTGAAAGCAAGGTTCCGCCGATGGGCGACCTGACGGACGACGACAAGGCGCTGGTGGAACTGGCGGAAAACGCCCGCCGCAACTATGTGCAGCTTTTCGGGAACATCCGTTTCGCGCAGGGTCTCGATTCGCTCTGGGAACTCGTACGCGCCCTCAACAAGTACGTCGATTCGCAGGCTCCGTGGACGCTCTTCAAGCAGGGCGACACGGCCCGCCTCGGCACGGTCATCCGTCTGCTGCTCGAATGCATGCGGAAGGTGGCGCTCTGCCTGTGGCCGGTCATGCCCGGCACGGCGGCGACCCTGCTGGAGCAGCTCGGCCAGCCTCTGCCCGCGTCCGAACGGTTCGGCGTCGCGCCTTCGGGCAACGTCAACGATGAAGAAGGCGCTTGGGAATGTCTCGCGACCGGAGCGGTGATCGCGTCCGCGTCCAATCTCTTCCCGCGTCTGGAGATTCCGGAAGAGATGAAGGAGGACAAGAAGGCGAAGCAGAAGAAGCCCGCGAAGGAAAAGGCCGCCGCGGCTCCCGCGCCCGCCGAAGCCGTCGTTCCGGGCGTCGCCGAGTACGCCGACTTCCAGAAGCTCGAACTGCGCGTGGGCACCATTCTTGAAGCGGGCCGCGTGCCCAAGGCGGACAAGCTGCTGTGCTTCAAGATCGATCTGGGTGAGGACGAGCCGCGTCAGATTCTGTCCGGCATCGCCGAGCACTTCGCGCCCGAGGACCTTGTGGGCCGTCAGGTTTGCGTGGTCGCCAACCTCGCTCCGCGCAAGATTCGCGGGATGGTTTCCGCCGGCATGATCCTCACCGCCGAAGACCCCTCCGGCAAGCTCACGCTGCTCGCTCCCGGCGGCGACGTCGCCCCCGGCAGCAGGATTTCATAGAAAAAATTGGAGGGGGGAAGGGGGACCTTTCTGGAGAAAGGTCCCCCTTCCCC